>JAJEFJ010000032.1 GCA_022820485.1 Candidatus Latescibacterota bacterium
GTTAATCAAACACGGCCCCTATACAGCGTATTATACGAGCGGCAATCTGCAAGCACACGGTATGTACAAGGACAACGAGAAAGATGGAAAAATTGTCTATTACTTTGAAGATGGGACCAGAAAATCGGCAGAGACCTATAGGGAAGGTAAACTCCACGGCTCCTTTACAGACTATTATGAGGATGGAGCCAAACGTTCGGAAGGAACCTATAAAGCGGGGCAGTTCCACGGGGCCTATACCAAGTACTATGCAAACGGGCAAATAGAATTATCCATAGTCTTTAAAGACGGTCAATGGCACGGCCCTTATATCAGTTACTACAGCAACGGGAACAAATGGCTGGAAGGGTTCTATACAAACGGCCGCGAGAGTGGGATCTGGACCCATTACGACGAATCAGCAAAAAAGACAAACGGGCCCCTTGTCTCCTACTACGAAAACGGGCAAAAAAAATGGGAGGGATCCTACTCAGACGGAAATCCCGATGGAATTTTTGTAGTCTTTGATGTCCAGGGCAATAAAATAAGACAGGATATGTGGGAAAAAGGGCAGTTGGTAAAGCGGTCAAATTGCGAAGAGAATCCCGACGAGTGTGCGGACAGGTAGTTTCTGTCCTTTTGTATGGATCCCTCTAGTCTCCCTCTGTAGCAGCCAGCCGTTGTATCAAGGTGTCGGGCAAAGCTGCTTCCAACTCGTCTTGGTATATTGTTATGCGGTCCTGGTACTTCTCCAACAACTCGTCAATTAATTCCTCGAATATCCGGTCTTCTTTCTGCCGACGCAGCAGTGAGTGCGCCCGTCGTGCCATTTTGGAAAACGGTGGGAGTTCTCCTTGTGTGCGGCGGAGTACTTTGAACAGGCTGTACCCACCCTTGACTTGGACGGGGCCAACGATTTCCTCCATTTCGGCTGCCTGTACGGCCTCGTAGAGTTGCGGATTGACATAGCGATCGCGGCCGTGCAGGTGTACCTTGCCCGGTTCTTCCTGCGACTCGGTGCGGATGGTGTGTTCTTGAGCTAGGTCGAGAAGGGTTGCATCCCCTCGCTCCAATGTTGCGAGAAGATCCTGTGCCTTTTCTTGGGTTTCGACCAGTACTTCGATCAGATCGAACTGGTCGGATTTGCGAAACAAATCCTCGCGTGACTGATAGAATTCCTTGGCCTCCTCTTCGCTGACTGCGGCCTTGTCCTCCACTTCTTCCTTGCGGACTTGCCGGACCATGAACTCCCAGCGCGTTTGCTCTAGCCAATCTTGTTCTGCTGGTCGCTCGGGAATGCCCGCCCTCTTTGCCGCCGCCAGCAGAATGGCTGACTCCATGACTGTGGGTTCAGCGGCTGCAACCACTGCGGCGCTGTCCTTCATCCCCCAGCCAGCGCGTGCCCGTCCAGCATCTTCCCACAGCGCATCCACGTATTCTCCCACGGTCACCTGATCGCCTTGGTAGGTGAAGAGGGGCTGGATCGCCTCCCTAGGCGAAAAATGCTGGCGATGCACCGCAGGGTACGCGGCCGCTTTTTTCAGAAGCAGGTCTAACCCTGCGGATTCGATTTTCCAGTCAAACTCTCGGGCCAGAGACCGGACCTGTTCTCTTTTGGCCTCTTTGAGCTTGCCTGCATGGAGTACGGAGCGGATGCGGGACCGGTGTTCGTCTAGGCTTCCGGGCTGGTCTTGGAGAAAACGCATTACCAAGTAGCGTTTATTGATGGGCAGGATATCGGACAGGACACCCACCGGCAATTCGCGGAATACCTCATCTGGAATTTTTAAGCGGCGGGCTTGCTGCCGCGAGATGTACCCCCATACTCCACCCTGGGTGGCCGATCCCTTGTGGACGGAATATTGTCTGGCCAGATCTTCGAAACTTTCGCCAGCGGCGAGCTTTGCCAGCACCTCTTGGGCTTGGGATTCTTCTTCGACCAGGATGCCGGATAGTTGGCGCTGCCGCCCTAGATCGTTTTTCTCGAAATACCCGCGAATCTCCTCCTCGTCAACTTCTACTTGGATGGGTGGCTGCTCGTTGCGATAAATCTCGATGAGGTGCTGGTGCCAGCTCGCTGCAACCCGCTTTTGGACCTCCATCGATTCCTGCAATTCCCAGACTTGGGCCTCTAGGTAGAGCAGGTGCTTGACCAGCAAACTGCGCAGATAGTCCTGTCGCGCGGCCGTTCCCTCCTGCTTGGAACGCAGGTTCTGAGGAGTGGAGATGGCGAAGTCGCGCAACTCGCCGGCTTGGAGGATCGTATCGCCGATCCGCGCCACTACGCCTGGTTCGGCTTGGGGAGGCTCCTCGGATGTTGTAGTACACGCAGTGAATAGACTAACAATAAAAAGGCGAGAGTACAGACCCCACCCACTTCTCGTACTGAGTCTTCGCATTTTTCTAATATACGACCGCTAGGGTTCCTACGTACACGTTGCTTCCCTGGTCGGCATCGGCGACTAGTTGATAAACGTACAGGCCTGGAGGCACCACCTGGCCGGTGTCGTCAAGGCCCTGCCAGGATATAGCGTATTGCCCGTTGGCCTGTTCTGCGGACCGGTGCCAAATCCGCTGGCCGGAAAGATCAAAGATCTCAACAGATACCTGAATGGAGCGGATGACTTGTAGCAGACGGTAGGATATTTCCACCGAATCATTCACTCCATCGCCGTTGGGTGTTAGATGGTGCTGCGAAATATCCACAGATGCAAGCAGGGATCTGTCCAGATCCCATTTCACCAGCAGGTCATTTGTATCAATGTCCGGCGTGGCATCGCCCGGTACGATGATCTGCGGTATATCGCCCTCCCTCTCGGTATCGAACACTCTGCCGGTGAAGCGCGTGCCGTACACCAGTACTTCGGTGTCAAAGTCCACTTCGAGCAAGGTTGCGTGTTCAGTTATCCGGTTCTCTGGAAACGAGACCGCAAAACCATCTGCCCCCACGTCCTCGGAGTATTCGACTGGATTGCCATTGATCCTGACTTCCTTGACTTCCGCTGGCAAAGGCGTGGCTACTTGCAGACCGTCAATGCCGCCATCCTCGGGCTCTAGGATGGCGCGCACCGCATAGGTGAAGGCCGTCTTTTTTCCGGGAGCGACTTGTTGGGGCGTCAACTCGGCGATGAATTCCCGGCCGAATAAAGGCGTGGAAAATTCCACTGATAGAGAGTCAATCCGGCTCCTGAACAGCGGAGAGAAGGATTGAAAATCAATTCTGAACTGAATGTACTGTGCCGGAGCCAAAGCGATGAAGGGCTCCTTCCCGGTGGAAGGATAGGGAGCCGACCAGCCACTCCAATTCTCGGTATCGGGCTGGATGGAGCCCTTTTCCGTCGGCCTGAGTTTTTTGTACTGGGCTTGCGTTACTCGTTGTTCTCCTTCTAGCCCCAGGCCAGTCAGACGATTATATACAAAAGGATCTTCTGTTTGCCCGGTGCGCGTGCGGATTAGCAGAGCACTGCCCGAATCACTCAGAGCCGACCACGTTAGGTTCCCGAGACTGGCCCGGTCGCCCAGATCGATCACGTCTGACTCATAGTGCCCGACAAGGGCGTAGCCATTGCCCCAGACCTCGAGTTCGTCAATCTCCCACAAGGTGGGATCGGGCAAACTGATGGTGTCTGAGATGGCCACGTAGCGCACCACCTGCAACGGGAGCTTTATGCGGGCGAAAGGGTTGTCCGTCTGGGCCTTTTCCGCTACCAGCTTCCAGTCTTTTACGACACTGAACCAGTGTCCTCGCAGAGGTAGTTTGAGTTCGTCGAGACCGACCCCATCGTGGACCCAGACTTGATATCCCCTCATAAAGGCTTGTTCTAACCCTGCTCGGGGATAGAAGCTGAGGCTGTCCACGCCGAAAGGCCCACCGAGGTCCAAGATCAGGGTTACGGGAAGATCGGCTTTGTTCACTCGGCGCTCTACGTTTCTGTCGGACAGATTCGGGAAAGCCGCACTGTGGTCGCCGTTGATGATCTTGGGCAACAATTCCACTCCTATGCGGAAATCGGAGTTTATCCACCCTCCCCTGTCCATGGAACTGAGGGACAAATTTTGGTTCGACACGAAGATGGGTTGCAGCCAACCCTCTTCTGCGGTATCGTCCAGCCCCTCAAAACTACCTGCGGCGCTCCACGGGCGGTCCGCGGTTCCAACCGTCCATCTATCCGCTCCGAGAACTGATTCTGCAAAGAGCAGTAAGGCACAGCCCAGCGGCAGCAACAGGCTGTATTTTCGCCTGTTCACGTTCATCTCTTGCGCCTAACTGGAGCCAAGCCCGGCGAACACCACGATGAAAGCACTGGTGATGGTCTCTGGAGAATCCCTGTTTTCAAACTTCCTTCTCTCCCACTGGTGCCCGATGTTCATAATGACCTCATAGCCGAGGTAGTTGTTATTGATAGAAACCTGCGACGTGACGACGCTGCCGAAAAAGTCTCCTGTGCTACCCAGTGCTTCCTCGAGGTCGTAGAACTGGGCCAATTCGGTACCCAATTCGATCCAGAGCTTTGGCATGGGTTGGGTTCTGACCGTCAAGATACCCATTTCAGTTAGATTGTGGACGTCTGCGTCGCCTTTGATGAAGGCCGTACTGCGGCGGTACAAGCTCCTAAATTTGGGGTGAATTTTGAAATCGCCGATCCAGAAGGCATAGTCGCATTTATTGACAATCCCGAGGAAGTAGGAATCCTTCAACTCCTCGAGCACGCCTCCGGTTCTGAGCGGCCTGGCGAAATTCTCGCCCTGCTGATTGTAAATCTCGTACTTGACCTTATTGGTCACATTGAAATTGGGTAGCCCCTTGTAATCAAAGCGCAGAAAGGCCGTGTTGATCACCGCATCCTGCGCCACTAGGCGATCCTGAAAGGTTTGTATTCCCCCGAATGTACCGGGCGGGTGCGTCCAGATGAGCTGGTCGTCGATGAGATTGTCTTTGACGATTCGCAGGTTATCGAATATCTGCAACCGGCCTAGCTTGGCATAATCTTTGTCAAAGGTCACCAAGCCATAAAGATCGTTGCTTTCTCGTTCATCGGACCACAACCATTCCTTGGCATATCCGAGCAGGACTTTTGCTTCGGGGGTGAGACGCCGCCCCACATAGCCATTGTACCCACGGTGATCCCGCTGGTAGGGATAGTCCGGCTCATCGTCGTCTTCAAAGCGATCAATAATGGTGTTGTGATCTAGGTCCATCCCAAATAGAAACTCCGGGGGATCCACCTCATAGCGCCAAAAGGGTTCGTCGTAGTCGGGCCGCAGATTGTTGTTCTGGTTGAAATCCGAGATGAAATCGTTGTTTTCGTCCAGTCCGGGAAAGATGCCTCCGGCAGGGGGGCCGCCCCGAGCCAAGCCCTCCCCTTCAAGCGGCTGGTTGGCCCGCTGCCAGTCCGGCCACCGGTCTTGGTCGTCGTTGTCATCGACGAACTCGTAGCGATTGCGTTCCGCATTTGAATAGTCGATCTCGCCGGTCCGGTCTAGGATGAACATAGAGGTGGAATATCCTTCGTCGATGCTGAATACTTCGCCAAAGCCAAACCAGGGATAGGCGACCTTGCGTGCAGCGAGAAAAAAGGCCTCCGAACGCGTAGCAGCGTGAGCGTGACGCTCAAAGTTGATATTGGGGAACCGCCGCCAGCGATTGTTGATATCGAATTCGCCCCACACGGTGAATCCCATCAGGTCGTGTACTTCTAGTGTAAATCCGATGATTTCGTTTCCGGTGGGCAGGCCGTAATCGAACTTGACTACTCGCTGGTTCGAGCCGTCGTCGACATTTCCAGCCGCTCGCACGACCGGCAAAAAGACTGGCTCGCCGAGGGCATTGGTCTGCAAGTTCGACGTGGTTTCGACGCGGTAATCGTTGGCCAGCACCAGTTCAAATCCTATTTTTCTTTTTAACTCGGGGTCGGGAATCACATAGGTCAGGGTGATGGCTTCGACCCCATCCGCAGCCAAAGCGCCTCGCACCGGCAATCCCCCCTCTACGCGGGGTTCAATGGCTGCGGGTTCCATTTCATTGCCCCTATTGATGAATATCTGTTCGGAGAACAGTACTCCACCCCCCTCCCCGTCTTCGGGCGAATCATCGGTGATGCGGATGGCGATCCAGCGGATGACGTCTTGGTTTTGCACCGAAGTGAGCTGGCCTTCCTGAAAGCCGCTGAGCGGCAGATCCGTAGAGGTGCGGCTGAAATGAGAGTTCACGTAGGTGGCCCCTAGGTTTACGAAGTCGCCGACTTGGACGGTGCCCCTGAAGCCAAATAGGTTGTTAAAGTCCGTCATCCGAGTTTCGGGAACATCTACACTTTGTCCTCGCGTCGGAAAATTGACTCTGGAACTCAGGAAGGTGAGGGCGTATTTGTCGGAGCGAAAATCCGCTTGGATACCGTTGAAAGCTGGTTTTGAAAACGTCAGCGGCGTCAGGGTCGTTCTGATCTCATCGCCTAGCGTGACCGCCAAGTTGTACTGCCCTTGGGAGGTCCGCCCAATCACGACATTGTTGAACCAATTGGCGTACCTGCCGCTCTTGAAAATATTGCTGCCGAACGAGGTGGGGACTTCTTGGGTCCATTCGTAAATTTTCCAGCCTTTGGTGAGGTATTTCCCGTACAGATCGTACCACCTAGTACCCTCTAAGCCCACATCTACGTAACGCTTGTACGGCTCTCTGGCGTAATTGCTGTACTTCCACCACGACCATCTATACTGATAGTAAAGTTCCTGACGCTGGTACCATTTCATCAAGGTCGGATCCAGCGCTTCGACTACCGGCTCTGGACTAGACGGGACCGACCGCTGAGCGTCTCCCGTGGATGTGCTCAGACAAGTGAAGAGGAGGACCAAGCCCCACGCACCTCTGCATCGAATAGTCATCGTGAACTCCCTGCCAAGACTGCAGATAGGCAGCTTATCGATATGTATGTCAAAAGGCGACCCCGACGGTCTGGACAATAGCCGCGGCGTCGTGGCTAGCTTCTACCTCGACCCGACATATGTAGAGACCGGGTGGAACGAGGACTCCGGCTTCATCCGTGCCATCCCAGACGGCCCGGTGTGCGCCGCTAATACCGCGCTGAGCCATCACTTCCCTGACAGTTCTGCCAGACAGATCGTGCACTTTTACTGTGATGGGCTGAGCGCGGTCGATCTGGAATATCAAAAAGTCAATGTTCATCTGATCGTTTAGACCATCCCCATTGGGAGTAATAATTGCCGGAGCAATCTGCACATCGCCCACTAGTCGGTCTTGGACTGGTACGGTTACGACTAGAACGTTGCTCATGGCCTCTGAGTCGGCGTCTCCGGGATCTACGGTCTGCCACAATTTTCTGGAAGAATTACCGACCAGTCCCTCGAATACTGTGCTGTTCAGAAAAACTTGGCTTTTGAACTCGACCTCTACCAGTTTCTCAGACTTGATCGTCGAGGGAAGCTGGATTAGCAGAGAATCTGCTGTCGAATATACGGACAGGTCTTCCAGCGCCAGCGGGTCGGAGGCGACTTTTACCCCTATCAATTCAGCTTGGGCGGGAGTCCTGATGAGTACCTGATCAAAGCCGAGGTCTCTGGCCGCGAACGAAGGACGGATAAAGTATTTGAACTCCTGGGACTTTGCCGCGATGGCTGTATCCGGCCAGATCTCGGCGGTCAGGGTTTTGGCCAGTGGATCAGCGAAAGAAAGCACTATCCGGTCCAAGCTAACGGCCTGATCCGGTAGCGTGCTCAAAAGCCTGGCCCGTATCTCTAGGTACTGACGCGGACTAGGAGAGGCAAAGGGGTCCCCAGAATGGACATAGGGTTTGCTCCACGGGCTCCAAGTTTGGGGGTCGGGAACCAACTCCACTACGGGGTCGGCTTCTTTGCGGAATTTGGGCAGACTCTCCCATTTTTCTTTGGTAAGTTCATTACCCTTTTTGTCGAAGTAGTGCAATTTCTCGCCCAACTGATCGCCCGTTCGCGTGCTGATCTCTAGCTTAGTTCCCGGCGGGATATCCGCTTCCCACGCGATCGACAACATGTTTTTGGAGCGACCGAGGTTGAGTAAGCCCGAAGTCATGGACACGCCTGGAATATACCCTTCGCCATAGGCTTGGATCTCTAGGGTTTTGAAGCGTCCATAGGTGCCCGTGTCCCTGACGTTGTTTCTGTGTGAAAAGAAGATGTGTTGTACTGGGCGGGGAGAAAAAGTATCTTCAAACGTGAGAAATCCCACGGAGTTATCATCGAGAGATCCCACCTCTTCCCACACGAAACTCCCCATGACATTTTCCGTGCCGAGTTGGGCCGTTGGCCCTAGGGTGCCGTCGGAGATGAATAGCTTGTAGCCAAACAGCGGGTCTACTCTGGAACCTTGGTGTACTCGGGCCGATACAATCCGAATGGTATCCACCCAGAACAGCGCCCCGAGGTTCATGTTGACCCAGCCTTTCTCGGTCCAGTCGAGAAACCCGGCACTTGAGTTCCAGTAGGTGTCAAAGCGCCCGTCCAGAACCTCGTTATTAGTCAATATGCGGCGATCGCCGCCGGGACTCGCCTGAATGGCCAGACCGCCGCGCTCCACCGTGCCCAGTACTACGTTGTCGCCGAGGGTGTGGACTTCAACTTCGCCTAGACGCGCGTCCCCGAACGGGGCTGTGACTTGGATCAGTACAAAGCCGACTAGTTGTCTAGGGTCTGCTGCCGTGCTGAGAGCTGTGCCAAGCTGACCCAAGGGATATTCCAACTCGTAGGCAAAATTCGGCTGAGTGGTCTGTCCGACGACCAAGTACTCTTTTTTGCCCGACCCAGAGTAGAGTGCTTCCTCGCCGGTGGAGGTATAGACCTTGAACATCTTGAACGGCTCGCCCTGAGGTGAAAATTTCAACACGATCTTGGTAGCAGAAACCAATCGGCCCAAGTCGAGTTCAACCCACCAGGTATCCATATCGTCATCCGGGTTGGGTGCCCACCAAGTGTCCACCTCGCCGTCAAAGATATTGGCCGCTCGGGCGGGATTGGAGCCGACACCGGATATCCCTCCCCATTTGGTCGGTTTATTGCCCTCGCGCTCGACGACAAACTCACCGGCGTTGAGACTTGCATTGATATTCTTTTGGATGAATTTGGGCTTTACGACGCCATCCCTCGACAGTTCCAATGTCCCGACGGGAAAGCCCCACTTCTCCCAATCGGCTTTGGACCCGAATGCTATAGTGTCGGCGTGGGCTAGGCCGGTTGAAAGGACGACAATTGCCACGAGACTCGCCCATATATGCGATCGCATCATATCGCTCACCTCAATTGGTTAGGCGATCAGTAGATCACCGCAATGAGTGCAACCATGTCTCCTGCGCCCCTATCGGCGTCAACTGATATGCGGCTGAGGTACAGTCCCGGAACTACCAATTGCCCACTGTCATCCAGACCGTTCCAATCCAAGGCATAAATTCCGCTCACTTCTGTACCCGAGTACAACTCGCGGACCAGCCGGCCCGAAAGATCGTAGATCGATACGGTGACCGGAACCTCCTTGGTCAACTTGAGAATCTGGTAGTGGATGGAGGCCAGATCGTTCACGCCGTCGCCGTTGGGAGTGAACGGATTGGGGACAATGCGCCCGCCTGCGACAATGGTCTCTCCGAGCGATACGGCCACTGCCAAGTCGTTGTTGGGCAAATCCGGGGACGTATCCCCGGCGGTAATGGGTTGCGGCAATTCTGCTGTCTGGGTATCGAAGACCTTGCCGGTAAAACGCGTCCCGTACACCAGAACCGCCCCCTCAAAATTCAATTCTACCGGAGTGGTATCCACGACCCGATGATTGGGGAAGCGGATCACCATGCGGTCGTCTGCGATTTCTTGGGTGAAATCCGCCACCGATGCGCCACCGATTTTCAGGTCCTCAATTGTGACCCGAGAAGGAGTAGCAATCTCCAAGGCGTCGAATCCCGTATCACCTTCCTCGACTTTGGCTCGCACCACATAGGTAAATAGGGTGGGTTCTCCGGCGTTGACTTCTAACGGGCCGACCTCGCCCCAGACGAAACGCGCCACTGGAGGGGTGGAAAACTCGAATGCCAGCGAGTCGAGCCGCGCTCCTTGGGTAAAAAAATCACTGGCAAAATCACACTTGAATTGGAAGTAGCGCCGAGGTTCGGCGAAGACCACCTGTTCTCCAGATGCACGGGTGTACACCGGAGACCAGGGACTCCAGTTCTCTGCGTCTGGAGCTTTTTCCCGCTCGGCTTCTTTCAGGCTGTTGTAATCATCTTCGGAAACCTCGATCCGTTCGGTTTCAAGTCCTTTTTCTTTTAGTTGGTAGTATTTAAGGGGATCGGGCGTGGCTCCGGTGCGGGTAAAGATCTGCACCGAGGCTCGAGGTTGCTCTTCTGCGGCCCACTTCAACAGGCCAAAATTGGCCAGTTCGCCCAAGTCAATCACCTGTGAAGTGTAGTTTGCCTGGGGCACAAAGCCGCGGCTGTACACCTCCAACTCGGCAATTTCCCAGGGCAATGGCGTGGTGAACACAATTCGGACATGGCGCACGTACTGGGACGGGATTCTCACCTGCACGGTACTGTCGGTGTTTTTCTCGACCTTTTCCACTAGTGCCCACTGCAGTACCCCGCCAACCTGCATTTCCGCGCTACCATCGTTGATGTACACCTCGTACCCCTTCAGGAACTTGTCGCTGAAGGTCGGGCTGGGATAGAAGCGAATTCTCTCGACTCCGCCGAAAATCGAGCCCAGATCCAGATCCATCCTGCCTCCCACTTGCCGGGCCTTGCTCCCGTCAAAAACCGTGTTTACATCCCCGTCTATCATGTTGTTGAGGTTGCCGGCTTGGCGCACAGATGGTTGGGGAGTGGACATGCCTCCCCCCCTCCCTTGGGCACCAAGGCTCAGATTTTCCGTGGCTTCGGTGCGGCGGGGCTGAATCCACCCCGGATCCGTAGTGGTATCAATGCTCTCCATGGTACCCATAGCTTCCCAGGGGGTTTGCTCGTTGCCGATGACCAAAACTTCCACGCCATAGGTGCTTTTGGCAGAGATCAGTGCCAGCAAAACCCAAGTGGATACCAGCAGGACTTTTCGCCCAATCGGCTCCATGCTTCGCATTCCCGCTGGGCGGAGAATCCGCCCGCTTAGCTTATTCTTCAACCTCTACGGTGAAGAAGCCGCCGTGCCAGGGATTGGTGAGGATGAGAAGTGACTGCCCCTTTGAAACGGAGCCAGCCCAGTTGGCGTCTTCTCTATCTGTTCGAACGATGCCGACGTCAAAGCTTACGGAGCCATCTGTCGGATTGCATTCAATGGTCCGTTCGCGCCCAGCGTCCAAGACGAAATCCTGAAAGCACGCGCCAATGGTAATCTGGAGATCAAAGTTCGACTTGTTGTCGAATCTGACTAGTTCAGTCCTGCCGGTGGATCCCGAAGGCCCAGTAGAAAGATCGACTTCTTCGCAGGCGACTAAAGCGCAGATGCTCGTCAACGCCGCGATGGCAAGTGCGTAGATCTTCACGGCTGTTCTCCCATTGTATAGATTGAAGGGATGAGAAAAATCCCATCCCTTCAATCCATCTGAAGACCAGTCTAAAAAGCGCTAGGTCTTTAGCGGAAAGAGGCTTTGATCCTCCCCCAAGTTTCTCCCTCTACGCCCGTGGTGGCTTCGATGGGGACCTTCACCATCACCCAGTCAGGTGCTGCGGACCCGTCCCGGGTCGCGTGGGTTTCGTCGTTCAGGCCCCACTGGGAATCCCAATCATCGCCGTTTTCGTCGTGATCCTGATAGTGGATGTTCAGGTGGATGATCTGCTCTTCTTCGAATACGTGGGGAATACTGGAGTCGGGGCCGTCGTAATCGAGATGATCGAACAGGGACCAAGCTATCTCGTAGAACAAGGTGACGTTGGTATCCCCTTCGTTAACCGGCACGGCCTCGGGCGGACCTACGCCGAGATGGCCCCACGGCGGATGGCCAAACCACATAGCGTCCCACTCGCGAGTCTCAATCTTCTCAAAGAAGTTCTCACCGAAATTGAAAACCCACATAGTCGCCGGTCCTTGCGCGGGCGGATGGACTACCCACTGTTGCCCTTGGGTACCCATCACGTTCTGATCCAAATCTCCGGCGTGGAAGAAACCGCCACTGTGGTCGGGATCGGTGCTGATGGTCCAGCCATCTTCTGTGTATATATCCACTTGGTTTTCTGAATCGCGGTGGATAAAATTGTCGAAGGCTTCGAGACCGAGGTAGAGCTTCTGGGTGGTCTCGTTCCAAGCGATCATCATACTCACATCGACGTCCGCGATGTCCCGTGGGTCATTGCCAGCACGCGACAGCAGCATGTCGTGGGTAATGACCAGATCCGAGGGGAACCAGTTTGTCCAGTCGGCGGAATTTCCGTCTATCTCCGGGATCAATTCATCCGGAATATGGGGCGCGAAGAACTCTACGCCCTCGGGCTTGTGGCCCCAGGAACTGCTCGATAGCATGGCTATCAGGGCCAGCGCCATGAAAGGCATTGCTAATTTTTTCATTGAATTGACTCCTCAATTCGGAATGACGATATGGAAACAAAATTGCAAAACCAGCAGGATCTATCCATTCCTGCTGTAGAATCGAAAACAAGCAATCTTCCCGTCCACACTTGCCCGGGAAAACTCACCTCATTTAATCACCTCCTTTCTCGCAAAAAACGCCTGCCTACTACCTAACGCGTCGGTCTTCTCGTTACAAGCCGATTATCCCGAAGACATCTTCGTCGTCCCATCGGGATAAATCCGGCCGATTTCCCGAAAAAAAAGATACTCGAGGTCGAGCACCTCTATCGGATCGCCGCGAAAGTCGAATCTGATCGCCACATCCTCGAGCTTGAGGCGCAGTTCCTGCACATCTGGGTGTAGGGCGGGAAAGACCAGAAACCCCTGGACTTCTTGACCGCTGAATACGGGTTCGGATGCATATCTAGAAGAGGCGAATAGGTCTTTGCGCTCTTCGTAGCGGTCGTACAGATTCCCGGAATAAGCAGTGGCATACGGGCGATAGTACTCGTCGAATTCGAGCGGATCTAGCGCTGGGTATTCGCGGCCGTTCGAAGCGATGAGCGAGATCTTCAAAGGGTCGATTTGCACTTTGGGATAGCTGTAATTTTTAACTTTTAAAAGGAAGATCGTGAAGCGCTGCGGCGTCGAGCCGGTTTCGGGATCTTTCCAGTCGCCGTAGGTGTAGGGATTTATAGACTCCATGCCGCCCTTGGAGTAAGCAGGATATAACCGGTTTAGTTCTGCGTCCGTCTGGGGACGCACTCCGACTTCAAATCGCTCCTGAACGAACAGCACCGTCCCGTCATCGCTGACCTGCATGCCGGTGTGTTGCTGGGCGTCGGGGAGAGGTTGCAAGGGCCCGGCGTAGTACCTATACCCGCACGCGGCGCAAAGACCGGCCAGTAAAAGGCCTGCGACCAGAGTGGATAACCGCCGCGATTTCCCTTTCATCACAAGCCGAAAAGAGGCCCTCATGTTCAATAGTTCGGACACTTTTTGCGATTTTGTCCTGTCAGAAATCGCCACTTTCCTAACTTACTGAAGATCAACAAGTTATATATTTTTTGGTTTTGTAACTCTCGCAAGTTGCGATATAACAAATAAGATCAGAGATGTCAAGTTTTTCTGCCGCTTCTGGTGCCGGACGCTTATGGCTCCATCCGCGACTTCACTCACAACCACATCAGTTGATTGTCCGTCATGCCGGTAAAGTGATCTACGATCAGCCACACTCCTGCAACGGTAAAGTGCCCTAGGATCAAGCCTAGAAAAAACGGCCGGCTAGCTTGGTACAACCGCGCCCCTCCGTAGCGCAGGACCAAGAGTTTTACGAGCCATGCCAGAAATACATTGAACCAGACGAACTGCGCCATCCATGTGGTACTGATCAAGAACCCGAGTGGATGAAACGGCCACCAGAGTAATTTTTGTCGGATGACGATCAATATATTCATGATCCCTCCTCCTATGCCCGTCCACAACCAGCCGCTTAGATTGGCCTCGACAGGCGTGGTTAAATACGGAACCACAAAATCAAAGGGAGTCGAGGCTCCACCAACGAAAAACCACTGGTCCAGATTGATGCCCCCATACTTATAGCACATGGCGAGTATGATATAGGTCGAACCCACCAGACTGACCACTACGGCCAGCATCATGGCCCAGAACAGAGGTCTTTTCCGCTGTCCCGCGCCAACTTCGTCGCTCAGCTTCATCCCGTTGGCGGCAGAGGCCATCACAAAAGTCCTGAAGTTGACTGCCCAGGAAAAGCTGAGCCCCAAGAAGACCAGACCGGCCGGACCGATGGCCGATGAACCGACTCCAGAGATCAGAAATGAGACGGGTGTTAGGGGGGCCCGCACCGCGGCCAAGCCGGCCTCGGCAACCACTCGGGTCAGCGCGATAAAGAGGACGAAAACGGCAAAGAGGAATATAGGTATCAGCCAAGCGGCTAGGCCGCCTTTGTACAGCCAGACCCCCATGAATCCCAAGCCGGCGATCAAGCCGAACACCGCGGTGCGGTACGACAGCAACTCTTGGGAATCATCGACGGTCGAATTCCGCCCAAACGCCTTGTTAAATACATCCTTCAGATGCCTTCGAGCGCCCCACAGGCTCGCCAGCACCAAGACGATGAAGGCTCCCATGCCTTGATGCGCAATAATGGGCGAAGCCGTAGCGAATATATCTAGCTTTTCCGTACTGGCGATCCCCAAGATGTTAAATATCCCCTGCTCCAGCGTGCCTAGCAGGTAGAACAACCAGATCCCGAAGGCGATATCCAGACTAATGAGATACGAAAACCCAACCATGGAAAAGCTCAGGTGGATGGGTATTGACATGGTCTCGCGGAAGGCGCTGAAAGTGGTGGCTAGTTCAATTGTGGGGAGGGTTTCATAATAGTTGTGGAAACCATTTACGCTGGTGATGAAGAAGGGAATGGCAAACCCCACCCACATTACCGCGTTCTTAAAAAAGGGATTTACCAGAGAGCCTTTTGGACCCTCTTTGATCATGTCCAAGGGAACCTGGATCAAAGGATAGATCAGTCGCTCATTGTTGGCCCATTGCCGATGCAGAATGACCGATATGCAGACCATCACAAAGCAGAGGACTAAGAAAAACAAGCTCCAGTGAAAAAGAGGTTCGAGCCAAACCCCCCAAGGGATTCCCATGCCTTCGGGAAGCCCCTCAAAAAAATACTTGATCATCTCTGGGTCGCGGGGCGTCAGCCAGTCTCTGATATGCGGATGGGCCAGCGTGGCCCAATCGTTCTCGGGTGTAGCGTAGTAGTAAGGACCCGTGATTTTGGGAAGCCAGGCTTCGGTAAAGCCCTTGGTAGGGACTGTAGCGGCGATGATCATCATGATGTAGATGAGCACTAGTTCGGCCGGCTGTAGCGCCCAGCGCACCCGCAGCAGGCGCAGCGCCACATTTACGCCTCCCACTAGCACAAAAAAAATAAAAAAGGCGATAGGAGTGCTGATATTCAGCGCCATGTACGATCCGCGGATGATCATATTGCCGTACGGAGCTGCCACACCAATAAAGAACGCCAGCGCGGTTCCGATAATGAATGCTCTGATCGTAAAACCGGAGGAGGATTCGCGAGTAGCGGATTTGGGAGCTAAGTAATGTTCGGGAATAGATATGGGCATAGGTCGTTTGGGCGCAATCAGCGAGGGGCACTTTGCAATACCAATAAACCCAACGCCGAGCTGTACGGCAACGTAAATTCAGTATCGCGTATTGAGGTGCGAACCCTATTGCGAATCGACCTTTTCCTTGATGATTAGCACTTCGTTTACTGAGACCTGTTCTAATCGCTGTACCAGACCACTGGGCCATCTCACTTCTACTAGATCGACCTTTGTCCTAGCGCCCAGACCAAAGTGGAGCCGTGGATCGCTCGCCGTCAGGTAACTGGAACCGCTTCGCACCTGACGGATCTGTTCCAGCCCTTTCGCCACCACCCGCACCTTAGCACCTATCCCGTCCCGGTTGCTGTGGGTTCCCACGGTCCGCACCATCAGCCAATTCTCCCGATTGCCGCCGTCATTGCGGACTAGTTTGGCCTCCCCGCCGCAATTGTTGACTAAGATATCCACATCCCCGTCCTCGTCGTAATCTCCGAAGGCGGCACCACGGCTGATTTGCTTGTGCAAAAACCACTCGCCCGAGATCGCAGATGCCTCTGTATAACTCCCACCGTTGTCGTTGCGGAAGAGTTGGTGTTCCTGCATGTACTCGACCCCCGACTGGAACAGGGCAATCTTGTCCAGTACATGGCCGTTGGCTACGTATAGATCTAGGTCGCCGTCGTTGTCGTAGTCGAGGAAGTTCGTCCCAAAGCCGAGGAAGCGGTGGCTCGGATCGGCCAGCCCAGCCACCGCGGTCACGTCCTTAAAGAAAACCCCTTCATTGCGGTAGAGGGTATTGGTCTCGTAGGAAAAATTGGTGACAAAGAGATCAAAATCACCGTCGTTGTCGTAATCCCCAAAATCCACTCCCATGCCGGCCTCTGACTCGCCGATCCCGTTGAGGGCCACACCTTTTGCTAAGGCCGCGTTGCCAAACTTGCCATTCCCTAAGTTCTGGTAGAGAAAGTTCGGCGTCCCATCGTTGGCGACGAACAAATCCTGATCCCCGTCGCTATCGTAGTCCAAGGCGATCACGCCCAATCCCTTGCCGGATGGATCATTGATCCCGGTCGCGACCGAGACATCGGCAAAGGTCCCATCCCCGTTGTTGTGATACAATATATCCGGCACTCCTCCGTACTCCAGCGGTGCGCAATACGAACGGGTAGCCTCGACGATGGCCCGGTGGCCTTGGGAATTCGTCCTCACATATCCGCCGCATACTTTGTTGGTCTCGACGGTGAAATCCACGTAGTTCGTCACGTAGAAATCGAGTTCCCCGTCGTTGTCGTAGTCTAGGAAAGCGACACTTGTACTCCACTGGGATGCGCCCACGGCCGCTTGCTCCGTGGCATTGGCAAAGGTGCCGTCGCCATTGTTCTGGTACAGCACATTTGGCCCGTAGTTGGTCACGTAGAGATCCTGATCGCCGTCGTTGTCGTAGTCGGCGACCGCGCATCCCATGCCATAGCCCGTATCGCCCGTCTTGGACTCTTGGCCGGTATCGGCAAAGGTGCCGTCGCCATTGTTTTGGTACAGCACATTGCGGGACGGGACGGCGGTGGAGTCGGGCGGAGGTGAGAGAGCGACTGCGTAATGTGCCGCGTCTCTTGAACGCGCCTCCTCATCTTGGTTCGGCTTTCTCACCCAGTAGTGATCGCGCTCTTGGTACACGAGGTTGATGGGAACCGAGCGGATTCCTTGCAGAGCGAATCCATCGACCAAGTAAATATCCAAGTCGCCATCGTTGTCATAGTCGAAGAAGGCTCCGCCCGCTCCGGTCGTTTCTAGCAGAAAGTACTCCCCGGCAGTGCCACTGGTATGGGTAAAGGAGATCCCGGATTGGGCCGTGACATCCGCGAATTGCACTGCCTTAGAACCTAAATCGCAGGACAGCAGGCCCCAAGCCATAGAAAAAATGAAGGCTATTTTTTGCAACATCGGTTGCAAGCAAGCTAAAGGCGGACTGTGCCCTCGGATGAGGAAGACCATGTCCTTAGTCAGCGCCGAGTGCTAATTGAGCCGCAGCTTCTAAAGCCCCAAGTACAGATCCCGTCCTTCGGCCAATGCCGCAATTTTGCGGTCGGCGATGGAGCGTTTGAGCATCCAAAAGCCGCAGTCTGGGTGGATGAAGCGGATGCGGTCGGGTCCGGCGGCGGCGACCGCGTCTTCTATGCGGCGGGCGACCTCTTCGGCTGTCTCGATGTGGTTGACCTTGATGTCGATCACGCCGATGCCGAGGCCGATGCGCGAGTCGATTTGTTGCAGGGCGTTCAGGTCGCTCTCTGGGCGGTGGGCGAGTTCGAGCACTAAGTGATCGGCGCGCAGCTCGTTGAGAAAGTCGATCAGGGCGCGCCACTCGCCCTGCTGGATGGTCTGGCCGCCGTAGTTGCCAAAGCAGAAGTGGACGGCCTTTTGGGTGCCGGCGTCGATGCTGTCGAGGACGGCGTTGATGGCGCGGGCTGCGAGGGGGCCATCGGCTGGGTTGCCGGGGATGTTGGCCTCGTCGATCTGGACGCAGGCGCAGGGCAGGCCGCGGACTTGGTCGGCGAGGACGTGGGCAACGGCCATCAGGAGCGCGGGAAAGTCGCCGTAGTGGTAATCGAGGAGGGTGCGGGCCAGCATGTAGGGGCTGGTCAGGGTGAACTTGAAGGGGCCGCCGGCCACGGCTGCGGCGCGGGTGCAGTCGGCGAGCAGGTCGAGGCTGCCCGCGCCGAGTTCGGCTTCCACCAAGGCTGCGGGCTTGGCCCGGAAGCCCATGCTTTGTTTGGCGGCGAACTCCTCGGCTTCGCGGCGGCCAAATTCCGCACGGATGCCACCCATGGGCCGGACGAAGTACTCGATCATGCCGTTGGTGTCTGGGTGGTTGATGTCGAAGCGGTACAGCTCGCCGTCGGTGGGCAGGTCGATGCCGGCTTGGCGCTGGGTGTCGAATACTACGCGGGTCGCATCGACGAGGCTCTGCTCGGAGGGCAGGGCTTGGAGCCAGTCCGGGATGGGATAAGAGCCGACGGTCGTGGTTTGGATGGGAGGTGGGGTGGACATGGGGGGCTACGATAAGGGCTCAGCGGCGGCAGCGCAACGGGTGCTCATACATACTCGGCCTCGAAAGCTGCCAACGTGCGGGTCTGTCGGCTAAACTCCACTCCGATTAGGTAAATCAGCTCTCCTCGACTGCGATACTTGGCCGCGTAGTCCCGCGCCTGCAGCTGCCGCAGCGCCGCTCCCTCCGACGCCTGTTCCACTACCTTGAACTCGAACAGATACACGTTCCCGTTGAACTCCACCGCCATGTCGAGACGCCCTTTGCTGCTACTGTCCTCCACTGTGATAGTCAGCCCCAGCGACGCGAAGTACGAGTAGAACACGCTGGCGTAGTAGCCCTCGTAGTTGGCAATCTCATTATTCGTATGCCACTGGTAGGGGATGCTGGCAAAGAATGCCTCAAACAGCGTTTTCAAGCTGTCGAAGTCGTTGACTAGCAGCAGGTCGTATAGCCGGGCGTTGTGCTCGACTTGGCGTGCGGGGTTGCCCGTCAGGTGATTCAGCAGGCTCTTGTTCAGGCTCTGCTGGACCTCCCGGTTGGGGTAGCCCAGCCGGTAGTATAGCTCTCCGCCGCGCGACTCGGTGCGGCGAATGGTCAAGTAGCCGGTCTGGAACAGCAGGGCCTCAGTTGCAATGTGGTCCACGTCAAAAGTGGATAACAACTCCTCGCTGCCGAGCAGGTCGTCCAAGGCGAGGGAACTAACCCCGTGCTCCAACAACATATCGAGCAGAAACGTCGGCGTACCCGTCTCGAACCAGTAGGCCCCAAACTGGCGGCGGTCGAACAGCAGGAGGACATCAAAGGGATTGTACACCTGTTCGTCGCCCAGCCAGTTGTAGCCGTTGTACCATCGCCGGATTTCTTCTCGGTCTAAGCCGGGCAGTTCCGGGGCAAACACCGCGTCCAAGTCGGCCTCGGTATAGCCGCAAATGGCAGAATAGCGTGAGTCTAGGGTGATGTCCTTAAGATTGTTGAGGCCGGAGAACAAGCTGACTTTGGAGAACTTGCTTACTCCGGTGAGGAAGGTGAACGCGATGTGTGCGTCGCTGTCCTTGATCGTCGCGTACAAGCCGCGCAAGTAGTCGCGGTTGGCCCGGGCGATCTCTGGTTCCTCCAGTGCATCGAGAATCGGCTTGTCGTACTCGTCAATTAGCACCGCCACTGGCTGGCCGGTCCGTTGATGCAGCGTCCGCAGCAAATGCCGGAAGTAAGCCGGTGCGGTGTCGCAGCCGTCAGCTTTCTCTATGGTGCCCAATTGGGCCATCGTCTCCTTGTGCAGGTTGCCCGGCTCCTTGAAGTTGCCGCTGCCAAAGCTCAGCCGCAGTACGGGATGGCGCACCGACCAGTCCCACTGATCGTGAATAGCCAGCCCCTTAAAAAGCAGCTCGTTGCCCTCGAACAGTTCCTTCAGGGTATCGAGAAACAGGCTCTTGCCAAACCGGCGCGGGCGCGACAGGAAGTAATGGGTGCCTTCGGCAACCAACCGCCCGATGTAGGCGGTCTTATCGACGTAGTAGCAGTGATCCTCGCGGATTTTGCGAAAGGTCTGAATGCCGATGGGCAGTTTGCGCTTGGCCGTCTGTCCCGCTTGGGGGTCCTTCTTTAGCATGGGGCTTACTCCACATCCCGGCCAATTGAAGTATGGGGCCTACAACCGACAAGATAGGCGACAGGGCCAACTCGTGCAAAGAAATGCGATGCCTTGCACGTTGATGCGAAGTGAGCAGCTCGGCGGTAGCGCAACAGGTGCTAGTGCTGCTGAGTCGAAAGGCAAGGGTCTTAAGCCCAAAGGCTGAAGGGTGAATACTTTGATTGTGCATCATTTGTACATATAATTAAAGAATATGGATTATCAGTGGGACGCCGCCAAAGCCCAATCCAATCTACGAAAACATGGAATCGACTTTGCCGATGCTGTCGGAGTCTTTGAAGATGAGTGGGCTTTTACCTGCAAAGAGGAGGAGATTGAAGGAGAGTTCCGCTTTGCGATCTTGGGTATGGATTTTTTGAGCCGCATCGTAGTGGTAGTGTCCACGTATCGGGACGACGATATCCGCTTGATCTCGGCCCGACCAGCCACGCCGCGTGAAAGGAGACACTATGAGCAAGGAAGAATTTGATTTTACTCAGGCCAAACAAGGAGCACTCGTCCCGGCTGCTCCCAATAAGACGCGCATCACTATACGCTTGGACAACGATGTGTTGAACTGGTTTAGGAACCAGGTACACGAGGCTGGCGGCGGCAATTACCAGACCTTGATTAACAAGGCATTGCGTCAACATATCCAAGTTCAGGATGCTGTCCTAGAGGAAACCTTGCGCAGAGTGATCCGCGAGGAGTTAGCGAGGTGAATGATGAAAGCCTATCGCGTCGAGAAACAGATTGCCGCAAATGGGGAACTAAAGCTGAGCGCCCTTCCTTTCAAAGAAGGGGATACGGTAGATGGACGACGGTTCGGCCCGCCGCCGAGGTGAGGTTGTGTTGGTTGAATACCAACAGGTCTGGACGGGCGGCTACTGGAGGAACTTCACTTGGTAGTTGGAGCCGACGAGATCTTTAGATCGGTCATAGACTAGGATATACCAACCACTGGTACCCGGGACTGAATAGTCACTGTTGCTGCCACCCCAAATTATCGCGTTAAAAGGGATCGTGTTGTAAACCCCATTTTCATTTTCAATTCCCAAAAAGAGTACGGTTGGTTCGCTGAAAGCATCGCCGAGCGGGATCGCAGCGTGTCTGGGATTTCCATCCGTATAATTCCGATTCAAAATCGTCCCGGTCGCGACCTGCACATATAAATCGGCACCTGCTTGCCCTTGCAATCCCGCTGGTCCTCGGGAACCTCGCTCGCCTTGGGGACCTCTCGGTCCTTGGACACCTCGCTCGCCTTGCGGCCCTGCTGGCCCTTGTGGCCCCACAGGTCCTTGCGGTCCCATAGGCCCTTCACAGGCACTGAGAATAAGCACCATACTAATGAGACATATTTTCCACATGGCGATGATGTTTCCCCTTCCTTGATTCGTGAGGGTTAAGCGTGGCAGCAATCAAAGAACTCCATGAACACGTTTTTGGATAGACCTAAAAACGGCTACGAAAAAAGATGCTTAGGTTGTATGGGGATAATTCTTTGAGTCAGAACTTCTTCGCCGCTCTCCGCTAGATATTATAAGGATGCAACGGCTCAGCCAGGTGCCGGGCCATGTGTCCATCTCGCAGAGTAAGGCGGGAAGTTCTGCCTATTCGCCGGGCTTCAGGGAGCTACCCTGTGCCGAATACAGGCTATTTTATTCAACAGATAACCCGACGTGGCGGGTACTCTGTCTGATGGACACACGGACAAAGATAGAGTAGCCATTCCCATTGTCAACAAGCGACGTTCGTCTCGCACAGAAAAAGCCGCCTACTCTCGAAAGCGGGCGGCTCAGAAAAACAGCTTCTCTTTCCTTGTATATATAGCGGCTCACGCACACTCCTTGGAAGGTCCCACGTAGTTCGTCTCACACCTCGAACTACTCAGTGTGTGCTAGGCAGTTCAGCACCTTGACAACTACACGTATGTTCAGTATATTTTGTGCCGTTCGCACGTTAGATCTCCTCGTCAGGAACTGCCATGTCTCGGTCGCAACAGGCCGTCCAAGAGCGCTATCGTCGGGCGCTCGACGCCTTGACCCAAAAGCTCCAACAAGACCGCACAGTTTTGGCCGCCATCGTCTATGGTTCATACTCGTACGATCAAGTTTGGGAGAAGTCGGACATCGACTTGTGGATCGTCATGGCCGACGACCCCAAAGTGCGGCGCTACGAGGACCACTGCCTCACCGAAGAAGGCGTCATCATCCACGCCAATCTCATCCCGCGCAAGCGCTTCCAGTTGAACATAGAAGGCTCGCGCCAGGGCGGTTGGCTCGACTTTACCTTCGCCCACAGCACCCTCCTGTTCTCCAAGGACGAGTCCATTGCCGCGTGGTACAAAGACGCCGAGCGCATCGGCGCGCGCGACCGCGACTACCAGTTGCTGCGGCGCGCCCTGCCGCTGTTGGCCACCTTGACCAAAGCCCAGAAGTGGTACCAGGTGAAGCAGGACTACAACTACAGCTTCCTGTGGCTGCTCAACGTGGCCGACCAGCTCGCCAGCGTCGAGTGCATCTTCAACGGCCAAGCCCCGGGCCGCGAGGTCATTCACCAAGCCCTCGCCTTTAATCCCGAGTTCTTCAACGCCATCTACACGGATCTCATCGCCGCGCCCAAAAACGCCCGCACCCTCAAGGCCGCTCTTCAGCGCGTAGAGACCTACCTCGACGACCACCTCTGGGACATGTTCCGGCCCCTGCTCGACTATTTGGAGGAGGCTGAGTCCATGCGCACGGTGTCGGAAATAGAAGAGCACTTCAAGATGGAAGGCGCGGACTTCGCCTGCGAGTGGCTGGTTGAAAAGGGCCTGCTGCAAAAGATGTCGGCACCGCTGCGCCTCACTGAAAAGAGCCGCGTAGAGATGCAGGAAGCGGCCTATTACTACGACGATGATGGGGCCGATTGGGGGCTGCACTAGCACAACAGGATACATTATGGCTATACGAGACTCAATCGCCATTAAGGGCGCACGCGAGAACAACCTGCAAAACATCGACGTCAGCATTCCGCGCGATAAACTGGTCGTCATTACCGGCATCAGCGGCTCGGGCAAATCCTCGTTGGCCTTTGACACGGTGTACGCCGAGGGCCAGCGGCGCTTTATGGAGTCTATGTCCACCTATGCCAAGCGCTTCGTCGAGCAGATGAAGAAGCCGGATGTCGATTTCGTCACCGGGCTCTCGCCGGTCATTTCCATTGAGCAGAAGACCATCTTCAACAATCCGCGCTCGACCGTCGGCACCATGACCGATTTGTACGAATATCTGCGCATGCTCTACTCCACGGTGGGCCAAGCCCACTGCCCCTATTGCCGCAGCCCCATCACCTACCGCACGCCCTACCAGATGGCCGAGCACTTGCTGTCCCTGCCGGACGGGGCCGAGGTGGAAATCCGTGCGCCGGTGTTTAAGATCTACGGCGAGGATTACGCGTTTCTGTTTGACGACATTCGCACCAAGGGGTATCGGCGGGTGCGCATCGAAGGAGAGCTATGCGACTTGAGCGAAGAGCTCGAACTCGACGAGAATGAGGATTTCCACATTGAGGCCGTCATCGACCGCTTCGTCATTGGCGGCGACCTGCAAAAGCAACTCCTCGCGTCCATTGAGCACGGCTTGGTGGTGGGCGAGAACTTTCTCAGCTTCCACCTGCTAAACCCTGAAATCGCTTCCGACCAAGAGGTCACGGCCTTCTACGAAGGCTTTGGCTGCCCCGAGCACCGCCTCAGCATGGCTGAACTGACTCAGGGCTACTTCACCTTCAACGAGCCGCTCTCGGCCTGCGTCACCTGTTCGGGCTTGGGCACCTATCTACAGGTCCATCCCGATTTACTGGTGCCCGACAAGAGCCGGAGTATTCTCGACGGTGCTTTTGTGCGCGAGGCGATTAACTGCGACCGCAATGGATGGGGCGGCCGCATATTCTACAGCTTGGCCGAGCACTACGGCTTCGACTTGGACACGCCCTTTGCCGAGCTGTCCGACCGCATCGTCGATGTGCTGTTCTACGGCACCAAGGGCAAGCGCTTCACTATTGTCCTGCCGCCGGGCGCGACCGAGGGGCGGCGCTATAAAGGGCGCAAGGTTGCTTTCGATGGGGTCATCAACCAAATCGAGCGCCGCTATCGCCGCTACCGCCGCCAAGGGGTGGCGCACTCGGGGATGGAGGACTATTTGCGCAAGGTCATGGTCGAGTACGACTGCCCGGACTGCGGCGGCACGCGACTCAAAGCCACGCGCATGCTCGTCACCGTGGCCGGCCGCACCATTCACGACCTGTGCGAGATGCACCTGCAAGAACTGCGCGATTTTCTCAGCGACGTTCCCATGCCCGTACAGAGGAAGCAGGCCGGTGAGCAGATCGTGCGCGAGTTGGTGCTGCGGCTCGACCTCATCATGGGCATTGGTTTGGACTATCTCAGCCTCACGCGCCGGGCGGGGACTCTCTCCGGCGGCGAGGCCCAGCGCATTCGCCTTTCTACGCAGATTGGCTCCGGCCTGATGGGCATGCTCTACGTGCTCGACGAGCCTTCCATTGGTCTCCATCCCAAAGACAACGTCAAGATGATTGAGACGCTGCGCCGCCTGCGCGACGTCGGCAATACGGTCATTGTGGTGGAGCACGACGAGGAGACCATTCGGGCGGCCGATCACGTCATCGAGCTCGGCCCCGGGCCGGGCGTACACGGCGGTCGCATCGCCGCCGAGGGCACCATTCGCCAGATATTGAAGAATTCAGACTCCCTGACCGGCCAGTTCCTCACGGGCCGTCAGCGCATTGACGTGCCGGTTGAGCGCCGCCCGCTCAACGGCTGCAATCTGTATGTCCGCGGTGCCCGCGCCAACAACCTCGACGACCTCGATGTCAAAATTCCCTTGGGAGTCTTCGTCTGCGTCAGTGGAGCCTCTGGCTCGGGCAAGAGCACGCTCGTCCACGACATTCTTTACAAGAAGCTCTACTCCATCTTCCACGACAGCCGCGTGCTGTCGGGCGCGCACGACCGCCTCGACGGGATCGAGCACGTAAGCGATGTGATCAACATCGACCAATCCCCCATCGGCCGCTCGCCCCGCTCCAACCCGGCCACGTACATCGGCTTCTACGACAACATCCGCCGCCTCTTCGCCGCGACGCCCGAGGCCAAGAAGCGCCGCTATACGGCCTCGCGCTTTAGCTTCAACGTCAAGGGAGGCCGCTGCGAGGAGTGCGGCGGTGAGGGTACAGTTACCACCAAGCTGCATCTGATGGCCGACGTGGAGGTGCCCTGCCCCACCTGCAAGGGCGCACGCTACAATCAGGACACGCTCGACGTTACCTATCAGGACAAGAACATCGCCGAGGTCTTGGCGATGACCATAGAGGATGGGGTGGATTTCTTCGCCGACCAGCGGCTCATCGCCCACAAGCTGGGCGTACTCGACGATTTGGGGCTGGGCTATTTGCAAATTGGCCACCCGGCCCCCCTGCTGTCGGGCGGCGAGGCCCAGCGCGTCAAGCTGGCCGACGAGTTGGGCAAGCTCAAGCGCGGCAAGAGCAACCTCTATCTGCTCGACGAGCCTACCACCGGGCTGCACCTAGCAGATATTCAGCGCCTGCTCGACAGCCTCAACCGCTTGGTCGAGGCCGGCCATACGGTTTTGGTCATCGAGCACCACCTCGACGTTATCAAGACCGCGGACTATATCATCGACTTGGAACCCGAGGGCGGGCATAATGGCGGCCAGATCGTCGGGCAGGGCACTCCAGAGGAACTCGCCGAAGTGAGCGAGTCGTACACTGGGCAATTCCTAAAAAACTTTTTGAACTGAGCTAGGTACGCGGTTTCTCTTCTAACCTAACTTTGCACAGAGTCTTAGGTATGGGATGCTTCGACTCCGCTCCGCTGCGCTCAGCATGACGTCATACTGAGCGCAGCGAAGTATCTCCTACCCAAGGGGCCGGTGCGCAACACCTCTCGTCAAATTTCGGACAATCTCGGCATCAGATCGACGAGGTTGCAGGGCTGGTTGGTGGAATCTAGCTGCGGCCCGATGAGCTTGTCCCAGCCGGTGGCGCACGCCCCCGAGGAGCCGGGCAAGCAGAAGATGTAGGTGCTGTTGGCAACGCCGGCCACGCAACGCGACTGCAAGGTCGCGGTGCCGATTTCCTCGTAGGACAGCACGCGAAAGACCTCGCCAAAGCCCTCGATTTCCTTGTCGAAGAGCACGCTGACGGCCTCGGGTGTGCCGTCGCGGCCGGTGAGGCCGGTGCCGCCGGTGGTGACGATGGCTTGGACGCGGGGCTCGGCGATCCACTGCGAGACTTGGGCGCGGAGCTGATAGATGTCGTCGGGCAGGATTTGCTTTTCGTGCAGGACGTGGCCAGCCGCTTCGAGACGCTCGACCAGCAGCTTGCCGGATTTGTCGGTTGCTTCGTCGCGGGTGTCGGAGACCGTGAGCACGGCGATGCACACGGGGACGCGGTCTTGGGTCATGGTGTACCTTTCGGTGAAGGGGATACGAGTTCGATTTGGTAGAGCTTGGGCCACCGCTTGCCGGTGACGAACAGCCGCTCGCCCTCGAGGTCGTAGGCAATGCCATTGAGCACCTCGGCGTTCGAGCCACGGCGGTCTTCGTTGCTCAACAGCCCGGTCAGGTCGATCCACCCCGCGACTTGGCCGGTCGCCGGGTCGATGCGGGCAATGGTGTCGGTCTGCCAGATATTGGCAAAGACCTCGCCGGCGATCCATTCGAGTTCGTTGAGTTGAGATACGGGTGTGTCGTGGGCCGCAACGGTGATTCGGCTCACCTCGGCAAAGGTGAACGGATCGCGAAAGTACAGGGTCGCACTGCCATCGCTCATGACGAGTAGTTCGCCGTCGTACGTCAGCCCCCAGCCCTCGGTGGGATAGGCGAACTCCGCTAGCTGCTCAAAAGAGTCGAGGCGATAGGCAAAGCCCTTGTTGGCCCGCCAAGTTAGCTGGAGCAGGCGATTGCCGAAGAGGGCGAGTCCCTCGGCGAAGAAGCGGTCGTCTAGCTCGTGGAGTTGTACGACAGTTCCTGTTTCGAGCTCGACCTTGCGCAGGGACGATTGGCCGTACTGGCCGGTGCTTTCGTAGAGGAAGCCGTTGTCGTAGAGTAGCCCTTGGGTGAAGGCGGCTGGGTCGTGCGGGAAGGAGTGGACGACTCGGTAGGAATACGTGGGGATGGGCTGTGGCGGTGCTGGCTCGGTACCGGCGTCAGAGTTAGCCGAGCAGCCGGCGTTGGTGGCTAGGAGCAAGACGATGGCCGCGGACAATTCCCTGCTAATCATGTGGCATAAAATACGGGTAGCGGCGCAAGGGGCAAGGTGCGGGGCGGCTTGCTTGTCGAGGTGCGGGGTGTCTGTTAGAATTACGCAGCGAAAACGAGGAGGAAGACCATGCAGCATGGCGAACTCAATTGGATCGCCAACTACATCTGGGGCATTGCCGACGACGTGCTGCGCGACCTATACGTACGCGGCAAGTACCGCGACGTGATTCTGCCGATGACCGTGCTGCGCCGCTTAGATGCAGTGCTCGAAGACAGCAAGGCGGACGTTCTGGAGCGACGGGACCTGCTCGACAAAGCGGGCGTGGTGGAGCAGGAAGGGCCACTGCGCGACGCGGCTGGGCAAGCCTTCTACAACACTTCCCCGTTCACCCTGCGGGATCTGAGAGCCCGCGCCAACCAGCAGCAGCTCCGCGCCGATTTTGAGGCGTACCTCGACGGGTTCTCGTCCAATGTGCAGGACATCCTCGACTGCTTTGAGTTTCGCAACCAGATTCCGCGTCTCTCTAGCGCCGATGCGCTCGGCACGCTGATCAAGAAGCTGACGTCGCCCGACATCAACCTAAGCCCGCACCCGGTCAAAAATGCCGACGGCTCGGTGAAACTGCCCGGCCTCGACAACCACGGCATGGGCACGGTTTTTGAGGAGCTGGTGAGGCGCTTCAATGAGGAGAACAACGAGGAGGCGGGCGAGCACTGGACGCCGCGCGATGCCGTCAAGCTGATGGCCAAGCTCATTTTCCTGCCGGTCGCTGACCAGATTGAGTCCAGTACGTATCTGCTCTACGATGGCGCATGTGGCACCGGCGGTATGTTGACGGTCGCCGAAGAGACGCTGCAAGAGATCGCCCGCGAGCGCGGCAAGCAGGTGGCGACGCATCTCTACGGACAGGAGATCAACGCCGAGACCTACGCCATTTGCAAGGCCGACCTATTGCTCAAGGGCGAAGGCGACGCGGCTGATAACATTGTCGGTGGCCCGGCGCACTCGACGCTGTCCAGCGACGCTTTTCCGTCCCACGAGTTCGACTTCATGCTTTCCAATCCTCCGTACGGCAAGAGCTGGAAGAGCGACCTCGACCGCTTGGGTGGCAAGAGCGACCTGCGCGATCCGCGCTTTCTCATTGAGCATGGGGGCGATCCCGAATACTCGCTGATCACCCGCTCTAGCGACGGCCAGATGTTGTTCCTCGCCAACATGCTGAGCAAGATGAAGCAGCACACGCCGCTCGGTAGCCGCATCGCCGAGGTCCACAACGGCAGCTCTCTGTTTACTGGCGATGCCGGCCAAGGAGAGAGCAATATCCGCCGCTGGATCATTGAGAAAGACTATCTGGAGGCCATTGTCGCGCTGCCGCTCAACATGTTTTACAACACTGGCATTGCTACCTACATCTGGGTGCTCAGCAATCGCAAGCCCGAGCATCGGCGCGGCAAGGTGCAGCTCATTGACGCCAGCGAGTGGTTCAAGCCGCTGCGCAAGAACTTGGGCAAGAAGAACTGCGAGCTGTCGGAGGACGACATCCAGCGCATTTGCGACGCCTTCTTGGCCTTTGAGGAGACCGAGCAGTCGAAAATTTTCCCCAACGAGGCGTTCGGCTACTGGAAGGTCATTGTCGAGCGACCACTGCGGCTCACTGTCGATTTGTCGCCGGACCAGTGCCAGCGCTTCCGGGCCGTCTGCCGCGACGCCAAGGAAGAGCCGCTTGCCAACGTCATCGACCGAGTGGCGACTGTGTTAGGTGCCGGGCCTCACCGCGACTTTAACCGATTTATGAAAGCTGTTGATGCGGACGTCTCTGAGCGGGGCGTCAGGCTGACGGCTAAGCGGAAGAACCTGTTGCGGACGGCGCTGGCGTCCCGCGATGAGGCTGCCGCGCCCGTCGTCAAGAAGATTCACAAGCTGGGCGCGGTGGAGGACCCGATTCGCGGGCTAGTCGAAGCTGCTGTGGATGGCCGGCGTCGCGTCGTTGAATACGAGCCAGACAGCGAGTTGCGCGACACCGACCAGGTGCCACTGCTCGACGAGGACGGCATTGAGGGCTTCTTGCGCCGCGAGGTGTTGCCCTACGCGCCCGATGCTTGGTACGATCCGGCGAGCGTCAAGATCGGCTACGAGATCAGCTTCACGCGCTATTTTTACAAGCCGCAGCCGATGCGGACACTGGATGAGATTCGGGCGGATATTTTGGCGGTGGAGAGAGAGACGGAGGGGTTGCTGGCGGAGATTATTGGGGATGGCGAAGCGGTGTGAGTACATGGTCTTTCCTTCGTCGTCATCCTTGCACCGACATCCCGCATCGTTAATTTAGCCTGAGAGCCGAATAGTGAATTTCGGAAAGCGAGTTTGAGCATGGTCACTCAACAAAGAATTGCTGAATTCAGCAGCGAAACAGTCCGCAATGTCGCCGGAACATTGATCTGGTTGGCGCGGCCTCCTAAGCAATCGGAAGTGCTAAGCCGGAACTGGCTTGTACACCTGCCCAAGAATCAGGACAGGGACGAATTGCAAGGCGCAATAAAGGTATTAACCGAAAGTTTTCGCAAACGCCACGATGCTGTAGCCGCTATCTGCTCCACTTTTCAGGAGCGACTCCAAAAAGCGGCTAAAGATTTTCCTTCGGGCCGTGAAATGGACCCTGACGACATCGCGGTGCCCGAGCTGGAGAAAAGCGAGGAATACTTCCGCAAGGAAAGGGAAGAACTGCGCGATGTTCGGGATGCCTTGCAGCGAACAGGGGGCGCAGAAGCATACGGAATCGAGGTCTTCGCAGAATTGGAACGCTTGGACACGCTATTCAAACATCTCGTTACGTCGCTCCAAGAGCTTCGCTGGGCCATAATGATTCACGACGGGGCACTCGCTCCAAGCACAGGCGGAACATGCGCCAGCGGCTCAGAATTTATGGTGTCAATGGAAAATCCATAGGCCATGCCCCCACGACGGGTGCGAATTACCGGGTTTGAAACGCCGAGCCGCAAGTTCGCCAAAATGGTCAATCGCCTAGATCAACGGATGAAAGAGGAATTGGCACGAGTTATCGACGAACTATGCGCTGGCGAGTTGACTCCTGGGCGGAACCTAGAGCAACTGCGGATCGGTAATCGTCTATACTCAGTGCGCTTGAGTCGTAACTTTCGCTTCGTCTTCATGGTGATGGAAAACGACATGGGTCGGGCAATAGCTGTCGGGCCCCACGACAGAGCTTACGAAGCAGCGGAACGAGCGCGACCGTGAAATTACCCACAAATCGAATCGCCACTCATCCCGGTGCGTTTCTGCTGGAGCAGATCGAGGAGATGGGGCTAACTGTCAACGGATTGGCACGAGATGTTGACCTGCCCGCCACGAGGCTCCATGAAATCGTTCACGAGCGGCGCGGCGTGACGGCCGAGACGGCGATTGCCCTCGGCGAGTATTTCGGCCAGACTCCAGAGTTCTGGATGAATGCCCAGAAGATTTATGAATTATCGAGAGCGTTGGTCGAGAATGGCGAGGAGATTCGTTCGAGGGTCCGCCGTCGTGCCAAGGATCGGGCTACGGCAGTATGACCTGCTGGCGTCGAAAGCCGACTGAGGAATTTGGATGGCAATGAAAACTTTAGAGCAGCACATTGAGATTACCTCTGGCATATCCGGTGGAAAGCCTCGCATTGCTGGGCATCGGATTACAGTGGAGAACATCGTCGTCTGGCATGAGCGCATGGGCAAGAGTGCAGATGAAATCGCCACTGAATACGATTTGACACTGGCGGATGTGTATGCGGCATTGGCCTACTATTTCGATCACCGCGCTGAGATTGATCGATCACTAGAAGAGAGTAAGGTGTTTGTAGAAACTCTACGCCGGCAGACTTTTTCAGAGCTTTCTGCAACAATGAGGCTGACGTTATCGGCGGATCAGTAAAGTGCAAGGCACAGAATAGAGCATCGAGGACAAAGAGAGACAACTAGGAAGGAGATCAAGGGTGAAGATTACAAACTTCCGGATCGAGAACTTTCGCGGCATTGAAAGAGCCGAAATTGATAATGCAGGGTCAGCGGTGGTAATTGCGGGACCGAACGGGTCGGGTAAATCGTGCGTCCTAGATGCAATCAGACTCTTTAAGTCTGCATACGGATCATACCAGCAAAGTGAGCTCGATCTATGGTCTAATGAATTCCAGTTGAACTGGAGGGGTGGGACCGGAGATTTTAGGGGAATGTTGAGAGATAAGAATAGAGGAATGATCATAGAGGGAGAGATAGAGATAAGCAATCGCGAAAAGGAATTCTTGCTAGGGGAAGGGCAATGGATGATACGGGAATTAGCTTGGAAAGCAAAATTTCCACATCTAAATACACATCAAGGGCAGTTACGCGCCATAGCCACACCGGAGATGCTAGAAAGTATCGAGGAGGTAAATAACATTGCCCAAAGTTGGCTCGCAGATCTCGCGGCTGAGTTGAAATGGCGGAAAGCCCGAGGGCACATCAAGGTGGAGCCAAGCGGAGACGCCAGTCGAGGTCCTGGTATAGCACTACAAATAATGTTCGGGTTCTTTGTTCCAGAGAAAATGGGGATCATAGATTACCACGGATCATATCGTAAATACGACCGAGAGCAGTTAAGCACGATTGCTTTGAAGGAGTCTGATGAAGAGGAGAAGGTGAAAAGTGGGGCACTATATAATTATGAAACGAAATACGCTAACCTCAAGAGCGCGATGGCAGGAGAATATGTAAGAGAATTACTAGAAAGAGATGCCGTAGGAAGAAGGACGGGAAAAACAAAGCCACTAGCGAAAACCCTAGAGGAACTATTCAGAATGTTCCTACCAGGGAAGACGTTCAAAGGACCAGTAGCAGTAGAAGGCGGGGAGCTAGCATTCCCAGTATGGGTAGATGAGAATACACAACACGATATCAACGAACTATCTTCGGGGGAAAAGGAAATTCTTTTCGCGTATCTGCGAGCTCGGACACTTTCGCCACGACAGTCAGTACTCCTTATTGACGAACCTGAACTACACTTGAACCCTGGACTAGTGCAGGGATTACCTCAGTTTTATGAAAAACATATTGGGCGCGATCTTGAGAATCAGATATGGTTAGTGACGCACTCAGACCGCTTTCTACGAGAAGCATTAGACACAACAGGTATGATGGTATACCACATGCAACACGCGAAAGCAGCATCAAGCACAAACCAGATAAGCCGCATAGAAAGTAAGACAAGTGTAGAAGGACTGTTCATAGACCTCGTAGGGGACCTCGCGGCATATCGACCGGATGGGAAAGTTGTATTATTAGAAGGCGAGGACTCAAAATTCGATCAGAAGATGGTGACAAGACTCTTTCCGGAAGCCGCAAAATCGATAAATTTTATCTCTGGTGGAGCAAAGACAAGTGTAAAGAGGCTACAAGAAACAATTGAGGCGATGGCAGTTCACGGCCAAGCACAAGCGGAAGTGTTCTCTATTGTTGATCCGGATAATGATATCTGGAATAGGAAACCACAAGAAAAGGGTACACGATTAGAATGGACAGTGTATCACATTGAAAACTATCTGTTGGAAGCGACCTTTATAAAAGAAGCAGTTGGTGTTGTGAATTTAGAAGGTGCTGACAGGATGTCGGAGATACAGATTGACAGACTATTAGAAGATGCCGCAGAAGATCTGATTGAAGAACTGGCGGTGCAGAAGGTTCGCGACAAAATATGGCGAGACCTTCGGAAAGCTACAAAAATAGAGATAAATAACAATCAAAATGCAAGTGAACAACTAGCGACAGGTATCACCATGGCGGCGCAACAGGTACAAAGTCTCGAAGCAAAATTTGGCAACGAGGGTACTACAGAAAGGTTGCTAAATCAGGCAAAAACAGAGATTCGAGATATGTGGAGTGAAGGATTATGGAAAAAAAACTTCCCAGGACGAAAAATATTGAAAAGATTTTGCAGTAAACTGGACAGAGATATAGAATATCTTAGCCTGAGAAATGCAATTGTAGGCGAAATGGCAAAGGAAGAATTCAAGCCAGAGGGAATGGCAAAAATTATAGGAAAGATAGAAGAAAGTTGACATGAACACATACTTTAATATCCAAGATAATCGTGATAAAGATCAGTCAAAAGATAGCAGTTTGACCCGAAGGAATAGACACAAGACAATTGATGATCGCTAATCTTAGTCCATATCCCAACTACAGATCTATCGATGTCCCGTGGCTAGGCAGTGTCCCGACACATTGGGAGGTACGGCGGTTGAAGCACGTCCTGCTGAGAATAGTTGGAGGATCGACCCCAACTAGCACGAATCCTGACTACTGGGATGGTGACGTGGTGTGGGTTACTCCAGTAGATGTAAACAAGGAAACGCGATTAAAGAATTCACTGCGAAAAATAACTCGTACTGGTCTGTTATCCTGTTCATCAGAACTTGTACCATGTGGAAGCGTAGTAATTACTTCGCGTGCTCCAGTTGGAAACGTCGCTCTAGCTGAGACTACTTTATGCACTAATCAGGGCTGCAAAACTTTAGTGCTAGAAGATGGAACCATAAACTCTAAGTTCGCTTTCAATGTACTGAGCATTCTCAAGGATGAATTACAAAGTTTAGCGACAGGGACAACTTTTACCGAGATAGCTACGAGCAAGCTCGGAACTGTTCGCATCCCTCTCCCGCCCCTCCCCGAACAAACTGCCATCGTCGCATATCTCGACCACACCGACGAACTCATCCGCCACTACGTCAGCGGCAAGCAAAAGCTCATCCGGCTGCTGGAGGAAGAGAAGCAGGCCGTCATCCATCGCGCCGTCACTCGGGGAATTGACCCCAATGTTCGTCTCAAGCCCTCGGGTGTCGAGTGGTTGGGGGATGTGCCGGTGCATTGGGAAGTGATGTCGCTGCGGCGGTTAGCCATTTCTCGTTGTGATGGGCCATTTGGCTCAGGGTTAAAGTCTTCGCACTACACCGATCAGGGTATCAGAGTAGTCCGGCTTCAAAACATAGGACATGCTCAGTTCAATAATGCGGACTCGGCTTTCATTGCCCCTTCACACTACGCCACTCTCGGTGATCACACAGTCGAGCCAGAAGATCTACTCATCGCAGGCCTTGGTGACGAACGTCATCCCGCTGGTCGGGCTTGCGTTGCTCCGTCTTTTATAGTTCCAGCGATGGTCAAGGCAGACTGCTTTCGGTTTCGTCTTTTCCGTCAGCGTATAAACCCGGAATTTGCAGCACTTCAGTTGACAGCAACGGCAGGTGACGCATCCTCCCTATTGTCTACTGGAGCAACAAGACAGCGAACAAATCTACAAGCAACGGCGACGCGTCCGATTGCAGTTCCTCCTATAGAGGAGCAATCCTCAATCGTCCGCTATCTCGACAAAACAACCTCCGACATCGACCCATCAGCCACACCCGCCGCCAGATTGCCCTCCTTCAAGAATACCGCACTCGCCTGATTGCCGATGTGGTCACGGGCAAGATCGACGTGCGTGAGGCCGCTGCGGGGCTGCCCGACGAGATCGATGAGCCAGAGCCACCGGAAACGGTGGGGGAATCGCACAGAAGAGCTTGCGTATGACCGTTTCCACGAATGAACTCCAGACTTGGATGAACGCCAAGGAAGACGAGCACCTGGAGTTCAAAGAGGCAAGAACTAATTTCCACTTTGAGACCTTGGTGAAGTACTGCGTCGCCCTCGCCAATGAAGGCGGTGGCAGGATGATCCTAGGCGTAACGGATAAACTGCCGCGTGTGGTGGTTGGGAGTCAGGCGTTTCCCAATCTCGAACGGACGAAGAGCGGTCTGATTGAGCGACTGCGGCTGCGCGTTGATGTCGAGGAAATTCAGCACCCAAACGGTCGGGTTCTGGTCTTTCAAATCCCCGCCCGTCCGATCGGTGTGCCCATGCAGTATGAGGGCGCGTATTGGATGCGTAGTGGAGAGGCCCTTGTTCCCATGACGCCGGATCAACTTCAGCGCATTTTTGCCGAAGCCAGCCCCGATTTCTCGGCTGAGATTTGTGCATCTGCCCAATTGGACGATCTCGATTCAACCGCCGTGGATGTGCTGCGGCAGCTCTGGCAGCGGAAGTCACCAGACCAAGACATCTCAACCCGCCCGATAGAGCAACTCTTGGCAGATGCGGAGTTGCTCGTCGATGGCGAGGTGACGTACGCGGCGCTGATCCTGCTGGGCACGCGCAAAGCCTTGGGCAAATATCTCGCCCAAGCGGAGCTTATCTTCGAATACCGTTCCAATGAAGTGCCGGGACCGGCAGCGGAACGACATGAGTTCAGACAGGGCTTTCTTCCTGTACTCGACGAGCTCTGGCGACTTATCAACCAGCGCAATGACCTGCAACACTTTCAGCAGGGACTCTTTATTTGGGATGTGCCCACTTTCAACGAGCGCGTAGTTCGCGAGGCCGTCTTGAACGCAGTCAGTCACCGCGATTATCGCCACGGCGGCTCCATCTTCGTGCGCCAGTATCCTCGACGCATCGAGATCGTCAGCCCCGGAGGCTTGCCAGCCGGCATCACTCCTGAGAACATTCTGCGGCAACAAAATCCGCGCAATCGCCGTATCGCCGAAGTCCTCGGCAAATGCGGCTTAGTCGAACGGGCTGGGCAGGGGTTTGATCGCATCTTCCGCGAGTGCATTCAGCAGAGTAAGCCGTTGCCCGACTTTGCCCACACGGATGCCCACTCCGTATGGCTCACGCTGCACGGCGATATTCAAGACCCGGAATTCTTGCGTTTTCTGGAGGAAATTGGTCGGGAACAAGTGGCCGCATTCGGCCTTGACGATTTACTGGTGGTTGATCTCATCCACCGCGAGCAGCCTATTTCCGACGACCTTAAACCGAGGGTTGAGCATTTGCTGGAACAGGGAATCATCGAGCGCGTGGGGCGCGGACGGGGTGTGCGGCTACTGCTATCCCGGCAGTTCTACCGGCACATCGGTAAGACAGGAGTCTATACGCGCAAGCGTGGATTGGACCGCGAGACGAACAAGGAGTTGCTGCTGAAACACATTCAAGATAACCGGAAGGAAGGGAGCCAGTTGCGGGAACTTGTTCAGGTGTTGCCAGCGCTTTCACGGGATCAAGTGCAGAATTTGCTTCGAGGTTTGAAGAGCGAGGGACGCATATATAAAATTGGAGCTACTAAGGCCGCTCGCTGGTATCCGGGGAGACCGCCATCTGGAATTGCGTCAAAAGGGGAAAAATAAGCCAAAAAACGCAATTAATTACGCAATTAGACGCAATTGATTTTACAAGTATTTGTTTCTTATATCTTTATGTTTATACGTTTGTGTCAACATTTATTGCTTATATCACAATACAGCACAATATTTTACCAAGGAAGCAGACATTGAACACGATGGCGAGCTTAGACAGCCGCCACCCATGCAAATGGAGATGTTTGATGAATACTAATATCTGTGAAGAGATACAGAGGCAGATTGGGGAACTGTTCACCTGCACAGAGCTTGGTGATTATCACCGGATTCGTACGCCGTATTTGTATCCCGATGGAGACAATATCGACTTATTCTGTAAATCCAAAGGTGATACGATTACGGTAACCGATCTTGCGGAGACCACGGGATGGCTTCGGATGCAGTCATTGTCGCTGCGCCGATCTCCACAGCAGAACCGGCTGATCGCGGATGTCATTACAACTCATGGGGTTGAATTCTACCGGGGTATGCTTCTAGCTCGGTGTCGTCCTGACGAACAGTTGGCTGCGGTGGTTACTCGTGTGGCCCAAGCGGCACTACGGGTATCTGATCTGTGGTTCACATTGCGGACCCGAGCGGTCGAATCAATCACGGATGAAGTCGCCGACTACTTGACCGAACGCGAACTACAATTCGTACGTTCCGAAAAACTAGTCGGCCGCTCGGGACGCGGCTGGACCGTGGACTTTCACGTTCGCACCCGCGAGCGCAGCTCTTTGGTCTATGTGTTGAGTACGGCGAATCGTTCCGCAGCGAACAGAGTGACGGAACATGTGCTGGCTGCTTGGCATGATTTGCATCATTTCGCGGCTGGACCCGAGGCGTTGAATTTCGTCTCTCTTTTCGATGATGCCTCCGATGTCTGGACACACGAAAACTTCCTGTTGATGGAACCGCTGTCCACGGTGTCGCACTGGTCGAGGCCGGATGAATTCGAGAGAGTCTTGGTCCAATCTGCCTGATGCCCACCGACACCACTGAACGCGGCCTAGAAGCCCTCATCTGCACCACCCTAACCGGCTCGTCCTGCGACCCAGACGCTGCGCCAGCCGGCGAGACCTACGAGCGCCCGGCCGCCTACGGCACCGGCTGGATCTGCGGCGATCCGGCCGCTTACGACCGCGAGTACTGTGTGGACTTGGCGCAACTCGCCATGTTTCTGCGGGCGACTCAGCCCGATGTGGCCGAGACGCTCGACTTGGCTGCGGATGGCCCGACCCGGCACAAATTCCTCACTCGTCTGCAAGGCGAGATTAACAAGCGCGGCACCGTCGATGTGCTGCGCAACAGCGTCAAGCACGGGGCGCACTCCATCGATCTTTTTTTCGGCACGCCCTCGGCCGGCAACGAGCGGGCAAAGGCACTCTACAGCGCGAATCGCTTTTCGGTGACGCGGCAGTTGCGCTACAGCCGGGAGCGGGCGGGGCTCGCGCTCGACCTCGCCTTGTTCATCAATGGGCTGCCGGTGGCCACCTTCGAACTCAAGAACAGCCTCACGAAGCAGACGGTAGATGATGCAGTCCAGCAGTACCGCCGCGACCGCGACCCGCGCGAGAAGCTCTTTGAGTTGGGCCGATGCGTAGCGCACTTTGCGGTGGATGAACACGAGGTGAAGTTCTGCACGCACCTACAGGGTAAGGCATCGCAGTTTTTGCCGTTCAATCGCGGAGACAAAGATGGCGCGGGCAATCCGACGAATCCCGATGGTCTCAAGACCGACTATCTCTGGCGGCGGGTGCTGACTCGCGATAGCCTGACCAACATCTTGGAAAACTACGCGCAGGTCCTCTCCACGAAGGACGAAAACACCAGCCGCAAGACCAAGAAGCAGATATGGCCGCGCTACCACCAGCTCGACGTAGTGCGCAAGCTCCTCGCGGATGCGCACCGCCACGGCGCTGGCCAGCGCTACCTGATCCAGCATTCAGCGGGCAGCGGCAAGTCCAACTCCATCGCTTGGCTCGCCCACCAGTTGATCGGCCTCGCCAAAGACGGCAAACCTTCGGCTGAGCTCAGGTCGAAGCCCGTGTTCGATTCGGTGATTGTAGTCACCGACCGGCGCATTCTCGACCGGCAGATCCGCGACACCATCCGGCAGTTCGCCCAAGTGGGGGCAACGGTCGGCCATGCCGAGCGTTCCGGCGACTTGCGCCAGTTCATTGAGAGCGGGAAGAAAATCGTCATCTCCACCGTGCAGAAGTTCCCGTTTATTCTCGACGAGATCGGTGATGAGCAGCGCAGGCGACAGTTCGCGATCATCATTGACGAGGCTCATTCCGGTCAGGGCGGCAAGACCACTACGGCCATGTCAAAGGCGCTCTTGGAAGCCGGGGACGAAGGTGACGACGATACCTTTGAGGATAAGATCAACCGGCTGATGGAGGAGCGCAGGTTGTTGCCCAACGCGAGCTACTTCGCTTTCACCGCTACGCCCAAGAACAAGACGCTGGAAATTTTCGGGGCGGCAGTGCCCGAGGCGGACGGCGCGGTAAAGCATCTCCCGTTCCATTCCTACACCATGAAGCAGGCGATTGAGGAGGGCTTTATCCTCGACGTGCTGGCTAGCTATACGCCGGTGCAGAGCTACTATCACCTCGCCAAGACGGTGGTAGATGACCCCAAATTCGACGCGAACAAGGCGCAGAAAAAGCTGCGCCGCTACGTCGAGAGCCACGACTACGCGATTCGGCTCAAGGCCGAGATCATGGTGGATCACTTTCACGAGCAGGTGCTGACCCCTGCAAGATCGGCGGGCAGGCGCGGGCCATGGTGGTGACCAGTGGCGTTGACCGCGCAATTCAGTACTACGAGGCGATCAAAAGCTATCTGGCGGAGCGCAAGAGTCTGCATCGTGCGATAATCGCCTTCTCGGGCGAGCGCGAGTACGGCGGTGCCAAGGTGAGCGAAGCGTCGTTGAACGGCTTTCCGTCGTCGCAAATCGCCGAGAAGATACGCGAGGAACCCTATCGGTTCTTGGTCTGCGCCGACAAGTTCCAGACTGGCTACGACGAGCCACTCCTGCACGCGATGTACGTGGACAAAATTCTCTCTGGCATCAAGGCGGTGCAGACGCTGTCGCGCCTCAATCGAGCGTACCCGCAGAAGTACGATGTCTTCATCCTCGACTTTGCCAACGACGCCGACGCGATTCGCGAGGCATTCGAGCCGTATTACCGCACCACGATCCTCGCCGACGAAACCGACCCCAATAAACTGCACGACCTGCAAGCGGACCTCGACGGCTTTCAAGTCTATGCACCAGAGCAAGTAGATGACTTGGTGAGCCGCTATCTACAAGGCGAGCCGCGCGACCGCCTCGACCCGATTCTCGACACGTGCGTGGAGGCGTACCGGGAAGAGTTGGATGAGAGTGGTCAGGTCGATTTCAAGGGCAAGGCCAAAGCCTTCATCCGCACCTATGGGTTTCTCTCGATGGTGCTGCCGTACGCCAATGCAGAGTGGGAGAAGCGCGCGATCTTCCTCAACCTGCTGGTGCCGAAGCTGCCCGCTCCGAGGGAGGAGGATATGTCGAGGGGCATTCTCGAAGCCATCGACATGGATAGCTACCGAGTGGAGAAGCAGTTGATGATGAGCATCCAACTGCCCGATGGTGACGGCGAGATCGAGCCGGTGCCGGTCGCTGGTGGCGGCGGGAAGTCCGATCCAGAGTTAGAGCGGCTTTCCAACATCGTCAAGGCATTCAACGAGCGGTTCGGGAACATCCCTTGGGAGGATGCCGACCGGGTGCATCGCCTAATCACCGAAGATATTCCAGCGCGCGTGGAGGCCGATGAGAAGTACCGCAACGCGCGGGAAAACTCCGACCGGCAGAACGCGCGCATTGAACTGGATAAAGCCGTGTCGCGTGTGATGAACTCCATGATCAACGACGATACTCAGTTGTTCAGAAAATTTGCGGACGACGAAGGCTTCAAGCGCTGGCTGACGGACGCCGTATTCGACCTGACCTACAAGTAGCCGTGCGTGTATCCTCATAGGGGCCATTGGCATTTTTGCCGGGACTTTTAGATTGTATAGGTATAGGTAGAGGACAAACGGGTGATACAGCGCGCATACATACATCTCATCTGGATCGGCTTGCTGTTGGCGAGCGGGGCCGAGGCCGTGCGCATCCAAGACGCCGTGCCCGAGGAGGTGCCCAAGCGGCAGCGCGACGGGTACTATGCTGCAGTAGGCTTGGGTTTTATCAACTTGGATCATCGCGGCGCGGGCGTGCGCGTTCCCTTGGGGTTTAGGGCCGTTTTCAACCGCTTGCGCCTCATCGGCTCGGTCAATGCGCTCGATGTGAGTTTTCACGAAGGCGACGATTACGATCCGCGTTACTTCCGGCCCTATCCCAACCGTACCTACTGCTTTGATACGCGGACTGGATACCGCGTGGCGGATTACCGCTGCTCGGGCGGCACGGATTGGCTGCGCTCGCTCAGTGGGGATCTGGCCTATATTGTCCTCGACGAGGTGTGGATCGCCGGCCGACCGGGCAAGCTGTTCGCCGGGTTGGGCTATCGCCACTTAGACCCAGCGACGGCGTATGGTACCTTGGGGATGTTTTTCGATGCGCCAGGCCGCACCGTCGGCAGCTTCAAGGTCCTAGTCGGCAGGGGCTACGTCACCTTGGGCTTGCTGTGGGGCTTTGATTTGCGCCGCGTCTTTTAGAGGGCGTAAATGATCCGCAGATGGACGCAGATGGACGCAGAATAGCAGAAACAAGATTATCCGTTTCTCGAATCGTTCAAGTCATTCAGGATTGCCGTATGATCGCCTGGGTCCTTTGCGCTGCCTTGGCTCTCGCACCTGTGGGCGCTGCTGCGCAGACGCTGTCTGCCGAAGTGCATCCGGGCCTGCTTTTTTCTAGCAAAGATATTCCCCTACTCAAAGAGCGCATCCAGCGCGAACCGTATGCCACGTGGTGGCGGACCGTGTTGCAGCGGGCGCGGAACGCCCCGGCGACCTTTGTTGACGAACGCGCCGAAGTCCGCTACGCCAAGTCCCTCGCCTTTGCTTGGCTGATGACCGATAATGCCGCGTTTGCCGAGCGCGCGTTGGAGGTGATGCAGGGGGTGGCGTTCCCGCCGCGAGGGGGCGATTTGGGCGAGCCGCACAACGAGGGCGAGGTCGTGGCCCAGTACGCGGTGGCGTACGACATCCTGCACTCTTATGCTACGGCCCACGACCCCCAGGCCCTGCAGGAGATGCGGTCGATCCTCGGCGAGGAAGCCGACCGTCTGTGGAAGGGCATTGTGATTGGCGAGGTGGGGTTTGGGCTGTTCCCAGTCAAAATTCGCTTGCACGAGACTCCGCATCTCGACAACTGGCACATCCGTGCGTACGGCGGCCTCGGGCTGGCGGCCATGGCCTTGAGCGAGTACACCAATGGCGAGGGCACGCCGCAGGAATGGGCTGATCGCGCCTTGGAGATGGTCACCAGCAGCCTCGACTTCCAGATCGAAGGGAGGGACGGGGGATACGCGGAGGGGCCGTTCTACAGCCGCTACGCCGCAGATGTCTATTTGCCCTACTTGTTCGCGCTCAAGAACCGCACCGGCTTGGACTTGTTTGCCGATCCCAAGATCGAGAAGATGCACGCGTGGTCCCTGAACCTGCGGCTGCCCAATGGCCGGCGGCCCAACATCGACGACGGCCACTTAGACGATTTCTACGGGCATTACCTAGCGGCTGTGCAAGCCAACGGCGGGGTCCATCGCTGGGACTGGGAAAACAACGAGCGCGGCCTGTACGTGCGCCAGTTTTCCGAGATGGACGCCATTGCCCTGTACGACGACAGTGTGCCCGCGCAAGAGCCGACGCACGGCCCGTCGGTTTTTATGCCGGGGGCTGGCGACGCCGTCTTCCGCAGCGACTGGTCGGCCGCAGCCACGTACATGCTCTTGCGCGGTGAAAACGGCACGGCCCGCGAGCACGGGTTCGCGCACGAGCATCCCGACGGGACCAGCTTTGTGATTTACGCTGGTGGCGAGATGCTGGCTGTGGATGCGGGGTACATCAATTTTGACAACCACGACAAGGTCAACAAAGGTAGCAATCACAACGTGGTGCTGGTCGATGGCAAGGGGCCGCCGCGCCGGATCTTGCCCGTGGTGGGGACCATCGGCGACCGCAACGACGCTTTTATCGAGGGATTTTTCACGAGTGCTGCTGGCGACTACGCGGAAGTCCGCGCTGCCTATCGGGGGGTCGAATTGAGGCGGCGGGTCTTTTTTGCGGACCACAGGTACTTCATCGTGGCCGACGAAATTGACGATCCGGGCCGTCGCCACGCCTACGAGTGGCGGCTGCACGGCAATGGCGGTGGCACCACTGGGGGAACGTATGCGCGCACGGGCAACTTGGCGCGTTGGACGCGGGACAAGGCCGAGTTGCTGGCGTTTTTGCCCGATCAGCCCGGCCGAGTTGCTCTTGAGAGCGAGGCGCTCCACTCCTTTGACTATCGCCAAGAGCGGACCCACGCGGTGTTGCGGGTGCAGCAAGAGGGCGTCGATGGGAGGTACCTAGCGGTGTTGTACCCGCGGACGCGCAGGGAGGCCAAGCCGGTGTTTGAGACCGCGTCCGCACAAGGAGCCGAGGCGGCTTTGGTGGCGTTGGCTGGGGTGCGGGATGTGGCTTGGCTGCGCAACGGCAATGCGTCTGAGGTCGCCGTATCCGGGCCGGACGCGAGCTTGGTCAGTGACGCCCGCTTCGGCTATGTCCGCTATGTCGATGGGCAGCTCTCCCGCTTTGTAGCGCAAGACGCGACTTACCTTTTGGCCGACGGAGAGACGGTGTTCCGTGCCAGTGAAATGATAGACGTGAGCTTGGAGCGAGACGACTATGCGGGTTTTGTGCGCGGCCCCGACGCGGGCTATCAGTTAAGAATGCCCCATTTGGGGAACGAGTGGACAGCGGCTCGCTTTCTCGGCGGCGCATGGCGGAGTACAGTCGTCGAAGGCGACCTGATAGTACTGGAGCTAGCGGGAGAAGGGACGCTAGAACTGAGCGCTGACCAGCACGTTGAAGCGCAAAAGGGGATGCAGCCGCGTCCCAAGCACTACGCCTTGCACCCCAACGCGCCCAATCCGTTCAACCCGACGACCAAAATCCGCTTTGATTTGCCCACTTCCAGCTTGGTGCGGCTGACGGTGTACAACGTCTTAGGGCAGGAGGTCGCGCGGCTGGTGGAGAGACGGATGCCGTCAGGGCGACACGAGGTGGAGTGGGACGCGTCTGGCTACCGGAGCGGCCTCTATTTTTATGCGCTTAAAGCCGGTTCCTACCGCGCGCAGCGCAAGATGATTCTGCTGCGCTGACTAGAAACCATCTCATACATGCCATCGGCTCCATAGGATCAGCCCTTGCGTCTGTCAAATAAGGGCGACCACAAGGGTCGCCCCTACATTCTACTTTTCGATGACGTAGCGCAGTATGTCCGCGACTTGCTCGGGCTCACTCGCCACGGCGAGCGCGGCCGCATCCACTTCCTTGAGCGCGTGTTGCAACTCGGGCGGGTGGAGGACGATCAGCGGCTTGTTGCAGGCGGCGGCAAACCCCGCGTCAAAAGCCGCGTTCCACTGGCGGTACTGATCGCCGAAGCGCACTACCACCACGTCGGCGTCGCGGATTAGGGTGCGGGTGCGGATGGCGTTGAGTTGTGCGCCTTTGTGATCCTTCCAAAAGCTGCTTTTCTCTGGCCCGAGAATATCGACGCCGCAGTTGTCGCTGGCTGCGTGATCGGTGACCGGAGCGGAGAATTCGACTGGCAGGTCGCTGGCCGCTTGGACGATGCGCTCGCGCCAGTCGCTGTGAATCTCGCCGGATAGATAGACTTTCCACTGTTTGGACATGGGGTTCCTTTGGGCGTGGTGAGTGGGATAATAGAGGGCGGACGACGCAATTTGTCGCGATTGCGGCCAGCCGCTATCTTTTTTGCGATGTTAAGGCCGTAGTCAGGCGATGTCAACCTAGGAGAGTTTGCCATGAAATCAGCACTTGAGCTGGCCATGGAAAAGGCCAACGAGGCGGTTGGGGGTGCAGAGGGGATTAAGCTGACAGACGAGCAGAAAGAGGCCATAGACCAAGTGCGCAAGCAGTACGAGGCCAAGTGGGCCGAGCAAGAAATCGCGTTTACGGGCCAGCTAGAGCAGGCCACGGGCGCAGACCCGCAGGCCCTTGCCGAAGCGCGCCGCCAAGTGCAGGAGCAAATGAGCAAAGTTCGCAATGAGCTTTTTGCCGAGCGCGACGCCAAAATAGAGGCGATTCGCAACCAGTAGTGCGCGGCTACTCCTCAACCCACCGGGGCTAATTATGCAGCCAAATTACGCAGTCGATATGAGGTTGAACATCCGCACGCCTATGCGGGACGGCGTTGATCTTTCTTCCGACATCTATCTGCCGCAGGCATCGGGTAAGTTTCCGACCGTGCTGATGCGCACGCCGTACGACAACAACACATCGCTCCTGATCGAGAAGGCCATGCGGCTGGCCAATACCGGCTATGCCTGCGTCATCCAAGACGTGCGGGGGCGCTGGGACTCCGACGGCGTTCACTACGCGCTGTTCGGCCACGGCCCAGACGGTTTTGATACGCAGGAATGGATTGGCCAGCAGGAGTGGAGCGACGGCAAGATTGGCATGGCCGGAGGCTCCTATCTCGGCTGGGTGCAGTGGCAGAGCGCGCCGCACCGCAGCCAGTACCTGACGTGCATAGCGCCAAGGGTGATGTGCGGCGATCTGTACTCGGGCCTAATTCACCCCGGCGGGGCGTTCCAACTCAACGTCGCCCTTACGTGGGGGATGCGCACCAATGGCCGCACCGCCCAGAGCATCGAGTACCACAACTGGACAGAGGCCTTCCGCTCAATCCCCCTCATCGACATGGATCAACAGGCGGGTCGAACCCTACAGTTTTGGCGGGATTGGGTAACGCACAGCGAATACGATTCCTACTGGGACGAGGTCAACGTCGAAAACAAGTGGGGCGAAATCGCGGCCCCCGCCCTGATCATGGGAGGCTGGTACGACCTGTACTCCCACAATACCTTTATCAACTTCAACGGCTTGAGGCTGCACGGGCGGACGCCCGAAGCTAGGCAAAGCCAACTCATCGTCGGTCCCTGGCCGCACGCGCTCAGCGTTTCTACCAAGACGGGTGACATCGACTTTGGCGCAAACTCGCTGTACGACTTGGAGGACCTAGAGTTGCGTTGGTTTGATTATTGGCTGAAGGGCATTGACAACGGCATCGTCGGCGAGGCCCCGCTGCGGCTCTTCATAATGGGCGTCAATGAATGGAGAGACGAGAGCGAGTGGCCGCTGGCTAGGACCGATTGGCAAAAGTGGTATCTGCACTCTGCTGGCAACGCCAACACGCTGTTGGGCGATGGCTGCCTCTCACCGGAGGAGCCGGGCGACGAGCCGGCAGATCACTTTGTGTACGATCCCGACTTTCCCGTGCAGACTGTGGGCGGCAACAACTGTTGCTCGCCCCACATTGTGCCTTGGGGGCCGTACGACCAGCGCGATGTGGAAATGAGGTCTGACGTGCTCTGCTACACCAGCGAGCCTTTGGAAGCTGACCTCGAGGTGACGGGGCCGATCAAGGTCGTTCTATACGCGGCTACCGACGGGCTGGATACCGACTGGACTGCCAAGCTGGTGGACGTGTCAACTAGCGGATACGCCAAGAATCTCTGCGATGGGATTGTCCGGGCGCGCTATCGAGAGGGCTTTGCCGCACCCAAGTTGCTTCAGCCGGGGCAAACGTACCAGTACGAGATCGATCTCGCCGTCACCGGCAATGTCTTCAAGAAGGGGCACAGGATCAGAGTCGAAGTGTCCTCGTCCAATTTCCCGCGCTTCGACAGAAACCACAACACCGGCAATGACCTCGGCACGGACACTGAAATGCGCAGTGCGCAACAGACGGTGCAACACTCCCGAGCGCAGCCGTCTCACGTACTCTTGCCGGTGATTCCGCATCAGTAGCTAGCTGTTGGTCGCCGTTCAATTCTTACGGGTATCAAGCACCTGCCAGCGAGTATCGGCGACAATTGACAGTGCAAATTTTAGGGCCTACTATCTGAATAAAAACAGCATACCGATCTCGCTTGGGACGCGACTCAGCGCCCTCGGCGACCGAGTTACATTAATTAAGGAGAACAAGACATGGCGGAAACTGCCCGCTTGCAGGCCGGGGACCAGAGCGTCGAGCTACCCGTCGTCGTCGGCAGCGAGGGCGAAAAGGCGCTTGATATTGCCAAATTGCGCGCTGAGACTGGGTATATAGCTCTAGATCCCGGCTACGGCAATACAGGCTCTTGTCAGAGCGATATCACTTTTATCGACGGCGATGCGGGCATCCTGCGCTACCGGGGCTACGCGATCGAGGACTTGGCCGAGTACAGCCGCTTCATCGAGGTCGCCTATTTGCTGATTTGGGGCGAGTTGCCCAACGCTGCACAGCTAGACGAGTTCAGTGCACTGCTGACCAAGCACCAGATGCTGCGCGAGGAAGTAAAGCAGCACTTCAGCCTCTTTCCGCCCAACTCGCCGCCGATGGCCGTGTTGTCCTCGGTGCTCAATGCGTTGAGTTGCTACTATCCTGAGTTGCTGGAAATTCAGGACGAGGAGACTTTCACCGAAGCGGCCGCGCGCATCATGTCCAAGGTCCGCACCATTGCCGCCTATTCTCACCGCCAGCAGTTGGGCCACCATATCGAGTACCCGCACCCGAGGAAGCGGTACGCGGAGAATTTTCTGCACATGATGTTTAGCCAGCCGTACAACGAGTTTGAGGCGGACCAAGTGCTGGTTGACGCGCTGGATTTGATTTTCCTCCTCCACGCCGACCACGAGCAGAATTGCAGCACCTCTACGGTGCGGATGGTCGGCAGCAGCGAGGCCAATCTCTTCGCCTCAGTAGCGGCGGGCGTCTCCGCCTTGTGGGGGCCGCTGCACGGCGGGGCGAATTTGGCGGTGGTGAACATGCTAGAGACAATCCGCGACGAAAACATCTCGGTCGGCGACTACGTCGGGCAGGTCAAGGACAAAAAAGCCGGGATTCGCCTGATGGGGTTCGGACATCGAGTGTACAAGAACTTTGACCCGCGTGCCAAGATCATCAAAAAGAGCTGCGAGAAAGTGTTGGCCAAGCTCCACATCAACGACCCTCTGCTCGATATAGCTAAAGAACTGGAGGCCGTGGCGCTGGAGGACGAGTATTTCATTCAACGCAAGCTCTATCCCAACGTGGATTTTTACAGCGGCGTCATTCTCCGTGCACTCGGCATTCCCAAGGAGATGTTCACTGTGATCTTCGCCATCGGCCGCATGCCGGGCTGGATCGCGCATTGGTACGAGGAGAGCAAGGCCACCAAAATCAGCCGCCCACGCCAGATTTACACCGGCTCGATGCAGCGGACCTATCAGCCGCTCGCCGAGCGGCCCTAAACGCGGGCCAGCGATTAAATTTGTCAACAGAAAGGAGTAGGAGATGCAGCCCAGAATCAGTATGCGCCACGGCAAAATCTCAGCAGAAACCAAAGCACACATTGCCGATTCTTGTACTAAACTCGAACACTACTTCGACCGCATCGTGGATTGCGAAGTCGTCCTCGACAAGGAAAAGCACGGCCACAAAGTGGAAATTATCGTCAAGGTGCCGCAGCGCACGTTTGCGGCCACAGGAGCGGCGGACAATCTCTACAAGGCCCTCGCCGAAGCCGAGTCCAAGATCGAGAGTCAGCTCAAAAAACACCACGACAAGCTGGTGTCCCACCACTGATAAATGATCGTTGGTATCGCACGAGAGACCTTCGCTGGTGAGCAGCGAGTCGCCTTGGTGCCGGAGGCTGTATCCGGGTTGGCGGCCTGCAACGCGGACATCCTAATAGAGTCGGGCGCGGGTGCTGCCGCTGGCTATGCCGATGCGGCCTATGCTGAGCGCGGAGCAGAAATCGCCGCCGATCGCGACGAGGTGTTCGCCCGTGCCGAGGTGATGCTTCAGGTGCGCACGCTCGGCGCGAACCCGGAGGCCGGTCGCGCCGACTTGACCCGGACCCGCTCCGGTCAAGTCCTCGTCGGGGCCTCGGACCCACTGACCGCTGGATCGGAGCTAGTTGCGCTAGCCGATGTCGGCGCGACTTTGTTTGCCATGGAATTGATGCCGCGTATTACCCGCGCCCAGAGCATGGATGTGCTCTCGTCCATGGCCACGATCGCCGGCTACAAAGCGGTGCTCTTGGCCGCTGCGGCCCTGCCGCGCATGTTCCCGCTTTTGATGACAGCCGCTGGCACGTTGACGCCGTCTCGGGTGCTGGTCATCGGCGCTGGGGTCGCTGGTCTCCAGGCCATTGCCACTGCCCGTCGCCTAGGAGCGGTCATTAGGGCGTACGATGTGCGGCCAGCGGTCAAAGAACAGGTCGAGAGCCTCGGGGCCGAGTTTGTGGAATTGGACATCGATGCTGGCGACTCCGAGGACGCGGGTGGGTACGCGAGGGCGCAGGATGAAGTGTTCTACCGCCGCCAGCGCGAGGAACTGGCCAAGGTCGCCAGCCAGAGCGACGTGATTATCACTACGGCCGCTATCCCGGGACAACCAGCGCCTTTGTTGATTACGGCTGACGCCGTGCAGAGCATGGGGCCGGGGTCGATCATCGTCGATTTGGCTGCTGAGCGCGGCGGCAATTGCGAGTTGACGCGCCCTGGGGAGACAGTCGTGGAGGACGGAGTGCAGATCATGGGGCCGCTCAATCTACCGGCGACCGTGCCGCACCACGCCAGCCAAATGTACTCGCACAATATCGCGACCTTCTTCCGGCACTTGGCGGGCGAGGGTGAGTTACAATTCGACATGGAGGACGAAATCACGCGCGAGACCTTGGTGTTGCGCGACGGTGAGATCGTCCATCCGCGCATTCGCAAAGGAATTGTATAGTGGACGTCCTAGTAGCCGCGCTGACGGTGTTTGCACTCGCCGTCTTCGTCGGCTTTGAAATCATCACCAAGATCCCGCCGACCCTGCACACGCCGCTGATGTCTGGGTCCAATGCCATCTCCGGCATCACCCTGATCGGCGCATTGCTCTCGGCCGGCTCTGAGCACTCGGCCTTGGCGACCTATTTGGGGTTGGCGGCCGTCATCTTCGCCACCATCAACGTGGTGGGTGGGTTCATGGTGACGCATCGCATGTTGGGGATGTTTAGGAGGCGGGACTAGCGCATGAGCGCGACTCTAATCAACTTCGCCTACCTAGTCGCCTCGGTCCTCTTCATTCTCGGCCTCAAGGGATTGACGCACCCGCGCACGGCTGTGCGCGGCAATTTGCTGGGTGCTTTGGGGATGTTGTTGGCCGTCGTCGTCACCCTGCTGGATCAGCGGATCCTCTCCGGCGAATACATTTTACTCGGTGCCGTAGTAGGCGCGCTGATTGGCATGATTCTGGCGGTAAAAATTCCCCTGACCTCCATGCCCGAGTTGGTGGCGGTTTTTAACGGCTTGGGCGGCGGTGCCTCCGCGTTGGTGGCTGGCGCGGCGCTGATTGAGGCGCAGGCTCCTTCCTACCAATTCACGGCCGCAACGGCTGCTTCTGGGATCATCGGCGCGGTGACCTTTTGGGGTAGTATCGTGGCCTTCCTCAAGCTGATGGAAGTACTCAAGGGATTGGTGCGGTTTCCCGGCCAGCAGTTTTTCAACGGGGTGCTGGTCCTCGGCAGTGTGGGTTTGGGTGCTTGGTTGGTGTTGGGCGAGCCGGATGCCTTCTGGGCTATGGTCGGCGTGGCCTCGCTGTTGGGCTTGTTGCTCGTATTGCCCATCGGCGGAGCCGATATGCCGGTGGTGATTGCCTTGCTCAATTCGTGCTCGGGTCTGGCGGCCGCGGCTACCGGCTTTGTGCTCGACAACAATGTGCTGATTATCGCCGGGTCGCTGGTGGGGGCCTCGGGGCTGATCTTGACGCAAATCATGTGCCGGGCCATGAACCGCTCGCTGGGCAATGTGTTCTTCGGCGGCGTCGGTGCCGAGGTCGCAAGCGGAACCAGCGACGACGAGGTCTATGCCGGCAAGATCAAGTCAACCTCGGCCGAGGAAGTCGCGCTGCTGTTTGACACGGCCCGGCGCGTGGTGGTAGTCCCCGGCTACGGCATGGCCGTGGCCCAAGCGCAACACGCCGTGCGGGATTTGGCCAATTTGCTCGAAGAGCGCGGCGTCGCGGTCGAATACGCCATCCATCCGGTGGCGGGCCGGATGCCGGGCCACATGAACGTGCTGTTGGCCGAGGCCGAAGTGCCCTACGACAAGTTAGTGGAGATGGATCGGATCAACCCGACCTTCCAGCAGACCGATGTGGCGTTGATCATCGGTGCCAACGACGTGGTCAACCCCCTCGCCCGCGACGCGGATTCCGGGCCGATTGCCGGGATGCCGATCCTCGACGTGGATCATGCGCGCACAGTGGTGGTGATTAAGCGGAGCCTGAGCCCGGGGTTTGCCGGGCTGCCCAACCCGCTTTTTGCCGCGGAAAATGCACTGATGTTTTTCGGCAGCGCCAAGGAGGCCGTGTTGGATTTGGTGGCCGCGGTAAAGGAGAGTGGATAGGGGCCTCTACTCGACAAAAATGGCGTCGTCGGGCCAAGATTCCACGACGAAACCCGCCTTCGTATTTACCATGGGCAAATAGTTGTGTAGCCGCCTGATGGGGTCCAACAGGCGGATGGTTTGCATCTCTTGGATCGAATCCTCGCCGTGGTTTTTTTGCAGCGAGGGGATGATCTTGCCCTGGACACTTTCGGCCACATCGCTGTCGGACTCGCCTTCGACGATCATCACTAGCGCGGTGTGGCCATCTACTTCGGCGATATAGCTGTCGCGGATTAGCTCGCTGAATACATTGGCGACATTGGGTTCGGAGCGGATTTCCTGCACGATCTGGCTGCGGGTGATGCCCAATTTGAACTTGATGGTGAGCATGTGTTGGGTCGAGAAGCGGCCCGTGCCTTGGGCCTGCATATCGACCGCGGCGTAGTAGGAAAGGATGCCTTCCTGTTCGAGGCGGGCGCGCTTGCGGCTGACGGTGCGCACCGGCACGCCGGTCAAGGTGCTGATGCGGTTGTCCGAGCAGCGGGGATTGCGGATGAGGGTGCGGACTATTTGCCGCTCTTGTTCGTCGAAACGTCTCATGGCCTGAATTGTCCATTTTAAAGTGAAAGTTAGCGCAATTTAGGCCATATACGGCATTGCTGTCAAGGGATGTTTCAAGAAAGTTGTGGAAATTGGCGCAAGGGCGTTTGACAACATAGCCATAGTTCATATATTAAGCCTTCTTTTTCAGAAGATCGAGCAAGGGAAAATTAAAATGACCCGGATACCCGGATACCCGCAAAAGCAGGGCCTGTACGACCCCGCTCGCGAAAGCGACGCCTGCGGGATTGGCTTTGTCGTAAACATCAAGGGCCACAAGTCGCACAAGGTGGTGCGCCAAGCCTTAGAGGTTTTGGAGCATCTCAAGCACCGAGGTGCTTGTGGTTGCGAGGCCAATACGGGCGATGGTGCCGGCATGTTGGTGCAGTTGCCCCACAAGTTCTTTAGCGCCATCTGCGACTTCGAGTTGCCCGCGCCGGGCGAGTACGGAGTGGGCATGTTGTTTTTGCCGCCCGACCCGGCCCAGCGCCAAGTCTGCGAAGAGCGCTTCGCCCGTATCGTCGAAGAAGAGGGGCAGCGCATCCTCGGCTGGCGGGACGTGCCTACTTGCAACGCGGCCTTGGGCCACACGGCTAAGCTGCGCGAGCCGTTTCAGCGTCAGATCTTTATCGGCCGCGGCGAGGTGCAAGGCGACGACGCGCTGGCCTTTGAGCGCAAGCTCTACGTCATCTGCAAGCGCGCTGAAAACGCGATTCGCTACAGTGGCAAAGTCGCCGATGGCGACTTCTTCTACCCGGCTAGTCTCTCTTCGCGCACCATCGTCTATAAGGGCATGCTGATCTCCGACCAAGTCGTGGATTACTTTTCCGACTTGAGCGACGAGCGCTTTGAGGCGGCCATCGCGTTGGTGCATTCGCGCTTTAGCACCAACACCTTCCCGAGCTGGGAGCGGGCGCATCCCTATCGCTACATCATCCACAACGGCGAGATAAACACCGTGCGCGGCAACGGCAATTGGATGCGCGCGCGCGAGGGGATGCTGGCGTCCGAGCACTTTGGCGATGACATCGACAAGCTCTTCCCGATCATCCACGAAGACGGCTCTGATTCGGCCAAATTCGACAATGCGCTCGAACTGCTGACCTTGGGGGGGCGCTCGTTGGCGCATTCGGTGATGATGATGATTCCCGAGCCGTGGGAAAACCACGAGACCATGAGCGACGAGAAGCGGGCCTTTTACGAGTACCATAGCTGTCTGATGGAGCCGTGGGACGGGCCGGCTTCGGTGGCCTTTACCGACGGTGTCGTCGTCGGCGGCATGCTCGATCGCAACGGCTTTAGGCCCTCGCGCTACTACATTGCCAAAGACGATATTCTGGTGCTTTCCTCGGAAACGGGCGTGCTGAGTATTCCGCCGGAAGACGTCGTTTTCAAAGGTCGGCTGCAACCGGGCCGAATGCTCTTGATCGATACGGAGGAGGGCCGGATCATCAGCGACGAGGAGATCAAGCACCAGATCGCCACGGAGCATCCCTATCGGGCGTGGCTCGACGAGAATCTAGTCGCGCTCGAAGACCTGCCGGAGGCTGAGGGCGCGCCCCTGTTAGAAAACCACGAGGAAGTGCTCCACTGGCAGCAGGCTTTTGGCTATACGTTTGAGGATTTGCGCGTCTTCCTCAAGCCGATGGTCCAGGTGCTCAAGGACCCGGTCGGCTCTATGGGCAACGACGCGGCGTTGGCGGCGCTGTCGGAGCGACCGCAGCTTCTCTACAACTACTTCAAACAGCACTTTGCCCAGGTTACTAATCCCCCGCTCGACCCGTTGCGCGAGGAATTGATTACCTCGGCCGAGACCAAGATCGGTCCCGAGCGCAATTTGCTGGAGCCCGAGCCGGCGAGTTGTCGCCAGATCACCTTGCAGCGGCCCATTCTCAAAAACGACGAGTTGGAAAGGCTGCGGCAGGTCGATCTCTTTGGCCACAAGGCGGAGACGATTCCGATTCTGTTCAAGCGCGCGGATGGCGAGGCTGGTCTCGCTAAGGCTATGGACGCGCTGTGTGCTAGAGTTGATGCGGCCATCGCCGAAGGGTGCAACCTGATTATCCTCTCGGACCGGGAAGCAGATGCCGACAACGTGCCGATTCCGGCGCTGTTGGCCGTGTCTGGGGTTCATCACCACTTGGTGCGGCTGGAGACTCGCACTCGCGTTGGCTTGGCGCTCGAGTCGGGCGAGCCGCGCGAAGTGCATCACTTCTGCCTGCTGTTGGGCTACGGCGCTCAGGCGATCAACCCCTACATGGCGTTTGAGAGCCTCAACGACATGATCCGCGAAAACATGCTCGAAGGCTATACCTACGCGGAGGCCGAGGAGCGCTACATCTACGCGGCGATCAAGGGCACGGTCAAGGTGATGGCCAAGATGGGCATTTCGACGATCAAGTCGTATCGGGGAGCGCAGATTTTCGAGACCGTGGGGCTAAACCAAGAAGTGGTAGATCAGTACTTCACTTGGACCACGACCCAAGTGAAGGGCATGGGCATTGAGGACATTGCCCGCGAGGCGCTAGTGCGCCACAAGGCGGCCTTCCCTCAGATCCCGACCAACGGTCGCACCCTCGACGTGGGTGGGCACTATCAATGGCGCAAAGGCGGCGAGCATCACCTCTTTAATCCCAAGACGATCCACCTGCTGCAGCGGGCGTCGCGCTCCAACGACTACGAAGTGTACAAGCAGTACGCCGAGTTGATCAACGACCAGTCCGAGCGCTTGGCGACTTTGCGGAGCTTGTTGGAATTCAAAGGTGACGTCGAGCCGGTGCCCATCGAAGAGGTCGAGCCGGTCGAAGAGATCACCCGGCGCTTCAAGAGCGGGGCGATGTCCTATGGCTCGATCAGCAAGGAGGCGCACGAAGATTTGGCCATCGCCATGAACCGCCTCGGCGGCAAGAGCAATACCGGCGAGGGCGGCGAAGACCCGGCCCGCTATGTAATTGAGCCTAACGGCGACTCCAAAAACAGCGCCATTAAGCAGGTGGCTTCTGGGCGCTTTGGCGTGACGAGTCACTATTTGACTCAGGCCAAAGAGCTGCAAATCAAAATGGCTCAAGGTGCCAAGCCGGGCGAGGGCGGCGAGTTGCCCGGCCCCAAGGTCTATCCTTGGATTGCCAAAGTGCGCCACTCGACCCCAGGCGTCGAGCTGATCTCGCCGCCGCCGCACCACGACATCTACTCGATTGAGGACTTGGCGCAGCTAATCCACGATCTCAAAAATTCAAATGTCGATGCGCGGATCAACGTCAAGCTGGTCTCCGAGTTCGGGGTCGGCACGGTTGCCGCGGGGGTGGCCAAGGGCCACTCGGACGTGGTGCTGATTTCGGGCCACGACGGCGGCACCGGAGCCTCGCCGCAGACTTCGATTAAGCACGCTGGCCTGCCTTGGGAATTAGGGCTGGCCGAGACGCATCAGACGCTGGTGCTCAACGATTTGCGCAGCCGCATCGTCGTCGAGACCGACGGCCAGCTCAAGACCGGACGCGATGTGGTCGTCGCCGCGTTGCTGGGCGCGGAGGAATTCGGCTTCGCGACCACGGCGCTGGTGGCGATGGGCTGCATTATGATGCGGGTCTGCCACCTCGACACCTGTCCGGTGGGCGTGGCGACCCAAAACCCGGAGTTGCGCGACAAATTCACCGGCAGCCCCGATCACGTGGTCAACTTCCTGCGCTTTGTCGCCGAAGACATGCGCGAGATCATGGCTGCGCTCGGTTTCCGCACCGTCAATGAGATGATTGGCCGCACCGACCGGCTCGAGCCCAAGAAGGCCATTGCGTTGTGGAAGACGGCCGGCATTGATCTGACGCCGATCTTGCACCAGCCCGAGGTCGGCCCCGAAGTTGGGCGCTACTGCCAGATCCCGCAGGATCACGGGCTGGACGAGGCGCTCGACAATACCACCTTGCTGGAGCTGTGCAAACCGGCCCTTGAAAGTGGCGAGCCGGTCGCGGCGGAGTTGCCGATCGAGAATACCAACCGAGTCGTAGGCACCATCCTCGGCAGCGAGGTGACGCGGCGCTACGGCCCCGAGGGCCTGCCCGAGGACACTATTCGCCTCAAGTTTACAGGTGCCGCTGGCCAGAGCTTTGCCGCCTTTACCCCTAAGGGCCTGACTATGGAAGTCGAAGGCGACGCCAACGACTACTTCGGCAAAGGGCTGTCGGGTGCCAAGCTGGCGCTCTATCCGCCCAAAGGCTCTACCTTCGTGCCGTGGGAGAACATCATTTGCGGCAACGTCGCCTTCTATGGTGCCACCTCCGGCGAAGCCTATATCCACGGCATTGCTGGCGAGCGCTTCTGCGTGCGCAACAGCGGCGTCCGCGCCGTAGTAGAGGGCGTCGGCGACCACGGCTGCGAGTACATGACCGGCGGGCGGGTCGTGGTGCTGGGCCGCACGGGCCGCAATTTTGGCGCTGGGATGTCGGGCGGCATTGCCTATGTGCTCGATGAAGAGGGCGACTTTGCGATCCGCTTCAACGACGAGATGGCCGATATGGGGCCGGTAGAGGATGCCGAAGACATCGCCGAGCTGCGGACCATGGTCGAGCGCCACGTGCAGCACACCAACAGCGCACTGGGCCAGCGGGTCTTGGACCAGTGGGACGCGGTGCTGCCTCGGTTCGTCAAGGTCATGCCGCGCGATTACCGCAAAATGCTCAACGCCTTCAAGCGCGTCGAGGAACGCGGACTGACCGGCGACGAGGCCGCGTTGGTCGCCTTCCGCGAGGCCATGGCCGAAGCGTCTTGAGTAGGGTACTGAACAGGAAAAAAATTAATGGGTAAACCCACTGGATTCATCGAGTTTGCACGCGAGTTACCACAAGACCGCGACCCGTTAGAGCGCGTCGCGGACTGGGACGAGTTTCACGAGCACTTTCCCGACGAGCGCCTGCGCGATCAGGGCGCGCGCTGCATGGACTGCGGCATCCCCTTTTGCCACTTGGGCGACATCGTCAGTCAGGGCGACAAAGGCTCTGGCTGCCCGATCAACAACCTGATCCCCGAGTGGAACGATTTGGTCTATCGCGGATTGTGGCAGGAAGCGCTAGAGCGGCTGCACAAGACCAACAACTTCCCGGAGTTCACTGGCCGGGTCTGCCCGGCACCCTGCGAGGGGGCCTGCGTGGTGGGGATCAACGCGCCGCCGGTGACGATCAAGAGCGTCGAGTGCGCCATTGTCGATAAGGGCTTTGAGATGGGTTGGGTGGTGCCCGAGCCGCCCGACAAGCGCACCGGCAAGAAGGTCGCCGTCGTCGGCTCAGGCCCGGCGGGCTTGGCCTGCGCCGCCCAGCTCAATCGCGCTGGCCACTGGGTGACTGTGTACGAGCGGGCCGATCGCATCGGCGGCCTGCTGATGTACGGGATACCCAACATGAAGCTCGACAAGAAAAAGGTGGTGCAGCGCCGAATTGACCTCATGGAGGCCGAGGGCGTCAAGTTCGTCACTCGCACTGAGATCGGTGTAGATCTTCCGGCGACCCAGCTAGTGGAGGAAAACGACGCGCTGGTGCTCTGCGGTGGGGCCACCAAGCCCAACGATCTGCCGATTGAGGGGCGGGATCTGCAGGGTATTTACTTTGCGATGAACTTTTTGCACGCCAATACCAAGAGCCTGCTCGACTCCAATCACGCGGACGGCAATTACATCTCGGCCCAGGACAAGCACGTGATCGTCATTGGTGGCGGCGACACCGGCACTGACTGCGTTGGCACGTCGATGCGCCACGAATGCAAGACGCTCTCGCAATTCGAGATCATGCCGCGGCCGCCGGACGAGCGCGCGCCCGACAACCCTTGGCCGCAGTGGCCCAACGTCTATAAGCTCGACTACGGCCAAGAGGAGGCCAAAGCCCGCTTCGGCGACGACCCGCGCACGTATCTGATTATGACTCAGCGGTTTGTCGGCGACGACGAGGGTCACGTCAAGGAGCTACATACGGTCAATATCGAGTGGGACAAGGACGAAAACGGTCGCTTCTCGCCCGTGCCAATCGAGGGCACTGAGAAAGTCTGGCCGGCCGACTTGGTGCTGTTGGCGATGGGGTTTCGCGGGCCAGAGGACGCCATGATCGAACAGCTAGGCATCGAGCGCGATGAGCGCTCCAACGCCCGCGCTGAGTACGAGAAATACGCCACTAGCGTCGAGGGTGTTTTCGCGGCTGGCGATATGCGGCGCGGCCAGAGCTTGGTTGTGTGGGCGATCAACGAGGGCAGGGGGGCGGCCCGCGAGGTGGATCGCTATCTGATGGGCAGCACGCAGTTACCTTGATTAGGTTACTCGCCGTTTTCCCGCTGTACCTTAGTCCTTCCCCAGATAAAAGTCCCGGCCAAGCTAACCACCACAGCGGCAATGACTCCGCAGCCTTCCTTGGCGTGGCCCAGTTTGATCGCGTATGCCCCGACGCCGCAAATCACTAGCACAGATAGAAAGGCTAAGCCGAGTCCGACGAATCGAGCTATAGTACTTCCTTTGAGGTGGTACCTTTCCTGCTGCTGGCGATGGGCCGATTGGGCTTCTCCCATCGCCAAAATGCGCTCGGGAAAGTTGGGATCGACCTGTTGGTATTCTTGGAGGGTTTGCGGATCGGGGATCGGCCCTTGGAAAAACCGCGCCTCGGCACTGATAAGCTCCTCACGAGTGCGCGGCGACATCGGCTTGCTAGTAGCAGGACGAGAGGTTAGACCCCGACGGCGGGAGGATTTAGACGGTTTCTTCTTTCGCCGAGCCATCCGTCACCGTTTGAAAAGCATCCTGTAGATCCCCAAAGACGGCTAGCCAATCGGAGTAAATAGCTTCGGCATCGGAACATTGCGACAGCGCGTTGCGTTTTTCTGTAGTTAGGAGGCCGGTGAGGTCAAAAAGCGTGGCGAAGCCTAACAGAACATGGTGGAGGAATTTCATGGGGAGATGGCTCCTGTTGAACAGGGTTCAATGGTCCAAAAATACAAGTTCCAATAGCCAAGTCAAGCACCACACATGACCATTACCGCGTAGTGGCGGGGCATCTTTTGCTAGGCTTCGCTATTTCTTGGTGCTTCCGCTACATAATTCCCGAGTGCATCAGCGTTTTGAAGGTTATGGCGAAGCCAACGACGATGATGACCACTGCACTGGCAATGGGCAGCCGCTGAATCCAGCGGCCGTCGCCCGAGAAGCGCTCCACGAGCGGGCGCGCCTTGACGATGAGCACGCCGATGGCGATGAGGACTGCGGCCAGCCCGACGCTGAAAGCCACTAAAAGCAGCAAGCCAAAGGCAATGCGATGCAAAGCCACGGCCAGCAACAGGATCACCAAAGCCCCTGGACAGGGCACGATACCACCGGAAATCCCCAGCGTTAGTAAACTGCCGAGCGTTACTTTGCTGGGAATCGCATGGCTATGGCCGTGGTGCTCTTCATGGCCGTGATCGTGGTGTCCGTGGTGATGTTCCTCATGCGAGTGATCGCGTCCGTGGTGATGTTCCCCATGCGAGTGATCGTGGTGGTGCTCTTCTTCGTGGGTGTGATCGTGGTGGTGCTCTGCATGGCTGTGGCTGTGTCCGTAGCCTCGCCTCCTGAGATGATTGACTAAAAGCCATGTGCCTAGGCCTATAATCAGGAGACCAGACGCCGTGCCGAGATAGGGGAAAATTTGTTCGGGAAGGACGTACTGGGAGGCAAAGAGCGCCACCAAGCCCAACAGGATGACGCTCATGGTATGCGTGAAGGTGACTACTCCCCCGAGAAAAAAGGCATTGCTCACTGTGCCGCGCGAGCCGACGAGATAGGCGGCGACGATCGTCTTGCCGTGACCCGGCTCTAGGCCGTGGGCTGCGCCGAGAAAAAGGGCCAACGCTAACGCCCCTGCGATCAGACCCAAGCTCAGCTCTTCAGAGCGGAGCATATCGCTGAGGGCGTCCGTTTCCCCGTCTTCAGCAGCTACCGCCCCGAGGGGTAGCCGTCCCGCTTCGCCGATCTCATCCCCCCAAGCCGAAGCTGCAATCGCCATCGCTGCTAGTACTAGTAGTATTGGCTGTATCGCTCGTTTTGCGAACATGGTTTTTCTCCACGGTAGCATTTGCAGCACTTCCTGCACAGGTCTTACTTGGGGTTATGGCAATGGAAGAACCTCAGACTCGAAATGGTGAATAACGTCTGCTATGTCTTGGGATATTGGGAATCGTGGTTGCACAAGGTTGGAGGCGACAGTGGATGGGACCGAATAAACGGCGTTTCTGATGGTGGGTCAAGCAGCGCTCGATCCTTGAATTCTGCGCACTAGATTCCTTTCGTTGACATCATTCTCTGAGAAATATACTCTTCCTTCCAGGACAATTGCGGTCCGACCCTACCTGCCGGGCGCTTCCTGCTGGCACACGCCATGTATTTGGCGCGCGAGCGCGGCTATCGCCACGGGGCCATCAGCACCGCTTTTGACAACGACCGCGCCTTCTTGTTCTATACCAACTACGGGTTCCGGGTCGTCAATTGGACCTACGAATTCGCGCGGGAGCTCTCGTGACCTCCGACCACGACTGCCAAGGTGCTGCCCATGATCATTGACTCTCACGCCTACTGCTTCCCCCCCGCCGACTCTCCCGCCGGACATCCGACCGCTGCCGATCACTTGCGCTGGGTTCAGGGTGGTCAGGCATCTCACCACCAGCCCGCTTGGCGCATCAGCGACCGCGCACCGGCCTCTTCCGATGTGCTGGCAGCGCCCGGTGGGGCCATGGACTTCGACAACTTGCCCGACGTCAACTTCCGCGTTGACCACGACAAGGGCCGGGTGGTGTGGACGATTGACGGCGAGGATTTCACCAAGCAGTTCTATCCGCCCGATTTGCCCCATTTGGAATACACGCCTCACAACTTGCTGGCCGAGATGGACTACGCTGGCGTCGATAAAGTCCTGTTGCACGTCGATGCCATGTTGGGCCGCGACCCCGCGTTCCAGGCGGAGTCGGTCGCCGTCGATCCAGAGCGCATTTATTCGATGGCTCCCGTCGATGAGTGGCGCTTGGCTGGCGAACTTGATGCCGTCATCGCCGAGACTGTCGCTGCCGTTGAGCAGCACGGCCTGCACGCCATCAAGTTCAACCCACCCCACGCCTATTACTATCGCTCCGATCCGTGGGATGGGGAGCACTTGCGTCCGTTTTGGGAGGCGGTAGCCGCGCTCGGCGTGCCTGTGTTCTTTACGCTCGGCACCGGGCCGGGCGAAGCGTCGGTGTTGCAGACCGTGGAGAGCCAGCGGCGCGGCTACCTAGCAGAACTCGACATCTTGATGCGCTGGATGGAGCGCTACCCGGATGTGCTATGCAGCCTCACGCATGGCTTCCCGTGGCGTCTCTTCCTCGACGACGATCCCGCCGCCGCCCCGAGTCGGATTGATCTGCCCGACGAGATATGGGCTCCCTTTGCCAATCCGAATTTGAGCATAGAGGTCTGCTTCCCGGTGCGCCTCGGCGACTTGTTCGACTATCCGTACCGCGAACTGCGGCCGACGCTTGAGCAGATGGTCGAGCGCATTGGTGCCGAGCGGCTACTGTGGGGTACGGACATGCCCTTCCAGAACCGTTTTTGCACCTATCGCCAGTCGCGCCGCTGGATTGAGGACTACTGCGAGTTCCTCTCTGCCGAGGATCTGGCGGCGATCATGGGCGGGACTTGCGCGCGCGTGCTCAGCCTCAAAGTCTGATAGGAGGAATTACTATGACAGGAGAAACGAGATACCGTGCAGCGATCGTGGGATTGGGTTTTATCGGGGGTGCAGATCAGGTCTCGGGCGACGCCCTCGGCCAGCTAGTCGAGGACCTCGACGGCACGCACGTGGGAGCACTGCGCAATCACGACCGAGTTGATTTAGTCGCCGGTAGCAGTCGAGACGATGGGCGGCGCGAGCGCTTCCACGCGCGCTACGGCGTGTCCGCGTTTGCCGACTGGCGCGAGATGTTCCGTGCAGCCGCGCCCCTCGACATCGTCTCGATCGCCACGTACACCCCCGTTCACGCTGAGATCACCCAAGCGGCAGTAGAAGTCGGTGCCCGCGCCATCTACTGCGAAAAGCCCATTGCGGCGACGGTCGCCGAGGCCGAGGGCATGCTGTCCGTCTGCAATGAGGCCAATGCTCTGCTCGTCATCAACCACAACCTGCGCTTCCATCCCGGCTACCGGGGGCTGCGCGACCGCATCGCCGCTGGTGCGCTCGGCACGTTGACTTCGGCCTCGCTCCAGTGGACCTCTGGCCGCCTCGGCAATGTCGGCACGCACATGATCGACGCCGTGCAGATGGTCACTGGCCTGCCAGTGACCGCGGTCTCCGGCACTCTCGATCTGTCGGGGAAACTCGACTGTCGCGGCGACGACTTCACCGATCCCGGCGGCTGGGGCTTGCTGCGACTCGGACGCGATTTGCCTGTGGTCGATGGTGCGCCGCAGGGCGACTTGATTTGTACGGTTGACGCCGCTGACTACGGCACTGCGCCGCCGCGCCACCGCTTCCACGGCACCGAGGGCTACGCCATCTGCCGCAACCGCGACATTGAGATCGTGCGCGGTGACGACCGCGAGTACTTGCCCGACGACTCTCCTGACAGCGGCATGGACCGGGCCGTGGCCGAGATCGTCAATTGGCTCGACGGGGAGGGGCCGTTCTCCTATGATGTGAGGGAAGCCGTGCGTACCCTAGAGGCGATCATTGCCTTTCACGCCTCCCATCGCGCTGGCGGTGCTTGGGTCGAGTTGCCTCTGCGCGGCGACGACCGCGATATAATTCTGCACAGCGGCTGAACTGCTCACCCCTTCGGCACCACGAGGGCGCGGTCGCCGTAGGGGATTGAATCCATTTCAGTGTCGTAGATCCGCTCGAGGAAGTCGCGGTCCCACGGCCGCTCGGCCGCTGACAGCCGCTCCACTGCACCATCCTTGAGGAAAATGAAGTGATCCCCATACAGGAAGGCGCTGTTGGGGTCGTGCAGGACGGCGAGGACGGTGAGATCGGCATCGACCAACTCGCGGATTAGGCGCAGCAGATGCGCTTGGTTGAGGAAGTCGAGGTGCGAGCTTGGCTCGTCGAGGAGAATGAGGCGGGGTTGCTGGGCTAGAACTCGGGCGATGCGGACGAGTTGTTGTTCCCCCCCCGATAGCTCGGTATAGGGGCGCTCTTTCAGGTGGATAACGCCGACCCGCTCCAGCGCTGCGCTGCCGATCTCCACGTCTTCCTCCTTGGGAACGTAAGAGACGTAGCTGGCGCGGCCAGTCAGGACTACGTCCTGCACGGAGAAAGGGAAAACCGGCCGGTGGTGCTGGGGCAGGTAGCCGAGGACGCGGGCCCGCCGCCGGGACGAGAAGGAGCGGAGCTCCTCTCCCATGATATGCACGTTGCCGCGCTCAAAGTCGAGGAAACCGCCTAAGATGCGCATGAGCGTTGACTTCCCGCTGCCATTTTTGCCGAGTAGAACGGTGAACTGCCCCGCCGGGATCTCCAGCGAGATCTCGTTGAGAATCGATCTCTCTTCGTAGGCAAAGGAGAGATTCTCTACTTGGATCGCTGGTGCTAAGTCTCCCATCCGATCTGCGCCTTTTTGAGGAGGAAGATGAAGAACGGCCCGCCGAGCAGGGTGGTGAAGACCCCGACCGGAATTTCAAAGGAGGCCAACGTGCGCGAGCAGGTATCGACCAGCAGCAGAAAGGCCCCGCCAAAGGCAAAGGAGGCCGGCAGGGTGTGGCGGTTGTCCGGCCCCAGCATCATGCGCACCATGTGCGGCACGGCGAGGCCAATCATGCCGATGACGCCGGCCACGGCAATCGCCGCTGAAGCGGCCAAGGTTGCCGGAATGAGAATCAGCACCCGCTCCCGCTCTGGGTTTAGGCCGACCGCGCGCGCTTC
>JAJEFJ010000078.1 GCA_022820485.1 Candidatus Latescibacterota bacterium
AACTAAGCGTGAGGGGTGTCTTACTCCCGCACGGTGCAGCGGGCACGAGGGGCCTGCTCACCCAATGACGGACGACGCGCCCCGCACGCATACCGTTCAGATTGGCCCTTCTGAACGGATTGGGCAACATACAAATGACGCCGGGGGACAGCAACGGCAGGAAGCCGCAGACGGTAAAAACTGAGTAACATTAGTTGTTGAATAAAGACTCGCGCTGCGGTCGGGCGCAGACGATTCGCTTGGCTGACCTGTTGCGGCGGAATAGTTTAATAAAGGAGCAACTACCAGACGCAGCCATTGCAAGGAAGGCGAACATGAATACAGGTCGGCTCGGTCTCTTGCTCGTGCTGCCGGTGCTTTGCGCAGCTCCAAGTGCGGCGCAAGACGCCGTGCCTGCGGCTCAGGCCCTATTGGAGCAGTTCGATGAGCTGTACCGCTCTGCGGGCACGGCGGCGCGGATCGAGATTAAGGTCGAGCGCCCCAATAAGGTGCGGACGATGCAGATGCGCTCTTGGAGCCAAGGCGAGGACAAGGCGCTGGTGGTTATTGACGCGCCCGCTCGCGACGCCGGCACAGCCACGCTGCGGGTCGGCAGCAATCTGTGGAACTACCTGCCCAAAATCTCGCGCACGATCCGCGTGCCTCCCGCGCTGATGATGGGCGCGTGGATGGGCAGCGACCTGACCAACGACGACTTGGTGCGCGAGTCATCCTACGCCCACGACTACGAGATTACAGGGGTAGGTCCGAGTGAAGAGCCGCCCGGCTGGCAAGTGAATACCGAGGCAAAGCCCGGGGTGCCGGGTTTGTGGGAGCGGGTGGAGGTCGTCTTTGGGCGCGCAGAACAGTTGCCCATACTCGTGCGCTACTACGACCGCAAGGGACGGCTCTCGCGCACCATGCAGCTCGACGAAATCAAAAAGATGGGGGGCCGGCTGATCCCCACCCGGATCGTGATCTCGCCCGAGCGCGAGGAGGGTCGGCGCACAGTGCTAACCTATTTACACGTGGAATTCGACGTCGAGCTGGACGAGAGCCTCTTTAGTTTGGCGCAGTTGGAGCGCCGGCGCTAGATGGCTGAAAACAGCACGCTCCGCCTAGCTTGGCGCGGCTTGGGCCGCAACCGCAAGCGCTCGGCCCTAGCGATCGCGGCAATAGGGCTGGGGCAGTTTGCCTTTTTGGCCACGGCCGGGATCATGCGCGGCTATGCCGATCACTACTTCGATTCGGTGACCGGCCCGTTGGTGGGGCACGTGCAGATCGTGGCACCGGGCTGGCGCGAGGAGCGAGCCGTCGATCAGACGCTAAGCGACGTCGAGGCCATGCTAGCGGCGATTCGCGGGCAGTCCCAAGTGGCGCGGGCCGTGCCGAGGATTTACGCGCCGGTGTTGGCCGCGCTGGACGAGGAAGGTTTTGTCGGGATGGTAGTGGGTGCCGATCCGGCGTTGGAAGGGGTTGCGGACGGCCTGTTGGGCAGCGAAGAACTGGCTGGACTCTTGGGAGACGGCCGAGTGTTGGTGGGCAAGGGCTTGGCGGGGCAGCACGGGATTGAGGCCGGTGCCGAACTGGCCGTGGTGGGCCAAGACATTGACGGCTCTATTGCCAGCGCGCTGTACGAGGTGGCGGCGGTTGTCGAATCGCCGGTCGAACTCGTCAACAGCCTTGGCATCGTCGCCGGGCTGCAAGACGCGCAGGCGCTCCTGAGAATGGAGGACGAAGCGCACGAAATTGCCGTCCGCTTACACGAGGCCGAGCAGATTGATCAGGCCGCAGACTCGCTCCATGCGCAGCCCGCACTGCAAGGGACAGAGATCAAGCGCTGGCACGAGGTCATACCGCAGCTAGCCGGGATTATCAAAATGATGGACATTTATTCGCTCGTGGTTTTGGGGATCGTCTGCTTGGCGTCTATAGCCGGCATTGCCAATACCATGATGATGTCCACGTTTGAGCGCCGCCGCGAGCTAGGGATGTTGCTGGCATTGGGCACGAATCCGGGCCGGCTCTTTCGGATGGTGGCGACCGAGGCCGTGCTGTTGGGTGCGTTGGGGGTGTTGCTGGGGACTGTGCTGGGCGCGTGTTTTGCGGCATTGACGGCTGGATCGGGTTTTGACCTCGCCGAATTGGGTGGCGAGGAGTCCTTTGAAATGGGCTTCCAAGGCGTGCAGATAGCCTCGCGGGTCTATCCCGAGGTACGCGGATCCGACGTATTGGCGGGGGTGTCGGCCGTGCTAGTGACGGCCCTCGCGGCCTGCGTCTGGCCGCTGTTGCACGTGGCGCGGCTGGAGCCGGTGGAGGCGATGCGGACGTGAGCGGAAACCTGTCGATCCGATACGCCTTGCGCTCGCTGGGGCGCAGTCGCCGCCGGACGGGTCTGTCCATCTTGGGCGTGGGGCTGGGATGCGCGATTGCGCTGTTTGCCACGGCCTTTATGCGCGGCGGCCAAACCATGCGGGTGCAAGCCATCTCCCAGAGCGGATACGGCCACCTGCGGATCGCGCCCGCAGGCTGGGAGCAGAGCCGGCGCGACGAGTTGCGCTTGCAGGACTCAGCGGCTGCGCTCGAAGCCGCGCGCAGTCTCGAAGGCGTAGCCGTAGTGGCCGCTCACGTGCGAGTGCAGGGCCTGTTGGCTTTTGGTACGCGGGTGGCGGGCGTCCAGCTTTTGGGCGTGGATCCAGCCGCCGAGCCGCAACTCAACAGATTGGTGCGCACCATCGACGAGGGGCGTTACTTGCAAGCGGACGACGAAGGCGCAGTGGTCGTCGGCAAAGCCCTCGTCGAGCGCTTGGACGTAGAGTTGGGGGATGATTTGTTGTTGACGCTGACGCGCGCCGACGGGGAGATGGAGTACGCGATGTTGCGGATCGTCGGGATCGTATCTACTGGCAGCCGCACGATTGACGAGACCATCTGCCACGCGACGCTCGCCGATGTCGAGAAGCTGACGGGCCTGCAGGGCGTGGCCGAGGTGTCGGTAGCCTTCGCGGACCCGCAACAGGTGGGTGCGCTCTCGGCCGAGTTGGAGCAGCGCGTGCAGGGCGACGAAGTGCTCACGTGGCGCGAAGTGCTACCGGCGATGGGCGGCGACGAGGCGGCTGACCGGGCCTTTTCCAGCTTTTTTATTGTGGTTGTGGCCGCGGTGGTAATTTTGGGCGTGACGAGCGCGCAACTGACGGCCATGCTGGAAAGGAGGCGCGAATTTGCCGTGCTGATGGCGCTGGGATTAGGAGAACGCAAGCTGGTGGGCTTGGTGCTTTTCGAGGCCGTGTTCATGGGTGCGCTCGGGGCGCTGTTGGGCCTGTTGCTCGCGCTGCCGCTCGTTTGGCACACGGCGACCGCGGGGATTGATTTTTCCGCAGCGATGGGCGACGAGATGACGGTCATGGGCGTTTTCTTCGACCCGATAATCTACGCGGACATGGGGCTGTGGATGCTGCCCTACGCCTTCGGCTTGGGACTTTGTGCGACGCTGTTGGCCGCGCTTTATCCGGCTTGGTCTGCCACGCGCTTGGATCCAGCGGCGGCCCTGAGCCAGCGGGATGCGTGATTATGGACGCGATGCTAGTAGCCGCTCAAGATGTGAAAAAGGTATTTCGGACGGGCGATATTGCCGTGGAGGCTCTGCGTGGCATAGACCTCGAAATCGGCAGCGGGGAGTTCATGGCCATCGTCGGGCCGAGTGGCAGCGGCAAGACGACGCTGCTCAATCTAATTGGCGCACTCGACGTGCCTACCGATGGACGTATTGTGCTTTTTGACCGCGATTTGGGGGCGCTGAGCCGCAGTGAGCGGGCCGAGTTGCGGCTCCGATCCTTGGGCTTTGTGTTCCAAGCCTACAACCTAGTGCCGGTGCTGACGGCGCGAGAGAACGTGGAATTCGTGCTAGAGTTGCAGGGCATGGACCCCAAAAAGCGGCGGGCGCGAGCCGAGGAGACGCTGGCTGAGCTGGGGCTAGGCGAGCTAGCCGACCGGCGGCCCAGCCAGATGTCGGGCGGCCAGCAGCAACGGGTGGCGGTGGCGCGGGCCGTGGCCTCGCGGCCGGGCTTGGTGCTGGCCGACGAGCCAACGGCCAACCTCGACAGCGACAACGCACAGGCTCTCTTGGAGATGATGCGGCGGCTCCGCGACGAGATGGGCATGACCTTTGTCTTTTCGACGCACGATCCCTTGGTGATTTCGTATGCCTCGCGGGTGGTTACTTTGCGCGATGGCGAGGTGCTGAGCGACGAGCGCAAGAGTGCATGTGGCTGACGCTTGCGGTTCTTTTGGCGGCGCAGCCCGCGTTTGGCATCAGCTTGTGGTCGAGTGCGGACGGGAGCCGCTATTGGGCGCTGGATACCGCGCTGAAGTGGACTGCGCTTTCGTCGTACGCTCCCGAAGCACCGCTGCTGTACCCCAAGCGCTGGAGTGCGGCTGCGCTGGGGAGGGGGCGGCTGGCGCTGCGAGGCCAAGCTGCGACGGATTTGCACGTGCGCTTGGCCTACGAGCAAAGGGTGCGGGCGGTTTCTACGGGTGCGGGCGCTGGCGGGGGCGCAGGTATATTGGTGCCGGAAAGCCGTGCGCCGTATCGGCTTAGACAGCTCGATGATGCGCTGGCTATGGGCGAGAATGTGGCCTACCGGCACGAACTAGACCGCGCATTTGTCGCGTGGCGCTTAGGGCGTGGCGAGCTACAGATCGGCCGTCAAGCTATTGGGTGGGGACGCGGCGTGCTCTTTGGCGCGGTGGATATTTTCGCGCCGTTTAACCCCTTAGAAAGCGATCGCGAATGGCGGCGCGGGGTCGATGCGCTGCGCGTTTCCGTGCCGCTTGCGGATCGCTTCTCGCTGGACGCGGTAGCAGCCTGCGGCGAGTCGGTTGACGAATCGGCCTTTGTGGGGCGGTTCTACGGCCACAGTGGTGCGCTCGACGGAGAATTGCTGTTAGGGCGTCGCCGCGGCGACCGCTTTGTCGGCGCAGCCGCATCTATGCGGATCAGGGGCGCTGAGATACACGGCGAACTGGCGTCGTTCAAGACGCCTGCTACAGAAGGGGATGAGGTGGTGCTCAAGGCGCTTTGGGGCGGCTCGTACGCGTGGGACACACAGGGCGGCTTGTTGCTCGTGGGCGAATATCACTTCTCGGGCTTTGGCGTCAGCGATATTGCCGAGCTAGCTACGGCCCCTTACTTGGCGCGGCTGATCCAAGGAGAAGCGCAGATCTTGGGGCGTCACGCCGGTGCCGTGCAGCTAGCGCAGGGAATCACCGGCACCGTGCCGAGGACGTTGGGTTGGCTCTTCTCGCCAATAGATGGCTCCGGGGTGCTAACGGGCGTGGTGACGTGGATTTTTTCCGATGCGCTGACGCTAGCGGCTAGCGCGTACTGGCCTTATGGGGAGCGGCCGAGTGGAGTGGCCTTGCGGAGCGAGTACGGCGGTGGGGCGAAGAGCGGGTTGGTGCAGATTAGTTTTTACTATTGACGAGGCCGTATGTGCGGGAGAATTAGGCGGTTCAATGTATTTTTACAAGGTAATTTCTCCGCTTAAAATGTATTTTAGGTAATTTCTCCTGTGCTGCCCCTCGCGGCGCATTTTGTTGGCAAACTGCGTTTAGGCGCGTTCGCAAGCAATCGGCTTGCGGAGCGCACCAAATCCTGAAAGGAGCTTTTCATGCGTTTGTTTTTGCCCGCCCTGCTGGGCGCGGTCTTGTTTGCTTGCTCGTCTGATAACCCCCTCGCCGAGCGCGTGGCGAATTTAGAGCAGGAGCTTTCCGAAGTGAAAGCGGCCCAAGAGGAGGACCGACTGAACCTGTTGGCGCGTCTCGATGCCCTCGCGGTGACCGAGGACAACGCCGAGGAGATCGGCGCAGTGCGCGCCAAGCTGAACCAGACGAGTATTACGCGGTCGGAATTTACGCGGCTAGCAAACCGCGTGACAGCGCTTGAGCGTCAAATTGCGGATTGGAGTGAGGTATAGCGACCGCAAAACGGATTCTCACGTTTTATAGGAGTCAAAAACTCAGGATTTGTTTTGCGGTCGCTATAGTTAGTTCTTTGCAGCACACCGTTTGGGCTGTGCTCCACTGGGCCTACGATGACGAAGATAGTTTTATAACATTCGTCGGAACGGGCTTTGCCGTAGAAGGCGAAACATTTGTTACCAATGCACATATTGTAAATGCATTGGTTGAATTTGACCAAGAGCTAGGAGCATTTAATCAGAAACATGGAACCAATCTCCAAAGTTGGTGGACAATGGCACAAAATCTGACGGCCGACCTCCCATACGCCGCAAGTTTCTGGGACATTGATTACTATTGGCTACACTCGGAATGGGACCCCGACAATCTAAATTCGCCTGACGTAGGTTTGCTGCAATCCGTTGGAGGTTTTGTCCCTATTGAGCCGCGTGTCACTTTGGCGACAAACAGCGAGGTTTATCGATTGAGAGTAGGTGCTCCGATAGCGACTTTAGGATTTCCCGGCGAGCTTCAAGGCGGTGAAACAGAAGACATTTCTCCGATTGCCACTTTTAAGAATGGCACTATCAGTGCTTTGCGCCCTCCCTATCAAGGCGAAACGTTCACTTCTCGTGATACATATATCGTCCAGCACAACCTCGACCTTTCCGGCGGCACCAGCGGCAGTCCCATTTTCGACGCTAGAGGCCGGGTTGTAGCTATCAACAACGCAGGCATTGATGTGATTTTCGATATAGATGGTAGGCAGGCTCGAGTCTCACAAGCTGCTTTGGGGTTTGGCATTCGCGCCGATAAGATACGCGAGTTGCTCAATCAGGCGAGTGTAGCGGCTAAGCGGACCGTTCCCGCTAAACCGGCCCATTTCGACGAATTGGTCAGCCGCTTGGACGGGCGGGACTTTAGTTCGCTCAACATTGTGACGACGCGGGAGGAGTTTGCCGAGCGGCTGGCCGGAATGAAGGAGTGAAGGCCATCAGGCCACTGTTAAAAGTGCTCACCGCCTGAGCCGCCCGGTCAACGACATGGACAGGATATGCCGATACGAAATCAGCACGTTGCCGACCTTGAAAGGGGCAAGGTAAAAACTATGATATTCGACGTTATAGAAGGGGATTCTTACAGCGTACACCCTGAAAGCGCGAGAAATCGGTATCGGCGGTGTGTACGTGCGCCCCACGCCTTTTGGCGACGGCAGCAATCTGAGCATCCGTAGTAAGATTGCCGCCAGCACCCGCTTCAGTTAGCCATGCCAGAGCCTGATCGACATCCGAGCGTGCTACGGCCAAAAATTCCGTCGGTGGAGCATTCAGCCATTCCTGTACGTGATGAGTGGCTTCTACGACTGAAAAAGGTACCTCAAATATCTTGGGATTGGTGCCGATGCGTATGAATGCGAAAAGCACTGCGGCTACAAGCCCGACCGGCTCAGGTCCCGAAAGACAATTACTCCACCACGACTTTGCACGAGCATGAAATGGACTCGCCTCGTCATACGCGTATAGGAGCAGATTGACGTCGGGAATGATCATCCCTTGCGCTTATTTAGCCGTGCGGTCTTGCTGAGAAATTCTTCGACCTCCAAATCGTCGTCCAGATCGCTCAGACGGGCAGGGTCCAGTCCCGGACGCAGGCGAAGGGGACGCGACTTGACCTCGAACGGCTGCTGAGACAGACCCAAACCACGACGCAGAGCATCATTTAAGGTTTTCTTGAAGCTCTTGCCTTGCAATTGCATCGCCTCCCGCAGGCGTTGCTCTACTTCCTTATCAAGTGTGATCGTCGTTTTCATGTTGACAACTGACGTTACGCAGAGCTTCTACTCAGCCTACTCGTCGGCGTCTAATAGGTTCGTAAAGGCTTCGAGGCTTGGGATTTGTATGGCCGCCCGATGCAACTGCTTGAGGCGCTGCACATCGTCAATGGACCCAATGCGAGCGGCCAACGGATCCGACGCGGCCAGCCTAAAGCGGATCTCTAGCACGTCGAGCAGATCTTCAATGGCGCGTTCTCTGCCGCCTTGCTCAATGCCCTTTTCCGTGAAATACTGCGCTATCGACGATTCGTACATGGTCTCCTCCGCAATGATGGTCATAATTGTCTCTGATTTATACACTAATCCGCTCAAAAAGGCAAGATCGGTCAGGTAAGTCGCCTTGACGGTCTCGTCCATCGGCACCTCTTGCGCTTGGTTCACGCACTGGCGCAGCCACGCCTCGGCATCCACCCCCACTGGCCGCTGCATCAACGGCGCAAACGGCAGCAAGCCCGTAAGGCCGTGGTCGAGGATGGGTTGCCCTTGCAGTTCAATCAGCCGAATCACCTTGTATTGCACCAGTACACGGTAGCCGTGCCGCTCTTGGAGATAGTGTCCCGGATCACTCCGGCCTGCGTCGGGACGCAGATAGATGACGGTGGAGTAGGTGGGTACGCCGTGCTGCTCGATGGTACGCCCGATATAACCGACCATGCGCTGCGGCATGGCCGGGCTGCTATCCGTAGTTTGAAACTCGTGATGGACCAATGCCTCCTCGTCGCCGACGCGCACGCGGATGAGGCTATCGGTGCGGTGGGCTTCGACGGTAGGTTGCTCGGTGTCAATGACATCGAGCACTTCAAGGTCGTCTTGGTGGAGGGCGAAGCGGGCGAAGTCGTGGGGGTAGGTGTGGATGAGGTGCTTGGCGATAGTATCGAATTCAGCCATGAGCCATACCTTGGTTGCGGGTGGGATGGTACTGCAACAGGCAAGAATCGTGCCACGGCGGTGTTTCAGAGGGGAGGAAAGGATATGAGGCGTTGGAGTGTAGCGGAAAGGATACAGGGATGAGAAGGAAGGCACAAAAAAAGCACTGGCCGCGCCCTCAGCAGGCTTAGCTATGGCTAAAGAGCGCATAGAGAGGCAAAAAAACGAGCTTTTGTTCGGGAAGGACCGATACATTGGCCGTTGAAAACACCAAACCCACATCGGTGCTTTCGTGTTCCTGTAGGAAGAGGTGCATACTTCGCAAGCGGCCCGCTGGCCCACTCTTGACTTCCAACGGCACTATTTTTCCAAGTGCTGAGCTTGTTGTCGATTAGGCGGTTCAATGTATTTTTACAAGGTAGTTTATCCACTTACAATGTATTTTTACAAGGTAATTTGTCCTGTGGTGCCTCTCGCCGATATAACCACCGCAGGCGATTTTAGGGTCTAGGCGGCTTTTTCTTATGTCCTACTCTGAGGAACAGGTATGTCGATAATCACCGTCATTGGTCGCGGCCACTCGGGCACGCGCGCCATCGCACACACGCTCTATGCCAGCGGCGTTTTTATGGGCAGTACGCTCAATCGCTCGGGCGACAAGGTACCGCCGCACGCACTCTACGACGCCTGTAGGGTCATGGCCAAGTACGTCAAGTGGAAGGGCGGCTTGGAGTGGGATTTCGACGATTTGCACAGCGCGAAAATCGACCCGGAGTTCGAGGATTTGATCGGCGAATACCTGCGAGACATTGCGTCCGACCGCTCGGAGCACAAGGGTTGGAAGCTGCCCGAGACGACGTTGATTTACCCGTGGATTGTGCGGATGTTTCCCGACATCCACTACATTCACTGGATCCGCGACCCGCGCGACAGCATTATCGGCGCTCACAAGACCGATGACCTAGCGGATTTCGGGATCGAGTACGAGCGCACGGACGATATCCGGCGGCGACGGGCCATTTCGTGGAAATACCAATACGAGCTGATGAAGGCCACGCCCAAACCCAAGAAGTGGATGTTGGTGCGGTTCGAGGATTTTGTGTTGAAGCAGGAGGAAGTGTTGCGGGAGTTAGAGGCGTTTTTGGGGTTTGAGTTGGGCCGGATTGTGGTGCGGTCGGAGTCGCTGGGGCGGTGGAAAACGGACCGAGAGCAGCACATGTTTGACTTTTTTAGGGATGCCATGAACGAAAACGGATACGGAGAGATGCCATGAAAATCAGTTTTACGACGTTGGGCTGTCCAGACTGGGACTTGGATACCATTTGCCGCCGGGGCCGCGAATACGGCTACGAAGGCGTCGATTTCCGCGGATTGCAGGAGACGATGGACGTCACCCAATTGCCGGCCTTCACCAGCGGGGTCGCCCAGACCCGACGCCAGCTAGCAGACGCTGGCATGGAGGTGTCGGGGATCAGTTCCAGCATTCGGGTCTGCGTGCCGGAGAAGTTAGAGGAGAACGTAGAGGAGGCGCGGCGCTCGATCCCAGTGGCCAATGCGTTGGGCTGCGGCTCCATCCGGGTTTTTGGCGGCGGCGATTCCAAGTCCTATTCCAAGGAGCAGTTGGCCGACATCGGGCGAGAGACGATGGAACAGATTCTCGCATTGAATGGCGCCTGCGAACTCAAGTGGTTTTTTGAGACCCACGACGAGTGGATCAAGGCGGTGGAGTGCAAGCTGCTGCTCGACCGCATTCCGAACGAGGCGTTCGGCGTGCTCTGGGACATGGGCCATACGGCGAGGGTGGGCGAGGAGTCGCCGGAGCAGACCTATCAGGCGGTGGGGCCGCGCATCGGTTATACCCACGTCAAAGACGCGGTCTATGATCCCCAGCACGCCGAGGCGATGAGGGACGGTTGGCGCTACGTGCCGCCGGGCGCGGGCCAGTTGCCCTTAGAAGAGGCGATAGCCCTGCTCAAAGGGCACGGGTACGACGGCTGGATCATGTTTGAGCACGAGAAGCGCTGGCACCCCGAACTAGCGGAGCCAGAGGAGATTTTCCCGATTTTTCCGACTTGGGTCAGACCGCTGCTCGGTTAGCCGGCCCATGCAGCTACACTATCCCGAGATCGCCCTGCACGTGCCGTCCTTGCTTTTGCCGAGGGCAGATATTCCCCTCGAAACGTGGTCGGTCATTGCCTGCGACCAGTACACTTCGCAGCCCGAATACTGGGAGCAAGTGCGGCGGATTGTCGGGGACGATCCTTCGACGCTACAGCTAATTTTTCCCGAAGCATACCTTGAGGAGACTTGCCGCGAACAGACCATTGCCGGCATTAACCAACGGATGCAGGCGTATCTCAAGAGCGGCGTACTGGCGGAACAGCGGGCCGGATTTATGCTGGTGGAGCGCGAGGTGGGACGCGCTGTGCCGCGCAAGGGGCTGGTCGTCGCCTTGGACTTGGAGCAGTACGACTACCGCGACGGAGCGCAGAAGCTGATTCGCGCGACCGAGGGCACGGATCAGAGTCGGCTGCCGCCGAGAATCCAAGTGCGGGAGAACGCGCCGCTGGAAACGCCGCACATCATGGTGCTGATCGACGATCCGCAGCAGACGGTGATTGAGCCGCTTGGCGCAAGAGACCTGGAACAGGCCTACGACTTCGAGCTGATGCTAGGAGGCGGCAGGCTTAGAGGCTGGCATATCGACGATGGGACGTTGATCGATGAGATCGTCGGGCATATTGCCCGCCTCGCGTGCGGCGAGCCGCCGCTGATCTACGCGCTGGGCGACGGCAATCACTCCTTCGCCACCGCGCGCGCCGTCTGGGAGCGGCTCAAGGCAGAGGCGGAAGACGAGCACCAGATAATGAATCACCCGGCGCGCTACGCCTTGGCTGAGCTAGTTAATGTTCACGACGAAGGATTGGAGTTTGCGCCTATCCATCGGGTAGTTTTTGGAGTAGATGCAGCCGATCTATTGAGGGCAATGGAGACGTACTGCACAGAATGGGGATTTAGTCGTCGGACCTTCGCGGACCGGGACGGGTGGGAGGCTGCCTGTGGCGAAGCGGCCGTCGGCCCGGGGCACCACATTCCCTATATGAGCGGGACAGAGCGCGGCCTACTGAGTATCGCCAAGCCTCACTTTCAGCTCGAAGTAGCGTCTTTACAGGCCTTTTTGGATTGCTATCTCGACGCGCATCCCCGCGCTCATCTCGATTATATCCACGGAGAGGACGTGCTAGAGCAGCTAGCTGTGGAGCCGGACAGCATCGGCTTCTTTCTGCCGACTATGGACAAGCGCGATTTGTTTAAAACCATCATCATGGACGGGGCCACGCCGCGGAAGACGTTCTCGCTGGGCGAGGCCGCGGAGAAGCGGTACTACTTGGAGTGTCGGCGGCTGATGCCGTGAGCGTCTGGCCTACTCGGAGTAATCGTACTGCGGACCCAATGCTGGGGCCGGACGGCTCCGATTACGGCTGATGTAGTCGATTGGCCTACCCAGAGTAATCGTATTTTCGATTGCGGCTGATGTAGTCGATTGGGCCATCGACAAATTCCGCTATCGTCTCCAACACACTGTCTGCAAACAATTCTTCCGTTCCCTTGGGAAACAACAGCGGCTTCTTCGTGTGCCACCAGTGCGCCCAGTGGATCATGGCGATCATCGGACGGGGTTGGTCGGTGAGGTTGGGCATGCCGCGATGCCAGAGGCGCATGTCGCGGATCAGCACGCTGCCGGCGGACACGTTCGGCTGCAGGGGGTTGCACTCGGCGCGGAGGCGTTCTTCAGTTGCGGGTGGCAGCTTGATGTCGCCGTCGTTGAGGGCGCGGGTGGTGTCTAGGTGGGTGCCGGGCCACAGTTCGGTGCTGCCGTTTGTGGGCGTGGCATCGACGACGGGCACGTTGACGACAATGCCGTAGGCTGGCGTCGCTACTTCGAGATTGGGCCAGAGCTGACCGGCGTCAACGTGGAGGGGTTGCTGGGTGGTGTTGGGCAGGCAGGTGTTGCCGCTGTAGAAGGCGTTTTTGACGCCCTCGCCGAGCACGGCGTGCGTTATTTCGACGACGAGGTCGTTGACTAGCACGTCGCGGAAGAGGTACGGCGGGAAGGGCGGCGGGTCCTGTTGTAGGTGGCCGTTGTTGAACTGATAGGGGACGTCGGCGAGGGCGAGGATCTCTTCGACGTCGGCGAGCATGCGCTCGCGCAGCATTTCGATGTGCGCGGGATCAATGGCGCGGTGGAGGACGACGAATCCATCGTCGTGCAGGGCGGCGACAGCCTGTTGCAGGTGCTCTGGTTTTAGTTTGCGCGCGCTGTGTTCAGCCGCGCTCAATTCCAACTCGACCATTGCACTCAGGCGCAGGTGGGGTCTTCGGATGGCCAGCGATTGAACGAGGGGAGGTTTTTGTCGGACAGTTTTTCTCGTGCGTCGTACCACGATTGCGCCCATGCCTCTGGATCGCGCAGTTCGCTGTGGGGGTCTTTGCGGCTGCGGGCGACGAAGCCGGGAAAGAGCGGGCGGCCGGTGGGTTGGCCGGTGGGGTTGTAGCGGAGGTCGAAGCTGATTCGCACCTGCTCGCTGACGTTGGGCAGCGACGAATGGCAGGTCCGCCGGTGCATGAAGAGCACATCGCCGCGCTTCAGTTCGGCGGTGACGACGCGGTCGAGGGCTAGGTCTTGGTCGCGGATAGAGTGGCCGACGCCCATGAGCTGGCAGTGGTGCAACAGCCCGTCGCGGTGGCTGCCGGCTACTACTTCGATGCAGCCGTGCTCGCGGAAAGCGTTGGTCAGCGGCACCCACACGGTGAGCATGTCGGTCTCGTCGGCCTCGGGCAGAACCACTCCGTTGTCCTGATGCCAGGGCGTGGCACCGACGGCGAAGCCAGCGATGCGGCCGTGGTGGTCTTTGGGGACACCGGGCAAGTACTGCTCGGGCGGTTTGATGCGGATGTGTTGGACGGGGTTGGAGTAGATTTCCGGGCCGATGAGGTTTTCGATGATGTCGAGGAGCTTTTCGTTGCGCAGCATGGCGAAGGCGGCGGGGCCAACGGCGATGGGCGAGTCCGGGCCGATGCCGCCTTGGGGCAGCGAGATGTCGAAGTGCTGGGCATAGACTTGGCCGGTTTCGTTGTAGATCTGGCAGAGGCGCTCGTCAAAGCCGAGGTCGGCGTATTTAGAGGCGATCTGCCCCGCGGCGAAAAGCTCGTTGGCAAGCTCGTCGAGGACTTCGTCGTATTCGGCTAAGACGGGATCGATGTCCGTGGTGGGATTGAGGAGGTCTTCGACGAGGACGAAGCCGTGTGCGCGATAGTGGTCGAGTTGGGGAGGGGTTAGTTGGGGCATGGGTTGGATTCCTGTTTGATGCGTCAGCGCGTGGCTGTGGCTAGAAGCTCGTTGTCAACGCGAACCAGAACCTCTTGGGAAAGTGCTTGCCCACGCTGAATCGGCACTCGAATCATCTCGTCAATAACGTTGATGTTGCTAACGAGAGTCGTTATGATCAAAATATGATAAAATCGTTTAAGGACAAGGAGACCGAAAAAAATTTTCGCGGCCAATTTTCCCGCAAATTGCCGCATAGTATTCAACGAATAGCTGCACGCAAACTTGAGCAACTCAACGCTGCTACGATCCTTAAAACCCTACGCGTACCGCCCGGCAACCGGCTCGAAGCACTGAGCCATGACCGGCAAGGGCAACATAGCATTCGAGTGAACGACCAGTGGCGCGTGTGCTTTATTTGGCGTAATGATAATGCCTTTGATGTCGAGATCGTTGATTATCATTGAGGTGAAACCATGACCAAACGCGACTTTCCACCAATCCATCCAGGTGAAATCCTATTCGAGGATTTTCTCAAGCCAATGCAGATCAGTCAATACCGTTTGGCGCGGGCAATCGGTGTGCCACCGCGTCGCATCAATGAAATTGTGCATGGTAAGCGGGGGATCACGGCAGATACGGCTTTGCGATTGGGTCGTTTCTTTAGGATGGAAGCACAATTCTGGATGAATCTTCAAACGCGGTATGAACTCGAAACGACGCTTGAAGCCTTAGCGGACAGACTAGAGCGAGAAGTCCAGATGCACCCAGTCTAACGCAACGTAAAAGAGGAGTCCAACATGAAACTCAACCGCGACGAATTTCTAGAAACCGGCTACCTCGTCGTCAAGGAAGCCGTGCCACGCGACAAACTCGAACGCGTCCGGCAGGCGTACGAGACACTCGTCAACCGCCAGCGCGAGAACTGGAAGGCCGAGCGCGCGGCAGGCGACCCGCCCGGAGGCGTCTGGGAGACTGGGGCGCAGCCTCGCCTGCAACTGTCAAGGGCGCCGCTCGTCAATCAGATCGACCCGGAGACTGCGCCGGCGGTCGAGGTGTGGCTCGAGGAGAACATCCACGGAGTCAGCACAGAACTTCTCGGCATAGCGGACGGGGCCGTCACAGAAATGATGATGATGTGCAATCCCGTCCGGGACCACGGCCCGGCCAAATGGCACCGCGATCTCCATCCCATCGACACTGCGCCGCTTCAGGGCTATATCGACGACATCGTCGAAGGAGGCCCGCGCTACGTCCAGTGGAACATCCCGCTCTACGACGACAGCGTCCTGTGGGTGGTGCCGGGCAGTCATCTGCGGCTGAATACGCCCGAAGAGAACGAGGTGATGTTGGCAGATCCCCCCCGCCCGCTGCCCACTGGCGTACAGACTCATCTCGAAGCCGGTGACGGCGTCGTCTATATCCTCCCGATCCTCCACTGGGGCAGCAACTACAGCCCCAAGATGCGGCGAACCGTACACGGTGGCTTCTCGACCTTTACTTCGATAGACGACCTTTCGTTTGCTGAACATATCTCCGCAGACGCACAGGCGGCGTTTACGCGCTGGAACGACCGCAGCGAGAAGATGAAGCAGCATACGGAATCGGCGCTGCAGGCTGTTCTCGCGGGAGATGGTGCCGCGTATCTGGACGCCTTGGATGGCCTTCATCCAGAGCGGGGCGAGAAGGGCAGAATGCTATCAACGGTTTATCTGTGCAAGGCCGCACTGGCGATTCGACTGCACAAGGATCCTCCGCTTCATGGAATCGCCGAGGATCTCCAACGTCGCGTTCTGGGGAAGCATCCCATCACGCTCAACTGGGGGCCGGAGTTCGCGGATCGATTCACCACTGATGAGGCGCGCTTGCTGTGGGATCGCTTCGGTCCGCTCGAAGCCCTGCTGCAAGCGGACGAGGAACACTTTGTGCCGGGTTTCCAGGCCGCCCCGATGAAGCATTACTTCAACGAGATGCCCGCGGACTACGGTACGGCGGACTTCATCGCCAGTTGGACGGCCGCGTGATCTGATACAACCCGTGCTTACACGACTAGCAAAATTAACCGGGAGAGAAACGAAAATGAGCCAACTCAGCATCGGCGTCGCCGGACTTGGCCACGGCAGAACGCTGCTTGGTGCCAATCATCCGCAAAACAGTGCCTTGCCGGTCCGCGTTACCGCTTTGTGCGACGCGCGGCAGGACAAGCTCGAAGCGCTCGGCCGCGAATTCGGGATCGACGCTCTGACATCTGATTTCGACGAACTGGTCGCGCGCAGTGATCTCGACATCATCGGCATCTACACGCCCGGGCCGCTCCACGCGCAACAGATCCTGACCGCGCTCGACGCGGGCAAGCACGTGATGGTCACTAAGTCGATGGTGTACACGATGGAAGAGGTGGAACAGGTTGTGGAAGCTGTTGACCGGTCCGGCAAGGTGCTGCTCGTCACGCAGAGTCTGCGCGGGAGGTATGACTTCATGGAAGCGAAACGCGCCTGCGACGCCGGAGAGATCGGCGAACTCTTCATGGCCGAGTCCCACTACGTTCACGATCTCCGCCCGGTCTATGACTACTCCCCGTGGCGGGTCGAGATGCCGCAAGACCTGATCTTGGGCGGGGCCTGCCATCCGATTGATCTTTTGCGCTGGTTTATGGGCGATATTGACGAAGTCCATTGCTACGGGCTGCGTAGCGGCGTCGCGCCGGACTATCCCCAAGAGGACAACTTTGTCATCAACGTAAAGTTTACATCCGGCAAGATCGGACGCATTGCGAACTTTCTTGGCATCGTACACCCGCACGATGTCCCAACGAACAGCCTGGCCGTTTACGGAACCCGTGGCACCATTCTCAACGGCGCAAAGAGCCTCGATCCAATTGGCGACCTGCCTTCACGCAAGGTTACCGCCGAGTATCCATCGGAGCGAGGTCACGCCAGCGAGATGGTCGTCATGCTGCGGCACATGGCCGATTGCGTCCTGAACGGCGCGAAGCCTTGGGTTGGCGTCCGCGAAGGGGCTAGGGTCGTCGCCACAGGACTTGCGTGTTGGGATTCGCTCAGATCGGGGGTGCCGGAGAAAGTAAGAAACGATTTCTGACGACCGTAGAGGAGAGGATTTTATGCCCGTTTGTGTTCCCGAAGACGCTAGGCGCATCATGCCTGATCTGTTGCGCGACTTTACTACCGAAGTGTTGCGCAAAGTCGATTTGCCCGACGGCGATGCTGCGCTGATTGCGCGCTATCTGGTGGATGTGGATTTGCGCGGGGTGGTCTCCCACGGCACGCGCCAGTTGCAGCGGTATGTGGCTGAGTTCCGCGAAGGGCGTATTAATCCACGACCCGAAATTGCCCAAATCATGGATGCCCCTTCAATGGCGATTTTTGACGGCGATGGCGGTGCGGGTTACTTGGTGGCCACGTGGGCGACAGAGGCGGTCATTGAAAAGGCGAAAGCAAATGGCATTGCTGTTGCGTGTACGCGCAATCACGGGCATGTGGGCAGCGTGGGGATTTATGCGCGGCTGGCACTAACGAGCGACTTGGCGACCTTTTCCGTGGCTGGAGGCGTTGCGTGGGAAAAACCGACGGAGCCTGATGCAACGGTGTGGGATGCGATGCGAGCACCCCCGATGTGTTTTGGCGTTCCAACGGCAGAAGGGCCGCCGTTTGTGTTGGATATGAATGCGAACATGTTGAAGGACCGCAGCAAACTCGCCGAGGCACTGCAGACATTTCCAGATTTTGTTTTTAAGAGTTTGGGGATGCGATTTACGTCGTGGTTCTTGGCGGGTATTCTAGCGGGCACGGCGACGCCTGAAGCGAGCAGACCAAAATTTGCAAGTGCCACGCGGGCATTTACGATTGTGGCGATTGATGTGGCGCGGTTGGGCGATTTGGAGGCTTATAAGGCAGAGATTGCTCGCATCTTGCGCGAGAGCCGGTCGCTGAACCCCATGCCGGGACTGGCAAGTGCCGAAGTCCCCGGCAGCTTGGAGTGGCAACGCGAACAGGCGCGCGTGCAAAGCGGCATCCCGCTGACCGAAGATCATCTCGACATGTTGCGGCGCATCGCCACGGAGATCAATGTCCCGGTTCCTTGGGAGGCGTAATCAGATTATTTGGCAATAACCATTTAATTGCTTCTAAAGCACCTCCAACGTTTTCTGGATCTAGTAGGTATTTATCTCGCAGCCTAAGCAAGTTGATATATGCCGAGGGCGTTGCCTGAAACTGATTGTTTCGGTCTCGCAAGTATACCTTATAGCAGTAACCATTTGTAGCTATCACCGCTTGGCAGTGAGGAAAATCTTCAGAGTATGCCTTTGCTTGTTGGTGAGCGTAATCTAAGCCGGCACGAAAACTCTTTGTCTCAATAATTGCAACACATTCTTTTTCCCATTCTTCTCTATTATTGCTTTTGCAAGGCTTTTCGAAACAGGCAATGTCTATTCTACGGAATTCTATTTTTATTTGTTGCTCTGACCATCCAAGAGCTAAGAGTAAGGGGACAACCAAGAATGTCCTTATTTCATGTTCTCCGATATAGCAACCCTAAATCATTCAAGACTGGATTCCCGCTTGCGCGGGAATGACGCATAGGTAAAAGAGACCGGGCTGATGAACGCATGCTTTCAAATCATTTAGGACTGCTATATCTACCCCTGAATACCCATGTTGTTTATAGTAATAATCTGCTAGTAATCTTATCTTAGAAATAGTACCTGTTAATTCATCAGACGATGACGATCTTAGCCCTTCTTCTATTAATAGTTTCAATATCTCGTCATCTTTTAGTTTTCTTGATGACGGTAAAGGCTCAATAGAGACAAGAGTTCCTGTTTTCAATATATCATTAGCAGCATTTCTAGGTCCCGGTTGATGTAGGCCGCTTAGGGTTCCTCTATTAAGGCCTTTGACCGGTTTATTGGAGTTGGGCTTTTTCCAATCTACGTAACAATACTCTGGCAAATCCCAACCGTCATAATCTAATCGCCACTCTTCTTCACACCCCTTAAAAATACCATTCCTCTCAACAACAACACCCGCTGCTATTATTGCTGTTATGCCTTTTTTAAGAACCATAATATCCCCAATCTTCACCTTCTTCAATCCAGCACCAGGACCAGTAAAAGCCCTCCCATATTTCAAGAACAGACATGAGTAGTCTCTCTGATTATCACCCGCTGCTATTTGCCAATAGGTACACATGGTTTCCTTTCTTTTTTATTGGAACAACCGATTAAGGGCTTTTGATCGTGATTTCAGGACCTTATTGACCCGACTTAGATTGGTTTCGTCGCTAACAGGAATCTTTACGCCACTGAAGCTTTTTCAGCCCATCGGATCAACTTTGTTCAATCGGCATACAAACGGTTGTTCTGGAGGTGTAGAATAGCCCCTTTGCAGTTCGTGTTAAATGAATCTCAAGATGCAAAGGATTCCTTCACTTGACGTAACATCTCCTCCGGATCCCGGAACACCTGTATAGTCTTGACCCCATGCAATTCCTCGACTTTCGAGGGCTATGGCCCACCAATCGTTGAGTTTATACTGTGCTCCAAGACTAAAGGTGAAGGCCAACTTGCGCTCTCCCACTCCGTAGATTTGATCTGATGCTCCAAGTCCGATGTCCAAATACGGTTGGAACTTGTCGTCTGCCCTGAATCTCCATCTTACCAGAGGTAAGAGTGATATTACCGACTCGTCTCGGGATGATACTTGGGATGTTCCTTGAAATGTGTATAACTTGTAGCCTGTGTAGGACAGTCTTAATCCGAGCATCACACGCTTGCTCACATGGAATCCCATGACCAGACTCAGCAAGGACGAGCTTTCGTCTAAGGCTTCTTGGTCTACTAGGTAGGTGTGCCCTCCAATGCCGAACTGGACGACAGTTTCGTCTCCTATAACAGGTTTCGGTTTCTCAGCTTGGATTGGACCTGCAAGGACAAGCAAGGTCGCTGGCACGATGGCGAGGCGTTGACAGTTGAACATAAGACACCTTCCCTTCTCTGCGGTTTGGATGGCAAACCCGGCCCTTTGGGTGCCGGGCAGTTGCTCACGATCACGCAGATTAGTGCGGGAAGGTTCCTGCCTATTCGCCAAGACCAAGGAGCTACCCCGATCTTTTTAACTCAAGCTACTAAGTACACGACAGTAATGTAAGTTGTGGTGCAGCCCTGCTTTAGGTTTTATTTGTAATCGCCCAAGATTGCATCTAAATCCTAAACCGAGGAGCCGCACCATGCTTATTCCTATGCTAAAGAAAGCCCTCATGCAAGGG
>JAJEFJ010000027.1 GCA_022820485.1 Candidatus Latescibacterota bacterium
AACTAAGCGTGAGGGGTGTCTTACTCCCGCACGGTGCAGCGGGCACGAGGGGCCTGCTCACCCAATGACGGACGACGCGCCCCGCACGCATACCGTTCAGATTGGCCCTTCTGAACGGATTGGGCAACATACAAATGACGCATAGGTAAAGACAGAGCCGATGAATTTTCCATACTTTCAAATCATTTAGGATTGCTCTATAGCGATCCTGAATGATTTGAGAGGTTTTTTATTTTTCTTCTGCGTTTTTCTATGCCTAGTCTTTTGTAGGAGTTTTTCTATGGTTTCGGATTCGTCCTTATCGGCGTTTATCGCCAGCAATCCCGACGCGCACGAACTGAAACGGGCGTTAGCGGTTCAGATGACGCTTTTGGGCCTCAAACAAGGTGCGATTCAAGCGATTTTCGGGGTGCAGTCGAGCTTCATCAGTACGTGGAAGAAGCGCTACCTATCCGAGGGGGTCGCCTGCTTTCGCTTAGGCTATAAAGGCTCGCAGCCGTATTTGTCGGTCGATCAACGGGAGCAAATCAAGGGATGGTTAGCGACCCAATCGCAGCCTTCGGTCGCCTTGTTGGCCTCCTATATCCAAACGCAGTTTGGCGTCGTGTTTCGCTCGTCGCAAAGTTATTACGATCTGCTTTTTCAAGCGGGCTATCGCTGAAAAAAGACGCAAGCTCGACAGCCCAAGGCCGATCCGCAACAGGGCATCGGCATAAAACAAAAAAGATAGGCTGCGGGCTTGCGCGAGGTGGATACTTCCAAAGCTCGCGGCGGGCGGCGGCTCCCTATTTCCGCAGGGGGAGGCGTCGCCTCTCATAACCACCTGAAGGAGGCAAGTATGCGTATCGTAATGCTATTGCTAATCGCGTTAGCCCTTCCGTCTTGGGCTGAACCTGCGCGGCGCACGCAAGCCGCCTTGGGCCTTGCGCCCCTCGACCGCGGCGTAAGCCTGTGGCTGGTTCAGCCCAAGACGATGATCGGCGTAGAGCTGGAGCGGTTTGAATTGACGTGGAGCGAACTACAGCCGCCGTCTTTTATATCAGCCCCTAACGAGAACTTGACGCGGTTTGTTCGAGTAAGCGTCAGTATAAAGCGGTTCCTGTACCGAGATATGTTTATCTATCTCCGCGCCTATGGCCAGATCACGCATAACGAATGGGATTTGGATGGACAATCCGTCGAAGACTATAACGGCGGACACAATGGACCTGAAATAGGCTTCGGGTATTGGTTGCCCTTCTCTGAGCGGTTCGGCATTCTTGTGCGCCAGGGCGTGGCCTGGGAAAAATCAGATCAGAGGCTACGCGACAAAAACAATAAAGAAACTACTGCGCTGCACTTGCAGGCAGCTCGCCTGTTGATGCTTTTTAACTTGTGAATAAAAAAGTTGTTGACAAATCCTTTTGGGGTCCGTAAAAACGAACAGTAGCAGCACAAGTCAAGACGTGAAAATCAACGCTATACTCTGGTCGGGTGACTATTCACGTTGGGCATTTTAGCCCAACATAATCCAAGGAGGGTAGCATGATGAAACGTTTAACGCTGTTCCTCATTGCCGTGCTCGCTTGGGGCTGTTCGCCAGACAGCACACCCTTCGAGACCAACCCGGTCTCGTCCCCTTCTGCCAAGGTCGCCGCCGTGCGTGACCCCTTCTCCGGTCTGGACGAACAGGGACACATGGATGGTGTAGGCTCGGCAGATACCTACCGCGCTTACCTGCAAATACTTACCCGCCGTTTGGCCTTAGTGCTTGCTGACGAATCAGCACGCAACGCCATTGTGATGGGTATAGGGAAAGCCGAAGACCAAGAGGCCAATATCGCCAAGCTGCTAGCGAGTCAGCCGGCGTTATTGGCTAAGGTGGCCGCCGGCTTCAAGCAGGATGTAGACGCGGCATCCGTCGATGCCAGGCTGCCTAATATCATTAAAGGCATGAGCGATCAAAACGCCCTGCTGTCGGTTTCTGAGGCGCTGTTCGGCTTGGAGATCCGCCTAATAGATGAAAACGGCTCCTATCGAGGCCACACACCCATCGACATCTTTCACGACCCAGTCATTGACGAGAAGGATGTCGAGCGCTACGAAGGGTTTGACCCGGAAGGCTCCCCCACAACCATGCCCTTCGATATGCGCGACTTCGTACGCACCGCGCCTTTCTTTTATGTCCAACAGGACGAGCAATTCTTTCGTAGCCCTGGCAACGCTATCACAGCCGTGCTCGATCGGCCTGCCTCGCCGCAGATCCGTCCAACGCTGTATGCCGGACTCCGACCACTCCTGTCCTTGTTGGTCAAACCCGCCTACGCCGATGACAATATCCCGTCTTGCTATCACGACCAGTCTGTTTATGTGACCCGGTTCATCTTCTTCGATGACCACGACCCGGGCAGCGGCGCAGACATGTACTTCAAGACGAGGGTATCCCATCCCAACATCGGTTCCCAATGGGACGAGGTGACAGGATGGCGATATAACTGGTGGGACGCGGATGAAGAGGATACCGAATACCCCAAGTCGGGCCAGAAGTATCCCGAGGTGCTGAAGCATACCGGGTACTCATGCAAGGGCCAGGTCTTTGATTCGGGTAATTCTCTCTATGACCACGAGGATGATTTGACGCTACAGGTACTTGATGAGGATCCGGGCTGGAATCCCGATGATAGGATCGGCCAATGGCGATATATCAGGACGTTTGAGAACAACGGCATCCATTACCTAGATGCTGACCACTACGCGGCCTATTCGTCGCCCCAAGACTGCGAAGTTTATATCTTCCACGCCGCGCCGGGAGGCAATTACTATAAGCCGTAACCAGAAAGGAGAATGGTTACGCTCACTACGTGGCTGGCCCCCTCGGCGCGATCTGCCGAGGGGCCTTTTTAATGGGACGTCAACGTTTGGGCGACCACCTCGCTGGTGGCTTCATTGACCCCTACATGCAGTTTGCGCCACGTACGCCGTTTGCTCCAGCCGTGTTGGCGGGCTTTCCACTCGCCCTCACCATAGACTTTCAAGCCCGTCGAATCCACCACCAAATGTATCGGTTGATGCGGGCGCTTTTTCGGCAACACCACCGCCAAGTTTCCTTGGCGACGCGACAAGGTCGAATAGTCCGCCACGGCCAAGGCCAACCCCATCAGACCCAACAGCGATGGGATAAAGCCTTGCGTCTGGCGCAACGGCAACCGAAGCAGCATCCGCATCGTCAACATCCATTCAATCGTGCGATCCGAATAGACAAACTGAGCACCCCGTTGTGGTGACCCTTGAGTATACCACCGTTTCCACAACAAATCGTCCAGCCACACCGTAAGGCTACCGCGAGCGACCAACGCACGATTATACGACGACCAATTCTTAACCCGGTACACGGCTTTCGACTTGACCGAGGACGAACCGCCAGATACTTTGCTCATCACAGGCTCTTTGGGAAGAGAGGAACGTGTTTCTTGCCGAAACCACGAACCAATCTAACTGGAGAGCCTGACTCATTTCAACTCCCTAACGCTTTTTATGCAACAACGCCTAGCGAAGTTACCGGCAGGTTGTCAATGAGCCAATTTTCTATCACCGCTGGGACGTAGATGGTTCGCCCATACCCTTAGATGGCCATGGAAAACACCTTGGCCCGCGCCATATGCAGGCGCACGGCCACCTGCTTGCCCTTTAGCGCCGCTAGATCGCTCTTGCCCTTCCACGTAACGACTTTGTCCAACTCGTCTCCCGCTAGGACATCGGCCTCGTCTGCACTGAAACCCTCTAAGGGCTGAATCGACTCCACCGGCTCGATCGGCGGCGTCACAATTTCCACCTTGATCCAGCCGGCTCGCTTGGTCTGGAAGTTGAGACGCAATTCCCCGCCTTGGCAAACGCACGGAATGGTGGTTACCCGTCCTTCCAGCGGCGCTTCCAAGGCCACCAGCCGATGGCGTTTCCATATCGCCCAGCGAAACTCGCCTTCGGGCAGCTCGGCCGGTCCGTGGTCGTGCCGACTGTAGCGGCCATCGTACGGCAGACCCCACTCCTCCTCATTGAGCGGCACTAGGTTGGGAGCGGCGCGGATGCAACCATACCTCCCTTCGTCGCTTTCGAGGGTGATGATGGGCTTTCTTTCGGGCCGCACCCAATTCCACCCATCCCGACTCACCGCTAGCTGGACGTCTTGCTCTGAGTCGAGCCGGTGGTACACCGAAGGAAACATCAGATGCAAGCTAGGCACTCCCGGATAGTGGCAGTAGCACGGCGTGTATATATCGTCGGAGACGTGGTCCTGCGGGTCGGCCACTAGGACGTAGCGCGGCGGACCCCAAGCGCCGAACTTTTTCCCTCCGGTCTTGCGCACGGCCCGGCGACCGGTATAGCCGAATTTGTTCTCATTGTGGAACATGCCGCGCAAATAGGCGACGTATTCTCCGGTTTCCGGTTCGTAGGCAGCGACATTCTGGGTGTCGAGCACGCTATTGCCGACGTTTACTAAGGGGGTGTCGAGCACAGTCCAGCGCAGCCCATCGCCAGAGACAGCACCCTGTACCACATTGTCCCGGCGGACGCCGAACTGTTCCTCCACAACCTGCATGGTATTGATGGTGGGATCGTCCCGAGTACCGGTATCGGCACCCAACTGGCGAAACTGCACCCAATCCATTTCCGCATCCACTACCCCGTTGCGGTAAAACACGGTCTTCGGGCCAATGGCCTTGTAGCGCTCCTCGGGATCGGCATGGGGATCGATAAATACCGAGTTGATCTCAAAATCGCTGTGCCGCGAAAGCAGATTATTGGCCCTAGTGCCGCCGTACTCCACTAACCCCAAGTTCGGCCGTTCCCACTCGAAACCGTCCCGGCTCTCTGCATAGCCGTTGAAACGCGCCCCTCCCTCTTCCGCTCCCGAAGTCCAAAACCACATCCGGTAGAGCCCGTCGTCCAACAGGACGTACGGATACGCCATTCGGGCCTGTTCCCAAGGCTTTTCCGCGCGAAAGAATACCGGAGACCTGCGCGCCTCTTGCACGGCTAGCCGCACGCCCAACGGTGGATCCTTTAGCCAAGACTCGCCGTTTTCGTTGGCACATGCCTGTCCCGCCCAGATATCGTACCAGTCCAGAAAGGGTTGATGCATCAGTGCTCTTTCTCCTCTCGTACGCCAGCAGCCTAGCCAGCTACTTCTCTGAAAACGCGGATAAAATTGCCGCCCATAATCCCGGCGATCGCCTCGGCCTGATGTCCGCGCTGCTGCAAGCCCTCGACGATATTTTGGCTCTCGCCAATATCCTCCAATCCGACCGGCCGAGCGTTGAGCTGGTCGAGCAGATCCGTACCAAAGCCGACGTGGGCGGATCCAACCAGCGCAACTATGTAATCAATGTGATCCAGCAACATCTCCAGACTGGCTGTTTCACCCCCAGGTCCCAATGGCATCGGACTAGGGCAGATCAAGCCCCCGGTAGCGGCCACCGCCCGGAGCTGGTCGTCGCTCAAGTAGCGCACTGTGTCCCGCAGCGCCCGCGCATTGCCGTGCGTGGCAATGACCGGCGCGCGGGCGACTTCCAGCACGTCCCAAAAACAGGCCTCCACCAGATGCGTGATATCGACGAGCATACCCAGCCGGTTCATCTCGCCGATGAACTGCCGGCCAGCCTCAGTCAGCCGACCCGGCGGATCGACCTCGCTGTCGTAAAGTCGCATGGTCGGCCCGTCCCACACCTGCGTCGCCGTGCCCAAGGCATTGCGTCCTTCGTGCACCAAGCCGAGGTGCCTCAGCCCCAGCCGATAGAGCGTGCGCAACACGCTCAAGTCGCCCTTGAGCGCATCGCCGCCCTCCAGACCCAAAACAAAGGCGACTTTCCCGCTCTTGTGCGCCTCTTCGATGTGATCGGCAGTAGTGGCCAACACCGCGTATTCCCCGGCTTCGCCTTCGAGTTGGCCATGCAGATAGTCGATGATCCGCAAGACCTCCTGCAGGGGATGCCGACTGCCGTGGGGACCGCCGATCCTCGCATCCGGCACCCAACAAGCAGTTAGCTGCGCCGAAACCCCACCGGCGCGCATCAGGGGCACATCAGTCAGTCCGCCCAAACTTTGGTGCAGCTTGTCCTCCGACTTGAAGGCCAGATCCAAGGTATGGCCGTGGGCGTCAATGATCGGTGCCGTTAAAGAATTGTCCATGCTCTACCCCGTTTAATCCCAGCGCGGCAGATCAGCGAAGGTCGCTCCAGGTCTTTGCCGCCGACCTGCCACCGTTCCGACCAACTCGTACTGTCCACCCACCTCGGTGGCAAAAGCCAGCACCTCCCCGTTTAGCAAAACCTCAGCACCAGTACCCAGATCGCGCAGCACCACGTCGCCTTGCGGCCACGGATTGTGCACGGCGCAGTCATGGCCGACTTCGCTGGTAATGTGTACCCACTCCACCGCCCCGTCCCGATACGAGGCGCTGACCAAAAAGGCCCCCTCGGCGCGTAGAGAATCAAAAGACGCCGCAGGCCACGCATCCGGCACGCAGGGAAAGACGCGGATTTTGCCGCCCCAACTCTGCAATAGCATCTCCATAATCGCCGCTGCGGCACCCGTACCCGCCTCCAAGGTATTGATAAAACCATGTTCGGCCGTGTAGAAGCCGGTCTGGCGCCAATCAACGCTCACCTGCAAGGTATTTGGCAGCACCACTTGGTCGGTGTAAAAGCGCAGCATGGAGTGGGCCATATTGGTGCGTCGGGCGCGGCAGGCAATCAGCGCCGCCCAAGGGAACGACCAGCCCGACCAGTGGCCCGTGCCGATGTGGCGCAAATGGGCCAGCGAACGCTCGACCAAATCCCGGTCGCCCGCGTCGCCTTCGACATTGACGTAACCGAGGGGGTGAATGGCCATCAGGTGGGAAAAGTGGCGGTGGCTGCGCTCCAACGGCACTCCGGCGTAAACTTGAATGCCGTTCTCATCCACGGGAAGCGGTGCTAGGTTTTCTAGTACCTGACCATAAGACGCCGTCTCTTCCGCGCCCAATTCGAGGTCCTGTGCGGCTGCGATAAGCGTGGTAAACAAATAGCGCACCAGCGCCAGATCAAACGCCGAATCCCGCCCCTTGCACACAATGTCGTCGTACTCGGGCGAGTAGGACCAAGGCACGTGCAGCACGCCCTCTTTGTCGGCTTCGAGAAACCCCAACCAGAAGCGGCCCACAGCTTCCATGAAGGGCCACGCTTTGGCGCGCAGAAAGTCCCGATCACCGCTGTAGCAATAGTGCAGCCAAAAGTGCTGAGCCAGCCAGGCACCCACGCCGACCTGCAAATTCCAGGGAAACCACATAAAGCCCACGCCCTGGCCGTAGATATCCATATTGGCCGGTAGGTAAGCTCCGCTCCAGCCAAAGAAGGTGCGGCAATTCTCCTCAAAGCGCGGCAACTGGTCCACCAATAGTTCGTAGAGCGGCATGGCCAGTTCGAGGCGGTTGGCGGCAAAGATGGGCCAGTAGTTCATCTCTGTTTCAAGATTGTGGTGCAGGTCGCCGTAACAAGGCGGAATGCGCGTATCGGGGTTCCACACGCCCATGATGGTGACGGGATACTTATCCTCTCGCGCATTGCAGCCCAGCTTGTACATTTCCGCATACCACAAGCGTTCCAGAGCAGCGTCGGGCACGCGCAAATGCGAGCGCGTCCAAAAGCGCGCCCACCACGCCAAGTGCTCGTCAAAAAGGTCATCGCGTCCCTGCCAAGCCTCCACAGCAGCGACCGCCCGGTCCGGCAGCGCATCGCCGGCCGCACCCCGGACCACCGTGACGGCGCAGCGAGCGCGGTTGCTTGCTACATGACACTGGCGGACGAATACCGCGTACTCCTCATCGCCGCTGTATCCCTGCACCAAGTAGCGATCAGTCCCTTGGCCGCCATACTCGGTCTCGGGATAATCCCATATCTTCATGATCTCCTCGCTGCGCTCGTCCAAGCGGCGGGCGACGCTGCAAGTGGGCAGTGGAATCTTGCCGTGCGCCTCCACTTCGACCTCGACGATATTCTCGCAGGCGTGCAAATACCCCCACACAGTCAGCGCCCCCTGTTCCAGTTGCAATTCCAGCGAAAAAGCGGCCTCGTAGAGCGCAATTTTGCCCTCCAGTGCGGTCGGCATCTGCCCAAGCGGCCATTCGACGCGGCCGATCGGCAACTTGTTGCCCCATACTCGGTCGGGGGGCCGCACCGGATCAAAGACGCGACAACTGGGATCAAAGCTACCGTCACGGGCTTGCTGCAGGGCAGTGCGATAATCCATGCCCGGCTCCAAACTCTGGTCTGCGCGCCGCTCCCAGACATCGGCCTTGTCCAAGCTGAGCACCATGCGGTCCTCCTCAAACCACAGCACGGCACCCAGCTCGCCGTTGCCGAGAATAAATCCCTCGAAATAGGTAAAGGGCACCGCGTCGTAGCGTAGATCGTGACGGGCGACCCGGTCGCGGATATCCACGATATCGTCTTTCACGACCCCTCCGCTGCCCTCCGGCGCGTTGCCTGTCGGCGTGCTTCGCCCTCTGCCGTGAGTTTGCCTTCCCCATCGTAGTAGCCGTCCTCGTGCCCGGCGACTAGAGGACCGTACAAATCGGGCCGACGCGCGACAAAGCGCGACCGTCCTTGACTTTTGTCCCGTTGCGGCAAGTGGACGTATTGCACGCTGACGCATTCGGTTTCGTACTTCTCCAAGTGCAATTCCCCGCTAGGGCTGATAATTACCGCGCTCCAAGTGTTGGCGATGACAATCCAGCAGTGGTTGTCCCGAGCCCGCCAGCGCATTTTCTCGGTGTTCTCCGGCCCGCCGCTGCCGTCCATGGGAATAAAAATGACCTGCGCCCCTTGGACCCCCAGCACCGCGCAATTATCCACAGTGCGGTCGCTACACAACAGAAAGCCCAACCGGCCCAAGGGCGTGTCGAACGGCTGCAGCGCACCCCCTGGCGTGATGGCATACTCTCCCGCAGTGGTAATTTTGCGGTAATGGGCGATCACCTCGCCTTGCGGATCGAGCATGACACAGGCGTTGAACAGGGTTTGGTCTTCCCGTTCCAGCAAGCCGAATATCAGATAAATCCCCAATTCTTTGCACAGCGCACCCGCCCGTTGGATATAGGCTCCATCCGGTACGGTCTGAGCAATTTCCAACATATCCGCCAGTTGGGATGTGGGGTCTGCGTTAAACACATAACCATCCAGCACGGACTCGGGCGCGACAATCACTTGGGCGCGACGCCCAGCCGCCTCCCGGACATAGGCCTCCAGCCGCTGGAAATTATCCTCCAATTCCCAAGGGGCCGATTTCAAGGTGACAATTCCCACCAGCATACGCTGTCTCCTATAGCAGTCCTAAATGATTTGAACGATTCGAGCGAGGGATTGTCTTGTGCATCCTATTCTGCGTCTATCTGCGTCATCTGCGGATCACCTTGGAAATGATATAGGATGGCGATATAGCAGTCCTAAATGATTTGAAAGCATGCGTTCATCAGCCCGGTCTCTTTTACCTATGCGTCATTCCCGCGCAAGCGGGAATCCAGTCTTGAATGATTTAGGGTTGCTATATCAGAGGGTAACGGCAAAGAGTTGGGCGCGCGCCATGCGAAATCGCAAATGAATCTTCTTACCCTTCAACGCCGACAGATCCGACTTGCCCCGCCAACTCACCACGGCCGCCAATTCGTCCCCAGACATCCGGTCGCAGTCGGCAAAACTGAATCCTGCTAGCGCGGGGACCAGCGTCGCGCCCGTTCGATTGGGCAAACTGCCATCGACGATTTCCACTTCGACAAAGGCACCCGGTAACAACGTCTTGAAGTTGATCTCGAGTTGTTGGCCGGCGCATAGCTGTTCGCTCAGGGCAAATTCCGCCCAATCGTCCGCTTCCCAAGCCACCAGCCGATCGCGCTTCCACGTAGCCCAGATGTACTCGTGCGGCTGGTCCGAAGAGCGGTTGTGCGGGTGCGGACAGGCCAGAGTCAGCACGCCCCACCGATCTTGATCCAACTCCACCAGTTCCGGCGTCGGGTACAGGCTGCCGTAGCGCTCGCTCACTGGAATGATCGGCTTGCGTTCCGGCCGGTACCAGAGCTGGCCGTCGTGGCTGGTCGCCAAGTACACATCGACCAGATCGCTGGCCCGGCGATATGGACTGAAGAACATGAGGTGCGGACCGTGCGGATGGCGGCAATAGCCCGGCGCATAGATGTCCCAATCGGGCGGATCGTCTGGCTCAGCCGTGAGCACCATCAGATGGTTGCCCCACGGCCCGCGAAAAGTATCGGCCTCGTAGCGCGACACTGCCCGGCGTCGCTCGCGACCGCTGCGCAAATAAATGACGTATTTGCCGCTATCGGCATCGTAGGTGAGAATATTCTGCGTATCGAGCAAAAAGGGCGGTGCCATGATCGGCTCGGGCAGGTGCGTCCAGCTATAGCCGTCAGCCGACACCCCAGCGGTAACCACCACCTGCGAGGTTATGTTGGCACCGATTTCACCGGCGTCGCCAGCCGCCTCGCGCTTGGCCCGCAATTCCATCACTTCCGCCCGACTAACTGGCCGACCATCCACCTCGAACTTGGCGGTGATGCCGATGGCCTTATAGCGCTCCTCGTCGCTGCCATTGGAATCGCGCATGACGTTCATGTACCCGTAGGACGAACCCACTTGGTCGCAGACAAAGAGGATATTGTTATCCTTGGAACCCGCGTATTCGACCCGCCCCAACTCGGGCCGCTCCCAGTGAAAGCCATCGCCGCTCTCGGCGTAGCACCACAGTCCGGGCACTTTGCCCGGCACATGGCCGGCCTGCACCCAAGGATCTGCGGGGTCGGCAAAGCAGCAGTACCACAGGCGATAGCGGTCGCCTTCCTTTACTAAACTCGGGTAGTGGATATTGCCGGCTTCCCAGCGCTTTTGGCGCACCATGACCGGATCAGAACACTCGGCTTGCTGCACAGCCAAGCGGATGCCGGTGGGCAAATCCTGGGGAAAATACAGGCCTTCTTCGTCGTGGCTGACGTAGCCGGGCCAGATCCCGTGCCAATCGAGTGCGGGTACGGTTTTAGCCTGTAACTCATCCATCTGTCTTTTCTCCTCATCCTCGTTAAACGCGAGGGCTGTCCCCGGTTCGATAGGCGTACAGGCTCGTAGCATTATCGGCGCGGAAGTGCAAGCGGATATTCCGGCCGACAAAAGGCGTCAGATCGCGCCGCTCCGGCCCCCAAGTAACCTCGCAATCCGTCTCGTCTCCCCGTGCCAACCCATTGCACGAGTCAAAGTCAAACCCCTCCGGCACGGCGGCCTCCGCAATGACGCGCACCTGCAAGTGTCCAAATAAACAGGTGGCATTGACCCCGAGTCTAGGACCGATGACTTCAATCGGTTCGGTCATCAATTCGCCGCCCCCGATGCCGCAGCGCAGCGCCACAAAGCGATCCTTGCGCAGAGTCACTAGCCCAATCGAACTGGTAGAATTTCCCTCGGTACCGTGAGCTTGGGGACGGCCCGAATACCACATGTACAGCGTATCCCCCACAAGAGCGGGGGGATTAGACGACAGAGAAGACCAAGCCCCGTCCCAAGTACCCGGCGAGCCAACCGGCAAAAATTCCTCGCGCCGGCCCACCCGCTGCCAGTGGTCCAGATGCCGCGCCGTAGCCAGTTGCACCGGCCCCAATTCCGTAGCCGAATGCAGCATGCCGATGAAACCAATGTACTGGTTGCCATAGACAAAGGGTGCCATCACGTATAGCTGATCCCTCGGATCGTCGAAATCGTCCGGTTTGATGATAGTTCTCAGGGGCGTCCAGTGGACGAAATCCTCGCTGCTGGACAGGGCAATGACGCGGCGATACTGCTTCCACTCAAGTACGAAGTGGTCCATCAACGTTTCATAACGACGCGAAGTAGCTAGATAACGCCGCTGCATGGGATCGTACACCAGTGCGCCGGCATCGCCCGAGCGGGGCACGTAATTGCGGTCATCCAGCCGCCAGTGAATGCCGTCTGGCGAAAAGGCCGCGTACATGCCGTGGTGATCGCGGATTTTATCGAAGAGCACTTTGCGCAGGGCATTGCGCGCTTGGCGGTCCATAGTAGGCGTTTCCTGCGGAGCGTCCGCGGTGGGGCGCTGCTGGTACATACCCATCTTATACCGCTTAGACGGATCTTGCTCCTGCAGATCTTTGACCACGCCCCACGGATCTAGGCCGTAGTGAACACCCGGCGGCGGATAGACGATATTGTTGGCACTGGACCCTTCGCAGGCCACGATCCCCAGTTCCGGCTTTTCCCATGCAATGCCGTCTTTTGAGGTCGCGTAACACATAAAGTGCCCCTGGCCGGTGCGCTCGTACAGGTCGTTGTTGCTCGAATAATACCACATCTTAAAGCAGTTTTCGTCGTCGTCGTAGAGCACCGAGCCCCACAGTTGCACAGCTTGCCCCTCCCAAGGCCGGTCGGGTCTTAACACCGGCTCCGTCCGCACGCGCTCGGGCCGCTGCACCTTGCGCACAAAACCGGGATGATCTTGTACTTCCACGTCGTCGAGAAATAGATGCAAACCAGGGTCGTAAAGATTATTGCCTTTCACAGTTTCTCTCCACAGATTGGCCGGTGATATAGGATTTGGTGATATCGATGATGAGTTCCACGTCGTGGCGCGCTTCCACAATCGGCGTGCGGCACTCCACCCCCTCGGTGATACAGGCGTGGAAGTGGCGCAATTCCGCGGTGAAGGCACTCTCCCAGGGAATAGTTGGCTCTTTGCGATAGCTAGTGCCGTGCTCGTCAATGCCCTGGACAGTCAGGGTGGAGAGCACGCGGCGCGAAAAACCGGTCGGATAGGTGAGCAACACGCGCTTATCGTCGCCGTAGATTTCCAAGGTCTCGCGAAAATCCCACAGCTTTTCCAAGTCAACCCGACTGATGACACAACGCGCACCATTGGCGTACTCCAGCACTGAGGTAATCGAGCGATTGTTCTTCCAGATTTCCGTGCTAATCACGGCGCGGGGCGAGCCCACCATCGTGCGCAAGCTGTAGAGATCGTGAATCAGGCCGTAGGTGATGCCGCAGACCGACTCAGCTTGCGCAAAAAGGTCGCCAAAAGCCTGACGCAGTGTGTCCTTATACGCACGCCGACGTTGGGCGGCGATTGCGGAACGCTGAGAACCCGCGTACTGCACGTTGAAGTGGTCGAGATGGAGATAATTGCTCGGGTGCAGGTGGTTGATCTGGATAAAGCTGTAATCCAAACCCTCTACCTCTCTTTTGGCCAGCGCAAAGGCCGGGTCGTACGCCTTCATGTAGGCAGCTTGGCCCACGGTGCCAGCTTCTCGCATGGCCGCAACCATGGCGTCGGCTTCCTGCAGGGACGCGCAGATGGGCTTTTCGATCAGTACGTGCTTGCCGGCGGCAAAAGCAGCGATTGCCGCGTCGCTTTTGGGATCGGCATGGCAGAGGAGAACCGCGTCGATATCCGCGCTCAGCAGCTCGTCGAGGGTGCTGACGTGCCGGGGGATAGCAAAGCGCTTGGCGACATAAGCCGCCTGATCGGGAGACAGGTCGCAGACAATGGGAACGGCAAATTCCTCGTCGAGTTCCAACAGGTTGGGTAGGTGCTGGACCTGGGCTATAGCACCACAACCCAAAACACCAATGCGCACGCGGGCCATGAATAAACTCCTGCTGATAATCTCCGGTTGCCAAGGGCCGTTTGAATTGGGACCTTGAAGTCCGGAGCCGTATTTGGTTACTTGAAAGATTCGGAATCAATATAAGTCGCCAGCCACTAGGATCACAGGGAAACGAGATGATGACCCCCGAACAGCGCTATTTTTTTGATTTAACCGGCTATCTCCATTTGCACGGCGTGCTGAGTGAGAGCGAACTCCGCTCCGCCCAAGACGCGGCCCAGCGCTACATCGACACGCCGCCGGATCAGCTACCAGAGGGCTTTCGCATTGACCTCAACCGCGAGCACTTCAACTGGTACCTCTACGCCTTCGCCTTTGACAAAGCCCTCGAACGGCTGGCCATGCACCCCAAAACCTGGCCCATCTTGCTCGAACTGACCGGCGGCAAACCCAAGTTAGGCGGCGGCAATATGATGGTCGATGTCCACGGCAAGCCCTTTCATCCCCTGCATTCGGGACTCGAATCAGACCTGCGCAAAAACCGGCCGGGCTGGCGTCGCAGTTTTGTCAAGGACGGCAAAATATACAACAACGACCTAGTGTTTTTCTTTTATCTGACCGACGTTTTCCCCGGCGACGGCGGGCTCATCGTCGTACCCGGCTCGCACAAGGCCAATTTCCTGCGCGAACATCACTACTTCTATCCAGGAAGCTACACCGCCGACGGGGGGTACAACGACGATTATTTCAGCACTGAAGTGCCCGAAGGAGTGACCAATCCCACGCCTAGAGCCGGCGACGTAGTCATCATGTCCGAACACCTCACTCACGGCGCACTCTCCTGGGAGCCCAAAGATCGGGATCGCCGCTTCCTCACCCTGCGCTACGGCGTGCAGCACATTGGCCCCTCCGACCCCTTTCCCGACGGCGTCAAGGCCCAATTGTCTCCAGAAACCTTGGAGCTGATCGCCGTGCGCGACTTCAACGACCGCAAGGAAATCACCACGCGCGATACACTAGAATTGACCGTATGAACGAACCGATGCGCCGGCTTCCCTTCCAAATCGTTACACAAAGAGGTACAGCATGACCCCCGAACAGCGCTATTTCTTCGACCTAACCGGCTACCTCCACCTCCAAGGCGTGCTGCAAGGTGCGGAATTGCAGGCAGCCCAAGACGCGGCTCAGCGCTTCATCGACACGCCCCCGGAGGAGGTGCCCGCCGGCCTCGAAATCAATCTCGAGCGCGAACACTTCAACTGGTATATCAATGCCTTCGCCTTTGACAAACCCCTCGAAGCGCTGACCCTCCACCCCAAAACTTGGCCCATCCTCAAGGAGTTGACCGACGATCGGCCGCGCCTGACCAGCGGCAATCTGATGGTCGATGTCCACGGCAAGCCCTTCCATCCCCTGCACGGTGGCGTCCCCGGGGCACCGGCCCGCAATCCAGAGCAGGGACGCTACAGCACAATCGGCGGCAAAGTCCAGTGCAATGACCTAGTCTTCTTCTTCTACCTGACCGACGTCCATCCCGGCGATGGCGGACTTATCATTCTCCCTTGCAGCCACAAGAGCCACTTCGACTATCCGCGGTCGCTTTTCTATCCCGACAGCTATACGGCAGATGGATACAACGACGAGTACTTCAGCACCGAAGTGCCCGAGGGAGTGCTCAATGTAACGCCCAAGGCCGGCGATGTGGTCATCATCTCCGAATTGGTCACCCACGGCGCGCTCTCTTGGGGGCCCCAAGACCGGGATCGCCGCTTTCTCACCCTGCGCTACATGCAGCAGCACGAAAGCGTGCGCGGCGGTCTAGACCGTTTCTCCCCAGAGGTCAAGGCTCGACTTTCGCCGGAAACCTTGGAACTGGCCGCACCGGCCTCCTTTACCCACATCAAGGAAATCGTCGAACGAGAAGTCGTCACCCTGAGCTGAGCACTCAGTCGATCTCTTCCAGAGCAATGGCCCGGGTCCAACTAGCCGTGACCCGCTGCATCTTGAGCGGCAGGGCGATGAAAAAGACGCGGTCCTTTGTCAATTGATCCAATCCCAAGAGGGCGTCCACCATGGGAATGCCCTCTTGCAGCAGTCGGCGCTCGGCATCGATGTGGGCATTGGGCACAGTGGATGGACCGTAGTACAAACCGCCACTCGAAGCCAGCAGTTTGATCCGCGTTTCAATAAAAAAATCCAGCACGTCGGCTTCAAAGTAGGGTAGCTCGCCGCTGTGTTCGGGGTTGGTGCGCACCAGCACAATATCGCCGCTTTTCACTCCTGCTTGGCGAAATTCGTCGGCGCGGATTCCCTCTCCTGGTCCCTTGTGCGACAAATCGCAGACCACGGCCTCGCCAATGTAGGACGCCAACGGCATGCCGGCCATGTCCGGCCCTTCATCTAGGTATTTGTAGGCCCCCTCGCAGTGCGTGCCATTGTGCGTCTGGCTCTGAATGAAGTGCATTCGGGCCCCGTAGGCCATAAACTCCTGCACCTCCACCGAGCGGCCGAAAAAGGGCTCGCCGTGCAGGTAGTGCCCGTCGATCTTCTGCTCTCCGGGAACCATCTCGTGAGATAGGTCGATAATGCGGTACTTACTCAGATCAATCATTTTTTCCCCTCAATAGAAGTGAATGGAATATAGATTTTACCTAGTGCCATCGGAGGGCCGGAATTACAAAAGACTCTCACGGCAGTTCTTCTTGAACTTGGGTCTCACTCCAGCGGGGTTGGATTCCAAAGGCCCGAGCCTGCTGTACCATTTCCTGTTCCGTCAGACCGGCGATTTCTGCTGCCCGGCCAATAGATATAAGCCCCTGTTTATAGAACAACAATGCCCGCGTCTTCTTACCCCCGTGGACGCTTGGCTCGGCGCACCACTGGTCGCGCAAAATGGCGAGTGGTTCAAGGGCTGCTTCGGGAAGGTGCAATAGATCCACCAAGACGGCGTGGTCGAGAGCTTGGCGAGCGTCGTCCTGATATGCCTCATTGGCTGGCAGGAATTCCTTTCCCTTGAATCGCTCAAAGATGTCTTCGGCTTGGGCTAACTGCTCTTTGCTGAGGGAGCGCGGGTCCAAGACCGTCAGACGAGGCAACTGAGTAATCGTGAGACTCGCCCGGCCTTGCTGCTGTCTGGTGCCGACCCACCAGAAGGCGAGGAGCCCCAGCGTCGTGTTGGCCCACAAGACGAGAGGCAATGTCCATTCATCCTGCTCTGGGATGAAATTGGGCCACGCCCGACCGCCAATTGCTTTGGCTGGCGTAAGGCAAGCGGTGAGGCTTTGCGAGTTGATCCGAAAATCGCGGTTGAAGTGCAACCGAGAGGCCGTGCGCTTCCAAGCGGATACGGCTCGGTCATCGCATCCGGGGCGCACCACTCCTTCGCTATCGGGCGGGACGACGATCCCTCGTTCTCGCTCGGCGTCATGGCCCCACAATGCCGGATACTGCGGTACTCCTTGAATGGGTATGATTTCAAACGGCCCTCGCGGAGTCCCGTCGCTGTGGTTTCCAGAGATGTCGATATGGTATAACCCCTCCTTACCAAGATCCCTAAGTTGAGTTGTAGGAAGCGATGTGGAGTACCCTTGAGGAAGTTGGAGCGTTTCAGCAGCGAGCCCGATGGCAGCGGCGGCGAGCGTGGTTTCGCGGATCGACGCACAGCCGCCTTGGCTCAAGGGGGCGCGGATGTACGTGCCAATGGTTTCGCGGTCTCCTACGCAAATCCGCCCATGCTGGGCTTGGGGAGAGAGGAGCCCCACCGCCCGCGCCATTTCGAAGGCTTCCGAGAGATTGCGTGGCCGGTAGTAGAGATTGACGAATAGCGTTCCCCCGTCTCCTTTGCGTCCGGCGCGGCACTTGGTGGCCACCACGAGGGCTTCAGCCATGCCCGTATCAGCCGAAAAGGCTAGGTCGGTCTGACCGTGTGCCGCAATAGTCAGCACGGCTAAGTCCTCGTACTCGCTTTCCAGCAAACGACGGGCATCCTCCCAAGAACTACCGCTCACACACGCAGCCGGTAGCACTAGCGCAAGGACGCCCCCGGACTTGGCCTTGGCGTGGGCTAAATCAATGAAATTGGAGGCAAGCCCGGCGTTGCCGTGACCAGCTAGGTATCCGCTCTTTTTCAGCTTAGCGCATATCCTCTTTAATCGACTGCTCATTTGCCGCTGTTCATCTCCACTTGTGCCCAACCCAGCAAATGACGGCACAGGAATGCCGACCTTGGAACCTTCCTGACCCGTTGGCCGCGTAAACGGCGGATTCATTATCACCAGATCAGCCGTTTCGCGGGGAAGAATCATGTCTTGGCTCCCCTCGGTCTCCACATCCGCGCCCGTGCCGTGCGCCACGGTGGCACCAGTCCCAAACAGCGATGGCGCAGCGTCATCCTCAATCAGATCAAGCGCCCCCAACGCCATCGTATGCCGCTTTTCCTGACTCTGCTGTCCGTAGGGCAATGTGTGAACGCGGGTACGACCAAAGGTCGTTCCCGGATGGGCACTCGACAGCATGGACGCGGTAAGGTGCGTTGCCGCCGGCATAATGTCCGCAGCGATGAGGGCATGTTCCATCATCGGCTGATGCAGCGCCTGATCATCGCCGCCAGTCCGCCGGTAGCGCACCGCTATAGCGCGATACGCCGCCGAGAGTAGAGCGCCCGTGCCACAGGCCAAATCGGCAACTCGGAGACTAGTGAGAGCATCCGGGTCAGACCAATCCGTCTTCGCGTCCAAACGAGCTGCCGCCAACTCGCCGAGCAAGGCCGCCGAGGTCGGCAGCGTGTAAAACGTAGCGAGGAACTTCCGGTCAGCGATGAGCCGTTGGAACATGCGCCCGGAAAGGTCGTGCAAGGTGGTAGCCCCCAACCCCGCTAGATCGCTGGCCGCTTGGGCAAGGCGATTGAGAACCGCATTCGCCGTGCCGTCGGGGATCGGCAAGAGCAAATCGGAAGCAATGCGAAATATCGGATAATAATTGATGTTATCGAGGATATGCTGCCAGCATTCAAGCAAACGGCTCTTGCTGACGTCGTTGCGCCCCGGAATACGCAATTGGTCGATGGTGGGAATCTCGTGCGCTTCAACAATAGCGGTGTGAAAAACGAGCGCGTTGGCGACGATGGCCATGGCCATGCGCGAGGTCTGCTCGCCGTCCTCTTGGTGGAGGGACTGCGCCATACTCTCCAGCGCATGAGTGCCGGCCGTTTCGCGCAACTTACCGGCAGCCTCACCAATACTCTGCTCCAGAATCTGCGTTCCCTCGGCGAGCAGCCGCTCAGACAGCGAGACATTTTCAATACAGCTAGCGAGGTCGTCAATACTACCGTCGAGCCAACCCGTAGCTGGCCAACGAACACCCATATCCACTTCTTGCAGCGAATACGTGCAGTAGCGGAACTCAGCGGCCTCAATATGCTGCTCCAAGTCCGCCTGTGGCACCTGGCTCAGTTCCCGTGGTACCTGGACGGCGATAGTCTGCTCAATCCGGTCTCCGTTATACTGCAAAAATTGCCCCAAGCGGGCTTGAGCATCCGCTTCGACACTGCGCGCTGGCAGAAACTCCGTCTCCAAGACGACCGGAATGCCGCCCGGCGGGCGAATAACGATGTCCGGCCGCAATGCCGTCTCGCGGAGGACGCCCTGTTGCTCCACACCGGTGTGATCACGCCAGCGCGGGTGCTTGGTCCGTAGCACATCTAATAGCCGGACGTTGAAGGCGATTTCGCTAGTTCGGGGCATGGTTCGAGAAAGTTCAGTCTATTTCAATGGCTTGGGCCGATAGTTTCTCGGCCAGCTCAGTTGACGGGATAATATCGACCACGTCCATCATCTCTTTGGTTAATGGACTCTTTAGAAAACCTCTCAAATTGTCTGTCAAGTTATCCATCAGTATAACGGAGTCCGACGAAGCCGAGGTCGTTACGAGCCAGAACTGAAACTCATTCTCCGGCAGAAACGCTTTTACATCGTCCCGCGAGCATGACAAGCGACACAGGACCAACATCGACCCGTAAAGTTTAAGCCGGTGCTCTTTAAGAACTTCGTCGTAAAGCAAGTCAACTTGGTCGTCGTCGCTGAGGTAATCATACTTTTCTTTGAAATCAACTATCGTGCTCTCTAAGTCGGTTTCCTCTATAAAAACGACGCTTTGTTTATCCTTGCTGACCGTTACATAATCGCAGCACTCACACATCCCAAGTCCGGCAGCGCTGCGCATGTTGGATACTTTCTCCGTGCTGTCCATCCGATACGCTTTGAAGACGCCGCCGGCAGACTCTATTGGCTCGGCGAATTGGGATAAGGGCATTCTACAGCCCTTTGATGTAGAGATCAGAGAAGGGCTTAGTCAACGACTGTTTGACTTCTGCCATCACCACGTCCATGTCGTCGTTCCATTCGGCATCCGGCGGAAATTTATTCAGCCTGACGAGTTCTCGGTCTTCCGGTTTTTCCTTTACATGCACCTCAAGCCACTTGAGGATCGTCATACTGTGGGTAGAGACCACTACATTGACCCCCTGACGGGCCAATTCAAAGAGAAACGCCGCCATCTCAACCTGCCAAGCCGGATGAAGATTCGATTCAGGTTCATCGATAAACAGAAAAGAGCCTCGTTCTAAGGCCCCTCGCTCAATCAGCAAGGCTAGCATTCCCATATTTGCAACCCCTGCCGACGTAAGAGAAAGCGGAATCGACTTGCCTTTTTGTTGAAATTCAAGATCACCCGTTTCACTCAACAAAATCTTCCCGCCAATGGCATCGTGCAGACTTTCATGTATTCCGGAGAAAGGATGTTCGATACGACTCCTTCTGAGGGCAACGGCCATGTCGTAGAAGTAATCTGGGACTCCGTTCAAAGAATCTCCGAAAGGGGAACGTGAGTCGAGCTTAATCGACTCCAGAGCACTTTTCAGTTTCCAATAAAGCGGAGATTCTAAATAGAAGGACTCAGGAAACGACTGCACATTCTGAATGATTTGCCGATGAAAAGTAAACTCAAAAGAATCTTCTTTTTCCTGTAATTCCCCCACTTCTTCGACGCTGAAACACAAGTGGGAATCGCCGCCCCTTTTGAGATATGGAAGACTAAACGCTTGGAAATTCCTACATGCGTTTTGTATAACCTTGATCCTCCATCCCCACTCAATCGCCGATACCATATCTCTAAAGCCTTCTTCTAGAGTGTCTATGGATGATTGAGTCGCGAACAGCCAAACAGGGTCCCCTTCTTCTTTCTTTTCAACACTGTTTTTAAAAGTTTGGAAATGTACCTTTATCTCCTCGACTTCAGCCATCAATTCGGGCTGCACTGCCCTGAGCTTGTCAAGTTCATTCTGGAGCGGATAACTTGGGAACGCCTCTCGTAGAATAGATTCGATCTTTTGGAGTCCCCGTCTGATTGCGGACAAGGGGCTTTCTCCTACCACTCGACCGCTCTGCGCGGAAAGTTGCAACTCCGATTCTATGAGACGGGCTGTCGCATCAAAAAACACTAGCGCATGATTCGCGTTCCTCGCTCTAAGCATCGAGTACAGCATCTTCGACACGAACGTCTTGCCCGTGTTGTTCGGCCCGGCGAATACCGTGAACTGACCAACTTGGACGGTCGCTTTGTCGATTGGTCCAAAATTCTCAATTTTCAACTCAAGGTCCATAAGTCCCTTCCTTGAGATCCTCCATAGGTATTCCCAAGCGGCAACTAACGACGTGGGCTATATCGTCCTCAGCGGCTGCTTACCTGATAAAATATCGTCGATATTAGCACTTCTCGCATCGGATCATTATCCCACCTCCACCGTGCGCTACCCGCAAACCATCTCCCCAGTCTTATGCTCCTCAATCCAATCCCAGTCCACCTCCACGCCCAACCCCGGCCCTTCTGGCACTTCCACGCAGCCATTTTCATCCACCGAATCCAACTCGTCGAGCCAACGCCTCTCGCTGTAAACCGCCGGCTTGGTATCGTTGACCAGAGGGTGTACCAAGCCCAACTCGTAATAGTTGGCATTGCGCAAAGTCGCCATGATGTGGCGGTGCGCCAAACTGCCGCCGTGCAACTCCACGTCCAGCCCGTGCGACTCGGCCATCGCGGCGATCTTCATCACCCCGGTGATACCGCCATCGGCGCTGCTATTGGCGCGCACGAAGTCAGTGGCACCAGCGGTAATCGTATCGGCCTTGGCTTCCAGCCCGCGCACATGTTCGCCCATCAGCATCGGCGTCTTGATTAGCTCGCGCAGCTTGACGTGGGCAAAGCGAGAAAAACCGCCACCCCTGAACGGGTCTTCATACCACATATAGCGTGCCTCGTCGCAGGCGCGGCCCACCTTGAGCACGTCCTCGAATGTGGGAAAACATCCGGCCGGATCGAGCAACAGGTCCATATCGTCGCCCACTGCTTCGCGAATGGCTAACACCGCCGCTACCTCGCGGTCGATCGGCCCGTTGACCCAGCCGTGGATCTTAAACGCCGGATAGCCGTGTTGCTCCTTGCAGCGCAGCGCAAATTGCGCGAAGTCGTCCGGCGTCGTCAGACCGCCGTTTTCGTCGCCGTGGTAGGTCGAGGCGTAGGCTGGCAACTTCTTGCGCCAACCTCCGCCCAAAAGCTCGTAGATCGGCGCGTCGTAGAGCTTGCCAGCAAAATCCCATAGCGCGGTGTCCGCCGTGCCCGGTGGCGTGCCGTCTTGGCCGCGCCGCGAACGCTTGAGATCGTGCCAGATGATCTCGCGGTCCAGCGGGTTGCGGCCGAGCAAGTACTGCGCCGTGCGGGGATCGATGCCGCCGGGCGCAATGCCGCTGACCCCGGCGCTAGTTTCGATAGTCAGGATGCCGCCACTCTGAGACAGGCGGCCTCCTTTTCTATAGACCGTGTCGAAGCCCAATTGCTCCTCCAACTCCATATCGGCGATCTCGTAGTCGAAATGCGTCGTAGTGATGCGGGTGATCTTGATATTTCGTGCCATCGTTAGCTCCTCTATTTTTGTGAGATTTCGTTTTCATCCGCGGCCAACGGCCCCACTGCGCCCAAACGCAGCGCGGGATAGAGCGTTTCAAAAAGCGGCGTGTCGCCCGTATCGCGGGCATAGCGCCAATAGAGCCGCGCCATTTTTTTGACCTGCTCGTCATAGGCCGGATCCTGCGCCAGATTCTTCATTTCATAGGGGTCTTCGTCTAGCTGGTACAACTCGTCGAAATCAAAGCCGTTAAACACAAACTTCCACGGCCCATCCCACACCACCCGCTGCGTCAGCCGGTGGCGGTTGCCAAAGTATTCGGCATAACCTCGGGTCCATTCGTCGGCCACATTCGCCGGTTCGCGCAACAACTCCACAAACGAGCGGGAGTCGCCCCCATCAATAGGCTCGCAGTCGGCTAGTTCCAACAACGTCGGGCACAGATCGTGCAGGCCGACTCGACCCTCGCAAATAGCATTCCTCGCAATGTTAGGTCCACGCACAATAAGCGGCACCTGATACACTTCTTCGAAAGCGGAAATATCCTTGAAGAACAACCCGTGCGCTCCCAACAAATCCCCGTGGTCGGCGCACATTACAACGATCGTATCGTCGAGTTTGCCCATCCCTTCGAGGAAGTCAATTACCCGCCCGAACTGCACATCTATTTCGCTAATCGACGCAAAATAACACGCCCGCGCTTCACGCTTGTGCTCCTCGTTGAGCTGACGCCAAATGCCCTGCGCCCGCCGATAAAGCCCCGGCCGGTCCACCAGATCATCATCGGCGTTGGGCGGTGGCGGCAACTCTTGCTCTGCATAACGACCGTAAAATTCGCGGCTGGCGATAAAGGGATCGTGCGGCTCCTCAAAGCTGACAAAAGCACACCACGGATCGTCGCCTTGTACCACTTCCTCCAGATAGCGCAGCGCCAGCGTCGTCGTCAGCCCCATGCTGCGCTCTGCCGCCGGCCGGTCGGTCACTCCGTAGAACAGATGGGGCCCATAGCCGTGCGGTGCTTCGAGATAATGCGCTGGATCGCACTCCGGCCGCAGCGGCTTATCTCCCAGCACCTCGGCGACCAACTCATTGAAAAGCGCCCCGCCTCTGACCCCATTGACCTGCCAGCCGAAACGGCCCGGCGCATTATCGCGCTCAATATGCCACTTGCCGAAATACCCCGTGCGATAGCCAGCATCCACCATGCGCTCGGCCCAATGCACCTTATCGGTACGCAGCGCATGTAAATCCGGCACCTTGGGATAGAGCACCTCCAGCACTCCGTGGTTGTGCGGCATCAACCCGGTCATCAGGCTCGCCCGGGTCGGCGAGCAGATATTATTGGGCGTATAGGCGCGAGTAAAACGCACGCCCTCCCCGGCCAGCCGATCCAAGTACGGAGTTTGACAGACGTGATCTGGCTCGAGCACGCGGGCCTGCATCTGATCGGCCATTAAAAAAAGAATATTGGGTCTATTGCTCATCGCTATTTGTTCCCCTGTTCGACGAAGTCACCGCACACAGTCTCCGCCATTATCCGCAGATTGTACAAGTCGCGTACATATTTGATCGACGAGTCAGCAAGTAGTGAGGGAACAACTGCGGATTCGCGCAAATACCACAGCCTTCAATAGGCCACCGCCACCGTGCGCAGCACCTCGGTCCGTTCCGCGCTCAATCCCCCAGCGTCAACGGCCACTCGGAGCAACGCGCAATAGACGCCCGGCGGAACGCGCGCACCCTGCTCGTCCATGCCGTCCCAAGCAATCTCGTACTGGCCAGTAGTCTTCGATCTTTGCTCGGCGAGTTGGCGCATCAGCCGACCGCTCAAATCGTAGATGGCGACTTCCAGCGGACCATCGTCGTCCAAGCGCACGACCTTGAAGGCAAAGACCGCATGGTCGTTGACGCCGTCGCCATTGGGCGTAAACGCCGGCGGACGCACCTCCACGTCGAGCAACAGTTCCCCGCGCGTCGGGTCGCCCACCAGCGTCGTCGTATTGCCCGCCACCTCATCGAGCGCGTTGCCTGGATCCACCCGCTGCCAAGTGCCCTCGCCCTCGGCACTGTGCTGTAAGGACGCGCGCAACACCGCCCCCATGCCAAAAAGCGTCGTGCGGAAATCGAGGCGCACGACCTCAACGTCCGTATTGGGCCGAATCTCGGCAAAGGATAGGTGCAAGCTGTCCGCACCCGTGGGAATGACTTCGACGCCCTCCACCTCGCGCTCGTCCCCGGCTGGCCCCGCGTATAGCCCCGCAAAACCGAGCGCCATATCCCCCGGCGCGACCAGCAGCAACTGGTCAAAGCCAGGGTCGCGCCGGTTGAATTCCGGCCGCACGTACAGGGAAAAGGGACGCTCCACGCCCAGCGAATCAACCCTAAATGGCGCGATCTCGCCCGTCAGCCCTTGGGCCACCGGACTGGTAAAGTTGAGACGAATCGCATGCAGGGCGGCGCTAACGTCCGGGTCCGCTGAAAGCATGGTTGCCCGCACCTTGAGGAACTCGCGCGGACTAGGCGAGGTAATCGCACTCCCCGTTGGATTCTCGTAAGGCTGATTCCAGCCGCTCCAGTCGTCTCCTTCCACCTCCTCGGCGACGATCGGCCCCTTGAAGATGTCCAACAGCGTTGGATTGTTGTACTCCCTCTCGGAAATCTCCGTGCCGTCCTTTTTGAAATAGTGCAGCACCTCGCTCAACTCGTTGCCCGTGCGCGTCTGCACCAGCACGTTGGTCCCCGGCGGCGTATCAGCATCCCATTCTATCGACAGCAGATTCCGCCGCCCACCCAGCCGCACCAAGCCCGACTCCAGCCAGACCTCGGGCTGAAATCCCCGGCCGTAGAGCTGCACCGAAGCGGGGAATCCCCGGTGCCCACCAACGGCCACGATGATTTGCTCCCACACTAGGCGGAAAAAGCGCGTCTTGATCAGTTCAAAGTCGTGGCCTTCATACTCCTTGCGCGTACTCGACTGCTGGCGACTAGCCACGGTCGTCCACTTGAGGCTGCCGTCGGCGTTGAGCGCGCCGTCCGAGGCGTCGAGGCGGTAGGAGGGAAAGCTACGGCGGTCGCGGAGCGCCTGACCGCCGTAGGCAAGGCGGAAGGTGTCGATCCAGTACGTCGAACCCAGATCAAAGCTTATATGGCCTTCGGGGCCGGGAATGGTTTGGCGGTCGAAGGAGAAGATCAGATCCACGTAGGTCTGCACGTTGCCGTCGATGGTCCGCCCCACCGGCAGCCCCTGAGAGGCAAACACGTCGCCGCCCCGGGCCAAGGCGGCAATCATCGCGTCGTCGCCCTCGTGCCAAACTTCGAGTTCGGCCAACCGGGGCCGCTCCCAGCGATAGTAGGAAATCCCGCCCTGCTGGTCGGCGGGTAGCTGCGCGTAGTCCGCCTCATCGACCTCGGTCAGCCGCCCGTCGCGCTGCAACTTGTAATAGACGACCGCGCCCCGCTCGGCCGCGGGCAACGCCTCGTACTCCTCCTCGCTGACCTCAAAACCGCGGTCGAAATCCGACCCCCGCACCACCACCTGAACCAGACGCACTCCGGTGCCAGGGAATTCTTTCTGCGGCACCGAGATCGCCGAAGTCGGCGGGGCGTTGATCGGCTGATCCGACAGTTCCTGCTCCTCAGCCTCCGCGCTCTCGCCGAGGGAAATTTCCAGCAGCCGCTCGGTCTTGTTCGGCTTCAACGTACGCCACACCACATCGAACTCCGGCTCCTCCGAAGAGATGAACTTTTCCGGCACCTCGCCATCGGAGATCAGCACGTCGTACTGCAGGAAGGGATCGCCTAGACCTTCCTCGACAAACTTGAGCACAATGCGCTTGGCGATTACCAGCCGCCCCAGATCTACCGTAAACCACCACTGCGACCCCAACTCGGCGGCATCCGCGACCGGCTCAGGCTCCCAATAGGTGGTCAAGTCCCCATCGAACACATGGAGCACATCGGGCGCGTTGGAACCTGCTTCTATGGCATCCGCAAGCGCGATTTCCTCGGCTGCCTTCTCTCTCGCGAGGTCTTCGGGCGGATGCAGGCGCAAGAAGTGGACGATGTCCTTGGTCGCGTCCGTATTGCGGCGCAGTTCAAACGGCGTCACCGTACCGCTCCGGTCAATCGTCAGCGTCCCCACCGGAAACTCCCAAGCGCGCCAGTGCGCAGCGCGGTCAATGACGAGCTGATCGGCGGTGAGCCGGTAGCCGCTCCCTTGGGCATGGACTGCGGCTACCCACAGCAACACAACGGCGATGTAGCGCATAAGTCCTCTCCTCTTAGTACGCCAGTGAGACGATGCGCGAGCGGGCCTTGGTACCGCCGTCAGTCTCCACCTCAAGACGCAGGACATACAGCCCCGGAGCCAGCAAAGCACCCGTTCCATCCCGGCCATCCCACTCCGCGGCAAACTGTCCGCTCTGCGCCGGGCCGCGAAAGACCTCGCCGAGCCGCGTCCCTTGCAAATCGTAGAGCACCACCGCTACCTCGGCATTCCCAATCACATTCAACAGGTCGTATTCGATACGCACGGCATCGTTGATCTGATCTCCATTGGGCGTAAACGCGGCTGGCACGAGCCTGAGTGCGCCGACCACCTGTCCAGCGATATTAGTCAACCCCACGCTCAGCGTATTGCCCTCGACCAACTCGACCACTTCGCCTGGCGTCACCACTTGGCGCACCTCCTGCGGCCGAGTGCTGTCGTACACGCGGCCTGAAAACAGCGTCCCAAACTTGAACACCTCGCAGCGGAAGACCACCTCAATCAGCTCCCCATCGCGCGCTTGGTCTATCCGTGGAACGCCGACCTCAAAGCCGCGTTCATCAAGCCGCCGCACCTCAAAGGTGACCTCTTCGCCGCTGTAGCGCACCGCGTCAATGCTCTGCGCCTGAGTCGGCGTGTCAATCTCAATTGTATCAAACCCCAAGTCCTCCGCTTCTAGGCGCGGCAGCAGCATGTAGGTAAACTCCGTCGCCACGCCCGTGGTCGCCAAGACAGGCGCAATCTCAGCTAACACCAAAGCGGCCATCGGCGGTCTAGACACGGCAAACTGCACGAAGTTCAGCCGCCCTCCTGCCTCTACCGTGGACTGGAAATTGGCCCTAATCTGCACGAACTGCCGAGGTTGCGTCCCCTGCATCGGTGCACTACCTAACGCCAGATCATAGGCCGCGCTCCAGCCTTCCCAATTTTCAGTATCGGGAGAGATGCCGGCCTGCTGGGCCTTCTCTAGCCGATTGTACGACCTCAGCGTCAAAGGTCGCCCCCGGGTATCCAACCGAGTCCGCTCGTCGCCGCGGAACGTGCTGCGCCAATAGGTGTTGGGATCGCTGTCGTCGCCAGCGCGCATACTTAGCTCGATTTGCGCGCCGGGATCGACTTGGCTGCCCCAGCTTAATTCGCCCAACGCGGCGCGCCCGCCCAAATCAAGCACATTGGACACGTAGCGCGCCGTTGGCGTGAAGCCCTTGCCGTAGATTTCAAACTCGGCGATTTCCCAGATGCCTTGAGTGTTCTCGTGCGCTTCAAAGAGCATGCGGCGAATCGGCTCTGGCGGCAGTTCCAATTCGACTATCGAGGTCGTGTTTTCGGTAGCCCGATGTACGATGTCAAAGTCAAGGAAGGAACCGCGCGTGCCCGCAGTGTACTCGCGCGTACCTTCCTTGAGCGGATCGCCGTCGCTAATGCCGATGATAAAGCGCTGTAGAAAGCGCTCTTCCTCAAAGCGCTCGCGTGGATAGAACTTGACGCGCTCGACCGTGAAGTTACCGCCGAACTCGAAGATCAGGCTTTTATTGCGCACGCCAATGCCCGAGGTCGTCCAATGCCCGTCGCCCAAGAAGACGGTCTCGACGTCTTCGTCCCACAGCACGGCCTCGGTATCGCCGCTTTGCTCCCAGCCCCGCCAGACCAGCGTCTGCACCCGACCACCGCGCTCCTTGAGGCGCGGCGTCAGGTTTACCGACGGATCCAGTTGCTCCGGCTCAATAAAGTCCGCATCGATCTTCAGCGATTCGACTTGGCCGTGCTGCGCCGATTCCACCCCCTCCCAATCGAGCTGCACAAATTCCACCCCCTCGGCCAACTCCGGCTCTGGCAGCGACGAGCCGCCAATCCGATAAATCGTCAGCGCGTCTGCGCCGCTAGCCAGCCAAGCGAGCGCCAGCACAAGTCGGATACTGGTCTTTAGCATAAGCGTGGCCCTTCTTTATGGCGATAGAAAGCACCCCGTTTTAATCGGAACGTTGATTTTCTGTTGGCAACATCTCATCCCCAAGGCGCGGCCGCTCATCGCCCGCCGTCGCCAGCAGACGATCAAAAGCCTCCAAATCGGTACCGGCGGCCCGGTCTTGGAAGTAGCGGGCGGTCCGCAAGGCCGCTAGCTTCTCCGCTACGGCCACATTGATAAACTGGTCGAGCGTCGTACCCTCGGCTGCCGCCACTTTTTCGGCCTCGGATTTGAGCGAGGCGAGCAGGTGAAGGGGATAGGGATTCGTGGAAGCCATGCTCTTCATTCTTTCTTCAGCCGTCGGCTGGAAGAGCTAAACCGCAACAACTCGCTGTTGTCCTTCTCTATTTTCTGAGGGAATAATGTGAATCTCAATATCGAGATTCAGTCGGTTGAGAAACGTCATTAACCGCTCAACACTGTAATGGTTAAAATTGCACTTCTTTAGCCGAGATATTTCAGGTTGCTTCACCCCTAAAATCTTTGCGGCCTCTGCTTGGGTCAGCTTTCGATCTTCTATAATCTGGAACACTTTAAATCCAAGTGTCGCCCTGAGAAACAATTCCTCTGCATCTGGCAAGCCGAGATCTTCAAACACATTGCCCGAACTCTTTTCAAATGCAATCTTCTCACTCATAATTCATTCGCCTCCAGTTCCTGCGCCATTCTCAGACGTCTCTTGATAAGGTCTACCTCTTCCTTTGGAGTTTTTATTCCGCGCCTTGATTTTTTTTGAAAACAATGCAACACATAAAACCGCTCTCCAATTTTCACTGCATACACAGCACGGTAAGTGTCTGTTCTATGATCCGCCCGTATCTCAAAAACACCTGAGCCAACGCCCCTGAACGATTTGGCCGCCGGCGACATGCTTCCCGCCTGCGCAATAAACAGAGCGTCACCTATATCCTTTTGAATAGACTCCGGAAATTCCTTCAGCTTTGCCTTAGAATCCCCGACCCATATAGCTTCTTTTAAGCTTAGTCTTAGTCTCACTCTTTCGTGGTTCATAAAGCATTATAACATTATAACCAATTGGATATAAACAGGTCAATAGTCGGTTATTATGTGCCTGCTCTACAGAGTCTCGTAGTAGTCCCGTATCTTGGCAGCCATGAGTTCTCTACGCCCTTGCAGGAACGTGTCATAGCCTTCGACACTTGCGGCGTCCATTCCTTCAGGAATACAGTGGGCCGCAAGGTTTTCTTGCAACTGATCGGCATCGGTTATCCCGCCGTAGTGCGTTGCTCCGTTTCTGCACTGCTCCCACAATTCTGAGAAGTATTTTTCTGGAGGCAGAGCCCCGATAGCGATATTGATTTCGCTCTGCATCATCACATAGTTGGCAATCTGATTGTAGCGACCACGCTGGAAGCCGTACTTCTGCAAATAGCTGCGCGGGAATACATGATGAATGTGCCACTGGCCTTCCAGAAGGTCGCGCACGGTAAGATCACGCGAGAGGAATCCCTTGTCGTTCTCTCTTACTTGGCTCGCGAGGAAGACATTGAAATAGGGACTACTGGCCACTGATGTGTCCATTTGCTGCGGCAAACCTACCTGCCAGAAGGCGTCCGAGAGCTCGGCTCGTTCGATTGTGTCCAGATATCGGCTTGCACCCTGTCTAGCGCGTTTCCAATATCAACGCCGAAGGCGGTTTCCGGCGAGCCGGTATATCTACCTGTCAAGATCGACATCACGAACCACCGACGCACGAGCGTCTCAATTCGCTCAGGGGCCTCACCCTGTGAGCGTAACGTCAAAAAGAGGATGTAGGCGAAATTGACAGTGTTCTGGGATCTGATCAGCGATGAATCCACGAACCCTGCCGAGCGCAAGATCATGACGAACCGTTTGAAGTTAGTCTCATTCATGTAGCGTAGGATTCCATCCCTGAGTATATGAAAGGCCTCTTCTGCGATGGCTTCCTCGAACGTACGCGTTTCGAAATTGCGTCCTGAGAGTAGAGCGACTAAGTCCTCTAAACGCCCACGTTTGAATTGCGACGTAAACGTGACACGAAGCATATCCGTGTATGAGGGATCGTAGAGGTCATCCTTTTCATTCTTCACCCACCCCATTGCACGGAAGTAGTCCGTCGAGGCGAAGTCAGCATCTTTGGCCAAGTCGTTATATGCTTCCGGCGCAACAGCCAGATGGCAAAAGTAGTCGATGCACTTTCGTAGCAGATGGCCGCCGTACTGTTCACTGGCAGCCATCTTGGACATTGCGAAGTCCGCCGCATTAAGCGAGACACCCTGCGAGTTTATGCGGACAAAGATTTCTGCGACAGTCTCAATCTCCAGATCGGAGTTCAACTCGATGACGCCGAGAGAATTATTACGGATACCGCGAAGACGTTCCATGCGATCATCGATTTCGTATTTGTCTGCAACATGACTTTGTTGACAACCTGCTCCCCATGCAAAGCGGCAAATAGCGCCATAACACGCTGCTGACCGTCAATTAAGATACGCTTCCCTGCTGATTGGGTACCATCCTTTAGGCGAACATCCGGGTTCCGCCAAGCAATGAGATACCCTACGGGATAGCCGTTGTAAAGTGAATCGATGAAATCACGCACCTTTGCCGCGTTCCAGACGAAGGGACGCTGGATCTCAGGAATAGCGATTTCATCAGATTTAATCCAAGTCAGCAGGGCCTCGATAGGGTGCTGGTTAATTGAGTAACGTTGAATGGGCATCTATCCTCTCTTTCGATTTGTGGTTCTGGTATGCCCCGAAGGGTGGCGCGAGGCGAGTTTCACAGGGTTGGGAGATTCGCTCCGCAGTGCGGAGTGTTTTGAAAAGGTTCGGTAAAATTATCGCATATTGTGCAGGCCCAAGGCTTGAGTAGCTCTCACAGACTGGCAAATATCGACAAAAACGCCAATCCCGCGACCCGCGTCTCGCGCTCTCGCCCAGTCACTTCCAGAGAACGCCGATCAAAGCGCAACCCGAGTTGGGTCGTCAATCCGTAGCCTAGATACTCCCGCTGATTGCTCAATTGCGCCGCCCATACCGTGCCGCGAAAATCGCCCGTCAGCACGTTTTCCACCAAGCCCTTTTCGTCCTGCAACAACTCAAAGAACAGCCGCTGCTCAAACCCCAGTTCAAGCTCTGAATCTCGCATCACGGGAAAGCGAATCAACAGCGACCCGATCCCATCCCAGGAACGGCGGCGACGCTCGGCTAAAGAAAAGGGAGATTGGCTGAGGAATTCGCTTTTAAAGCGGGGCAAAATTGCCACCGCGCCCCACGCGAAGACACCGTCAACCTTGTCGATCAACCCCACAAAACCAGAAGTCTCGCGGCCATTGCGGCCCAACGGCCCCAGCGCACCAAGTTGCGCGTCGCGCTGGTGCCACCAGTCCCATTTGAAGCGATGCTTAGTCTTCCAGCGCCTCGGACTAGCGTACTGCCACTCAGCGTAAAACGTATTGATCCAAGTGTCTTCTGCCGCCAGCAGATCAGGCACGGCGATATGCTGGCCACTCGTCTGCCCAGCGGCCCCAAATTCGAGCGTCGGCACGATCCACTGCGACAGCGGGTCGGGGATGGTATCTGCGGCCTTCTTCAGCATGTCAAAAACCCGCACCCGACCGCGACCAGGCCAATCCCGTTCAAAGGTAAAGAGACCGTAAGCAGTGTGATTTTTGCGGTTGACCTGCCGCATATCCTGACGCAGATAGCCGGCCGAGAGGCGGATTTCCGGGTTGACCTCCACGCTGGCGTAGGCGTTGTAGCCCCAGTGGTCCTTCTTGTAGGGATAGTCGGGCAAGTCGTCGTTTTCAAAGCGCTCAGCCCAACCGTTGTTGTTGAGGTCAATGCCAAAGAGAAACTCCGGCCGGTCCGAGTGGTGGCGCAGAAAAGGCTCTTCGTAGTCGGGGAAGAAATTCTCCCGGTCGCCATTGCTGTTCTGATTGAAGTCGGAGATGAAATCGCCGTTCTCGTCGTACCCAGGAAAAACCGCCGGGTCGGGCACGCCGTCCGAGCGCACCTGGAAGCCGCCCAGCGCGGTCGATTGCGGCGGCACCAATCCGCCCTGGAAAAATCGCTTCTGGTCGGGGTGGCGGTCCTGATCGTCGTTGTCCTCGACGAAATCGTAGAGCCGGTCGGTGGCTTCGGGCGAGTAGTCAACCAAACCGCGACTATCGACCGGCTTGAAGCTGGTGGCGTAGGCGTCGTCCATGCCAAAGCCTTCGAGCGAGAAGCGCCAAGGGGCTGCGTGCCGTACGAGATTGAACAGCCAGCCAACCGCGTGCTCGTCGCCTTGAATCCCCGAAAACGAGCGGTGCGATTCGCGCGTCGTCGAGGGGAATTGGCGGTACTGGGTGCTGACGTTGAATTCGCCGTACAAGTCGAAGCCCCACCAGTCGCGTATCTCAGTAGTAATACCGGCGATCTGCGAGGCGGTCGGCAGACCGTAGTCAAAGACAACTTCGCGCGGATTGAGCTGATTTTTGACATTGCCAGCGGCCCGCGTCACCAGCAAAAACTCCGGGATGCCGATGCGGCTGTTCTGCCGATCGGAGGCCACTTCGATCCGGTAGTCGTTGGCCAGCACAAAGCGGAAGCGCACGTTTTTGACGCGGGTGATGGCGTCATCGGCCTCATCCAGCCCCAGATCTAATTGGCGCTGCAAGGCCAAGCGCAAGGTGCCCTCCTCGCTTTCGCCCTCTTCGGCAGCCAACGCGTATTGCAACACAATGCTCTCCGCTCCATCGGCCCGCAAAAATCCACCGCGCTCCTCCCCGCCCTCTATCACCGGCGCAAAGCCAATGCTACTGCCCGTGAACGTGGTGTCCTTAAAGACCATCCGTACGCCGCCTTCGACCGGCACCTCGCGCTGGAGCGCCGTGGTAATCTCCACCTCCGTGCTGAACAACACCGGCCCGCCCTCGCCATCTTCGGGCGAATCATCGGACAGTCGCACAATCAGCTTGTTGAGCCTCCTACCTAACTGCCCGGTCGTCAGCACCCCTTTGAGCGGATTGCCCTCAAAGCTCTCGCGATTGCCAGCCCCATTGTGAGCATTGACCAACGTCAGACCTAGGGTCGCATTAGCCCCCAAATCGGCCTCTATACGCCCGGCGATCAAGCTGGTAAAATTATCCTGCGAGGCCGTCGGAATATCCGGGTCAATCTCGACGATGGGCAGGCTCGGGCGCGAGAACAAGCCAGTGAAGCGCAAATGCCGTGCGTCAAAACTCGTCACGACGCCATTAAAACCAACCTTGCGGAAGGTCATCGGCGTCAAGGTGGCGAAGATCTCGTCGCCGATCATCAGCGAGTAGTTGTAGTCGCCGCTCGCATCCGAGGAAATGATCAGCCGATTGAACCAAGTAGCGTAGCGCCGCTCTTTGGTCAACTGGCTGCTCTCGACCGTGCGCGCCTGAGTCTGTCGCCAGTCGTACACCAACCACCCGCGCGAGATCAGCTTGCCGTACGTGTCGTAGAAATACGTGCCCTCCTGGTTCCGGTCGATGTAGCGCCGGTACGGCTCGGTGGCGTAGTTGGTGTAGCGCCACTGGCGGCGACCGTACTCGTCGAACAACTCCTGCGGCATGTACCAGCGCATAACCGTGGGATCCAAAGCCCCCATCAGCACGCTTGGCCCTTGGGCATTGAAGCGGACTTCGCCCCTTTCCTGCTGCCCCAAGCGGTAGCCGTAATCCGTCTGCGCTCCAGCCTGCAAGGCGAGCATCAAGACCAACGCTATGTTAGCTATCCAACGCACAGTTCACAGCTTTCCCAAACTACTCTCGAATTGTTTTAATCTTCTGGTCTGACGGGTGAATCTTGAAGGAAAAGTTGCTTCAAGTGTCCCCACGATGTAGGCTGGACCGATGTGTCTCCATCAATCAGTCCATCGGGATAATAGACCCAGTCAAACTTTATATTCTCTGCAGATGCGTCGATCCTGAACTCGCTCCTATAATCTTTTTTAGGGAATTCCACATCGAAGAGGTACAGGAGCGCAACCCCTCCTTCGCGGCTCCGAATCGCATAGGTGTGGCCTTCCCAGTGAGTCACTTCAGTACCAACGTCGAGTTGTAAGTCGGAAGGAATGCCTTGGGCAATCAGCAGATCAAAGTCTATCTTTCCGAGATCGGCCATGCCAGTTTCGGAGGAAAGGACAGAGTAATAACCTCCTGTTGGGGCGCAAGCAGACTTTGCGCTAGGAGTGCCGGAGTCGAAGAAGTCTCTATCGCGAAAGCCCCAAGCGCGAAAGTCCGAACCGCGCCGCACCAACCCAAAATCATTAGAAGACTCCGAATGCTTTCCTTTGCTAAAGTCAACTCCCTCCTCCAGTTGCACTTGACCGACTTGGCCCAACCCGGTAGATGCGAGAGACTGATAGGATAAATACACCTGTGCATAGACGATCTCTTTCCCAGAAATCGTCGCCGAGAGCGGCATAAGTTCATTCAGAAAGGAGGGCAACACACATGCGCTTGGGTATGAGTAGTGTTCGATATAAGTCTGCCCTACCCCATATTCCTGTAGAAAGATAATTTCTGCTGTATGATCTTCTGCTCTATCATATAGAGAATACATACTAAGGCCAAAATGGACCCTAGAACGCCTGTATTGGGCATAAAAGCGATAGAAATCGGCCTCTGTCGTGTCAGAGCCAATTGGAAGTGTTCCTGTATATGTATGAAAATCACCACCAAAGTTATACACTGGGAGCTCCTGCCCATCCCAGCGAAAAACTAAAAACCCCTCGTCCGACAAGCGCACCTTTTTACCGCCCCAAAAGAAATCGGGTAAGGGCGGCCACGCATAATCGGCATCGCTAAAAACAAAGTACTCCAAGCCATCAATCACTTCCGTATGAGTGATCTCGATGGTCACTATTTTCTCTGCAAATAATAGGGAATCGGGCGGGTGCCCAGGTGGATACCCCGGGATAGCAAAGGGTTCCCCTATCTCATAGTCGTAATTGATATAAACATGCTCGTACGTCCAACGATTGCCCACCTCCAAAGGGACGTAATCGAGCGGATTAATCTCTATGGCGACGTCCTCGGTTTCCTGAGCGGCCACAGCGACGGTATAGCCACCCAGAAAAACCAGCAAGAGTATTAGCAATCTCATCACAATCATTATTTCTGCTAATTCGTCGCCAAATACATAGGCGACGAAAGTGTTGACTCGAAAGAGCTACTTCGTCCTGAGTACGGAGTTTTTCAATTGTCCCCATGATATAGGCTGGACAGAGGTGCCCGCGACAGGCAACCCATCGGGATAATAGACCCAGTCAAACTTTATATTCGTTACATATTTCCAAAGGGACTCGTAGGCAATCGGCCTATACTCTTCTCTTACATTGTATCCGACATCGAAGACGTACAGAAGCGCAACTCCCCCTTCACGGCTCCGCACCACATAGGTGTGGCCTTCTGCAGGAGGGTTACTAGTAACAAAGTCGAGTTGCAAGTCGGGAGGGATGCCTTTGGAAATCAGAAGACTAAAGTCAATCTTCCCGAGATCGACCATACCAGTCTCGGAGGCAAGAGTTTCGTAAACTGGAAAGTAGAAGCAAGCGAGCTTCCCACTACCGTTGCTGAAGAAGGCATTGTACGACACCAGTTCAAAGTCATTAGAAGGCTCCGAATGCGTTCCTTTGCTAAAGTCAAATCCTTCATCCATTCGGACCTGACCGACTTGGCCCAACCCGGTAGATGCAAAAGATTGATAGGATAAACGCACCTGTTCATAGACAATCTCTTTCCCAGAAATCGTCGCCGAGATCGGCACAAGTTCATTTAGAAAGGAGGCCCCCCCACATGAGGTTAGTTCTTCGACTTCGATATAAACTATTCCTACCCCATAGTCCTGTAGAAAGGCAATTCCTGCATTATATGGATTACTGATAAGGCGAAAAAAGACTCTGGAGAGCCAATACGGACCATAAGAGCGAATGAAATAGGCCTCCGCTGTGCCCGATCCCCGTGGAAGTGTATGTGTGTACTCATGAGAATTACCAGTAACAAAGTCATATACTGGAATATCCTGCCCATTCCAGCGAAAAACTAAAAACCCCTCGTCCGACAAGCGCACCTTTTTACCGCCCCAAAAGAAATAGGGTAAGGGAGGCCAAGCATACTCGGTATCACTAAAAACAAAGTACTCTAAGCCATCAATCACTTCCGTGTGCGTGATCTCGATGGTCACTGTTTTTACGACAGATGTTAGGGAATCGGGCGGGTCCCCAGACGGATACCCAGGAATATCAAAGGGGGCCCCATGCCTATGCATGTAATTCAGATAAACATGCTCGTACGTCCAGCGATTGCCCACTTCCAAAGGGACGAAATCAAGTGGATTGACCTCTACGGCATCATCGGTTTCCTGAGCGTCCCCAACGGCGGTATAGCCAGCCAGAAAAACCAGCAGCATTAGCAATCTCATCGCAATCCCTTTCTCACAGCTTTCCCAAACTTCCCTCGACAATTTCCACCGGATACTTATTCCGCAAATTGCGCACGAACCGCACGTAATCCCTTTTCGACTTGTCGATCCGCACGTAGGCGCGGGCGCGGCGCTGGGATTCGGCGTTGTACGGAATCTGCTCGCGCGTGAGCTCCAACACTTTGAAAACCGAATAACCCCGCTCGGTCTTCAACGGCCCGCCCACCTCGCCGATGGCGACATCCTGCACGGCAGCAGACAGCACGGGAAACAACCCTTGGGTATAGGCATTGAGCTGCATCTGGCCGCCGTGGTGCAAGCTGCCCTCGCGCCGGGTATGGCGCTGGGCCAACGCGGCGGCATCGCCCCCCGCGCGCAGCTCGTCCCCCAAGCGCTGAGCCAGCGAATCCGACGCCACCAAAATCTCAACGATGGTCGTACTCTCGGGCCGAGTGAATTTTTCGGGATGCGCGTCGTAGAAATCGCGCGCTTCTTCTTCGGTTACACTCACGTATTGATCAACCTCCCGTCGGCGCAACGCGCTGAGCATCAACTCCTCGCTCTTAAACGCCACAGTCTCTTTGAAACGCTCGTCCTCTGCCAGACCAGCCGCCTCAATCTCGGCGCTCACAAACAGGTCGGGCAGCACCCGGCGGTGTAAAAACTCGTCCACGTGCGCACTGTCCGCCGCCTGTAAACTCCTGCCGGTGAGAAGCTCGTACGCGGCCAAAAAACCGCTGACGGTGAGTTCACCGCCCCGATACGCGCAGAGCACTTCGGCTTGATCCGTCATAACCCCGTTCTCGACGAGCCGCTGGATCGCCGCCGGGTGCGGCATGGGTGCGTACGCTTGCACGAGCGAATCGCGGAGCGCCTGCGACCGCTCCTCGCGCTTTTGCACCGTCAGCTCCTCGACGATGATCTGCTCCGACGCGCTCAGCGGCGCTGGAATCTCGTCGAGGACTTTATAGATCACGTAAAAGTCCTCGTGGCTAAACACTTCGCGCACCGGCGCAGAAACGCCCCCTATCGCCAACCCGAGCACCTGCGCGACCGTCTCCGCCGACATCTGGTCGCGCGTCTGGTATATGCCGGTGTCGCCGCCCCGCGCAGCGGTCTTCTCGTGAACCGAGTGTGCGCTGGCCAGTTCGTGGAAATCAGCCCCCGCAGCGAGCTGGTCGGTGATTGCACCTGCTTCCTCCAAACTCTCAACCATGATGCCGCCCAAGCGCAGGGCGCGGTGCCGACCGCTCTCCCGGTAATAACGCTCTATTTCCTCGGGAGTAAGTTCGATCTTAGCGACGACCTCGCGCTCCATGTACAGCGCCATCAGCCGAGCGCGTTTGAAGCGGGCTAGTTCGCCTTTGAACCAACCATCTTCAGCCATCTTGGCAGCGTCCGCTTCGCGCAGGAGCAGCTTTTTGTCGATCAGGCTTTCGAGCACTTGGCGCTGCCCTCCCTCTTTCATCCCCTCGGGAATCCGCGCGTCAAACTCCCTGAACTCCGACGCAGTAATCGGCTCGCCATCCACTCGTGCCAGCACCAACTCCTCAGGCTCTTGGGCGCAACCCAAGGCTAAGATCGCCAGCAAGCAAAACGTCTGAAAACCCACCTTGGGTCGCGTACACCCGCATCCCGTCCTTCCCGCGCAAACGGGAATCCAGTGGGGCGAGGTTGCAGACCGTTTCTCACTCCAGTCCAGCAAATACCGTGATAAAGGTCGTAGTCTCATTCTTACCCTTGTCGTCCGTTGTGAAAACACCCGGCCGGTCGCTGTCCTCAATCACCCGCTCGCTCAGGATGCGGCCAAAGCGCAAACCCGCTTGCGTGGTCAGCCGGTATCCCTGGTAATCGGAAGTCGTCGAAAGCTGCACCGCGATATGAGTCGAGCGCCAATCCCCTGTCTCCTGCAAAAGCCCCGCCGCCCGCAACGCATCCTCGTCCTGCACCCGGTCGCGAAACCACAACTGCTCTACGCCGGATTCGATAACCGTGCGCCGCATGACCGGCAAGCGAGCGATCAACTGCACGGTCAGCGCCCATTCCTCACGCCGCTCTTCGTCGGCGACAAAGGGCGTCTGCCGCAAAAACTCGCTCTTGCACCTCGGCTGCAAGTCAAAGCGGCCGAGGCCGTAGCTGTAATCCACCTTGTTGATCAGCCCCAAGAAACTCGCGGTGCTTTCCAGCGGTCGGCCAATGCTGTCGCGCGGGTCCTCGGCGTTTTGTTGGAAGTGCTCCCACTTGAATTTGTTGACCACGTTCAGCCCCTCGATGCCCTGATAATCGAACTGCGCGTACGCGGTATTGATCCAAGTGTCCTGCGCCGCCAAGATGTCGCGCACCACCGGCTGAATCGGCGCGCCGACAAAGGGAGTCGGCTCGCGCCGGGCGTCGGGAATAGTGTCCTTGGCTTGCTTGAGCATGTTGAAGACTCGCAAGTGCCCCAAGTCCGCGTAGTCCCGATCCAGCGTGAACATCGCGTAACTAGTCTCGTTGAAGGCGTCGGTCGCCTGCGATTGCTCGTCCGTGCGCCCGAGGGTCAGCCGCATATCCGGCGCGAGATGGATGCCGCCGAAAACATTGTATCCCCGCCGGTCCGGCTTATACGGATAATCGGGCAGATCGTCGTCTTCAAAGCGGTCGATCCAATTGTTGTTATTCAAATCAATGCCAAAGAGAAACTCCGGCCGATCGACATTGTAGCGCAGAAACGGCTCGTCGTAGTCGGGAATGATGTTGGCCGCAGTGGCGTTGTCGTTCTGGTTGAAGTCGGAGATGAAATCGTTGTTCTGGTCCCAGCCGGGAAAAATCGACCGATCGTTGGTCGAGCCAAAGCGGATCCAGTCGGGAAAGCGGTCTTGGTCGTCGTTGTCATCGACGAACTCGTACAAGTGCCGCTGGGTATTGTCGTATTGCACATCGCCCGTGGCACTGACCAGGAAGGCAGTCGTCGAATAGGCTTCGTCAATGGCGTAGGCTTCGCCGTAGAGAAAGTAGGGAAACACATTGCGCGAGACATTGAAGTACCAAGCGTCGGACCCCTCGGAGGAAACCGCGTGTTCTTCGCCTTCGTTGAACAGCGCGGCATTGGGAAATTGGAAATAGCGCTTGTTGCGATCCCACTCGCCGTAGAAGTCAAAGCCGAGCACCCCCGTGCCCTCAATGGTAAAGCCGCCGACCAGATTGGCCGTCGGCAGGCCGTACGAGAACTCAATCCGCTGCAAGTTCGTAATATCCGCGACATTGCCCTCGGCCCGCCGCACCGCAATCAACGCTGGTTGCGCCGCGTCAATCACCTCGGCAGTCAGCGGCGGAGGCGGTGCGCCGCGCAAGCCCGTCTGGCGGTCGGACCATATCTCGACCTTAAAGTCGTTAGCCAGCACGTAGTTGAAATCTACTCCGACAATCGTCGTCGGGTCTGGACCAACATAACCCGGATCGTTGAAGTCGTAGTTGACGATGATCCGCTCCGGCCCATCCGCCGCCAAAAAGCCCGGTCGCCGGAACCCGCCAAAGACGACCGGCCACTGCGAGCCGGGCCGAACCACCTCCTGCAAGGTATAAACCGTCTCCCTGCCGGTGTCGAAGTCGCGGCTAGTGATCCGCACGTCGTGGCTGAACAGGGCCGCCCCCCCTTCGTTGTCGTCGGGCGAGTCGTCGCTCAGAATCACCGCAATCGCCGTCAGCGGTGCCGTACTCTGTCCAGCGGTGAGGCTGCCGGCGACCAAATCGCCGTTGAACATGTCGAGCAGCGTATTGCCGTTGCTGGCGTCCATCACTTGGGCACCAATCTCGACGAAATCACCAACCTGAAAGGTCGCCCGCCCGCCGAATAACGAGGTAATGTTGGTCTGTGTCACCGGCTCAGTGATCCCGCCCGAAAGCTGGGTGGAGCCGCGGATCGGTTCGCTGATGCGCGAGGCGAGGATCGTCGCCTGATACTTGTCCGAGGCAAAGTCGATCTGTACCCCGTTGAAGTCCGGCTTGGAAAACGTCATCGGCGTCAGCGTCGTGCGAATCCGGTCGCCGACCGTGATCGCGTAGTTGTACTGACCCTGAGAGTCGCCGCTGATGGTCACCGCGTTGAACCAGCGGTTGAAGCGCGTGCTCTGGAAAATGCCGCTGCCCAAGGGCTGCGGCTGGAACTGACGCCAATCGTAGATCAGCCAACCGCGCGTAGTGAAGTTGCCGTACACATCGTAGAAATAATCGCCCTCGCGGGTGGTGTTGACGTAGCGCTCATACGGAGTGCGGGCGTAGTTGGAGTACTCCCACTGACGCCAGCCGTAGTCCACGAAAAGTTCCTGCGGCACGTACCACTTTTTAACCGATGGATCGAGTGCACCAAAGAGCACGCCCGGACCGGTCGGCTCAAAGGTAACAGCCCCACCGCGCTGGACGTCAGTCTGACCCCAAGCCGGGACGCTCATCAGCACTAGCCCCCAGATGACGAAGTATGTTTTCGCTAGGCCGCTAACCGTCAAATGAAGCTGCAAACCTACCCGCGTCGCCGCGTTATTCATCGTTCACCTCAGTGTGTCGCAAAGAATCCACCCGTGTTTGCTCGCGCACCCAGTTTGATCCAACAGATCGCCGCTCCTACTCGACTATCGGCACTGGCATATAAGTTGCTTTTATACCCTTGAGCCACCATATTACCCACAGCCCCAAGGAACTTATTGTATGACCGAAAATCCCACTTCTCCATCCCAACCCACCCCCCAAGATATGCACTGGGGCATTAGCTATCTGCGCGAGGACATCCAAGACCTACGCAACCAAGTGGATACCACGCACCACCGCATCGACGAAACCAATAAGCGCATCGACGAAACCAACCGATCTCTTGGTGCCCAGATCCAAGCGGTGCATCACCGCATCAACGAGACCAACAAACGCATGGACACCCATTTCATTTGGATCATGACTACCTTGGTCGCCATCACTAGCATCCTCATCGCCGTCATTAAGCTCTAAACACTTTGCTACCGATTGGGGATGTGTTGACTCCGATCACATCCGCTCAGTAGGCCACCACAACCGCAGCGACCGCTCTAGCTTGCCCCGTCTTGGCGTCCAGCGCGACGCTGAATACGTAGTTACCCGGTGGCACCAACTGGCCCGCGTCGTCGCGCCCATCCCAAGGCCGAGCAAAGCGCCCACTCTGATCCGACGCATCGTACAGATTTCGCACCGGCCGGCCAGCCAAATCGAAAATCGCAACCCGCAGCGGCGTAGGACGACCCACATTGGTCAAGTCGTATTGCAGCTCGGCCCGGTCGTTGACGCCGTCGCCGTTGGGAGTAAAGACCGGCGGCTCGGCGCGCACGTTGATCAGCAGTTCGCCGGAGATGGGCACTTGCACCGACAAATTGCCCTCAAAAGGCGTCCCCAGCGCCTGCGTGTCCGGGTCGCCGTCCCCTAAATCGGCCGCATTACCAGCCACCACGCTCTGCCCCAACTGCCCCTCGGATGCGGTGTTAAACACTTGGCCACTGAACGTAGTCCCGAAACGCAGGACCGCGTTTTCAAAACTCACCCGCAACTCCGTGTCATCTTCACCCACAGTCGGGAACTCAATGACAAAAGCGTCGTCGGCCACCTCTACGACTGCAAAGTCGCCACGTACCACGGGCAACTCGTCAAGCACTGCGCCGCTGAAATCCGCTTCCAGCACATCGCCCTCGGGCGGCCTTATCTGTACCGCACCTACCCGTTCCACCCGGAGCGGGGTAGCAATTCGCAAGCGATTAAAACCCCGATCTTGACCGGAGCGGAATTTGCTCCGCACTGCGTAGGTGAAGTCCGTCTGCTCGCCCAAAGCCGCGCTGCGGGGGCCGATCTCGGCGATCAATTCTTCGGCAAAGGGCGACGGCAGCACGTCAAAGGAAAGCCCTCCAACCCCCGTGGCCGCCTCAAAGTCGTCGCTGAAGAACTCGATCATAAACTGGAAGTAGCGCCTCGGGCTTGGCGAGACGACAGGCCCGCCCGCGCCCTCAGTGCCCAAGTCCACCAAGGAGACGATGCTGCTCGCGGGATAGGGCGGCGACCACGCGCTCCAGTTGCTCACGTCGTTGCGAATCGTCGCCCGGTCGCCGCGCGCAAGTTTCTTGTAGTCGGCCTCGCTCAACATCACCTGCTCCCGCTCCTCCTGCGACAGCGCATTAAACGCCTGCACGGCGTCGCGCAAATCCACTTCCTCGTTGTCGAGTATCTCCGCAACTAGCGCTTGCAGGGCCTCGTCTTCAATGTCTTTGGCGAATTTCCACGGCACCCCCACCTCGCCACTGCCTAAGCCGCTGCTGATCCCAGTGCCGCTGCTGACCCCAGCCCCATCCGACTGCAACCCCACATTGCCCCCACCGACGCGGAAGATCTTCTCGCCGGGCCGCACCTTGTTGAATTCCACCGGCTCGGGATCAATGCCCGTGCGCGTGCGCACCGCAATCCGCGAGAGTTGTGGGTCGCCGACCTGTTCCTGCACCCAGCGCACATGGCCCAACAGCGCCAGATCGCCAAAGTCGAAGATGTTGGAGATATAGACGGCCTCGGGCACAAAACCCGTGCCAAAGACCTGGAACTCAGCGAGGTCAAAACCGAGCGCCGTCAGGGACTTGAGCCGCACGAAGCGCACGTATTGCGGCGGGATGCGGATATCGACGACTGCCTCTTCGTTTTGGCCCTCCAGCGCCACACTCGTGCGGATGGGCACCCCCTCGCGCTGGGTGTCCGGCGTACCGTCGTTGATGAAAATCTCAAAGCTGCGCATGAAGTCGTTTTGGAAGGGAAAATTCGGCGCGGGGAATTCGGGCGCGGCATTGCGCGGAAAAAATCGGAAGCGATCAACGCCAAAGCGCGCACCCAAATCCAAGTCGATGATCAGCCCCAAAACCTGGGCGCTTTTGGCCCCGGCACTCAAGCGCAGGTCGAGGCCGCTCTGGCCGTCGTTGTCGATGAGCTTGGCCAGTTCGCCGCGGACGTTGAGGTTGTTGGGCGAGGTGATCGAACCCCCGCGCGACTCGGTGTTGGCCCCGAGGGCGATGTTTAGCGTGGTATCGGCGCGCTGGGGAAAAATCCAGTCCGCAAAATTAGCGGCTGCAAAGTCGATAACGCCGCCGGGCGCGTTGGTGTTCTCAACGCTTTGGGCACTGCGAATGACTTTGGCTTGAATCTCGCCGCCCCCATCGCGCCAACTCAGTCCACTCGCACCGACGACGATGGTGTCGGCAGCAGCGGGCAGGACGCTCACAGCGGCGATGAAAACGGCGCAAAGAAGGGGATTTTTCATGGCTGTTTGTTACGCTTTTCCGCTGGACTTGTCAAGAATCCGCCGCGCAGACGGCAGGATAGGTTAGCCAGTGAATCGCTAAAAAGTTGGAGGCCAGTGCTCTTATGGGCCTCCTTTGGGGTTCTATGTTGGGCGGTCCGGGCGACAGCGACGGCATTGGTACATATTGCCGCTACTTTTAGCTGGTCGTGCCGTCGCCACGTTGCGCTTAAATTTATACAGGGAGGAAACGAGCATGGCTGCCCAACTGAACCGCTTCATGGCCCTATTCGCCCTGTGCGGGCTGTTGACCCGGCCGACGATGGCCGCGAGCGCCGATAGTTTTTCGACACAGACGAAAGCGATGGACACCTCGCTCGACTACTGGACGGGTCGGATCGAACAGGACACGACCTGGCGCGATACCGTGTATGTCAGCGGCGATATGACCATTGCGTCGGGAACAACCCTGACCTTGGCACCCGATACGCAGGTCCTCTTCCTGCCCTACCGCGATGATGCCCAAGGCGGCTTGGACTCCACCCGCGCGGAACTGATCGTCGAGGGACGGCTCCATGCCCAAGCCGAGGGTATCGTCTTTCGTTCGGCGGCGGCTACTTCGTTGGGGGCCGACTGGTATGGCATAGTCGTCGAGCGCGGTGGCCTCGCCGACGTATCCAACGCCATGATACGAGACGGTCTTCGTTGCTTGTATGCCAAGAGGGGCGAACGCGTCAGGATGGACCATGTCGCCTTTGCCAACTGCGGGAAGCAGACGGCACAATCGTTTTCTCGGAGATCGGCGGCAAGCGATAGTCTGTCGGAGCAGATGAAGGCGGCGGTAAAAAGGTATTATACGGAAGACATGACCCTACGGATTGCCAAAAAGGTGGCCGGTGGGACTGTTTTTTGTTTCGCTTTTACAGTCCTAGGGCTTTGGGGATCTGAGGGTGACGGTTATTACTCCGATAGCGGTCTTGAAGGGGCAGCCCTTGTTTTATCTACTGCAGCTATCGGCACTAGTGTCGGATTCCCATTGGGTGTGAGTTTGGTTGATCCTTATGATTCTTTGCCCAAGACCCTACTCGCCGGTGTTATACCAATAGGTTTATGGCGAATGGGCGTGTCCGGATTCTGGACTGCATCCATCGTCTCTGTTATTAGTTCACTCACGGCGTCTGAACTATCGCGCAAGCCTCCTCAAGCCCGCCGCGTCTCGGTCGGTCTGGTTCCAAACCCCAAGGGGGGTCTATCAGCTATCGCCACACTACGCTTTTGAACTCAACAGCCCGTATGCTACCAAAACTCTCATTTGCTGCCTTGCTCTGCTGGAGCACCGCCTTGAGCGCCCAGACGCCCGCAGCCGATACCACCATCGCCGGTCAAACCCTGCCCCTGCTCCCCATTGAGACGCTAATCGCCCAGCTACAACGCCCGGCCAACGGCCCAGCCGTCGTCCACCGGCAAGTCGCCTTCCGCGGACGCCTGTTTGCACCCACTTCAGGACTCGACACCCTGCGCGTCCCTCTCGACTTAGAGCAAGTGTACTTTCTCGACGAGGTATCCTTCAGCCAAGTCGCGTTCCTCGCCCCAGTGCGCTTTGAACGCGCCCACTTCGCCGGTGGCCTCTCCTTTGCCGAAGCGCGTTTTACCGACGACTTCTCCCTACGCGCAAGCCATCTGGCCAAACACGCAACCTTCCAAAAAACCCACTTCCTCGGCGACGCCGACCTAACCGCAAGCCGCTTCGCCGGAGTCGCCTCGTTCGTCGGCGCGCACTTCGCTGGCCAGCGCATCCACTTCGCCCAGACCCAATTCGACAACGCCGCCTATTTCGAGCAGGCCGCCTTTGCCGCGCCAGCCACCTTCACCGACGCTGCCTTCGCCGGAATCGCCTCCTTCAAGGAGACCGCTTGGGCGCAGCCTCTATCTTTCGCTGGAGTCCGCTTCGCCGACCGGGCGCTGTTTTGGGACGCGCGCTTCGCCGAGGAAGTATTATTCGACAGCGGACGTGCCGACGGAGATGTCGCCTTCGACCGAGCGCGGTTCAGCGGCGAGGCATCCTTTGCCGATTTCACCTTTGCGCGGGCGGCGCGCTTTCGCCGTGCGACCTTTGGCCGAGCCAGCTTTGACGGAGCGTATTTCCGCCAAGAGGCCGACTTTAGCGAGAGCGAGGGCCGCGTCATCCGCCTCGGTGCATTCTTCAACCGCTCCCTCGACCTGAGCCGCGCCGCCTTCGCCCTGATCGATTTGCGGGCAGCCGAAGCGGATTCGACCTTCGCCACGGGCAGCCACCTCTACTTGCACCAGCCGCGCTTCGGCCGCATCCAAGTGCGCTGGCCCCACCTAGCAGGCCATCTCGCCGCAGCCGACTCAACCCACGCTGCCACCCTCGACCCAACCTATGCCGCTCTGTACCACCAATTCCTAGCCCAAGGCTTGAACGGCGATGCCGCAGCCTGCCACGCCGAACGCATGGACCACCAGCGCCTCACACGCGCTTGGAACGAGCCAGCGCGTTGGGGGCTAGAACTGTGGCGCTTGAGTGTGGATTACGGCTCAGCTCCCCAGCGAATTATCGCCTTCATGGTCGCCATCGTCCTCCTCTTCGGCTTGGCGTACCGCACCGCTTCCGGCTCCATGCGCTCCACCTCCGGTGCAGGTCAGCCCACCCTCGCCGCCTGCATCGTCTTCAGCCTCTACACCTTCATCCACCTCAACTCCCGCGCTTGGGACGCGACGGGCAAGCTCAAACTCCTCGCTGTCGCCGAGGCCCTGCTAGGCTGGGTCTCTTTCGGCCTGCTCATCGCCGTAGCCTTGGCCCACGTGCTGTGACTCGGCCTCTGCTACCTTATTGCTGGCGGTCCGCTACCAGCCCAGTATTACGGTCGGTATTGCGCTACTAGTCAAGTTATTGTAGCCGGGAACAATCGTTTTTGTGCCGCTAAGTGCGAAAGGAGTATATTCTAGCCGACACTATTCACGAAGGAACTAAACGAAGTGAATTGAAGCAGGTACTAAATGGACAAAACATTCTCTTATTTGGAGACTCTGTCGTGGGAAACCGAAAAATCCGAGTCCGAGGTAATGACACTAGCGTTTCAGAAGGGAGTCCAGCAGATGTGGCGAGAACGCATCCTGGGACGCTATCTGCGACGAGAAATCACCCGCGACGAAGCAATAAAAGGGGTGGGCGTGGATTGGGTGGAACTAGCCGAACGCCAGCATCAAGCCATGATGGAGGATCTTGAGTGGGCCATGGACAGGTAGAACAGGCCGTCGCGGATGCAGGCCCTCTCATTCACCTGCACGAAGTAGGACAAATCGATCTACTGAATTTATTCAATATACTCTGCTGACGGACGAGGAGGATCGCCGGGACGTGCTTCCACGGCCTCGGCGTCCTCCTAGCGAAAGGGATCGTTCGATCACCTTATTCTTGGCGATCCGCCACCAGTACCCCGCCCCTTGCCCAGTTCTCGCGCTCGCATTCTTCGAGCACTACTGTAGTTCCCTCCCGGGGCGCATCGCAGGTATCCACGATGGCTTGGGTCAGCGCTTCGACTAAGGCCCGCTTCTGCTCGGTGGAACGCCCAGCGAGCATCTTCACGTTGATAAACGGCATCGTTCATCCTCCTGTTTAGTGGTTAGTGACACTATCATTAAATCGTCCGCAACTGCATCACGCAAGAGGGAGGATTCATTCGACTGCCAATGCGGAGACCGCCGGGCAGCAAGGGAACGTAGCGATTTATATATTGGTATCTTTCACAGGGATGCCACACGATGTACGATCACATCCTCCACCAGATGCGCGACAAAATCCGCGCCAATGAGTATATTGTTCCCGATCATGCGTACGAGGAATTACAGGACGACGACCTGAGCATTTTGGACGGTGAACACATTATCCTCACAGGGCGCATTGTTGAGCGCCAACAAGATTTAATCTCGGGCGAACACAAATACGTCATCCTAGGCGAGACAAACGCAGGCGACTTGGCTGTTGTCGTCGCCAAAATTAGCCCAACCGGCAAACTGATTTTCATCACGGCTTGGAGAGAAACCCCATGATTTGCGACTACTGTGGTAAAGACGGCGCTAAGCTGCGCTACAAGACGCAAGTGTGCGGCCCCAAGAACGATAAGTTCCTAGTAGATAAGGTACCGATGGTCCGTTGTCCTCATTGCCATCAAACCTATATGACGGCCCAAACCGCCAAGACGCTGGATCAACTCCTCCAGCAGCGCAAGGAACTAGCCCAGCCCCAAACCCTCGACGTCATCGAATTCGCCTGATTGAGTACTACAAGATATGGGGTCTTGCCCTCGCCAGCGCCCTCTGCGCCTGCACCCCTAAAGACCCCCCAGCACCGCCAGTGCATTTCGCCGACGTTGGAGCCGCCGCTGGCATCGACTTCGTCCACTACAACGGCTTTTCCGGCTCCTACTACTACGTCGAAACCTTCGGTGCCGGAGCCGCCTTCCTCGACTACGACGGCGATGGCCGCCTCGACCTCTACCTCGCCAACGGCACCTACCTGACCGGCCATCCCCCAGACTCACCGCCGGTCAACCGTCTCTACCGCAACGCGGGCGCGGGCACCTTCGCCGACGTCACCGTCCACAGCGGCAGCGCCGACCCCGGCTACGGCTTTGGCGTCGCGGCCGCAGACTACGATGCTGACGGCGACCCCGACCTCTTCGTCGCCAACTACGGCCCCAACGCCCTCTACCGCAACGACCAAGGCACCTTTGCCAAAACGTCGGCCGGCCTAGCAGATCCGCGCTGGGGCTCCAGTGCCGGCTTCCTCGACTACGATCTCGACGGTGATCTCGACCTGTTCGTCGCCAACTACGTGCGCTACGCCCTCGACGATGAATCCGTTTGCCAACAGGGCCAAGTGCGCTCGTACTGCGAGCCGAGCGTGTACGACCCCACCGGCGACCTCCTCTACCGCAACGACGGCCACACCTTCGTCGACGTCACCGAGGCCACCGGCATCACACTCAAGGGCAAGGGACTAGGCATCGCGCTGGCCGACTACGACCGCGATGGCGACACCGACATCTACGTGGCCAACGACGGCACCATGAACTTCCTCTACGCCAACCAGCACAGCACCTTCGCCGAAGTAGGCTTGATTGCCGGCACTCGCTACAACGAGCACGGGCACGCCGACGCGGGTATGGGCGTCGATTTTGGCGACTACGACCGCGATGGCGATGCCGACCTCTTCGTCACCAACTTCGCCTTTGAGACCAATGCCCTCTACCACAACGACGGCCAAGGCCAATTCGCCGTCGCCACCCAGCGCCTAGGACTAGCCGATCCCTCGTACCGACCCCTCGGCTTTGGCACCAAGTTTTTCGATTACGACAACGACGGAGACCTTGACCTGTTCGCTGCCAACGGCCACGTCATCGACCGCATTGCAGAAGTGGATTCGAGCCAGACCTATCGGCAACCCAATCAGATGCTCCGCAACGACGCGGGTCGCCGCTTTGCCGACGTCTCGGCCAAGCTGGGACCCGATTTCCAAAGGGCCAACGCTGGCCGCGCCACCGCAGTGGCTGACTACGACGACGACGGAGACCTCGACCTTCTGGTGACCACGGTAGCAGCCCGGCCGCGACTGTTGCGCAACGACGGCGGCAATGCCCATCACTACTTGCAAATTTTACTAGTAGGAAAAATCCACCCCGACGCCCTCGGCACGCGGGTAGAGGTTGTGGCCGACGGGGTGCGCCAAATACAGGAGCGGCAATCGGGCGGCAGCTATCTGTCCAGCCACGATCCGCGCCTGCACTTCGGACTGGGCACTGCAACGAGCGCCCAAGTGGAAATCTACTGGCCGGATGGGACGCAGCAGCACCTCGAAAAGGTCGCCGCCAATCAAGTGCTCAAGGTAGCACAACCGGACCCCTAATTTTATTAACTGATGTTACGAACAGGCCTTAGGTATGGGATGCTTCGCTCCGCTCAGCATGACATCGGCTAATGCTTTACTGTCTTGTCATACTGAGCGAAGCGAAGTATCTCCGCGGCGCAACGTCAGTTATCCATTAGCGACCCAACGCCCGCATCTGTATCTCTTCGTAAAACTGACGCAAGCGCTCGCGCTCGGCGGGCAAGTGATCGACCGCTCGTTGGAGGATGTGCGCTGCGCGGGCCAGATCGCCCATCTGCCCGTAGAGGCGGATCATCTCCACGTAGGCCGGTAGCAACTTGGGATTAGCCTTGAGCGCGGCTTCGTAATAGCTAAAGGCCCCCGCTAGGTCCCGCTGCATGATCCGCACGTGCGCCAAGTTCATCCACGGCTCAACTTGCCGAGGGGCCTTTTGCGCTACCCGCGCAAAAATTGCTTCGCCGCCGGCGAGATCGCCCAGCGCCGCCTTGACCCCACCCAGATTTAACCACGCCTGCCAGTACTCGGGATCCTCGGCCACCGCTCGCTCAAACGCCGCCAATGCCCGCTCTTTGTCTCTGACCTCGGCATAGGCGTTGCCCAGATTGTAGTGGATGGCCGCATCTCCCTCCATGTCCATTGGCGCTAGATGACTGTTGGCTGCCAACGCAAAGACCAAACAGACAGCCAACCCCAGCCCCAAGTTGCGCCAATAGCCCGCCCTCCCCCAGTCCCACAGCGCCCACAGCCCATAGGCGGCAAAGACCATGAGCACCGGCAGCACTGGCACCCGGTAGCGCGCCGCGACAAAAAACGCGATCACCCCCAGACAATAGCACAGCACGTACAGCAGCGGCCACGTCGGCCCGATCCGCCGCAGACTCAGCAGCATCCCCCACAGCGCCAGAGGGGCCACCAGACCAAAGGGGAAGGCGATGCCCGCTTTCCACAGAGTCGCCGACAGCACCATTGAGTAGGTACGCCAGAAGTAAATCGGCTGGTTGCGCCCCCGCTCGTCGCCGTGCCAAAACGCCCCTAGCTTACGCCCCATTAATCCCAGCCACGCAATCGGATCGCCCCGGATGTAGTCCCAAGCCCGTGCGGCAAAATAAGCCGACTTAGCCGAGGGCCGCTCAATCCCCTCCCGCGCCGGTTGAGTGACTAAGTCGTCCCATTCCCACCCCGGACGGATAGCTACGGTCTCTACATAGGCGGAATTATTGCCGATGTACAGGTTGATTCCCGCGTTGTAGGAAATCCCCACCCCATCGCCGCCGATCGCCCAGTTGCGCCAAGCCACCGGCGCGATAGCCAAGACCACGCCGAGTGAAAACGCACCAGCCCAGACCAAGCCCTGCCGACGGGGAGTGGTCCATAAGAGGACGATGGGCACGGCGACCGCAAAGGTCAGCACGGTCGGCACGGCCAACGCACCGATGCCAAAGGCCACCCCCGCACCCAAAAATCCCCAACGGCTCGGACGACGCCAGACGTACAACAGCACCACTAGGGCCAGCAGATCGACGAAGGCGGCCAACGAGGCCGGCAACAGCTCGCCGTCAAAAAAGATCAACGGTCCGCACAGCGCCGCACCGACCCCAGCCAACAACCCCACCACCGGATTGAACAAAGCGCGCCCGAGCCACCAACTCATCGCGCAGACCAGTGCCCCTAGCAGGGCCTGCACAAAGCGCACGGCGTAAAAAAATGATTCTGGAAAAAGACTCTTTACCGCCCCGAGGAAATACGGGTACAGCGGCGGCTGCCAAAACGGCCCCTCACCCACGCCCAACCAGTCGCCCGCAGCCAAGCGCTGGGCGTGGTGGGTGTACGTCTTGGCATCGACCGCCGGATGTGCAAAAAGCGGACTCGCATCCGCTTCGAAGATATAGACGACCCGCACCACCAAGGCGAGGGCGAAGACGAGCCAGCCCAAGCGCCCGGCCAAGCTGGCATCGGCGCGCTCATCCATTGAATGTAAGATTCATCGCCTGCAGATTGATGATAGCCTTAGCTTCCGTCAGGAAATCCATCCCCAAGATCCCATTGATTTCAAAACCATAGTCCATGCCTCCCACTTCAAGATCAAAATTGACCAATCCCCTCTCTCCGACCTGCAAACAATCAACCTGTCGCCTAAATACGACTTCACTGCCCCCTACACCGCGAATCGTCGAAATCCGATCCTCGGGCAAAGGAAAAATTCCGATAGAATCGACCAAGTCGGCGGATATCACTGTGCTGGCCGAGCCAGTATCAACAAGGACTTGCGGGATCTCAATCGTTGATCCTCGATAGGCAATAGATACCGCTATAAAAGGGAGATCATACTTTCGTATCAGTTGCATGAGGAGCGCGGATTCCCAACCACTGTTGCACCTGAATATCAAGTGAGTCACGACTGGTATGTATAAAGTAAAACTCCCGTTCGGGATACTGTTGGTGAAGGAGTCGATACCGTTTCATGGCAGCTTTGCCATCGAGACATTCCTCAACAACTGTTAAGCGATCAAGATGCCGCCGCGAATCAGGAGTTGTATGAGCTTCTAACGCCTCAACAATCAGCCATTTATCGGGATGGCTTCTGCATATCTCAGGCCACTGCATACAGGGTTTTCCTCCGGTCGAGTATTTCTTGGTTCCGTGTTAGGGACAAAATGCGACATCTATACTTCATTGCCTACGTTCTCCCATATATTCTATTTATAAAGATATAAAGAAGCCTATTTCTCTTCTCACCCCAATTCGCAATTCGTCCATGTCTCGCTCCCCTTCAACATCCTTCCTCGGCACCTGTTTCTCCTTCGTCCTCGTCCTAGTCTTCACCGTCTGCATGACCTTTACCAGTGTGCGGACCTACGTCCTCTATGGCAACTACACAGGGCTAACCGATCACTTCAACACCGTTGGCGTCATCTTCCTGATCTTCTGGATTGTGGTCGTCGCCCTCGCGCTGCGCCTGCTCCACCCGCTCTTGCGCCTCTCGCCAGCCAATTTCGCCTTGGTCTATGCCGCGCTCATGGTCGCCGTAGTGCTGCCTTCGATGGGCTTTGGCGGCTACTTCATCCCGCTCATTGCCGGCGTCTTTTACTACGCCACTCCAGAAAACAACTGGTCCGACCTGCTCTGGCCGCACATTCCCCACTGGGCCGTCCCCCGCGACCTCGAAGCGATCCGCCAGCTTTTTGAAGGCACGGATGCGGCCGCGCCCGTGCCTTGGGCCTTATGGACCGGGCCACTGTTATGGTGGGGCCTCTTTATGCTGGCCTTCTTCTTGGTCAGCATCGCGCTGATTAGCTTGGTCCACCACCAGTGGTCGCGCCAAGAGCGCTTGGTGTATCCCCTCGCCGCCGTCCCCAACATGCTCCTCGAAAGCTTGGAAAACCCCGCCGCGTCCATTCTCAAAAGCAAGCTGTTGTGGCTGGGATTTCTCATCGCTTGGACGCTGCCGACCGTCAACATGCTGGACCGAGTATTGGATATCGAGATCATCCACGGTTTCGGCATCCCCGGCGGGCGCATCGAGATCCGTCAATTCGGGCTTAGTTACGGGCTTAACACCGACCTGCTGGTCGTGGGCTTGAGCTATTTGGTCGGCCTCAACGTGCTGTTCAGCGTCTGGTTTTTTCACATCCTCATTGCCGCCGAAGGTGCCCTGCTGAACTGGCTGGGCATTTCCCTCTCGCTGCCAGCCCAGCCCCACGCACCATCTAACGTGCTGCTCGCCCATCAGCAGATTGGCTCGCTCGCGTGCATCGTCGGAATCTCGCTGTGGATGTCGCGCCACTTCCTGCGTCGCCAGTGGCGGCTGATCATCAGCGGTGCCCCAGACTCCGACAGCCCGATCTCGCCTCGTGTCGCCGCTCTGCTCGGGCTTGTCGGGCTGACGTACATGGCTGGCTTCCTCTGGGCCAGCGGCCTGAGTTTGATCTGGAGCATCGTCTTTTTGCTAGTCGCGCTGGTGATCTTCTTCGGCATTGCCCGCCTGTTGGCCCAGACCGGCATCGGCCGCCTGCGCGCTCCGGCCTCCGTGCCACCGGTCCTGACCAATCTCGTGGGCACTGCCCCTTTTGGTGCCCAAGGGCTGAGCGCAATGGGGCTGAGCATGGTCTGGACCGCCGACTTGCAACTTTTCTTGATGGGAACCCTCGCCCACGCCTTTAAGGTCTGCGAGCCAGCCCGGCTCAAAATCAGCGGGCGCAAGCTAGTGTTCTTTTTGTCCGCCGCCATGATCGTCGGCCTCATAACCACCATGGTCTGCTACATCTGGCTGGGCTACCGCCACGGACTGCTCCACGGCTACGGCTGGTACTTCGTCAGTTCGCCGCAATACCACTGGTCCTGGGTCGCCAATTCGATCAACAATCCCAATCCCGCCGAGCCGCTGGTGGCCGTGTTCCTCGCCGTTGGCGCGGGCCTCGCCGGGCTACTCGCGCTGGCCCAGTACCGCTTCGCCGGCTGGCCCTTGCACCCGGTGGGACTGGGCATCGCCCTGACCAACACCGTCTCCATCGACTGGTTCGGGATTTTCTTGGCTTGGCTGATCAAGCTCCTAGCCTTACGCTACGGCGGCATCCGGCTCTACCGCACCCTGCTGCCCTTTTTCATCGGCCTGATCTTGGGCACCTGCGTTGGCGTCGGTGGGGCCGCGCTGGTCTATGCGTTTTACTACTATTAACTAACGTTACGCATGGGTAGGGGCGACCGATCGGTCGCCTCTACAAAATCTAATCGGGATCGGCACCCACTCTGTCGAGACGCGCCATCTCCTCGTCTCCTAGCTGCCAGTCGAACAAGTCCAGATTATCGCGCAAATGGGCCGTTGAGCTAGCCTTGGGGATGACGATCATATCCTTTTGCAAAAGCCACTTTAAGGCCACTTGCGCTGGGGTTTTTCCGTGTTCGGCGGCCACCTGTTTTAGGGCTTCGTCCTGGGCTAGATCGCCCTGGGCCAGCGGGCGGTGCGCCGTCAGCACCACGTTGTGGGCGTGGCAATGGCGTCGCAGCCTTTCGCGGTTGTGGCGCAGGTGGTATTCCACCTGATTGGTGCAGATCGGCAAGCCGGTGGCGGCCCTAGCCCGATCTGTCTGCTCGATGCTGAAATTGCTAATGCCAATGCTTTTGGCTTGGCCGGCCGCGTGGATTTTTTCAAACGCAGCTAAGGTTCGCTCCACCGGTACGCCCTGATGACCGGGATGGTGAATGAGCAGGAGATCAACGTATTCGGTTTGCAGATCGCGCAGAATCTCCTCCATCTGCTCCAAGGTCGCCTCGTACTCCAAGTGCGAATGCCAGATCTTGGAGGTGATGAAGAGGCTATCGCGGTCGGCTCCGATCTCCTTGAGGACTTGGCCGATGGCGTCCTGATTCTCGTACATCCAAGCCGAATCCAAATGCGTATAGCCCATTTCGAGGGCCTCTTTGACCACGTCTTTGCACGGCTGGCCGCGCAACATCCAAGTGCCCAACCCCAATTGTGGAATGGCGTGGCCCGAGGCCAAGGTAATGTTTAGTGTGCTCATGTCGATTTCTCCTCGTGTGGATAGCTGTTCTTGCCGAAAAAAATAAAACGGGGAAGAGGCCTTAAAGCCCCTTCCCCTGTTTGGTCTCTCCATAAAAGAAGACTACGGCGTCCCCTGGTGAATCACCTTCTCGATCAGGCTGCCCGTAAAAGAAAGCCCCACCCCATAGGTCGAACCGGCGAAATATCTGTTGCCGCTGACCGTCATGCGCGCCTGAGCTTCAAGACTCACGTTGGGATGGAGTCCAACCAAGACCGTCGGCGCTAGGTAAGAGACGCTTTGGTTGAGCGTTTCTGGTTGACCCGGATTGCTTAGAGCGTCGTACTCGGCTCCGGAAATGCTTTCGTACTTGAGGGCGACGAGGAGTTTGTCCATCGGGCTATAGCCGGCCTCGGCGTTAAGGACGAACTCGGCACCCGGAGTGTAGCTGCGATCGGGGTTGGGATCAGAGTCTGTGTATTCGCCGCGCCAGCGATACCCCAAATCGACATTGGCGTAAACAGGCACTGGATAAAAGGAGCGGCCCAGTTGCGCCACAACGTCAAAATCCCATTGGCCGCCGGTTATGGAAAGGGCCTCGGGCACTTCTCGGTAGTCGCCCATAGGGGCTTTGAATCCCAACTTCAGCGTACCCACCAAGTCTGCGCTGTTGACGAGGTTGATTTTGGCAAATCCGCGTATGTCGCCTATGCCCGATTCCGTTTCCAGTGCCGGCGGCGGAGTCGCCACATCATTGCTCTCGTCCTTATCGACGAACTTGTTGCTGAGATAGGGAATCTGTAAGCCGAGGTCGATTTGGTCGGTTACGCCATAGCGAATGTCGAAATAAACCTGCGAGGACTCGTATTGGGCGTCGGCGGGAATTTCAATCGCATTGCTGTCGGCATCGTAATGCTGATCGGTCGATTGCGACATGACCGTAACCTTGCTCCACATCTGGCCCTGTTCGAGCGTCCAAGCCCCGGCCGCGGCCATCTGCGGCAGCAGGACACTAAGGGCAGCAATGAGCAAGGGAATTGCACACCGGGTGAACTTCTGGTGCAGGCGCGATAGACGCGAATGCGGGGTGCGGGGGAAATGATTCATTCCGATCCTTTCTGATTGAGTCCTCGCGCTTGAAAAACGCCGAGGACGAGGTTGAGATGAGGTGAGAAACGTTGCTTAAAACCTGACGTTGTGCATCCTTTGTCATGCCTGATTGAGCCGAAGTCCGCATCGTGTGCAAGACTGGATTCCCGCTTGCGCGGGAATGACCCCGGCAAGACGCAAACACCAGACCCGGCATAAGAATACGCAACGTCAGTTACTAAAATTACGGCTAAAAAATCTATCCGCTCAAGTCAGCTTACCCTTCCACGCAGCGAAAGTAATGCAAGTGGCGCTCCGGTGTATTGCCAACTATAGTTGGCACTTCTATATTGCCCTTAACAATCATGCGTGATAGCATCATTATAGGGCCGGCGGATGGCTACAGAGAGACGTGTCGTTTTCTACCAAGATGCCACCGGTAAGGAGCCGTTCAACGACTGGTTGAGGAGCTTGCGCGACGCACGAGTAAGGCGCCGAATTCTGAGCCGGCTGTTGCGTGTCGAAAGTGGTAATTACGGGGATTGTAGATCACTCAAGGACGGTGTCTTTGAGTTGCGTTTTGTCTTTGGTCCCGGCTACCGCGTGTATTTTGGCGAAGATGGAGACGCGATAGTTGTGCTACTATGCGGTGGAGACAAGAGCAGTCAGGTTCAGAACATTGCGAGAGCAAAAGCATATTGGAAGGAGTATTTGAGTCATGTCTAAGTACAGGACGCTAGGACAAGTAACGGCCGAGTACTTCAAGGAGCACCCCGAGGAGATAGAGGACTTTCTAACGGAAAATTTTGCAGAATACGCCGAGGATGGCGATTCTGCGGCGTTGTTGTCTGCGTTGCGAATCGTTGCCCGCGTCAAAAGCGTATCTGCGATAGCTAATGAAATCGGGATGACTCGTCATGGATTGCAGAAAGCGCTTTCTGCCAAAGGAAATCCGCGCCTCGACAACATCAACTCGATAATGCGGGCGATGGGATACCGACTTGTACCGCAGAAGGTGGAGGAGCCCGCTGGGTAGGGGGATACACCGCTGATTTAGCGCGTCATGTTGTATGCTCCTTGCTCGATGTTCTCATCCCACGACAAAGATCCGTTGGCTATTCTCGCGCAGCACGAGATCCCGAGCAAAGGTATGCTCGCCCACGCCGGTCAGCCGAAAGTGCTTAATTTTGATCTGCCCATACAAAACGTCCAAGACAATGCGATAGCCCGACTGGCGTTGGGCAATGCGCACCGTGCCCCAAGCAGTACCATTTGACCAGAAAAAGGTCCCTATCTCTGCGGCAAAGGCGATGGACTTTGTAACCCCCGAATAATTAAATCCCGTCAGCGCGAGCACCCCGGCCCAAGCAATCATGGCGCGGGCGTAGTGATGGCCGCATTCGGCTTCGTCAAAGGGACTGCGTTTGGCCCCATCGTAGCGATTGCGAATGTCGCGCATGGTTTGCAGACCGTTTTTGCGCTGCCCCTCGTAGAGCATGCCAATGGCCGCGGTGTATTCAAACCCGGTCATCACTTCCGTGAAATAGGGAAATGGGTTGTCGGGCCGCTCGCGGGGATAGCTCGCCATGAGCAAGGCCGATTCATCGCCCAAGGCATAAGAGCGCATGCAGTTGAAGTGATCAGTCAGCTTCTTGCGGTGGTTGTACTTGCGGATGCTCTTGAGGGTTTGGCGCACATGGGCGCGTTTGGTCAGATAGCCCAAACCGCAGACGTGAGCGAAAAACTGGCCAACGAGCTGATCTACTAGACAACCGCTGCCGAGTTGGTAATCTGGATCGGCAAGTTTCGCCGCGCCCATACCCAGCCGCAGCGCTGCGGCCACTTTTTTGGCTGGCTCAATGCGATGCTCGTAGTATTCGCCATTGAACAATTGCTCGTCGATGTAAGCGCGGCCACTCTCGTAGAGCCGCCGACAGGTTTGGGCAAAGTCGGCTTCGCCCAGATGGGTCGCCATTTCCTCGCCGGCGCACAAAGCCCCCAGATACCAGATCCCCATTTGTGGATTAGGGCCGTAGTATTCCACATCCATGGTGTTGTGCTGACAGCCCTCCATAACGCCGTCGCCATCGCCGTCCCACCCCCCTTCGATCCAGCAAAATTCAAGGGCCTTTTTGACCTTTGGCCAAATCGATTGGAGGAAGGCATCGTCGCCGCAAAGCTGCCAGTCGCGATAGGCTTTCATAATACAGCCCATCTGACCGTCGGCCGCGGCTTTGCCAAATTCTTGCGCGCGACTCAGGGGCAGATGGACGCGAAAGTTCATCATGCCTTGGTCGTCGGTGGCGTGATTGAATTCGGTATCGCGCATCGTGCGGGCCAGATCGCCAAAGAGGAACGCCGTACTCTGTTCGTAATTCCACACATGCGTACAGGATCCCATGCAGCAGCCGCTGTTATCGTTGTAGCCCTCCCAACCAAATAAACGTCCATCCGGGGTGCGGAAGCACGTTTGCGTCCGCAGGGTACTGAGATTGAAAAGGGCGGCTTCCTTGACGACCTCGGGCAGGTCGCTGGCCGCGAAGGCTTGGACAAAGCGCACGGTCTGTTGTTCGAGCTTTTTGAGCCTCGGCGCGGTTTTGCCAGCCACATCCCACGCATCGCCATAGTGCGTCGCATAGTAGTTGCCAATGTAGGGATCGTCGCCCGGCGACCACGTGTGCCGATTGGGAAAGTGCCACGTCAGCAAAAAGGTGATGGTCTTGCTCGCCTTGGGCAGAATGGTGGTGCGCACCGCGAGCGAAGCACTCGGCATATCAACCCCTTCGCTGGGGCGCTTTTCCACCTGGCCATCGGCGGCAAAGTCGTCCCAAAAGTCGAGCAGAGACGTGCCCCAGCCGGCTTTTTTCCACGCCGTGCGATAGGTAACGCCCGTTTTGGTCGTGGTGGTCAGGGCCATCGTGCCATAACTGATGGCGGCGGGATCAACCCCTTTGCTGTCCATGAAAATGCCCTGACAGTGCGTTGCCTTGCGAAAGCGATTGCGATTGGCCTGGGCCAACTCTTCCACGCCATCGTTGCCAATGAAATTGGGCAGCGAGCCGCACACTGCAGCCGTGACGCGCTTGTTGGTCCGATTGGTGAGCGTGTAGCGCAGCACCGCGATAGGGATGCCGCTGTCATCGGCGTTGGCGGGAATGAGCGGGTTAAACGCTTCGAGACAAACCGCGACCGGAACTTGTGGATCGGACAGCTGGACCTGGGCAAGTGGATAGGCCGCGGCAAACGCACATTGGGCAAAGCGCGGCAAGCCGTGATTGGCCGCCACACTGCCGCTCGCCCCCTGGTATTCGGATACGTCCACCGGCCCTTCGAGCGCCCGGGTGACGGATGGGCCGCCAGCAGGTTTGGCGTACAGGGCAAAAAACGCTCCTCCTCCCCGGCCCCCATCGCCCATTGGGACAAATCCCTTGGCCGGGCGGTTCATCAGTTCCCAGTCGCGCAAATCTCCGCGTCCGCCCAGTGAAACGGTGCCCGTGCCAATGCCGCCAACGGGCATGGCAATGTTGGCTAGGTGATCCCGATCATAGTGCTTGAGCATCAGCCAATTGGACATGGTGATTACTCCTCGGTGTGATCGTATTGTTTTTACTGTCTGACGTTACGCCTTGTAGGGGCAACCCTTGTGGTTGCCCTCGTAGGATTCCGCTGGCTGAACGCGCCCGGGTCGCTTGGGTGCCCACAAGGGACGCCCCTACATCTATCATTTCGGCGCAGATGCGTAACATCAGTTACTATCCTGCGTCCATCTGCGGATCTAAGGCGTCGGAGCCTCCGCGTCGATCAGCCCCTCTTCCTTGAGCTCGGCCCAATAGTCGGCGGGAATTGCGCGCTCTAGGCAATCCACATTGGCGGCAACTTCCGCGACGGTCCGCGCCCCGGGAATGACGGTCGCCACCGCCGGATGCCCAAAGGGAAATTGCAGGGCCGCGGCCGACAAGGGCACCTCGTGCCGAGCGCAGACCGCCTCGATGCAGCGCACCTTCTCCAGCACATCGTCCGGTGCCGGCGCGTAGTTGTAATACGCACCTTCGACTGCCCCAGTAGCCAAAATCCCCGAATTGTACGGCCCGCCAATGACGATCCGCACCCCCTTCTCCGAGCACAGCGGCAACAACTCGCGCAGCGATTCCTGCTCCAGCAGCGTATAGCGGCCAGCCAGCAAAAAGGCGTCGAAATCCCCAGCGCGAGCGAAATCGGCCAGCATCTGCCACTGGTTCATCCCCAAGCCAAGCGCCTTGATCACCTTTTGCTGACGCAACTCGTCGAGCGCGGGATAGGTTTCAGCCATCACTTGATCGAAGTACCCCCGCTCGCCCGGCGTCCAATCCGGCTCAATGCTCTTCCCCTCGTCCGGGTCGTGGATCAGCACTATATCGAGGCGGTCCATGTTGAGCCGATCCAAACTCCCCTCAATCGAGCGCAACACCGCGTCGCGCGAATAATCGAAATAGCTAGTCATCTCGGGCGCATCGACGAACAGATCGACGTAATCGTCGCCGGGCTTTCGCTCCACCAGCGTATAGCCCACTTTCGAGGACAGGACGATCTCGTCGCGGTTGTAGCGCGCCAGCCCCGGCCCCAAGCGCGTCTCACTCAGGCCGTAGCCGTATAGCGGCGCAGTGTCAAAGTAGCGCACTCCAGCCGCAAAAGCCGTGTCTAGCACGTCCAACCCTTCTTGCTCGCTCAGCACCGAGTACATATTGCCAAAGGTCGTGCCGCCCATCCCCAATCGCGTCACCTCCAAGCCGTGCGGCCCAATTTTTTCTCTATCTCCTGCTCGCATTGATTTTTCCTCCTCAAAAAATCGGAATCCGATTGCCGGTCTCCCCGGTGATATAGTCGAAGAGCACCCAGAATCCCGAGACAAAAATGTGCCCCAAAATAAATCCCAAAAACAAAGGCCGTAGCTGTCTATAGAGCGTCACGCCGCCGTATTTGAGCACCAGCGCCTTCAAGACCCAGCCGATAAAAATGCTGAACCACGTCCAGATAATCGTCAGCGTCGCGCCGATGGGGAAACCGAGGTAATGCACCGGCCACCAAAGGAAGTGGTGCCGGGCGTACATCAACAACCCCATGATCGCCGCGCCGATCCCCGCGAACATGAAGCGCGGCCCGATCTCGCCAAAATCGTTTAAAGGGTGCCTCGGATTGGCGATCTTGTAGGCCGAGTCGCCGTGAACAATCTCGCCGAAGCGATTGTAGAACCACCAGTCCAAATTAATGCCCCCGTACTGATACCCCATCCACACCACCATCCAGATCGAGCCAGCCAAGCCGACCACAATCGAAAGCATCAGCGCCCAAAACAGCGGCCGTCCTCGCACTTGACCAATATCAGCCAGCTTGAGCCCATTGATCGCCGAGGCCATCACCATAGTCCGCAAATCACCCGCCCAGCTAAAGGTCATCCCCAAGCTCACCAGCCCCGACGGACCAATTGCCTCCGTGCCCACCGCGTCGATCACAAACGGCTGCGCCGTCATCTGTGCCCGCGCAAAACCCAACCCGCCCTCGGCCACAATCCGCGTCAGCCCGTAGAAGATGCAGAAGGCCACGAAGAGGAAAAACAGCGCGACCCACCAAGGCACGCCTGATAGGATCAGCCAGCCGGTGGCGTACGCGGTGGCCAGAACCAAGACGATGATTGCCGCCCGATACGAGAGGATCTCCTGCGAATCGTCCAGCCCTCCCTCGTTGTACAGAGCCTTGCGCCAGACCTGCCGCAGATAGCTGCGGCTGTTCCACAGCCCGTAGAGCACCAGCACCAGCATGGCCCCCATCCCCTCGTAGGACACCGACATCGAGCCTTCCATAAACAGGTCGCGGCGGCCGGGCAGCGAATAGCCGAGGACGTTCTCGGTGGTGATCTGCGCTTTGGTCAACAAGTGGAAGAGCCAGATGCTCAACCCCACGTCTAAGCTCAAAAAATACGCCAGCCCCAGCGCGACAAAGTTCACGTTGGTCGTCAGATGCAGTGCGTGGTTAAATAGCGAGACGCTATTGCGCAACTGCACTTCCGGGATAAAGGGGAAATAGTGGTTTAAGGCATTGGTGCTGTACAGCAAAAAGGGCAGCGCGAACCCGATCCACAACAGCGGCCTTTTAAACAGCGGAACGACGATGGACCCGCTCTTGCCTTCTTCGGTCAAGTCGATGGGTAGCTGCAACAGCGGAAAGGTCAAGCGGTCGTAGTCAACCCACTGGCGGCGGACGATCGACGCGATGGAAATCATCATCAGGTAGATCGCCAGAATGAACGACACCCAAGCCGCCAGCGGCACCATCCAGTGTTCCCAGGGAATGGGCTGCCCCTTGGGCAAGCCCTCGAAGAAGTACTTGATCGCGTCTGAATCCTGCGGCACCATCCACTCGCGGACGTAGGGATGCAACAGCTCCGACCAATTGTTCTCGGGCGTGGCATAGTAGTAGATATTGGGCAACATGGCGATCAAGTTGCCCGTAAATCCCCACGTGGGAATGGCTGAGCCAATGATCATCATCGCGTAGATGACGATCAACTCGGAGCGGTTAAAGCCCCACGAGCGGCGCAGCAGCTTGAGCGCGGGATTGAAAAACGCCACCACCAGAAAGAACAGGAAAACCGCTCCGGCGGTGATGTAATCGGAGGACATGCCCGCGGTGGCCATCGCCAGCCGGGCATAGGCGAAAAACATGTTGATCGCCAGCGAGAGCAATGCACCCACGGCGAACGAACGATAGGTAAAATTACCGGGCATTAGGGCATCTTAGGACATAATCTATTTCGGCGCAAACGCACGCCGATTTGTCGCCGACCAAACCGCATTCTATACTTAGCACTCCCTCATTCACACCAAAGGATACCTTATGGCAGCGCTCAAAGTTGGCATCATTGGCCTCGGCGGCATCGCCCGCTCCCACTGCGATTCAATCGCCCATCTCGACCAAGTAGAAGTCGTCGCCGTCGCCGATCTATTCGAGGAAAAGCGGCGCGAGTACATGGACCAGTACCACATCCCCAAGGGCTATTCAACGCACCACGAACTCTTGGAAGATGCCGACGTCGATGCGGTCGCCGTCGTGCTCGGCCACCAGTTGCACCACCAGCTCACCATCGACGCCTGCCGCGCCGGAAAACACGTGCTCGTCGAAAAGCCTATGGCCATCAACCTAGAGCAATGCGACGCCATGGTCGCCGCGGCCGCGGAAAACAACGTCAAGCTGATGATCGGGTTATCGCAGCACTTTTACAGCACCAGCCTCAAGGCCAAGGAAATCCTCGATTCCGGCCAGCTCGGCCCCGTGATCACGGCTGTCAGCTACATGTCGAAAAACTGGAATTTTGCTGGGCGGCGGCCCCAATACCGCAGCCGCTTCCACGGCGGCGGCATGTGGTTGACCAACGGCGTTCACGTCGTCGATCGGCTCACGTGGGTGATGGCTTCGCAAGCCGCATCGGTCTCAGCCGCCATTGGCACCCGCGCTCACTATCAAGCCAGCGACGATTCAGCCACGGCCTTCATCCGCTACAAGAACGGCCTCGCCGGCACGGCCGTAGCCGTGGGGTTCGCCGACGGCGCGCCGAATTTTGAATGCCAAGTGATTTGCGCCAACGGCTCGCTGCGCTTCAGCCAGCACGGCGAGAAATACGTCAAAGTAGGCCAGGGCGATACGTGGGAAGACGTCCCGTTTGAGGACGCGCCGACCGAGATGTACCACGAGTGGAAAAGCTTTGCCGAGGCCATCGCGCTCAACATCGAGCCGCCGACCCACGGCCAATACGGGCGGCACATCATGGAAATCCTCTTCGCCGCCGAAGCCTCGTCCCTCACCCGACGCGAGGTCAAAATAGGCCGCAGGCCGCATTGGCAAACCCAGACTTCCGGCTCGCCCGTGACCACTCAGCACGGCTGGATTTAAGAAGCTGTCTGGAGGTATTCGTCTGCAGGCTCAGCGTTGATGGTATGCTTCCTGTCATGCTGAGCGAAGCGCAGCGGAGTCGAAGCATCTCTTTTCATCCCAGATGGTTCTAATGCGCCAGCGGCACCATATCCCCGGCCTGTGCCACTTCCTCTAGCTCGGGCACGCTCGCCGCACCGCTGGACACGGTCGAGACCCGCTCGTCGGCCAAGACCCAGCGAAACGCACTCTGCGGCAGCGTTGATTCCTCCTGCTCCAGCCGGGCGATCGTCGCCCAAGCGCGTTGCTGCTCTTCCTCGCCCTCGAATCTACGCTCCACTGCCGCGCGCTGATCCTTACCGGCGACGTACATACCCCCAGCCAGCACCGTCGCCAGCACCACGCCCATATCGCTTTGCGCGGCGGCCGGCAAGACTTCCTCGGCCGCTAACTGCACACAGGGATGGTAGTCGTGGTAGCACAGGACCGTATCAAATTCTCCGGTCGCCGCCAGCCGCGCTAGCAGAGGGATGGCCCGGCCCGTCACGCCGATAAAATCGCACAGCCCCTGCTTTTGCGCGGCGCGCAAACCCTCCAAAGTCCCGCCCTTTTCCACTATCCGCTCCCAGCCCGCCATGTTCACCTCGTGGATTTGCGCCACCGTCAACTTAGTTAGGCCCAGCAAGGCCAAGCTGCGCTCCAAACTCTGCAAGACCGAATCGCGCCGGTAATCAAATCCTTCCGGCCTAAACCCTACCTTGGTCGCCAAGTAAAAGGGGCGGCGCTCCCCGGCCAGGGCCTTGCCCAGCAGTTCTTCGCTCGCCCCGTAGAGCGGTGCTGTATCGATGTAATTGCAGCCCAAATCCAACGCACGCCGCACAATCGCCTGGGCATTTTCCTCGGCGCGCTCCGGCTCCTCCTTGCCCCCCAAGTAGGCCCCGCCCAAGCTGACCGCGCTCACCTGCAATTCCGTGCGCCCAAATCGCCGATAGCGCATAGTTGTTCTCCTTTTATCCTACCTCTACGACTTCCTCTCTCCTGACAGTAAGCCGAGTAGTCAGTCCAACTCGTGCGGCCATGTTCACTAGTTTGTCAATGGTGAATTTGCTGATTCGGCCATTGACGAGCTCACTCACACGCGATCGCGTCACACCAAGCCGTTTGGCCGCCTCTTCCTGAGTGAGTTTCTCTTGGTCAATGTACGCCTTTATGGCATCCATTAGCAGAGAACGGAGCTTGAGGTTAGCCGCTTCTTCGGGGCTATCCGCAATGGCATCCCAGACGCTCCGGTAGGTATGAATCTCCATTGGCTATCTCCTCTATCTTGACTTGGCCTCTCCGTTTCATAGCCCAAGCTCCTCACGAACGCGCTTCTGGAGGTCGTTAGGGTTAATACGCTCTTGTTTGACCGCCTCCGCCAAGAGTTGCTTGACACGCGCTTTCCCAAGTCGAAGGTACTGAGCCTTTTGTATTGCGGTAAAAATGTGTTGAGCGACCTTTCCGAGGCGGATGTAATCCAGTCGGCACACATCAACGTGTAATTCGGCCAACTCAAGGACGGGGGTTCGTCCCTTGGTATCTTGCAAAGTTTGACCGTCGGAGCGTAGCTCATCGACGGCCAACCAAACAACATCAATTTTATCGACGCGAGTGCCCGCGGCGGCTAGTGTCAGTACGGCCTCGTTGACTTCTATCCCCTCCCCGTTGCCGCATCTCCAGAATGACAGCTTGTTGTCTTGCGTTCGCAGGTCCGCGGTCACGGCATCTGCCGGAATCTCGCCCTCCGCCAACTCATCTTTTTTCGACCACTTCGCAAGCGAGACCTTACGGGCCAGAAACACAGGCTATTCTCCCAAATCGCTTATAACATTCTCGATGTACTCCCGAAGCCACGGCTCGGCTTCGCGATGTGCTTTCATAACATCCGCCAAGCTTCGATCACCCCAAGATTCTGCTGCCTGCACCGCGGCATCTCTGATCTCTACATCGTCCATATCCAACCCGGCCTTTACGAGTTCGGTACGCCATAAACCCGTCCCTAGAGACATTTGACGTCCCAAGCAACGCAGAACGGATGCCGCAAAACTCGGTTGCTCAGCGTCCAAGGAAAAAGTCCGAAACCAATCGAGGACGGGTTTGTCTTCCGCGGCTCGCAATGCTTCTCCAATGATCTCCTCGGCTGGATGGAACATTCCGTCCTCAAGAGAATCGGCTGCAAAGGCCATCCATAGCCTATTTGCGAGTCGTTCTCGCTCTTGATCCTCGACAAAACCCACGCGCCCCTACCCCTCCACCGGCTCCAACCCGAGCAGTACCAAAAGCCAAGTGTTGTGCCAGTAGGCGCTGTTGATATAGGGGTTTTCCACCGACGGCCAGTTCTTCCAATAGGTCTGGTTGTGCGGGATGCGGTGGTACCACTGCACGATGGGGATGGACGGCAGCTCGGCCAGCCAGATTTCCATGGCCTCGCGGAAGAGCGTTTGCAGCGCCGGGTCGTCGGGCGCGGTCTGTCCCATCTGATCGACCAGCGCGTCAAACTCCGGATTCGACCAGCGCCAGAACCGCTCGGAGTGCGTGCCGGTGGGCCGAACGAAGCGGCTGTGGTAGAGCCGCAAGGTGAAGTACGGATCGCGCACGCTCGCGCCATTGCCCATCAAGAAAGCCCGCGCCGCACCCTGCGCCATGCGCGAAAACGCATCGGGCGTCATGCGAAAGTCAGCGTCAAAACCCGCCCGCTCCAACTGCGCCACCAAGACCGGCGCTAAGTCCGTAAAAATATCGAAAATGTCAATGACGATCTTGAGCCGCTCGCCCTCTTTGGTCCAGAAGCCCTCGGCGTCCTTGCTCCACCCCTTGCGCTCCATAATCGCCGCGGCCTTGGCCGGGTCGTGGACGCCGATCTCGTACTTTTCCACCAAGTCTTGGATCGTGTCGGTGTATTGGCGGATGGGCGGAAAGTCCGGCAGCGGCAAATGCGATTTGGTCCCAGCCCCCTGCCAGCCAATGGCCACCAATTGGTCGCGGTCAATGGCGTAGTTGATGGCGCGGCGGATCTGCGGGTCGTTAAACGGCGGCTCCAAATTGTTGAACCCCAAGCACACCGGCCACCAATCGAGATACCCGAGCGGCAACTCGCGCCCGGTCCACGTAGAGACGTTGGGATTGGCGTCGAGGATCGATTGTATATTCGGCGGCCGGATGTCGAGGCAGGTGTCCATATCATTGGAGATCAAGTTCTGCACTCGCTTGGTCTCTTCCATGTGCGTCAGGTAGATGATGCGCTCCACCGCCGGAGGCTGGCGAAAGCCCGTCTTCTGCGCCCACCAGCCTGGGCGCAAATCCCACACTCGCTGCGCCGGCACGGAAATGAAAATCTCGTACGGGCCGCTGGCCACCGGCCAGCCCTTTTCTTGGTCGAAGTTGCTGAACGTCTGCGGATCTTGGCCCTCCCAAATGTGCTTGGGCACGATGGGGACGCCGTTGTCAAAATTATTGGTGAAGTAGCTGAAGACAAAGCGCGGATTGGGCTTGGTCAGCGCGATTTTAGCCGTGTGATCATCGGTCACCACCGCGCTCTTTACCCACGCCTGCATGTCGGTGGAAAAAGACAAATGCGGCGCATTGTCCTTGAGCATGTTGATCGTAAAGACCAAGTCGTGAGCCGTCCACGGCTGCCCATCGCTCCACTCAACCCCCTTGCGGATGTGGATGGTGACCTCGGTGTAGTCTTCGTTGTACTCGTGCCCAGTGGCGATCCAAGGGATAATGTTGTCGGCTTGCGGACTGTAGGCGTTGTAGAAGTACAGCGGCTCGTACTGGAAGTTCCAACCCGTCTTGGAAACGCCGGTCAGCAAAAAGGGATTAAACGAGTTGTAGTCCTTGATCTGCCCACTACAGTCCTGCAAGCTGGAACAATCCATGACCAAGGTCCGGCTCCGTGGCACATTCTTGTGCCCCTCGTCCCCACAGCTAACCAACAGCACCCCCACCAAGCACAACAACAGACCCTGCATCGCATTTCTCCGGAAAATTATTTTTGCGCGTCGGCTGCGGCCGAAAACACTTCGTTTAGATCGCCGCTTTCCAACACCGGCGACTCCGCGTGCAGAAAACAAGCCACCGCCCGCTCGGCTTCTGGCCGGTAAAACGGCGGCGCGGTCGCACACTGGGCCATAGCTTGGGGACAGCGCAGCACATAGCGGCAGCCGGCAGCCGCCTCTTCGGCCTCTATCGCCTCTATATCGACCACTTCCTTTTCTTCCACTGCTTCGTCGATCCACTCGCGTCCCGGCTCAGGCACCGGAATCGAGTGAATCAGCTCTCGGGTATAAGGGTGCTGCGGATCCTTGATCACCTTCTCGGTGTGGCCGGCTTCGGCCACAGCCCCGTGGAACAGGATGACGATATTCTCGCTGACTTGGTACGCGGTCGTCAGATCGTGGGTGATGTAGATGAAGGAGATGCCGAAGTCGCGATACAGTGCGTGCAGGGTGGAGAGAATGGTCGCGCGGAGCGAGGCGTCCACCATGGACACCGGCTCGTCGGCGATGATCAGCTTGGGCTTGAGCAACAGTGCGCGCGCAATGGTGATGCGCTGGCGCTGCCCGCCCGAAAGCTGGTGCGGGTAGCGACCCAACGTCTCCTCGGGCCGCAGCCCGACCGTGCGCAGAGCCTCGCGGATCTTATCGTAGGCCTCGGCCTTGGAGTCGGCCAACCCGAACTTCCGCACCGGCGTCGTCAGGATGTGATCGATCTTGTAGAAGGGATTGTACACCTCAAAGGGATCTTGAAAAATTGCCTGCACATCCTTGCGGAATTGCCGCCGCTCCTCCTTTTGTAGGTCGTGGACATCGCGGCCTTGGTAGCGCACCTCGCCGGCACTGGGATTGAGCACCCCGAGCAACATGCGGGCGATCGTGGTCTTGCCACTGCCGGACTCGCCGGCAATCGTGGTAAAGGAGGGCCGGTCGGCGTCAATCGACAGGGAAAAATCGTCAACCGCGACAGTCTCGGTACTGGGGCCGAAGCGCTGGCCGCCGCTGCGGAAAACCTTGCGCAGATGGCGCGCCTCAAGCAGCGGGGGCATCGGCGTCCTCCTCGTGCAACAAACACGACGCTAAATGGTCGGGGGCGACCGTTTTCAAGGCGGGTATGCGCTGGCTACACTGGGGCATGGCCTGGGGGCAGCGCGGGTGGAAGAGACAGCCCGACGGCGGCTCCAACAACGACAGCCCGACCCCGGGAATGCCCTTGAACTCGCCCTTGGTCTCAAACGAGGGAATGCTGGAAATCAGAAGCTGGGTATAGGGATGTTGCGGATTGTGAAAAATCTCCTCGACCCGGCCCACCTCGACCAGCTTACCGCCGTACATAATGCCCACGCGCTCGGCGAACTGCGCCATCAGACCCATGTCGTGACCCACCAAGAGTACAGTGGCGTTGAGCTGGTGCTGTAGCTGGCGCAAGGTCTGCATGATTTGCCGCTGCACCACCACGTCGAGCGCAGAAGTCGGCTCGTCGGCCAAGATGAGCTGCGGGTTGAGCGAGATGGCCTGGGCAATGCAGGCCCGCTGCTTCATGCCGCCGCTTAATTCGTGAGGATAGAGACGGGCCACTTCCGGCTTTAGCCCGACCCTGCCTAACAGTTCGATCGCGCGTTCCATTTGCTCAGCCTTGGGCGGAGCTTGCTCTTCGACCGCGTGCTCGCGCATAGTCAACATAAGTTGATCCCCGATCCTCATCACCGGATTGAGCGAGTTCATCGCGCCTTGCGGCACCATCGCGACCCGCTTGAGCCGGGCCTGCCGCACCTGCTCGCGGTTGAGTTGGATCAGGTCAGTGCCGTCGTCTAAGGTCGCCCTGCCACCGGCGATCAGGCCCGGCGTCTTAATCATCCGCAACAGCGCCAAAATCAACGTGGTCTTGCCGCTGCCGGATTCGCCGACGAGACCAAAGCGCTCGCCTTTGTACAGGGTCAGATCGACCTTGTTGACGGCGCGGGCAATGCCGCGCCGGGTCTCGAAGTGGACCTCCAAGCCGCGAATGTCCAGCAGGACCTCTTTGTCGGCCTTGCTCATACGGCCTTGCGCTGTTTGGGATTGGCTAGCTCGTCCAAGCCAGCCGCAGTCATCAACAAGCCGACGAAAATCACGCCGATAAAGAAGATGGGGATCGCCCACCACCACCACATGCCGCGAATGAGCGCGCTGAACGTAATGGCCCAATAAATGGTCATGCCGACCGTTGGATCGTTCTGCGGCCCCAAGCCGAGCGCCTCCAAACCAATCGACGAGAGAATGGCCCAGTTGACGGCATTGGTGAAATTGGCCGCGAGGTAGGGCAACAGATTGGGGAAAAGTTCCTTCCAGATGATCTCGCCGTTGCTCATGCCGTTGAGCTTGGCCATCTGCACGTACGCCCGCTCGCGCATAGTCAAAACCTGCGAGCGGATCGTCCGCGTGGGCCACATCCACGCCAGCGAAGCCACCACCAAGGCCATGATGTTGACGCTAATTTCCTCGCGGATCGTCGAGGCAATGGAGACCAGTACCACCAAGCCGGGCACAGTCAGCAGCGTATCCACGAGGCCGCGGATGACCGTGTCGATCTTGCCGCCCATATAGCCGCTCGTAAAGCCGAGGAAAATGCCCAGCCCGAGCCCCACCGTGCCGGCCAACAGACCAATCCGCATGGTCAGCGGCACCCCCACCACCATCACGGCGAGGAGGTCGCGACCGGAGTCGTCGGTGCCAAAGGGATGCTCCAGCGAGGGGGCTTGCCGCGGCGGCGTAGCCAGTGGCTGGGCCAGTGAGGTATCGACGAAGATCGACCCCAAAACCCCAAACAGCACCACCAACAGAATCATGCACAGGCCGGCCGCGAGCATCGGGCTTTCGCGCAGGTAGTAGAGAATTTGGTCTAAGCGGTGCATGGCTAGTGGTGGCGGCTGTGGGAAATGCGCGGGTCGAGCAGCGGATAGAAGAAGTCCATCAGCATGGTCACCAAGCCGATGGACATGATGAGAATCAACACCACGCCGTTGATAACCGTATAATCCGAGGCCTGAATGGCCTGAAAGAGCACCGTGCCGATCCCCGGATAGGCGAAAATTACCTCGACGATGACTTGGCCAGCGACCACGTTGGCCAGCGACAGCCCCAGCGCCGTGAGCTGCGGCAGCAGGGCGTTGCGCAGGCCGAAGCGGAAGAAGATCGTGCGGTTGCGCAGGCCGTTGGCCTCGGCCAACGTGATGTAATCCTCGCCCGAGGTCGTGACCATCATCCCCCGCATCCCCAGTGCCCAGAAGCCGACCTGCTGCAAGACAATGGCCAGCGCCGGCAAAATCGAGTGGTGCAACACATCGAGGACAAAGGCGGGACTTAAGATCGCCAACATACCGGGCGAGTACCCGCCCGACAGCGGGAAGAGGTCCAGCTTGAGGCCCAATATGTAAAGCACAATTAGCCCCAGCAGGTAGGGCGGAATTGCCGACATGGTCATCAGCGGCACCGCTAAGTTCCGCATAAAGCGCGGTGCTGACGGCCAAGCCGACAGCGCTCCCATGAGCGTGCCCAAGGCAAACCCGATCAGCACTGAAACGATCATCAGCCCAATGGTCCAGGGAATGGCATTGCCGATGATCTGCCCGACGCGGGCCGGATAGTTAGCCAGCGAATAGCCCAAGTCGAGCGTAAAGGTGTCGCTGAGAAAGTTGAAGTATTGGACGTGGAGCGGTTTATCGAGGCCGAACTTGGCTTGATATGCCTTGACCATGGCCTCAATGCCGTCTTGGCGCAATCCTCCACTAGCCGCGAGTTGGCCGAGCTTCTCGCGAATGGGATCGCGGCCCGTACCCAGCCGTGGCACGAAGAAGTTCACGCTCGCCGCTGCCCATACTACAATCAGGAAAAGGGCGACCCTTTTGACGACAAAATTCCAAGACATGAGAGATATACAGGTGAATTTGAAAAGACGTTAAAGCTAGGGAATAAAGAGCGCCTCGTCAATTGCCTCTAGAGGGTGGGAGGAAATCGGCAGGGCTCGCTGGAATTAAGGAATGGGATTATGAGTGCGACGAACGGCCGACGCGAGTTCCGATTGTGGTCTGGAATTCCTGATTGGATATGAAGCCGTACTGCTTGTCTCGATTGCCTATGAAGTTGGTCGCGTAGGGAGCAAGGGCACGATGAGCAGGGGTATTTTGTCTGTAAAGGCGCAACTCGTAACGGGTTTCACCCACGCGGGAGATTGCGGTGATGTCCCCTGTCTGCGCTAGCTTGGAATGACGCAGCGGCCCGGTTCCTAGACGAAAGTCGAGATTGTTCTCAGCCTCAAACGTCACTCGGACTTCCTCTTTGTGCCCAAGATCGACGAAATCCATCTCTATTAGGCAGGAATACGTTTTCTTGTATCCGCGTTTATTTGGTATGATGAGCGGAGGAAAGAAGTCATAACAATCCCTACTGAGCCAAAAGTACTGAGTTCCCTGTGCCTGAGCGGTTCCGGACCTCGCATTGATCCGTACGGTGTCGGCATGTCCCAAGCTCAGGATCAGCGTGATCTCATTGGTCTCATCAAGGACGATCCGAGATGACTTCTCATCGTAGAGTAGTTGCCAAGCTGGGGACGTTGTGTTAGCAAGGTTCGGTTGGTAGAAATCCCAGCGTTGTGCCAACATGGCCTCGATCATGGCGTCCCAAGAAAAGCGCAAACTGCGGGTTGTCGTCTGATCAAGCAAAATGGCCATTTCGACGTTTTGGGCCATGCCCGGTCCGGTGAAGTTGCCGCTAGTGACGACTAGCATCTCTCCGTTGCAGGTCTTCGACCCGTAGCTCTTGACGTGCATGAGGCGTTTACGGTTGACAAGGTGTATCTCGGCTCCGCAGTTGAGCAGTTCCCGCACGACCTGCTGGCTGGTCAGCTTCTGCTGAGTGCTACCTCCGAAAATCGCCACTACTCGGCCACCTTGCTCAATGTGGCGGCGAAACACGGGAAAGAAGCGGACGCCGCCATTGTAATTGGCAAAGCCGGAAACAATGTAGAGCGTTCCGTCACCCGTTTCGTGTTCGCGTAGCCAAACGCGTTCAAGCAGGGGAACCAATCCTTTGCTACGCCCGGTTGCGTACACATTGGGATGAACAGTCAGCTCATTCATGAGTTGCGAAGTAGGACGAGAGCTTCGGCCTTGACGGCGTTACTCATGTGGTAGCCGTAGCGGTGGTACGTCTGGAGAGGAATCATTTCGTCTATAGTCCAGCCGACGCTCGTAGCGAGAGCCGCGAGATGGGTCGGGGTGTCGATGTCATGGCGAATGCCACCGAGCGTAGTGTGGTTGCGTCCGACGATGAGCCCGAAAGGGGACTTCTGGCGCATAACACCGCGTACGGCCCGGAAGCTCCGCTGCATCAAAGAGAAGTACCGATAGAGCAGGACGGGAACGGCCCGCCGACGGAACCCATCCCCCGAGCCGAGGGCCGCCTGCAACTGGCGACAGAAAGCGGCTTCGTCCTCCGGCAACCCGGCTTCATTGTTCTGCATAGCAGCAAGCATTTCGTTGCGAGTAGGGACTCGCATTTCGCGACTGCCGATTAGGTCGGCTTCAAGGCCGCGAACGTGGTCCGGCCTCAGGAGATCCAGCCAGACGAGGGACAAGCGCTGAGTATCGATGTAGGGAAGTGCCATCGCATAGGGCGGGCTAGTAATAGCCGCATCACAAGGAACTTGTAGATCATTCGGGGCAATAGTGGCCACATCCCGCAAAATGGCTCGGCCCAGCGGCAAGTTCGTGCCGAGCACGGTCTGCACCACTTCGATGCGCTCAATGGCTCGCGTACAGTTCGCTATAAAGGCATGGATAAACGGGGTATTGGGCAACGGCGACTTGCGACGGCGGCAACGCAAGTCCTTGGGATCCTGAAGTGAGTATTCGCGCAGTAGATCGCTGGCGAGGGCAAGGAAGACCGGCGCGACTTCTCCTGCGATCTTCCGGATTTCCATGCCGACGAACTCGACAATCTGGAGGGTGTCTGAGTCGAACCACGAGCGGAGGTACCGCCCCCTAAGATTGTCGCCGACTTGGGTTGTCTTCTGCCCGGCCTGATTCAGGCTAGTCGCTAGTTGGGCGTGAATGTCCCGCAGTTTTTCCACCGATGTGTTCAATGCCCGTAGTTTTGCGTTAGCCAAGAATATGGCGAGCGGGTTCAGGTCAATGCCGCAGCTTGTCACTCCGAGATGGGCACATTCGACGAGCGTGGTACCACTGCCGCAGAAGGGATCGAGGACGTGCTGGCCGGGTTCGATGGCGAAGATATTGAGCAGTGCCTTTGCCACTTGCGGGTTGAATTTTCCCTTGTACTCGTGCAGCCCGTGGACCGAGTAGCGAGTGGCCTGCCGGTTCTGGCCCAAACGTCCGCTGTCTTCGAGACGATTTTGCAGAGTCTCGTACGAACGAGGGCCACTGACGACTCTTGCGAAGTACGTGAGACGTGAAATGCTTTTGCTATCTGGTTCGCCAACCCATTCTACTCCATTCGAGGTTAGGCGAAAGGCCGGATTCCCGAACAGGGCGGCTACTTCGCGGAAGGCGAGGTCCCGTTCATAAGGATAATAGCGATAGCCGTGCCAGATTAGGCGCATGATGTTGCCCGTCTCAACAGCAGAATCGTCTCGGTCTTGATATTCGCGTGTGAGAGATTAAAAGACTTTCGGTTAGACGCAAGTGCACGTTCGGTAGCAAATACGCGCTTGAATCCGGCGGCGCGACCGACATCCTCGATGATCTGGGCGTTGTCCACAACGCGGCCGTGGATGCGAGAACGACCGACGACGAAACACGCATAGCCATCCAGCACAAGCACTTCTTGGAGGAGGTCGAAGGTCTGGGCCATCTGGCGCACGAAGTCCTCGGCTGTATGGTGATCCCGCTTGAAGAAATGGGCGCGAGCGCCGATCTCTTGCTTTTTTACAGCTATGGGATCAAAGCCGAGCCACCACATGCGGTACTTATGGTACAGCCAGTATTCGTACGCGTTAGGATAGGGGGGTGAGGTGATTACCAAGCCGATGCGCCCTAGAATCTGTTTAGGATCGAGAGCTAGCGTATCAGCTTCCAACACCGTAGCGCGTACGAGCGGATAGGATCGTTTCTGCAAAACATCGCGAATGCGGCGCACTGCCTGTGCAAATCCCCGGAAGACGTCTTCGGCGGCAACCTGCTTCTCCACGGCAGCATAGCGGGTGTCGCTTTCTTGATTGGAGACGCGGACTATGATACTCGACAGGGCGAGGCGGAGCGGAGCTTGGTACTCAGGCGACACCTCAGTTAGCGCACTAGTCAAGGCTGCTAGTGCTTTCTGTACTGGCCGTTGAAACCAGTGGTTGAGGTTAGGAATCGCGGGAATCACAGGGTCCCGTTCTCTTTGAGCATGGCCGAGAACGTCCCGAGCTATTTCTTCGAGGCCGGGCGGCACGGATTCGGTCTTCACCTGAGACATCAAGCAGGCGATTGGATTCACGTCGATACCCACGGAGACGAGACCGTGCCTCTGGCTTTCCACTAGAGTGGTCCCGCTACCGCAGAAAGGATCGAGAACGGCTGTTCCTGCAGGGATCGGGAGGATATTCAACAAAGTGCGAGGCAATTCGGCGACGAACTTCGCCGGATAGGGATGGAGCCCCTCAATTCCACTGTGAACGACTCGTTTTGGAAAGTCCCAATCCACATTGGCTAGTTTTCCGATTACGGTCAGGTTTCGCATATTCTAAAATTTCTACGATGTTTATCTAACCTCTGCAAGGGGCAAGTCGTCACGGCTGCTTTTGTACCGGGACACTATCCAACGATTTCACCACAATCCTTCCTTCTTTATACAAGCTCAGTAGTTTATTCGCTGGCAAATCCTCCAACCGCGTCACCGCACCATCCGGCCACCGCACCTCCACGCGCTCCACGCGCTCGGCTTGGCCCAAACCAAAGTGGAGGCGCGCGTCGCCGTGGCCCAAGTAGCCCGCCGCTCCACCAACTGACCTTACCTGCGTTCGCCCGCCTGCCGTTAGTCGCACCCAAGTGCCGACGACCTCCGGTTCGACTTGCACCACGAGATAGTGACCAGCGCGCGTCTCATTGCGCAAGAGCGTCGGGCTGTCGTCGATATTGGTCGTGAACAGATCGACATCGCCGTCTTGGTCGTAGTCACCGCTGATGGTCGCGCGGCTCGACTTTTGCACCAGCAATCCGGGTCCAGCTTCTTCCACCGCAGCGAACGCACCTGCTCCCTCGTTGGCAAAAAGCTGATTGCGCTGGGCGTACGTGCCCCCGGCGCTGGCGTCATCGACTTGGGGATAGACATGGCCGTTGGCTACGAATAGGTCTAAGTCGCCGTCGAAGTCAAAGTCGAAAAAGCGCGTGCCCCAGCCGAGATAGCTCACAGTCGGGGCCGCCAAGCCGCGCTCGGCAGTAGCGTCAATAAAGGTTCCTTCGCCCGAGTTCAAATAGAGCGTATTGGTCTCGCCGTAGAAATTGGTCACATAGAGGTCGAGATCGCCGTCGCCGTCGCAATCGCCCGCATCTACGCCCATGCTCGCCTCAAGCTCGCCGTCGCCGTTGTACGCCACGCCGGCCTGCAATCCTATGTCGGCCAAACGACCGCCGTCGTTGCGGTAAAGCACATTGGGCGTCTCGTCGTTGGCCACGAACAAATCCAGATCTCCATCGAGGTCAAAATCTGCGGGCATTACGCCCAAGCCGTAGTGGAAATTGGCCGTGGCCACGCCGGATGCGGTCGTAACATCGGTAAAAACCTCACCGTCGTTGCGGTAAAGCCGATCCCGCCCGCCTTCCATGCCCTGCGGGCCGCAAAAAACCCGCAGCCCGCCCAAATAGACGCAGGGATCCTCCAACTCTGGGTCTTGCAGCACCGGCTCGATATCGAAGACCACGTAGTTGGTAACGTAGAGGTCGAGGTCGCCATCTTGATCGTAGTCGAAAAACGCCGCGCTCGCACTGAAGTCATCGCCGGCAACCCCAGCCTGCGCTGTGACCGAGGCAAAGGCACCATCCCCGCGATTGCGATAGAGCGCATTGGCACCGTAGTTGGTCACATACAAATCGCGTTGCCCGTCGCCGTCGTAATCCCCCACAGCCACTCCCATGCCCCAACCGCGATCCTCGACGCCAGCTACAACCGGCACAAAGGCTCCACCATCGTTGCGGTAAAGCACATTGCCCGGCCCCGCACCATAGTTGGCATAGGTCGATCCGTCCACTACATAGAGATCGAGATCGCCGTCGCCGTCGTAGTCGAAAAACGCCGCGCCGCTGCCAGTGGATTCGAGGATGAAGCGCTTGTCGGGGTCGCCGTTTACGGTGGGATGCTCTAAACCAGCTTCTCGCGTCGCATCCACGAAGAAGGGATCGGCCTCGGCACTGGCGGCGAGCAATAAAAGGATAAGGACCATAGAATTAGGAACTGACGTTACGCACGAGTAAGTTGATTCCGGGGGTGCGCTTCGACAAGCTCAGCGCCCTGCTTCGATCTGTGCAATGTGGGCTGAGCTTGTCGAAGCCCGCCAGCGGATGTAGGGGCGGTTCGCGAACCGCCCCTACCACTGCTTCTCAACGGGCGCAGCGGAAGCCTATGGTGTTGCCCTTGATGTACGAATGCGAGTCCTTGGTGTTGGTCCGCTTATTGCACTGGGTCAAGGTCGGGCCGTTGACCCACGATCCTCCGCGCAAGAACTGCATTTTCTCGCCTCCTTGCGTCCACTCCCACACATTGCCGCCCATATCCAAGAGTCCAAAAGGACTGGCTCCACTCGGAAAGGACCCCACCGGCGCGGTTCGCCCATAGCCGTCCTTGTCCCCGAAGATATTCGCGCGTCCCTCCTCAAAGTCTCCCCCCCACGGATACTTTAGCCCTTCAGCTCCCGCACAGGCGAATTGCCATTCCTCCTGCGTCGGCAGGCGCTTGCCCGCCCACTGGCAATAGGCCATCGCCCCGTACCACGACACCTCAATGACCGGATGCCGCGCAAATCCTTCTTTGACCTTGTACACGCCGTCCTCCTCCACCAACGCCGTATATCGACTCCCCAGTTCCACCCAGTACATGCCCTCCACCTTGGCGTTGCCCTTCTCAGTCAGAAACGCTGCGTACTCCTCGTTAGTCACCTCGTACTTATCTATGTAAAACCCGTGATCTTCCCCCTCGATCTTTACCATCTCCCCGCCCTTGAGGGAGTCGACCGCGGCTTGTCCTTCCTGAGCCAAAGCCGCGGCCGCAACGGCAACGCACAGCGCAATTCCGCAAAACACCTGCATCATTTCTGCTCCTGTCCATCCAGCGCGTATTCCCGCACCACTTTGGCAAATCCATCGTCGGCAAAACTCGGTCCAATCCGCACCCCATCCCCAGCCACAGCCGCCTTTACCTCGTCCTTTGCATTCCCCAGCAACACCCCAGTCCCCGCCGCGCGCAACATAGGCAAATCGTTGTCCGCGTCCCCTACCGCCAAGACGCGCTCCACGCGCCCACCTATCCGCTCGGCTAGCGTCCGCAGGGCCACCCCCTTGTCCACGCCCCGACGCATAAATTCCACCCGATCGGGAATCGCCCACGCTATATAGACTCGATCTCCGCACAGCGCTTTGATATCGGCGATGTGCTGCTCCCGCCGCGCCGGATCAACCTCCAGCATGAGCTTGGGCGGTACGCCCAACTCGCCGCTCTGGCAACGCGCGTACAAATCGCCGTCGAGCACCATGCCCGGCCCTCTGAGCGCTTCGAGGTGATCTATGGGCCGGACGTGCCGGTATTCCTCGGCGATCCCCGCGTCCGTGCGTTCAAATAGACAGTACATCAGGTTTAGCCCCTCGGCGCGCCCGTATTCAACTATTTGGGCAAAGGACTCCTCGTCCAACCGCTCCTCGTGCAGCACCTCTCGCTCCGCTCCTTCTCCCGGCCCGAGAATCACCGAGCCATTATAGCCAGCCATGTAAAGTGCCCGCGCCAGTGTTGGATGGGGCTCAAAAGGGTGTTGGATGCGCAGGATGCTGCGCCCAGTGACGCTGGCTATGGGGATGCCACGCACAATCAACTCCTCAAGCGTCGCCGCAGCCGAAGCTGCCAGCCGCCCTTCTGCGTCGAGTATTGTACCGTCGATATCAAAAGCCACTAAGTCGGTCATCATTTCTCCTGTTGTAAAGTTTGCAACCGCGAGCGCGCGTGGGCCAACCGCTGCGTCTCACTCGCGTCGTCCTCTGCCAAAGATGCGTACGCGCGCCACTCGGCCCGCGCTTGGTCGGGGTCTAATCGCTCGTAGGTCGAGGCGAGGTGAAAGCGCCACAGCGCCCGCTCGGGTTCGAGCCGCACGGCCTCTTCACCGGCCTGCACAGCCGCGGCGAGCAAGCCCAACTGCCGATAGACATCGCCCAAGGACGCGAAAAGTTCGGCGTGCTGCGGATGCGCAACCGTGGCTTCTTTGAACACCTGCACGGCCGCCCGCAATCGCCGCTGATGCACGTACAGCCCGCCCAACTTCAAAGCCGCGTCCCCTTCTGCGCCGCCCAACGCGATCGCCGCCTTGAACGCCTCTTCCGCTGCGTCGAGCGCACCCATGCGGCTGTGGACGATGCCGATGCTGACTTGGGCGGCGGCATTGCCGGGCTGTCGGTTAGCAAACTCAACAAACGCGGCCAGTGCCGAGTCCAGTCGCCCTTCCGCGCTGTGGATCAAACCGAGATAGCGATAAACGGGATACAGGTTGGGATCGGCGACCCGCGCCCGTTCAAACTGCGCCAAGGCCCCCGCACCATCTCCTTCCTCCCAGAGCAGCCGCCCCAGTTCGTAGTGCAAGACGGCTTCCTCACCATCCCCGTCGCGTGTGGCCAAACCTTCGGCTGAGCTCAGGCCGAAGCCCTCGACGAGCGCGGCGCGGGCTAGTTCCCTTTGCCCTGCCTCCCTGTAGAGCGCGGCGAGGTCGGCCCGGATTCCAGTGTCGTTGGACGCACCAGCGAGCGCCTGCTCCATCAGCGTACGCGCCTCCGCGTCCCGCCCCAACCGCGCCTCTACTTGCGCTAGTTGGTAGTGCACCTCCGCCTGCGCGGGCGCAAGCTGTAGGGATGCGCGATAGGCCGCCTGCGCCGCGTGGAGATTTTCTTGCAAGTGGCCGAGCGCCTGATAGGCGTGACCCAGCCGTGCGTAAATGAGCGCCGACTTCTCGCCCCGGCGCACAGCGTCCTGATAGGCGCGTAGCGCGCCGCTATAGCGTCCTTGAGCGGCTAGGCTAAGCCCCAGTTCGGCATAGGCGCGCCCGTCGTCGGGACGCGCCTCCACTAGACCGCGGTAAAGTTCCGTCGCGTCCTCGTACGCACCGCGCGCCACATGGAGCGCGGCCAACGTAAAGGTCGCCTCGTGCAACTCGGTATCGAGTGCCCGCGCCTGCGCTGCTAGGCGTTCGGCCTGCGCCAACTCGGCCTGGTTCAAGCTCCGCAGCGGCCGGTCGCCAATCAGCTCCTGCGCGTGGCGGTACGCGGTCGGCGCATCCGGCTCGGCGCACCCAGCCAACAACAGTGCGATGGCGGTCAACCCCTTCACCGCGTCTCACCCTCCCGAAGCAACAAGTGCTGGTCGGCCTCAACGTCCCGATACTCATCGACCTGCCCGCTGGGCCACGCCACCTCAATACGGTCGGCCCGAACTCGTTGCCCCAAACCAAATTCCAACTCCAAGCTGTTGCTGTTGCCAAAGCTGTATCCAGAAGCCACCTCTTGGTACTGCATCAGATCGCCGGCATACACCCACACCTTGGCACCAATTCCGTCGCGATTGCTTTTGACCCCTTCCAATTCCAGCACCAAGTAGTGATTGCCAAAGCCTTCACTGCGGTAGAACGCATTGGGCCACTGGTCGCCCGGCTGGGCACCACCCACTGGCGCGTACAAGTCGAGATCGCCGTCGCGGTCGTAGTCGGCAAAGGTCACGCCGTGCGATTTGCCCAAGTGTCCCAGCCCGGCAGCGACTGTCGCATCGACAAAGGTGCCGTCGCTCCGATTGCGGAAAAGCACATCCGGCTCGCGCCGGCCCATCTGCGGCCCGCCGTTGCCGAGGTAGATATCTATCCAGCCGTCGTTATCCACATCGCCGGGAACGCCGCTCATCGTACCCAGCGCTCGCCCTAGCCCGGCGGCTTCCGTCACATCGGCAAAGGTGCCGTCGCCCTTGTTGCGAAAAAGCACCGGCCGGTCGCGCTCGCTCGTCGATTTTCCCGCGACTCGATCAGCCAGCACCACTGGGTACTGGCTCCAGTTACCCACGAAGATGTCCAGTGCGCCGTCGTTGTCGTAATCGAGAACGAACGTTATAAAACCATCGATGTACTCGGCACCTACGCCGGCCGCAGCCGTCTGATCAACAAACGCACCGTCGCCCCGATTGCGAAAAAGCACATTCGGCTCGGTAAAATTGCACGCGTACAGATCGGGCCAGCCGTCGCCATCAAAGTCGCCCCAAGCCGTACTCAACGCCTGACCCCTGTGCGCCACCCCAGCGGCTTCTGCCACATCGACAAAAGTTCCGTCGCCTTGGTTGCGGTACAGCACATTGGTCGAGTCCCCAGTCGCGCCCGTGCCGTTAGCCACGTAGATGTCGAGGTATCCGTCGCGATCAAAATCGCTCCACGCCGCGCAAAAGCTCGACCCCGGATCGCCCGTGCCCGACGCTTCCGTCACATCGGCAAAGACGCCCCGGCCGTCGTTTTGGAAGAGCGCGTTCACACCGCCGCCAAACCACCCATCGCGCGTCACGTACACATCGGCGTCCCCGTCGTTGTCGTAGTCAGCTATCTGCACTCCGATCCCACCATCGGGCAGCACCAATCCGGCGGCCTGCGTCCGCTCGGCAAAGCGCGCGCCGTCGTTGCGGAAGTACGCCAGCGCTGGATGGCCGATGACGATCAAGTCGAGATCCCCGTCCTCGTCGTAGTCGGCCCAGGCGCTAGCGCGGCCACCGTCGAATTTATCGACTCCCACCTCGACACTGATCTCGCTAAACCGCCCGCTGATGGTCCCCTGCGGTACAGCGTCGGCAAACACCTCGGTCGCCGGCCGCCCCAAAGCCTCCTGCAACCACTTCCGGTGCCAGCGCAATTCCAACGGCTCGGGATGCAACGCCACCGCCTGCTGCAAGATCGAATCAGCGCGGGCGTAATCCTCCTGCCACAGCGCGGCAACCGCCGCCCAATAAAGCGATTCATATCCCTGTGGATCGACGGCCAGCGCCCGCTGCAAATAATTTTCCGCCTGCGCGAACTGCCCCTCTTCGAGTGCCTCTTTCCCCCGCCCCAAAAACGTCTCCAACACCAAAGATCGCGCTGCCGTCAATTCAGGGTCTAGCGCCGCCGCCTGTTCCAGCAGCCCCACGCCTTCCTCTATCCGCCCCTGCACGAGCCGCACCCTCCCTAGCTGCCAGTACCCCTCGGCAGCGTCAGGTTCCAACCGAACGCAATGTGCAAAAGCGCGCTCGGCCGCTCTGAGCCGATAGCGCTCCAGCAAGTCCAAGCCCCGGTAGTACGAATGGAGGAACGCCTCGGAGCGACCAGTCGGCTCTTGGCAGCCGCTTAGAACGAGGATAGAAAGGGTAATGACCAGAAGAATTCTCATACCAGAAACAACATCCGCCGTCTTTTGCCTGCTGTCAATTTCTAGTTACGTTCTGGCGTTACGCACCTATGCCGAATCGGTAGATGTAGGGGCGGTTCGCGAACCGCCCCTACGTTGTTACGTCTCTTTTGACATCCCTCACCATATAGAAGGAGCACCCATAATGAAATGGACCCTTTTCCTCGTCGCTTTCCTCTGGACGGCCTCGCATAGTACGGCCGAAGACCGCCCCCGCCTCGTACTCGACGGCCAAGCAGCCATGCTAGTCGTCGATTTAGGCGGCGGCTCCATTTCCGACTTCCACCTCAAAAGCAATCCGCTCAACCCCCTGCAATGGGACTCGTGGTCTTTCGGCGACACTCCCGACCAAGCACCGCCTATAGAGCCGCGCTCCATGGGGCACTTCCTCTGCCTCGACCGCTGGGGGCCGGCCACTGAAGCCGAGCAAGCTCACGGCATGGGCTGGCACGGCGAGGCCACGCGCGTGTGGTGGACCGTAGATGAGGACGCCCACACAGAGGACGGTCACTTCGTGGCCCAAATGTCAGCCGAGCTGCCCTTGGCCGGCCTCAAGGTCTCGCGTTCGATTCGCATGGCTCAGAATCAGGCCGTCTTTGCGGTCGCCGAGGCCGTTACCAATACCCGCCATTTGGGCCGCGTGTACAACATCGTCCAGCACCCGACCATTGGGCCGCCCTTTTTGGACGAGAGCACCCGCGTCGATGCCAACGGCACGCGCGGCTTTATGCAGGAAACGCCCATGCCGACGCCCGAGGACCCCGAGGTGCGCTGGCCTTCCGCACTCAAAAAGGACGGCACCGAGGTCGATATTCGCCATCTGACGGATGACGCTTCGCCAGCGGTCGTTTCGTACATAATCGAGGAAGAATACGGCTGGACCACAGCCATCAACGCCAGCAAAGGGCTACTGATCGGCTACATCTGGCCAGAGAAAGAATACCCCTGGTTCGACGCCTGGCGACACGTCCGCGACGGCAAGCCCTTTGCCCGCGGCTTGGAGTTTGGTACTACGGGCTTGCACCAGCCCGGACCGGTACTCGTGCAAAAAGGCCGCATCTTTGACCGGCAAATCTTGCGCTTCATCGATCCCGACGAGACCCAAGTTTTCACCTACGCCAATTTTCTCATGGAAATTCCCCCCGACTTCGCCGGCGTCGCAGACGTCGAATATTCTGAAGGCCAACTCGTAGTGCACGAGGACGGCGGTCAGGGCCGAGAGCTGACGATGGAGGTGGGCGAGCTTTTTGCGTGGTGAAATGACAGTTGAATCCGCCATCCGCGAAGGACAGATACTGACCGGCCCGCTGTTTAGCGAGCCGATGCGAGTAGTAACCGTTCGCGCAAACGGTACTGATTACCTGGAGGCCGGCCTCGTCGGCCAACGGTCCGAGCAGTTCCGTCAGGTCACGCTCTCTTCCGCTGACATTTCCAACCTGACTATCGCCGACGCGGCTCTTTCTTACGACGGCGAAGGGCAGCTTTTGCGAATCGGCCTCCAAGCTTATGCGCTCGGCATCGCCTACGAGTTCGATCCCTATTTCGGGCTTTCCATCTCGCGCGTGGACCCGCTGCCGCACCAGCTCGAAGCGGTGTACGAGCACCTCCTCAAGCTACCTAGCGTGCGCTTCTTGCTCGCCGACGACGCAGGTGCGGGCAAGACCATCATGGCCGGCCTCTTGATCCGCGAACTCAAGCTCCGGGGTCTCATCGAGCGGGTACTCGTCGTCTGCCCTGCAAACCTGGCGTTTCAGTGGCAGCGCGAACTTAAAGAAAAATTTGATGAGAAGTTCCTAGTGATGAAAGGCAGCGACATCCGCGATCAGTTCGGTGTCAACCAGTGGCTGGAGCAAAAGCAGATCATCACTTCGCTCGACCTCGCCAAGCGCACCGCGATCTTGCCCGGCCTGCAACAGGTGCATTGGGATCTGGTGATTATCGATGAAGCGCATCGTATGTCAGCGCGCGACGAGACCCATAAGAGCCAGCGCTACCGGCTGGGAGAATTGCTGCGCGACAGCGCCGATCACGTGCTGCTGCTGACCGCGACGCCCCACAAGGGCGACCCGCAGAACTTCACACTATTTCTGCAACTGCTCGACCGCGATGCTTACGCCGACGTGAGTTCGATCCGCGAGGCTATGGAACGGAGGCGAGCGCCTTTCTACCTGCGGCGCACCAAGGAGGCGATGGTGTACTTCCCGGAGCGTCAGACGGACGGAACATGGACTGCGAAGCCGGTTTTTACGAAACGCATCCCGCACACCGCCGAGTTCGCCATTGGGGGTGCTGAGTTCGAGCTTTACCGAAATGTCACGCGGTTTGTGAAACGGCAGAGTGCTCACGCCGCAGCACAGGGAGACGACCCGCGTGCTCGGGCGGTCGGTTTCCTCATGTCTCTATATCAGCGGCGTCTCGCCTCCAGCACCTACGCTATGCGGCGGTCGCTCGAAAACCGCGCTCGGCGTCTGGAGGATGGTCTCAAGCGCGCCCAAGAACTGGTGCGGACTGCTCCACCAGACCTTCCCGACCTGGAAGAGTTGGAGGAATTGGAAGACGCCGAGCGCGAGCGTCTAGAGGAGATGCTGGAGGCCATCACGCTGGCCGGCAACGCCGAGCAGATACGCGAAGAGATCGGAGAACTTCTCCAGTTTGCCAATGAGGCCAAAGCCGTCGAAGACTCGGGCAGCGAGGCAAAGCTCGGACATCTTCGGAAGATCATGCAGGAGGAGGGGTTTTTCGATCGGCCCGATCAGCGACTGCTGCTCTTCACCGAGTTCAAGGACACCCTCGACCATCTGATGGAGTGCTTGCAAGCCTGGGGCTTCCGCGTCGGCTGCATCCACGGCGGCATGAAGCCCGGCTCGCGCGACGAACCAGGGAGCAGGCTTTACACCGAACAGCAGTTCCGCGAAGGTGCCATCCAGATCCTAGTAGCTACCGAGGCGGCTGGGGAAGGCATCAACCTTCAGTGCTGCCACATCCTCTTCAACTACGATATCCCCTGGAATCCGAATCGGCTCGAACAGCGCATGGGCCGCATCCACCGCTACGGCCAGCGGCACGATTGCCTAATCTTCAACTTCGTAGCGACCAACACCATTGAGGGGCGGGTACTCCAGCGATTGTTGGACAAGCTCCAAGAGATTCGCGACGCTCTCGACGACGACGCAGTGTTCAACGTGGTTGGTGAAGTCTTGCCATCCGCCCATGTGGAGAGCGTACTGCGGGACTACTACGCGGGGAAGTTGGGGGACTCTGACCTTGAAGAACGGCTCTTGAAGGATGTAGATGAGGGCCACTTCCGGGACATCTGCCAAACAGCGCTAGAAGGTTTGGCCTCCAAGAAGCTCAACCTCGACATGCTCGTCGAGCGCCGGGCCAAGGCTCAAGAGCGGCGCGTTGTGCCCGAGACTATTGCGCGATTCATCGCGGAGTGCGCCCAACACGCGGCCCTAACTCTGAAGCCGGTGGGACACTTCGCACATACCTTCGATCCAGGGCGCACGCCGTCCAAGTTGAAGGAATACGAGCACAATTCTGACTGGAAACTCCCAGAGCTAGCGCTGCGCTATCCGCGCTTATCAACGGACCGCGATACAGCAGAGGAGCACAACCTCGAATGGGTAACTCCAGGACATCCCCTGTTTGAGGCTCTGCGCCGGCACAGTCTCAATCTCGGCCAAGACACCTTTGCCAAGGGGGCCTGTTTCCATTCCCTGGCGCACGCAGAACCGGCACGCCTCGATTTCTACCGGGCGCGGGTCGTGGATGGTCTCGGAAAGGTGATTCACGAACGGTTGTTCACTGTGGAGTTGACGGATGACGGTTCTCCTTGCCTCCGCGAGCCGGATGTCCTTGGCAATCTCAGTCCTACCACTACTCCGAGTGATCTGCCTTCAGTAGCTGCCTTGCCAGAGGCGACCGCTTGGCTCAACAAAAACGCCTTGGTGCCTTTCATCAACGAGGTTCGCGTCGAGCGGCTGGCCGAAGTCGAGCGCATTGCCAAGCACGTCGAACTGTCCTTGACGGAGGTTCTACAGCGGACCGATGAGGAGATCGGCCGCGCCGCCGAGGAGAGGGATAACAACGTAATCGGTGCTGAGGGCCGTTTGGCACAAGCCGAAGCCCGCCATGCCGAAGTGATGGCGCGCCGCGACCGTCGGCGCGATGAGTTTGAGCGGCAGCGGGCACTGACTTTACAGGGCGTCGAGCGACTCGCCAGCGTCTTGATCCTACCCCATCCCGAACGCGAGACCCTTGATGTCCGGCGCTTGCGCCCACATCCCGAAACCGAGATGACGGCCATGCGAGTGGTCATGGAGTACGAGACCGCGCAGGGCCGTCAGGTCGAAGATGTCCACGAGAAAAATGTTGGCTACGATATAACCAGCCTCGATCCAGCGTCCGGCGAGTTGCGCCTGATCGAGATAAAAGGTCTCGCCGCCGCCACTGGCAGCATTCTGCTGACGCCCAATGAGCGCCGCGTCGCCGAGGATCGCCGCGAATGCTACTGGCTCTACGTGGTGACTAATTGCGCGAACACGCCTCAGCTCCAAGAGCCGGTCAGAGACCCCGCGCGGTTCCCGTGGCACGAGGTCATTAAGGTGCAGCATTACTGGCTAGACGTGAACGCGATGACTAGGCCGATGGAAGTTCGGGAAGACGAAGGGCACTACGGAGAGAAGAGCGGATCATGAGGCCGAGAAGATGCACGACTTAACCGGAGGTCTCATTGGAGTGGTTTTCATCAACAGGAGGGTCTATGTCCCTACCTGACTTTACCGCAACAGGTGATCTTCCTGTTGGCGTCCACACGGCTTCGCTCGCCGAAACGGTCAGCCGTTTTGGAACCGGATCTCATCGACGTAAGCTGCTTGCCATTCGCCTCGAACGCATCTATCAGATCGCGGCGCAAACTGGATATCTAGCTCGATTCGTCGTATTCGGCTCGTTTATTACTGAAAAATATGAACCCAACGATGTGGACGTCTTCATGATTATGGATGATAATTTCGATATGGGGTCCCTAGTCGGCGAAGCTCAGCTTCTGTTCTATCACGGAACGGCCCAAGATTATTTTGGATGTAGTGTATTCTGGATTCGCCGCTTGGCGGCCATCGGTGGTGAAGAAGCCACCATCGAAGATTGGCAACTCAAACGCGATGGCACTGAACGTGGCATCGTCGAAATCACGGTGGGATGATCATGATTGCAAACGATCGAGAACTCGACGTCACCCTTGGACGAATCGCGCATTTTCAACGTCAAATAGCCCATCTACGCAAGATAGAAACCCATCCTGAAAATTATCGAGGCTCGGTGTCGGGATTTCTCGCCGAGGTTGACCGAATGCAGTTGGAGGTTCGAGAATACCTCAGTATGCACCCAGCCGAACTGGAGCGGGGATAAGCTCTGTCCATTGATGACGCATGGCTACCGAATACAAAACTGCTTTGCCGGACGAGGCGATCTTGGCGGCGGAAATCGACCGTACGCGAGAGGCACTGGGCAGGCGCGGCTTGCTCTGGGAGAGAAGCCATGAACAAGGGGATGCTTGACCAACAAATATTGGACGACATCATCCGGCGCATTGTAGAGGTCGCCCAGCCGGAGAAGATCATCCTTTTTGGGTCCGCTGCTCGGGGGGAAATGAACCGCCACAGCGACGTCGATCTGCTCGTCGTCAAGGAGGGAGCGCATAGACGGAGTCTGGCGGGGCGGATATACGAAAACCTGTACGGCGTCGGCGCAGCGGTCGATGTGGTTGTGGTGACGCCAGCGGATGTGGAGCGCTACAAGGATAGCCATGCGCTGGTCATCAAGCCGGCACTACGGGAGGGAAGGGTCGTGTATGAAGCGTAAAACTCACCCGCTATGCCGTGCATACACGGTATCCTAGCTTGGAAGAGCCTGTTTCCGAGCAAGAGTACGCTGAAGCACTAGCCATCGCCGAAGCCGTCGTCCGCTGGGCTGAGGAACGCATCGGATGATCCCCCGCGAATGCAAGCGTCTCGCTGAAACCCTTTACGGGGAGCATGGCAGATCATGAAAAAGCCGATATTCACAGCCGACAAGCCGGATGCTCAGTACCAAGCCATCTTTAGCGATGTGTCAAGAATTGTTGACGCCGCTAGGCAATCGGCCGCTCGGTCGGTGAATGCCGTTATGACCGCCGCGTATTGGCTGATCGGACGCCACATCGTGGAGTTTGAGCAGTCAGACGAACAGCGAGCGGACTATGGAGAGGAGATTGTCGAACGGCTTGCCACTGACCTATCGGCCCAGTACGGCCGTGGATTCTCGACACGCAATGTCTGGAACATGAAGGCGTTCTACCTTGCATGGCCAATTCTGCAGACGGTGTCTGCAGAATCTTCGCTGGACAGCGTCGCCTCGCACTTTCCGCTCCCTTGGTCCGCCTATATGCGACTGTTATCAGTCAAGAACACGCACGCCCGTGAATTCTACGAAACCGAGGCCCTGCGCGGAGGTTGGTCGGTTCGCCAGCTCGACCGGCAGATTAATTCTCAGTTCTACGAGCGCACTGCTCTTTCAAAGAACAAGGCCGCCATGCTCACTCGGGGACGGAAGGCGCGGCCCGAAGATAGTGTCCTTCCCGAAGAGGAGATCAAGGACCCGTTCGTCCTCGAATTCCTCGATCTCAAGGACGAGTACTCCGAAAGTGACCTTGAAGAAGCGCTGATTGACCACTTGGAGACATTCCTCCTAGAGCTAGGCGGGGATTTCTGCTTCATGGGCCGGCAGAGGCGGCTTCGCGTCGGCGATGAGTGGTACCGGGTGGATCTGCTATTCTTCCACCGGCGGCTGCGCTCCTTGGTGGTCATTGACCTGAAGATAGGCAAATTCACCCACGCCGACGCCGGGCAGATGCACCTCTATCTCAACTACGCCCGCGAACACTGGATGCACGATGATGAGAACCCGCCAGTCGGGCTGATCCTGTGTTCGCAGAAGGATGAGGCCGTTGCCCGGTACGCGCTCGACGGATTGCCGAACAAGGTGATGGCTGCCGAATACAAAACTGCTTTGCCGGACGAGGCGACCTTGGCGGCGGAAATTGACCGCACGCGACAGGCGCTGAGCAGGCGCTTGCTGCTAGGAGAGAAGACGTGACAAAGCGACTCAGGATGCAGAGCGGCTCGTCAAAGAACCAAGACTTAACGTTCGTCAAGTGCTTCCTAAGCGACCTCGTGGAGAACGTATCTCCTTTTCGAGGCATTCCTGATACAGCTCGCTATTGGTGGTCGCAAAGGGAATAATATACTATTTTGCCCTGCCTACTTTCACTCAGGGATATACTGAATACGGTTGTCTTTGATGGCAAACCTACCGGCCTCTTGGCCGCAAAGCATACAGAAGCTGATAGGGGTGCCTTGGATGTCGGGAAGCGGCGTCACGACTTTTTCGTCTTTACAAATATGAATGTCGAGTCCAGTTATGCACGATGGGCGGAATACTTTAATGCGGATCATCCTTTGGTTTCCTTCTAGTTTTGATAATGGGGGATGGTTCGTATGGCCTAGCGCAGCGTCACCTGCGCTAGGCCACTAATCTGCTAGCTTACAAAACAGATGTGTTTTTCGCAAGTAGTTATGCCTAATTTTTCCCTTGACAAATTGCCCGTAAATTGTTATATTTACTGGTGTTATGAAAATTGAAGCCAAAAGCCTTGTCGCCCTATTGTGGGAATTTGACACCGAGCAAAAGTGCATCGACCACTTTACTGAGGTGAGGTGGCCGGACGGCGTTCAATGCTTGCGTTGCGATTCCTCTCGCGTCTATAAAAGATCGGATGGCCAGTTTCGATGTGGTGATTGCCGCTATACGTTCTCGGTACGCAAGGGCACAGTATTTGACTTAAACCCGACGGGTTTTCTCTTTTAGGCGTCCTTTTTCAGTTTCAAGTGTAGGGTATGTTCGAGTTGTTGTTGGGCGGTCTGCCAAGCGAAGTTTCGCTTCAAGGTAAAGGCACTCCACGGTCCCTTGTGCGGAATAT
>JAJEFJ010000040.1 GCA_022820485.1 Candidatus Latescibacterota bacterium
GTATAGACGCCTACATCAACCGGGCCGGTGGCATTCGGATCAGTGACTTCATCCACCAACTGTTGCGTCGCCCCTTCAACTCGTAAGCCCGTAAAGACCACCGGCTCGCTCACGGCCATGTCAGCGTCGCGGCCAGCCCGGTCGTTATAACGAACCGTCGCCTGCACCTCCGTACCCAAGTCCTCGTACTTCAGCGTGTATCTATCCGATCTCGCCCCCGAAATACCCGTCCAGCTACTGCCCCCGATGTTCCTCTGTTGCCACAGCCAAGAAACACCATCACCATCCCAAGCATCCTCCGACATGTTCGGATCGGTTGCCGTCGCCGTCAGCACATCGCCCACCCGCAGATTACTAAGGTTCCTAGACGGTTCCCTAGAAGAAGCCAACGTGACCATGCCGGGACGGTCGAAGGTGAGCGATACTTCATTCGACGAAGAACTCACGTTATGAGGGGCGACCCCATCGGTGACCGTCCGCACTTGGAAGGTATAATTCGTGCCTTTCAAACCCGTGATGATGTACTCCGTCAAGGCCCCAATTGGAGTCACTTCACTGATCTCAATCCCAACCCAATCATCACCCCCGTCGACACTATACTGATAGCCAGTGATCGTGTCTCCGTTCCGGTCAGGAGTGTCCCAGCGCAGCGTCACCTGATCCGAATTCGTGCTACCCGACGAAGCCGTCAACGTAGTCGGCGGCAATGGGATAAAGTGGATATCGACCGAAGCATAAGTCCCATAGTCATCGCTTGTGATGGTGATGTTGCGGAAGGCTAAATAGGAGGGGTCAGGAGATGGATTGGCAGATCGTAGATTTTTATTAGAACCTACGGACTTTTGCGTTGCATGGAGCAGATGGGTCGCATCCGTCGCCTCTGTTGCGGTCGGCCCATACGTCTGAGCGATCGCAGCAAATGGATCGGATGGCAGATCGTCGAACATAATGTCCTTAGAATCGCGTCCTCCACCGGGCCGAGCATCATCGATTGATCGGCCATCCGCCGGGATAAGCATCGGGTTGGAATCGGCCGTACCAGATGCGCGGCGCCAGATTAGGAGTCCGGGAGAACTCTCGAAACGATGATAACCAACGTATTGCCCAAAGGTGCTGTTTGTTCGGAAGTCTAATAGGTAATCTTGGCCGTTGATACTAGGAACCACATAAATATGCGCCGGACCAGATAGAATGTTCTTGTCGCTCATAGACGATGTTATTTTCTCTTTTTTGTTCCAGCCCAAGTCCATTCGGTAGAAAGGGTTATAGGGATTAGGGCAAGAGCGGTAGGCTAGGTTGTAATGGGATGGTGTGCCGTCCTTATTCTGTCCCGCAATCTTAGGACCATGTGCACCGCTCTGCATCGAACCCCAGCCCAGCAAGTTGGCAGGATCAAAGGACGCGTTTGTTTGTTGAGGAGTAGAATGAGGATTCGGTCCTTCCCATAAACCATCAGGATGGATAAAGCCAAATAAATGACCCCACTCGTGGACGTGAAGGCCGATACCAGCAAAGCGGTCCACCGAATGCTCTTTATCCTTGTATTTAGGAGGATGGCCCCAATCTTCCCAACCTTGGCGCTCGCCCATCACCATCCGAGCACCAATCCCTCGCGTATTCGTATCGGACCAAGTGGTTACATCTACCCGGGGATGCAGAGGACTGTAATTTGTAGGCGTGAGACCAGAATACACATAGATCGCCTTGTTGGCTAGTAACGTGGCGGCAGTGGAAGCAGGAGCCGTTTTATAAGGAAAAGGTGAGGGAGCCGTGGACGATGGCACGGGGTTTAGCACGTCCCCGTTTGTGTCATCTGCTCGGACCGTAGCCTCCGCATCATTCCAAAACGTGCTTGAACCGCCGGACAGATCAGCGTAATCATATTTCGTTTTGGGAAGCTGAAGCCACATAGGAAGGCCAGTAGTGGCGTCTTTCTTGTTCAGAATCTCAAACTCTATGATGTCGCCGCCATACACTTCGTCAAAATACGCCCTTAAACTGCCAAAAACTGCCTCGGTTTCCGCGGCCTTACTCGTCGCCTGACGCGGGAGTGCTGTAGTGCCTTTATAAGCAGCCAGCCCGTCATAGCCCCCATTGAAGAATTGATTGAACAAATCCCACGAGTAGCCATAAGGTTGGTCGTAGCCATTATAGAAGCTCTTTTTTGGATCCGTTTCTGGCGGAAAGGTAACCAACACCACGTAGCCCTTACATTTGTTTGTCGGCGAACAAACAAAATGGGCCGGGGCACCAGCTGTCCCCTGCACCGAGCTTTCTGGGCGTCTGGCATACCCGTGTGCAATGCGCACCGAGTTTATCTCCGCAATGCTGGCCGCACTTCGCTGTAGGTTCTTCGGAATGCCGTTACTGGACGGGTCGTCAATACCGACCTTATGAGTCGACGCCCGATACTCGCCTCGGGAGTCTAGTTCTGCATAGTAGGCCCAGCCATCGCTACCATAAACGAAGGCATAGCCATCCGCGGTTTCTCGGTTGCCCCCAAATTCGTCCCCCCAATCATGGTACACAAAGGTCGTCCCATCCGGTTGGGTGACTTCGCCCCATACGTCAATGCCTGTGGACCAAACGCTAGACCCCAGTGCAACAAGTAACGCTAAAACAGCAAGATAGTTTCTCACCGATTACTCCTACCTTTCACTTGTGCAAGAGGTGTTTCATAGCCCCCCAAGAGCGTTCTTGGACCGCCGTAGCTCCGTAGTCGGGTGGATCGTCAATACCGACCTTATAAGATGACGCCACATATCTGACTTGCACGGAGCAAACAACGTTGCCAGTCAGCATCATTCTGAATAGCTCATACGTCGACGGCACAGATACGCCTTGCGTGTCCAGTTCCGCATAGTAATACCAGCCATCGACACTATAGACGAAGACATAATAGGGGTCGGCACCGCTATAGTTTATGAGGGAAGTGCCATCTACGGAGATGACATAGCCTTCCGCGAGGTCGGACTCAGCGGGGTTGAACCCAAGAGCTATAAAGGTAGTGCCATCAGGCTGGGTAAGGAGAAGCCCATACCCGCCCTGCAGAATCCACTCCGCGTCTAGCTCCGCTTGGCGCACCGCACTCCGCTGCGTCCGTAGGTGCTTCGGAATGCCTATCTTAGCTGGGTCGTCAATACCGACCTTGTAAGGCGACGCCACATACTCGCCTCTCGCATCCAATTCTGCATAGTAGGCCCAGCCATCGCTACCATAAACGAAGGCATAGCCATCCGCGGTTTCTCGGTTGCCCCCAAATTCGTCCCCCCAAGCATGGTACACAAAGGTCGTCCCATCCGGTTGGGTGACTTCGCCCCATACGTCAATGCCTGTGGACCAAACGCTAGACCCCAGCGCAACAAGCAACGCTAAAACAGCAAGATAGTTTCTCATCTGCATCATGTACCTCCTTGGGTTAGGCCATCTGTCGGCGCACCGTTTTGTTACAAGTAGTCTTGTACGGACCAACAGGCAAGCTCTTACTTCCGACAGGACTTGGGAGTCCGCAAGGTACGTTGGTTGGGTGTAGAACTGGACGCCAGCTCAAAGGTATATTTCGAGTCTATCACGCCTGTGCTGTTTTCGGCTACGCTCGCCATGCCATCTGTTGGAAATGCTGCAGAAGGTTTTGTTCGGGAATTTTGGTCTAGACAGGATATAACGCCCGAAGTGCCGCTGAGTTTCACAGGTATAGCCCAATCACGCAGCCAGTCGCCATGGTCGCCAGCGTACCGCCGACCAGCGAGCGCAGTCCCAAGCGCGCCAAGTCGCCGCGCCGCTCGGGTGCGATGCCGCCGATGCCGCCGATCATAATGGCCACCGAGCCGAAGTTGGCAAAGCCGCAGAGGGCGTACGTGGCGATGATGAACGAGCGCGTGCTCAAGGCGGTGTTGCCTTCCATCTGCTGAGCGAGCGCTAGGTAGGCGACGAATTCATTGAGAATGGTCTTCAGGCCCATGAGCTCGCCGACGAGCCGCGCTTCTGCCCAAGGGATGCCCATCAACCACGTCAGGGGGTGGAAGAGGACGCCCGCTATGGTTTGCAAGCTCCAGCCACTCGGGGTGCCGTTGATCAGGGCGTCGAAATAGCTCAGGCCATAGTTGACCAAGGCTACTAGGCCGAGAAAGGCGATGAGCATGGCGAGGACATTGATTACTAAGTGCATGCCCTCGGCTGCGCCACGGGCGGCTGCGTCGAGGCCGTTGATGGTGTCCCGGGGGGGCAGCTCTACCTTCTCTTGGGCTGTTTCCGCCCGTTCCGTTTCCGGGATCATGAGCTTGGATACGGCGATGGCGGCCGGTGCGCTAATCAGCGAAGCCACGAAGATGTGCCCGGCAATATCCGGGTGGATCGCTCCGAGCATGGTCGCGTAGATGGTCATCACGGTGCCGGCGATGGTGGCCATGCCGCCGATCATCAGGCACAGCAGTTCGCTTTCGGTGAGGCGCGATACGTAGGGGCGGATCAGGAGTGGGGCTTCGGTCATGCCGAGAAAGATGTTGGCGCTCATGCCGACGCTCTCGGCCGAGCTGATGCCCATGGACTTCTGCATGAACCGACTGAGCCGGGCGATGATCCAAGGCAGGAGCCGGTAGTGGTAGAGCACGCGCGAAAGCGAGGCGACAAAGATGAGGATCGCCGCGATTTCGAGGGCGATTACCGGCCCGTGTTCGCGGGCAAACGACTCGGCGCTCACGCCGCTAAACAGCAGCGACTCATTGGCGGTAAGCGCGGTGTTTTTGAGCAGGGTCGTCAAGCCGCTGGCGAGGCCAAAGACCAACGAGCGAATGGCTGGTTGCAGCAGGATGGCGGCCAGCAGGAGTTGGAGCACCGTGGCTATGCCAATGGTTTTCCAGGGAATAGAGCGAGTGCGGTGGCCGCTGAGATAGGCGATGGCGAGAAGAACGCAGTAACCTAAGGCACTGTGGACGATTAACATAACATCCTAAAAAATAAAGGGTAAAACCGAAAAAAGTCAACCGCAGTGCGCCCGGTCCGCGCGCCTTCAGTCGAGGGCGTTGAGGGCGCGTTGGACGACCGAGTGCAGGGGGGCGTCGGTCGGGATGCGGACGGCTCCGGCCCAGACGGGAAGGTTGCCGAGGGCCTGCGCGAGCTGGGCAAAGTAAGAAGCGTCGGCGCGGGAGCCGCGACTGGCCATGCGGGCGCGCCAAATGTCCAAGGGCGGCGGATCGAGGTGGAGGACGCAGAGGGTGGCTGGGGCGATGTTTGCGGCTAGCCCTTCCCAGACAGCGTCCACACCCAGTTCGGGGCCAAAGCCGCCGACGAGGAGGACTTGGCGGGTGCCGACGAGGTTAGTGCAGGCTGCCGAGAGGGCACTTGCATATTCGAGGGGACGGAGCTTTTGCCAGTAGTGTGGAGCGCCATAGGCCGCGTCGGGCGCGTCGCCTCGCAGCGCAGCCGCTTCGAGGATAAAACCAGCGGCCGTTTGGTCTTTGTCGAGGAGAAAGGTGTTTGGGCAGAGCGCGAGGAGTGCTCGGGCGACGGCGGTTTTGCCGACTCCGGGCGGCCCGCCCAAGACCACGAGACGAGAAGATGGGCTACCGGGGCGGGCGGCTTGCAGAAGGGCTGTTACGGTGGGGCCGGGGTCGGGTGCGGATTCTGCGTAGCCGCCGCCCAAGTGGGCCACATCCGTCACGGCGAGGGCGCGCCGCGGTCTTGGGGCTCCCAGCCGACGAGTTCTTTGGCGTTGGCGAGGTCCCACTTTTTGTCCGCGCCCAGTGAGACCCCGTAGAAGATGCCGAATTGGGGCCGGGGGGCCTCGATGCAGCAGGCAGTCAGTTCGGAGACGTCGCGGGCACTGAGCCAGCGGTTTTCACCGGGGGGATAGGGGCTGTTGACTTCCTCGGTGTCCGGGTAGTTGGCGATGCGGAGGCAGTAAGAGGAGATGCCGTACTCGTCGTAGTAGAAGCGGCCGAGCGCTTCGCCGAATGCCTTGCTGACGCCGTACATGCTGTCGGGGCGGATCGGCATCTCGGGGGTGGTGTAGATGCCTTCTTGCTCGTAGAAGCCCGTTACGTGGTTGGTGCTGGCAAAGACGACGACTGGGACCTTGTTGATGCGGGCGGCCTCAAAAATGTTGTAGGTGCCCTGGATATTGGTCTCCATGATCATCTGGTTGTAGCGCGTGCGCGGATAGCCCCGCTGGACGATGGCGATGCCGAGGTGGACGATGGTGTCGATGCCTTCGCAGGCCTCGACCATGTTCTCGAAGTTGGCGAGGTCGGAGACCACGATCTCGTCGTTTGGTTCGACCTCGGGGATGTTGCGATGGAAGAGCAGGCGGAAGTCGTAGCGGTCTTTGAGGTGGCGGCGCAGGCCGGACCCGACTTTGCCGGCGGCGCCGGTGATGAAAAGTTTTTTCTTCATGTCCCTTTCCTGTGCTTGGCGGCGTCTGTTGGGGCGCGGTCTATACTATTTGCTTGGGCTACGGGGCGCAAGTCGTTTGAGGTAAAGCAGACGCTGGGGTTGCACGTCACCTAGTTCTTGTCCCTTCGCGCTTCGCTTAGAAAGAAACAGTCGCGGTCATTGAAACCGTCCGCGGCGCGCCGAGCCAGGCCGCGTTCTCGGTGATGGCGGACAGATAGGCCCTATCGAGCAGATTGTTGGCCACGAGCGAGAACTCCGTCGATCGGAGCAAGGGATCGAGTGCCGCGCCTGAGAAACTGACATACGCGTCTGCCAGCCAATAGGCGTCCGTGTACCAGTCGGCTGTCAGGCTGACGCGACGCGACGATGTGTACTTGGCCGTCAGTCCCGTGCGGAAAGGCCCGGTCCGATCGAGTGAGACGACCCACAGCCGGTCCGGTACGCCGGTGACATCGGTCCCCGCAACGATGTTCTGGCTTTCGTCAACGAGGGGATCACCGCTTCCGATATACTCCGAGTCGTTGAATGTGTAGGCCGTGTAGAAGGATATCTGCTGCGGCATCCGCACTGTTGCCGAAAACTCCAAGCCTTTCGTTTGGAGGCCGCCAGCGTTGAAATAGGCACCGCCGCCCGGGATGAGGTAGTTGGGACCGGCGGCCGTCGTTGGGCCGAGGTAGAAGATACGGTTCTCGAAGTCGATGGTGTACCACGTGGCGCTCAGCGCCAGCCGTTCCCCCGCGTACTGCAGCCCGACATCGATGTTCGAGGCGGTCTCGGGCTCAAGCAGATCGAGGCTCCGGCCCGGCACCTCGAGGAGCGTAGCGCTGATCGCCCTGAAGTTCTCCGAATAGCCGGCGAACAGGTCGAGGCCCTCGACCGGCGTCTCGTATGTGATGCCGCCGGAGAGGAGCAGATCCGAATCGGAATTGACCTCTAGGTCTGGATCGATACCGAACTGGTCTTCGCGCGACACGCCGACCAAGAACTGCTTGACGCCGCCGCTCAGGGACAACGGGCCGGCGAAGATCGTTTCCTCGGCGTACCACTTGAAGATATGTTGCGGGAAATCCCACTCGTACTGGTGCCAGTAGGCCTGCTCGTTCCAGTCGAAGCTGAGCGTCGGATCCAGCATCTGATGCCAGTCCCGACCGAGGTGCCGCCGCGAATCCTCGTACCAGATGCCGGCGCGCAGTGTGCTGCCGGCGGTGCCGATGGTGGTGAACCACTCCTCGTCGAGCGTCACGCCGACGCGGTCCTTCCCATAGTGGCTGTGGCGGTACGACTGCACCGCAGTAGCGTCCGGGTGGCACGCAGGATCAACCTCTGGGCCGCCCGATCCGTAGTAGTTGTAGATATAGGACGACGTGCACCCGGCGACCGGCCCGACTGCGACGCCGTCCCGGTTCACGAAGCGAATCAGTCCGAGTTGGGTGCCGCCCTGCACCGGTGGCCGGCCCATCAGCTCTGATTCCGGGCCACCGCTGTCGTCGGTGACATTGACGATGTAGGGGGGCAGCCAATCGCCGCGGCCTCGGTTGCGATGGAAATAGAGTCCGCCGCTCATGGATAGGGCGTCGAGCGACCAGTCCGCCTTCAGGTAGGCCAAGGTGTTGTTCCGCCGGGTCTGCCAGCCGGGCCGGTAGAACTGATTCAGGTACGGGACACCCGGCCAGTCGCCCACCAAGCGGTCCCAGCGCGGGTTCGCCCTGAAGTTGGCCTCGCTGTAGAGCCGTTGGTAGGCGTCCTCGTGGATGCTGTCGTACGAGAGGTAGCTCGTAAGGTCAAGGCGTCCGTGCGACGAGACCAGCTTGGCGGCGATGTGCTCCCGCTCGTTGCGCGCCGAGCCCTGCATCCAATCGGTCGATTCTTGGCGGACCGCGGCGATCCAGGCACGCGTCTCGCGGCCAAACAACGGTCCGGTGTCGAGGCGCATGTAGAGCCGCTGGCCTTCGTTCTCGCCGATGGTGGTTGACGCAGTGTAGGTCCGCTCGGCCGCCGGATCGTCCGTCAGGTAGTTGAAAGTGCCGCCCAGCGCCTCGACCGAGCGGGAGGCGATGTCGGCCGTCCCTTGCGACACCTCGACGCCGCCGAGGTTCATTGGGTCGATGAATCGGTTGGCCTTGGCACCGCTGAAGTAGTCGGATGTACCGTTGGGGAACCCATCGATGGTCGTGCCGATCTGCGCCTCGCTGATGGTCACTTGGAAGCCGCGCACGGCGACGTTGCTCGACCAGTCGTCAAAGCCGTACGCATCGCCCTCTTGGATGGATACCCCGGGCAGGTTATCGACCACTGATGTCACGCTGGTGATGTTCGACTGCTGCAGGATCATCGGCTCGGCGACGACGTTGCTGGCGAAGATCCGGGGTTCCTCGGCAACGACGCTGATTCCCTCAAGTCCGACGACGCTCGGTTCCAAGCGAACATCAAGCGTGATGATGCCCGGACTTATAGTCAGTCGCTTGGTCTGGAATCCCACAAAGGAAAAAATTAGCATGTCCTCTGGCGACCGAAGGTCAATCGAATAGGCCCCATCCTGGTCCGTCATCGTCCCGATGTATGTGCCCTCAATGACGACCGTTGTGCCCGGTAAGGCGTCGCCGGTTTCATCCGAGACCACGGTCCCTGAGACCGCAATCTGCCCGTGGGCATCTTGGGCTAGTTGTACAATGAAGATGGCGGTAATGATGCGGACGAATTTCATAAGTTCCCCTTCCATTAGGTAACAATATCTATAACATAGCCTAAATACCCGACAGTAATCGAGTGGACGTTAGGCATGGGAGCGCAGAGATGCTTCGACTCCGCTTTGCTCCGCTCAGCATGACCGGTGCTGACGCCCATTGGTGTCATGCTGAGGGAAGCGAAGCATCCCGTACCACTCTACTGTCGTGTACTTAGCAAATTAGCAAGTACCAGTCTCTCATTTGGCCGAGTGCTGGGCTGTCAGGGACGCGAGGCTACCCAAGTTTCTCAGCGAGGGAAAAAGGCCCGTCCAAGCGGCGACGACCAGCAACGTGCCGATGCCGCCGCTGACGACGGAGAAGACCGGGTTGAAGAGCTGGGCCACCAGCCCGGACTCAAAGCCGCCGATCTCGTTGGAGGCACCGACGAAGATGGCGGAGACGGCTTGGACCCGGCCTCGCATCTCGTTGGGCGTGCCCATCTGCGAGATGACGCGGCGGATGACCATGCTGACGTTGTCGAAAGCGCCGGTCAGCGCCAGCATCAGCAGCGAGAACCAGAAGTTTTGCGAGAGGCCAAAGAGGATGGTCGCCGCGCCAAAGCCGGCTACGCACCAGAGTAGGGTTTTGCCAGAGCGGCGGATCGGCGGCAAATGGGCGATGGCCAAGGCGGTGATGCTGGCACCGATGGCCGGGGCCGCGACCAGCCAGCCGAGTGCGGCTTCGGGTGCGAGGCCGACGGAGCTGAGGTCGATGATCTCGCGGGCGAAGATGGGCAAGAGGTACACTGCACCGCCGAGGAGTACGGCGAATAGATCGAGCGAGATCGCGCCGAGGAGGAGCGGCTGGTCGCGGACGAAGCGCAGCCCAACGGCGATTTGAGCGAACATCTTGCCCCCTTGGATGCGCGGAGCGGGCGGCAAGATCATGGTGCTGAGGAAGAGGATGAAGGCCGCGGAGGAAATGGCGCTGAGGACATAGGCGACTTGGAGATTGAAGGCGATGACAAAACCGCCGATGGCCGGTCCGGCAATGCCGATGATCTGCTGTAGGCTGGTTGCCCACTTGGCGGCGTTTTCAAAGAGTGCGTCCGGCACCAGCAAGGGCGCGATGGCCCGCTGTGCAGGCCAGCCTAAGCGGAGGAAAGACGAGTCCAAGAAGAGCAGTACGTACATCCAGGGGATCGGCATCTGGTACCAGCTAAAGACGGCCAAGGCCAGCGAGCAGAACGTTGCGCCGGCTAGGCTGAGCATCATCAGCTTGCGACGGTCGAAGACGTCGGCTAGATACCCGGCGGGCAGGGTCAACAGCAGCATGGGGATGGCTTGGACGAGGCCGACCATGCCGAGGGAGAGCGCTTGGCCGGTGCGGTCGTACATCTCCCAACCGATGGCCAAACCTTGGGCGGCCGTACCCATCCGCACCAGCGAGGAAGCGATGAGATAACGCCGGAAGAGCGGGACGCGCAGACTGGAGTAGGGATCGTGTCTTTTGTGCAAATCAGCAGCGGTGTATAGTTGTGAACTACTGTCACCTGAAGACGACAGTTTCGCGGGGCACGCATAAGTTGACTACCTTTACGTTATCCCCCGCAGGCCCGCACCGGACCTTGGTGCTCAACCGGAGTTGAGACTTTGGTAGCAATTCAGTCGCCAGCATTTTCAGCTTTGCGCCGTGGGCCGGCTCTTTCAGCCTTGCCAACGCTCAGTTCGTTAGCGACCACGCAACAGGTTTTACCCAACGCACGATTCGGCATTGGAACCGCCTACCTATTCTCTTGTCAAAGAGCGTTTGCTACGGGGAGAAAGATATTCAAATGCTGCCGGAGAATCCAGCGCATGTTCGACCTGCATTCAGGGGCCACTGCCGAGGGAGGAAAGCGAATAGTATGTTGGCAATAGATGGAGGGCCCAAGGTCCGCGAGACGCCATTTCCCAAGCGGCATCTGTTTGGGGCTGAGGAGCACGAAGTCGCGCTGCGGCTGTTCTCTGAAGCGCAGGAGAGCGGCAATGCAATCGGCTACAGCGGGCCAGAGGAATTGGCCTACGAGCGAGAATTCGCCGCGTTTATGGGGGGTGGGTACGCCGATTTGGTCAATTCGGGTACCTCGGCGCTCTACGCGGCATTGGGGGCTCTAAAGCTAGAAGCGGCTGGCGAGGTCGTGATCCCGCCGATTACGGATCCGGGTGGGGCGATGCCCGCGGCGCTGTTGTGCCAAGTGCCAGTGGTCGCTGATGCCGCACCCGGATCGTTCAACGCCGGTGCGGAGCAGATCGCGGCGGTGCTGACGCCTCACACCCGCGCCATTGTCGTGGCCCATATTGCCGGCGAACCCGCGGATATGACGCCGATTTTGGCGCTAGCTGAGGAGCGCGGCATTCCGGTCGTCGAGGATTGCGCCCAATCCCACGGGGCGCGCTACAAGGGGCAGCTAGCGGGGTCGTTGGGTGCGGTGGCGGCCTTTTCGACCATGAGCGGCAAGCACCACGCGACGGGGCCACAGGGCGGGGTGGTCTTTACCCGCGACGAAGAAATCTGCTGGGAGGCCAAGCGCTTTGCCGACCGGGGCAAGCCCTTTAATACGGAGGCGACCTCCAACCTGCGCGCTGGGCTCAACCTCAACGGCAACGACCTGTCGGCCGCTATTGGGCGGGTGCAACTGAGAAAGCTCGATGCGATGATTGCCAAGCGGCGTCAGGTAGCGGCGCAAATCGAAGAGGCCATTGCCGGGTGCAGAGCGGTGCGGCTGGGATGGCAGGTGGCCGAGTCGGAGGGAGTTTACTGGTTTATGCGGTTCCATGTGGATGCTGACAAGCTGCGGGTCGATAAAGACGGCTTTGCCCGGGCCGTGGCTGCCGAGGGCATTCCGCTGATGGCCACATATCGCTATATCCCCTCCGAGATGATCTGGTTTAGGGAGCGGCAGGTCTTTCCCGGCAGCGATTATCCGTGGGGATTGCCGGCGTACAGGGGAGACCGCAATGCAAAGTTTCCCTGTCCCAACGCCGTCGCCTCGGTTGAGAGCCACTTCATTATGTCGATTCACGAGAATTTTGCCGCGCAGGAGGTGGCGGATATTGCGGAGGCGTTTGCGAAGGTGGAGCGGGCGTATTTGCGATAATTAGCCTGAGCAATGGGACATACTATTCTAAATAACCAACTCATTTTGTGCTTCTTTGCGATGTGTTAATAAAGGGCCGCGCACACCGCGCTCAACTTTAGCAAACGCATCGTGGTTGTGAATACTCTCATAGTTGTTGCTCGATACGTAAAACCACGCAATGCGCTCTGCGTCCATCATCGCCAGCAGATCTGTTGCCACATCGCGCACAATATCTTCGACGAACTTGGGATCATTATATGCACGTTCAGTCACGTATTTTTCATCTGGCCGTTTCAGAATGGGATACAGTTGACATGACGCATTGTATTCGCCAATATCGATCAAATCTTCAAACCAGATAAATTCATTATTACAGGGGCGCACATCCATCGTTACTTCGGAACGTTGATTGTGAGCACCATAGTCGCTTACTTCTTTGCTACACGGACAGAGGCTTGCCACGTTTGTACGCACCTCGATCAGCTTGTCTTGTATTCCCTCATTTGTCAACATCGCTTTAAATTCGCAGTTGTAGTCCATCATTCCTTCAATGCCTGTCACAGGTGCTTTGCGCAACAAAAAAATAGGAAATGCCATACTCAGAAACGCTTCTTCGGCTTCCAATAATTCGAGCATTTCTTTGAGCACAATGTGTACACTGTCAGGTGTAAAGTGTTTGTGGTGCTCATTCAGCGCAGTCATAAACCGTGACATATGAGTGCCCTTTTGGTAGTGGGATAAACTCACGGTCATAGACAGATTGGCTACCGTGTGAAATTCACCATTATCGCGCAGCGGCAAGGTCAAAGGATAGCGCACGTTGGACACACCCACCTGATCGATTTCAATGCCGCGTTTGTCATGTGAATTTTGTATATCTGGCAGATTCATTCTGGTCTCCGTGGCGAAACTTATCGGCTAAAGGTTTCGCCTAATCTACTTTAAAATACAAAATGGTCAATCCTCTAAGAATATCCGACAGAATGTTTGCCAGAGTATCGATATTGCACGAACCTTTGGGTAAGAGCGCTCTCGGTCGTCAAATCGCTTGACGGGCGAATCACCGAGTAGTATGCTTGCGCAGATCAGGACCGCTACCGCTTGCAGCACTGCGGCGCAACGCAACCCTTTGGCAAAGCGGGGTATATGAGAAAGAGCAAAGTCTTGGACAAAGTGCGCACGGGGCGGTGTGCCCGCATTTGTGGCCTCGGGCATTATCTGCCGTTCTTCGTGCGCTATGCCGCTCACAACGGCTATGACGGCATCTGGCTCGATTTGGAACACCGGGCGATGGATCAGCGTGAGGTCCAGGGCATGTTGGCCTTGTGTCGCGCCTGCGATATCGATTGCATGCTGCGGGCCCCGACGCTCGAGCGCACCCGCCTCTACCGCTATCTCGAAGACGGGGCGACTGGCCTGATGATGCCGCTGGTTTCCGACGCGGACTTGGCGCGCCAAATCGTCGCCGCGGTGAAGTACCCACCCTTGGGCAATCGCGGTTTGGACGGGGCGGGTTTGGACGGCGATTTCGGTCTCGACGTATGGCATGAGGGCAGTACTTATATCGACGACGCCAATCGCGAGACCTTTGTCGTCTTGCAGATCGAAACTCCGCAAGCGCTGGCCAATGTCGAGGAGATTGCTGCGGTCGAAGGAGTGGACGGGCTTTTCGTCGGCCCAGCGGATTTGGGGTTGCGGCTCGGTTTGGCCGGGGGGGATGTCGATCTCGATCAGGCCGTCGCCAACGTCGCGGCGGCGGCAAAAAAACACGGCAAAGCCTGGGGGATACCCGCTGGCACGCCCGAGTTGCTGGCCAAATACCGCGCCCAAGGGGCGCAGATGCTGGCGTATGGCGGCGATTTTGCCTTGGCTCAGGTTTTAGCCGATTGCCGCCGGGATTTCGACCAAGCGTTTGACGAATAAGATGACCATGAAATTGCCCTCTGGACGGATTTGGCCGCATTTAGTATGCGATATGCTGGGGTTAAACTTGACCCACCCTCGTTTTGTGATCGACGATATTGACCTGGGCAAAAAAGACGCGAGTACTTGTCGCGGCGACTTTCCCAAGTTTGCCGAATGGGGGGTGGAAGTGGTGATGTGCAAGGGGGGAGCGGCTTACTACGATGAGAACTACAAACCGCTGTGGCGGCAGGAGTCGGAATGGCGTCCGGGCCGCGACAGCGAGGATATGTTCCTGAGTCTGGCGATCAAGAATCCGACCCAACTGGTGCTGGGGGTGCTCGACCGTTTTCTGTTAAACGTCGAAGCCTATCCCGAGCAGGTGCTGCTGGTGCGGACGGCCCGGGACTTGGATGCTGCGCGGGCGGCGGGCAAGGTCGCGGTATTAATGGGGGCCAATCGCAGCGACTGGTTCGGCGACAGCCCCGGCATTCTGCGGATGTTTGCCCGCCTCGGGCTGCGAATGATTACCTTGGGCCAAGCGACCCGCGAGTTGGGTTGGGACGCTTCCAATGAGACCCGTTCGGGCGGGCGGATGACTGAATTGGGAGTGCGGATGATTGCGGAGATGAACGCGGCTGGGATCCTTATCGACCTAGCTCATAGCAATGACCCCTGCGCCCTCGATATCATCGAAGTATCGACAAAGCCAGTGGTCGACTCGCACTCGCATCCGCGGGCCTTGGTCGATGAGCCTAGGGCGGCACCCGACGAGGTTATGCGGGCGTTGGCCGAGCGCGGCGGCGTGTTGGGGATCCCGCCGCCGATCACCCGACCGCCGGGGGATGCACCCTATCGGGCGGTCGCGCCGGAACAGTTGGAGCAGACCTTGGTGCAGGTTCGCTACGCCGCTGATGTGATGGGCGTAGAAGGCGTGGGGATCGGCACTCACTTCAACAGTGCGGTGTTGCCTTGGGTGGTAGAGGGCTTGCTGGATGCGGGATTTACCGAGGAGGAGACAAGCAAGATATGCGGCGGGAATTACCTGCGGGTCTTGCGCGAGGTCCTGCCCGCTTAACTGGAGACTGAGGAGGAAGATGGACGCAACGGAGAAGTATCTCTTTGAAGTACACGGCTATCTGGTGATCGAGGGAGCGCTCTCGTCGGCGGAAGTGGCGGCGGCCAATGCGGCGATTGACCACCACGCCGATCAAATCGGCATCCGCCCCAATGACTTGGCCCACGAGTCGGAGACGCTCAAGGGCACGCAGGGACGCGGCGATTTGGGTGGGATGCTGACTTGGGACAAGCCGCATTGCGATCCGTTTCGGGCGATGATTGCCCATGCGCGGTTCAAGCCGTATCTGGAAGAATTGCTGGGACCGGGTTTTCGCTTGGAGGGCTTGGGGATCATTACTATGGACGAGGGGGCCGAAGGCTTCTGGTTCCACGAGGGTGGCGAGCCGCTTGACCGCTCGCGGGGTTTTCTCTACCGCAATGGCCGGATGTTTTGCGGGATGACCAACATCGCCGTACAGTTGTCGGATGTAGGGCCGGAGGATGGGGGTTTTGCTTGCCTGCCCGGCAGCCATAAGGCCAACTATCCCTGCCCGGACGAGATCCGGCTGTACGAGGCACATCAAGATCGCATCGCGCAGATCCCGGCCCAAGCGGGCGACGCGATCCTTTTCGTCGAGACGCTGATGCACGGGGCTGTGCCGTGGACGGCCAAACACCAGCGGCGCTCGGTGATTTTGCGCTATAACCACGGCGTTCAGGCCGAATCGCTTATGGGGACTTATACTCCGCCGGATTTCTACGCCGAATTGACCGAGGAGCAGCAGGCGGTGATTACGCCGCCGCAGTACCGGAGAGAGGACAAGGGATCGCGGCTTTACAAGCCGGGATAAGAGATCGAGTTGAAAAGCCATAAACCTAGGAGATGAGACGATGCAATGTTGGATTTTCGTTTTCAATCCGCTCGAACGCTACATGGCCAACTACAAGCATATTTTCGACGCTTGGGAAGAGGGCGGCGTGCGCGGCATTGTGGTGGGACGCATGTTTTTTATGGAAGACGACGGCGGCCGAATTCCCGCCTTTCCCCAAGATCCCCAAGCCTACGCCGACCTAGGGCTAGCAGCGCCCGAGGAGCAGCCCCGAGACTTGGAAAAGGAGCGGGAGCTAAGCGCGATGCTGGATGACGCCGCCGGACGCGGCTGGCATATCATGGTATTCGACAGCGGCACCACGGCTCACGTGCAGAGCTTGATAAACCGCTATCCCCAGGTCAACGGAGTGATCATCGACGGGCCTGGCGAGAACCATTACGAGTTGGCTTGGCACCACGGCGGCGAGCTCTTTGAATTGCGCGACGGCGAGCGCGTCGAGTTTGCCAACTTGGGCTTTGAGATTGACCGGCTGGAGCGCGGTATTGCCCATATGCACCAGCGTTTCCACAACCTCACTCCCGACCTCGTGCGCTATTGGGCTCCGGGTGGGACCTTGGCTGGTTTGAGCCTCTTTGACATTAACGAGGATTCTCTCTACTGGCTGCGAGCGCGGGCGGAAAAATCGCGGCGTTCCTGGGAGCGGGCCCGCTCCGACTTGGACGGAGTGAATCGCTATGTCGAGTTGGGTGGCATTCCGCGCATCACCACGTTTTCCTCCCTGACCGGCCAAGATTACCAGCAGATGCCGCCGTTCTTCGATTATATCTTTCCCAAGCACTACTACTGGCATCGCGGCTTCGACGGCATGTACGGGACCATTGCCCGCTGGGTGCAAAAGTTCGCCGAGTGGAATCCTTCCTTGACCGAGGCCGATTGCTTCCTGCTGGTCGAATCGCTGTTCGGCCTGCGTCTGCCCAATGTCGAGTCGCTGCTGGATATGGAGATGGGTTTTCCCGAAGAGTTTTTCACCGAAGTTGTATACAGCGAAACGCGGCGCGCCTTAGAGGCGATCAAGGACGTCGACAAAACCATCTTCTGGGTGTCCACTGGCCGCTCCCCACACGCTGGCGACGCCATGCCGTCCCGCGATTTGGCCGGTATTCTCAAAGCTTCGCAGGACGCCGGTGCCCAGCGCTTTCTCTTCCACCCAGACCCAGACCCCAGTCCGTCCGAGTGGAGCGTGATCAGCGGCCTGTGCGGCGCGCAATGGCGTCAGTCGCGGGACGGGTACTGGCCGCCCAATGCAGCTAAACCGGACGAGTACCTGCGCGATTAATAGGCCTCAAAGAACTAGCGCGTATGCGCTGGAAAGACGTTTGTTAGGGACTCTAGCAAACAAGGTCTAACTCTTTTTGCGACGCGTCTTTCCCTTGTATGCCCTTTCGGGCTTCATCAGCCTCGGCTACCAAGTCGCGTGGTTCCGCATTTTCGTCGATTGGTTTGGCTCGACCAACCTCACCTTCGCCCTAGTGGTGTGCAGCTTTATCGGGGGTTTGGGCTGCGGTGCGCTTTTGAGTCGGCGAATCATCCGGCTGCTGACCGACCGGACCGGCATCGGGGACAAGCTGCGTTTGTACGGGCTGATAGAACTTCTGGTCGGGGTGTCGGCTCTTGTGACCGTAGCGATCGAATATCTGCCGACGGACCTCTGGGGTTCTTTCCCGTATCATCTGAACGACGGAATCTGGGTCCAGACGATTCGCTACCAGATTGCCCAGGGAACCATCGCTACGGTCAGCCTCTTTATTCCTTGTCTGTTCATGGGGGTGACCTTCCCCTTGCTGTGCGATATTTTCCGCTCAATACCGAGGGACGGACGCCTCCCCTCCGTCCTGTACGCGTGGAACACTATTGGTGCGTGTACCGGCGTCCTCGCTTGCCAGTTCATTCTGATACCGGAGATCGGGCACAAGCCAATCTTCTGGCTGATGGCCGGCTTGAACATACTGCTAGGATTGTACTTCCTAGCCAGCGGCGGCACACCCGCTGACGACGAAGCGGCGGACACTGCCTGCACAACATTCCCAAGTACACCTAGGTCGGGAAGTGCCCTCATTGCTTGTGCCGCGCTGAGCGGCTTGCTCGCCGGAGCACTCGAAGGCGATATGTTCAAACGGATCGATTTTATTGTCGTGCTGAGCCCTGGGGCGACCATGTCGTTTATCTCCTTCTGGGCAGTGCTGGGCATTTTTCTGGCCAGCATTATCGTGCGGCACGTCGAGCGCATCCGGCTCGCTCATATCAAGGGCGCGTACGGTCTGGCCGCGCTCTACTACTTCGCGCTCTGGCGATTTAGCGACGAGCTGACCTATTTGGTGGGCAACCCGCCGGATGTGCGCGGCGTACATCACTTTCCAGTGAGTCTCTCACAGCTCTTCGTTTATACAGGTATCTATGTATTGCCTTCGTACTTGCTGATCTCCCTGCTCCTGCCCTACGTCTGCAATCGACTACAGGGCATGGGGAAACACTTGGGGCTGGCCTACGGTCTGAATACGGTGGGGTTCTGTCTCGGCCTGATCGCCTTCACGCTGGTGGCACCTCGCCTGAACATCTTCTATTCGTTGAAGCTCTTTCTGGCCTTTATGGTGCTCGCCGCGATCGCCTTGGCATTCATCTCGGAATTCCGTCCCATAAAAGCATGGCAGATCGCTGTCTTGGTAGTTTTTGTCGCCAGCGCCTGTATAGCTACGCCAAGAAGATTCGATCGAGATTTTTTTACGCCCTTGATGTGGCCCAACACTGTTGCGGCCCAAGGCATGAGGAGCAACGCCGCCCATACTACGTATTTTCTCAAGCTTCCGAACAACGACATGAAGCTCTTCTTCGGCCGCCTGTCCATGTCGGGTACATCGCCGCGATCCCAGCAGTACATGCGTCTGATGGCGCACTTCCCTTTACTCGTCCATCCGCATCCAAAGAAAGCCCTGCTGATCTGTTTCGGAGTCGGCAATACCGCCTCGGCTATCGCCGCCCACGAGAGCATCACACGGATCGACGCCGTCGATCTCAACGAGAACGTATTCAAGATGGCACCAGCCTTTGCCGAGCACCACGCCTTCGTACACTTGGATCCACGGCTGCGGATGATCAACGATGACGGGCGCAACTTCCTCGCGCTGAGCGACGAGACGTACGACTTGATCACCAGCGAACCGCCACCGCCCATGGCCGGGGGAGTGTATCGCCTGTATTCGCGGGAGTACTACGAGCAGGTCCTTGCGCATCTGAGCCCCGATGGATTTATGAGCCAATGGCTGCCCATAGGGCAGTTGCCGAATGACGCGATTGAATTGGTGACTAGAACTTTCGTCGCGGTATTCCCATACAGTCTGTTGTTTGAGGGGGCAGGCCACCACCTGATCTTGCTAGGCAGCCGCTCACCCATCCGTTTCGAGCAACTGTCCGAACGCTTCTATAAATCCGATAGGGTTAGAACTGATCTCTTGCGGATCGGTCTCTCAACTCCTGCTGCGCTAGTTGCCCGCGTGATCCGCAACGACGCCGAACTACGCAGTCGCCTCGGATCGGGGCGCGTGCTCAGCGATCAGCACAATGACTTGGAGCATTTGTTTTACGATCCAGAGGAAGTTCAAAGGACCTCTTACGAATACTTGCGCGGTCGATAGGTTTGCGTATGCGCTGCCATGCCGAGCAGTTAGATTTGCGTGAGAAAGCTCCCCATGTGTCCGGTTATATAATCCAGCACTAGCCATCCGCCCGCCGCCACGATCTCGCCCAAGATCAGGCCCAGAAAAAAAGGCCGCAAATTCCGGTATAGCTTGGGACCGCCGTAGCGCAGGATTAACAGTTTGAGGAACCAAGCGAGAAAGGCGCTGCCGAAGATATGTCCCGTCTTCCAGTTGGCGCTGATGGTATAGCCGAGGGGATTGAGCGGCCACCAGACGAACTGGTGCCGCGCCCACATCAGCAGGGCCATCACGCCCCCACCGATGCCCATGAACAGCCAAGCGTCTAGTCTTGGACCGGGCAGTTCTGCGGCGATGCGAGGAGCCATATCCCGAGGACCAAAGGTGGGGGCCTGCCCTACGAAAAAGAGCGGATTAAGGTTGATGCCCCCGTATTTGTAGGCCAGCACTAAGGTCATATACGACGAGCCGACTAGACTGACCACAACGGCAATGACTACGGCCCAGAATAGTCGGCGCTTGGAACCGGTGATAATCTCACCCATCTTCAGTCCGTTGGCTACAGACGCCATGACAAAGGAACGCACTTCGGAATGCCAGCCGTAGGAAAAGCCCAAGGCAACTAAACCCGAAGCACCCAAGGCCGAGGCCCCGGCTCCCGAAATGACAAAGCTCGAAGTCATGATAGGGGGTCGCATGGCCGGGATGCCTCCTTCGGCCACTACCCGAGTTAGCCCTATAAACAGCATCATTGCACCAAAGAGGAATAAGAGTGCCGTGGGAAGGGTTAGCCCCATCATGCAAAGGCCGACCACCACTAGGGCAAGTGCCGCTAGCAGGCCGAAAAGAGCCTGTCGGTAGGATAGCATCTCGCCGCTGTCGTCAACCTCTTCGTCGCCATGGAAGGCTTTGCGATATACACTTTGTAAATGGCCGCGTCCCACCCACAATCCCACCAGCACAAAGACGATCATAGAGCCCATACCCTGATGGGCTAGGAAAGGTTCGATCGAGTAGAAATCGATCCGCTGCGTACTTTGCAAGCCGACGATATTGAAGATGCCCCGCTGGACAGTAGTGAGAATGTAGAATATCCAGATTGAGGCCGTGATATCGAGATTGACGAAATAGAAAAAGCCTATCCAGGGCGGACTAAACCAGAAATTCAGGCCGACCGTATCGCGGAACAAGGGCAATATGAAGGTCTTGGTGATCTGTGGAAAGTTCGGAAAGTAGGAGTGTAGGCCGTTGATACTGAGCAGAATAAATGATACGGCAAAGCCGATCCACATGGCTTTGTTGGTGAAAAACGACCGACCGATCATTCCTTCCCGTTCTCGGCCGATCATCTCCATAGGCACTTGGATCAGTGGATAGACCAGCTTTTCCCGGTCCATCCACTGGCGGCGTAGAATGACCATGGTGCAGATCATGGCGAAGCTGAGCACTAGAAAAAACCCATACCAGAAACTCAGCGGTACGATCCAGATGCCCCAAGGAATGACCTCGCCTTCAGGCAGACCTTCAAAGAAAAAACGCGCCGCGTTTTCGCCCCGGGGAATCATCCAACTAGGGATGTACTGGTTGTAGAGAAAATCCCAGTTGTTCTCGGGCGTGGCATAGTAGGTGGAGCCGAGTAAGCAGGGTATGATGAACTGAGTGAAACCCATACCGGGAACACAGCAGGACACCGCTAGCATGATGTAGATGGTTACCAACTCGGCTTGGTCCAAGGCCAAGGGCCGGCGAAGACAGGCGATCAAGGCACTGGCGAGCACGACAAAGAAGAAGAAGAACAGGGCCGCCGGAGTGCTGAAGTTCAAGGTTAGATACGAGCCTCGGATGAGGGTCGTAGCATAGGCGTCGAGGAGATTTAGCAGAAAGGCCAGTACCGCCCCAAGTAAGATGGCCCGGGCCGAAATGCCTTTGACGTCTCCATAACTTGGCTGGCTTCTTTTTAGCCATGCGAGGTGTTGAGGCGGAATTCTCTTTTTCAATACTTGTCTCTAGGGGCTATCATATGTCGTATTTCAACTCATGGGTAAGTTGTTTGAGCGACAAAGAGAGGCCGTTTATTTTGTCATCACTAGGCGTGCTCCAATAGCACAGTAGCGGAGCGATTGATCAAAGCTGAAGCGTTTGGCCGACCGCACGTTGCGCGCGTGATTGACAAAGCCGCCGCCGCGCATAACGCGAGCAGTTCCCGAAGCAGTTCCGGTAGGGTCCACCTGTTTGGCACTTGAATAGGCGCTGCTGTACCAGTCTTGCACCCACTCCCATACATTGCCGTGCATATCGTATAAACCCCAGGGATTCGGCTGCTTTGAACCCACCGGCTGGGCAAACTTCCCCTCCGCGTCTCCTAGGGTTCCTATGTACCAGGCATAGTCGCCCAACTGGCTTTCATCGTCCCCAAAGGAACGGCTCGTTGTGGTCCCGGCCCGGCAGGCGTATTCCCACTCGGCTTCGGTAGGTAGGCGGTACAAATCTCTATCGGCGGCTTGGTTCAAGCGGCGGAGGAATTCCTGCATATCGATCCACGAGATATAGACTGCCGGGTGATTCGGCGCGGCCTGGACGTACTTGCGCCGGGTCCACGGTGCGGTTCCCATCACCGCGATCCATTGGGCCTGGGTAATCTCAAATTTACCCAAGTAAAAGCCCTTGCTGATCGAGACTTCGTGCTGTGGGCCTTCGTCTTCACCTCGTATAGGAGCTGAGGCTGGCGATCCCATCAGAAAGGTACCTGGTTCGATCCACACGAATTCCATCGTGACTCCGTCGCGAAGTTCCACGACGATGTTCTCGGATCGCCCCGCAGCCGCGCACGTGATGCCCATCATTAGGGCGGCAAAAATCTGCCTCATTCCGCACCTCTGAATATATGAATGGCAGAGGCATGCCACTTTTTAGCAAAACAAAAAAGTGGCAAAACCATCGCCCTCGTCCTACGGTTTCCCGTCCTTGTCGCAGTAGAGGCCAATGCCTATAATTTCCCACCCATGTAACTATTACCTGCTTAGTTCACCTCTACAGCGATGAGTATATGGAGCTTTTTTATCGTCGCCGTGCCCTTGTCTTTGCCTTGGCGCTGGCCGTGCTGCTGCCGGCATCTGTTCTACCCCAATTCACCGACCAAACAAAGGAAGCGCACATCGCCTTTCAGCACGTGGCCGGCGGACCTAAGAAAAAGCACATTGTCGAAACCTCCGGTGGAGGGGCTGCTTTTTTTGACTACGACAACGATGGCGACCTCGATCTATACGCGGTCAACGGCGCTACGGTCAATACCTACCGGCAAAAATCCGGACCGGGCAATGTTCTCTACCGCAACCAAGGTAACGGCACCTTTGCCGATGTCACCTTACTTGCCGGCGTTGGGGACCGTAGTTGGGGCATGGGCTGTACCGTGGGCGACATCGACGGCGATGGGTACCGCGATCTGTACGTGACCAATTATGGTCCCAATGTTCTCTACCGCAACCAAGGTAATGGCACCTTTGTGGACATTTCTGCTGGGGTAGCAGGGGATGACTATAGTTCTAGTGCCGCTTTTTTTGATTACGATGGCGACGGGAATCTCGATTTATACGTCGCCAATTATCTCGTCTACGATTTTGACTCCCCTCCAGATAAGGTCTGTACCTACGAGGGGATCGAAATCTTCTGCGGTCCCCAGGGCCTACCTGGAGCCGCCGACCGATTCTACCGCAACAATGGGGACAACACCTTTACCGATGTTACCCGTCCCTCGGGTATTTCTTGGGCCAATCGCTACTATGGATTGGGCGTACTGGCCGAAGATTTCGACAACGATGGCGACACCGATCTCTTTGTGGCCAATGACGCAACTCCCAATGTACTCTTCGACAACAACCGCGATGGCACCTTTAGCGAAATTGGCCTCAAAGCAGGCATCGCGTATAACGAATACGGCGAGGAAGAGGCAGGTATGGGGGTCAGCGGCGGAGACTATGACGCCGACGGTGACCTCGACCTCTATATAACCCATTTTTTCCGCGAGAGTAATACCTTCTATCTCAACGACGGACAGGGCCATTTCAAAGATATAACGACCCAGATCGGTCTAGAAGAACCCACGCTTGGGATGCTGGGGTGGGGCACCCAATTTTTCGACTATGACAGGGACGGCGACTTGGATCTATTCGTTGCTAATGGCCATGTCTATCCACAGGCGGCTAGCACTATTGTGGGCACTTCCTACCCCCAGCGCAATCAATTGATCCGCAATGACGGCGGCAATCGTTTAATCGATATAGGGGCTGCGGCTGGCCCGGGAATGGGCCTCAAAAGAGTCAGCCGCGGTGCTAGCTTCGGCGACTACGACAACGACGGCGATATGGACATTTTCGTCGTCAATTTGGACGAGGCGAGCACCCTGCTGCGCAACGACTTCGCCCCCGTCAACAACTGGCTTGTCGTCCAACTTCTGGGCCGTGGCCCCAATCGCGACGCCGTCGGTGCCAAGATCCGTTTGCTAGCCGACGGCCGACCCCAGTGGCGGACGGCTAATGGTGCTTCCAGTTATCTCTCCTACAACGATATGCGTATTTTCTTCGGCTTGGGTAAGGCAGAAGGGGCAGATGAAGTGGAGGTCACTTGGCCCGACGGTACCCGTCAGATAGTGCTAGCAGCACCGGCCAATAAGCTGTTGGTAATCCGCCAAAACGGCCCCTACTCCTTTCTGAAGATGGGGGCCAACCCCTATGTAGAGTAGGACTGCGATCCCTACTCCTTTCCGAAAGCGGCTTTGAGGTTATCCTCCCGAATAACCACTTTCGATGCGTATTTATTCCGCACTTCTTCGATAAACAGATTAAAGGCCCTTCGGTTTTTTTCTCTCCTGAGTTGGGATCGGACTCGCCACTCGGCTTCCGCAAAAGTCTCTCGCTTTCGTTCCCTAGAAAGCACCTTAAATATAGAATAACCCCCATCTACCTTGGCCGGACCGGTGAGCGCTCCGATCTCGGCTTTTTCGGCGACTTCTACAAAACCACCGAGAAAGGCCTTTTCGAAAAGGTGGAAGTGGAATCGGCCCTCTTCATCCCGAACCTCTAGCGAGCGGATAGAATACTCCTTGGCCAAATCGCCTAATCGGGCTCCTTTTTGGATCTGTTCCATCAACCTCAGTGCCTCGGCCTCTGTCTCTACCAGAACCTCCTGCACTTCAATTTGCTCGGGGTGCATATATCTTTCCGCATGGGCCTTGTAAAATTGGCGTAACTCGTTTTCGGCGATGGTCACTTTAGCTCTCAGGAGCCGCGCCCTGAGGGCACTTATCAAGAGTTGATTTGCTTGATTCTCCAACCACTCGACCGTCTCTGTTTTCTCGTCTATGCCAGCACGCAGGGCCGCTTCCACCAGCATTGCATTGGGCACGACATGGCGCTCGGCAAAAGCGATCACTTGGCTGGAGTCGCTGAGTTGGGCCAAGGCATTGCCTTTCAGGACGTGGCCAGCCTCTGCCAAGTCTTGAGCGGTTATTTCTCCGCCGTCGTACCTATAGAGAACTATATTGCGTTCTGTCTCCGAGGCGAAAGATGCACCGCCACGCACTTTTTCGACAATGAGCGCGAGACCTTCCCGGTCCAATTCGAGATGGTATTTTTCCTTGAGTTCAGCAACTAGAGTCGATAGGGCCCGCTGCTTTTTTTCCTTTTTCAGTCCCATTTGGATCGCTAGCTTCCTCTGAGGACTGAGTTCGATGGTAGAATCGGCGATGACTGTGAAGATCGAATAGTTTCCACCGATTTTTATAGGCTCTGAGACTTCCCCCAAGGCTAGGGAAAATAGCTTGTCCTGAAGGGGCGTGACCATGTGCTCTCGAGTGGTGTAACGGCCTAAGTCACCACCTTGGGCCGAGGTTTTTTTGTTTATGGACCACTTTTGGGCGACTTGCCCAAAAGGCACCCCGTTTTTGAGTTCTTGGAGGGCGACCAAGGCATTTTCTCGGCTGGGAACCATTATATCGGCCAATCTGACCGCTCGCGTGAGCCCCATGCGTTCAGCGTATTCCCGCACTTCGCTCTCCTCCACTTCCTCCTCTACTTCCAGCGCTCTATCTTGGAAAATGCTGATCAACTTTTCTTGCTGGACCTTTTCTAGTCGGGCGTGAAATTCAGGACTTTTGTCGAGATCAGCCGCCTTCGCCTCCATGATCAGTAGTTGGATATTGATCATGGTGTTCAAATGATTCTGCGCTTCTTCTACCCTAGTGGTCTCCGCCTTGGCATCTTCGGGGAGGCCAGCGATAAATTCTCGCAACTGGTCAACTGTTACCTCCTCATCACCTATCTGAGCAACAACTCGGTCTCCCGTTTCTACTGTGCAACCCATGTGTATGGTAAAAAGCACGAGTAGTAAAAGCCGAAATGCAGTCATTTCTCTTGGCATGTAGCTCAGATCTCCTCTGTATTTCTGTATAGGTAGATTAATCCAAACCGGCAAATACCGTGGCAAAAGCCATTCTACCTGTTTCGGTTTCGTTATCTATGGCCCTTCTAGTCAGTCTGAGTCCCATCAGGGTCGTCAAATTGTAGCCCAAGTAGTTTGAATTATTGGCGAACTGGGCTGCGCCCACAATTTCACGGAAGTCGTCTAGCAACCCTTCCTTGACCGCCTCATCCGAATCCCTGAGCTGTTGGAAAACGGTGTACTCCACGCCGGCCTGCATCGTGGAGTTATTAAACAATGGCCACCGGGTCAATAAAGTAAAAATCAGCGTGTCTTCCTTCCGTTTGGGATCTGATTTAAGCGCTGGAGATTCTATCCTCAATTCGTTTTTAATTTTTGGCTGGATATCGAGATTAATGAATTTGAGAACATAGTCCACTTTATTGATCAGACCGACAAAAACGAAGTCCCGTCGCAGATCGGGTTGTCTCTCCCTTTGACGCCAGCGGTCGTATTTCAGCTTGTTGATGATATTTAGATTCTTCAGCTTGGTATAGTCGAAGCTTATATAGGACGAATTTATCCACGTATTCCGGGCCGCCAGCGGATCAATGGTAGGGACGTTTCGCCTCTCGAATTCGTCCCACTGGCGAAGGTCGTTCTCTATATTGTCCTTGGCGAGCCTGAAGTTTTCAAAAATCCTCAGCTTGCCTAGTCCGGGGTAGTCCTTTTCTAGCGTAAAAAGCAAATAATGGGTGGTGTTTTGTCCATCGCCGGCAATGAGACTTTCATCGGTGCGGCCGACCGTCAATCTCATATATGGAGTAATGTTGACGCCCCCATAAAGGTTGTACCCGCTTAAATCCCTGCCATAGGGCAAATCTGCTGCATCGTCGTTTTCGAATCGATCTACCCAGATATTGTTGTTCATATCTATACCGAACAGATACTCGGGGCGGTCCGTAGAATAGCGCAGAAAGGGCTCGTCGTAGTCGGGCACTAAGTTGGGCAGATCTTCGCTGTCGTTTTGATTGAAATCGGAGATAAAATCGACGTTCTCGTCCAAGCCGGGGAATACATTCAAGTCGATGCTTTCGTTTATCCTCTGCCAATCGGGGTACCGATCCTGATCGTCGTTGTCATCGACGAGTTCGTAGTAGAATCTCGTCCGGTCTTCGTAATCTATGTTGACCTCGCCCCGGGCCAAGATAGCGCTTGTATTATAATTGTGGTCCATACTGTAAGCCTCGCCAAAAAAGAACCACGGCTGAACGGTTCTCGACAGATTCAACATCCAGCCATCGCCTTGGTCAAAAGCCGACAGGTGTTTTGTATGCTGCCTGTTGGGGTATTTTCGGTAACTCCTACTGCGGTCGAATTCGCCGTAGAAATCGAGCCCCGCAATGTTGTTCGCCTCCAGAGTCAGACCGAAAATTTCAGTAGCGGTCGGCAAACCGTACGGGATATTGAGAACTCTGAGATTGGAGCCATCTTTGACATTTTCTTCGGCTCTGGTCGCCAGTAGAAACACGTTGTTGTTTTGTCGGTTATTCTGGCGGTTCGAAGACACCTCAATTCTGTAGTCGTTGGCAACCACCAGTTCAAAAGTCACTCTTCTTATTTCCGAGGGGTCGGGGCCGGTGTAGGTTCCCTCGGAAAAATCATATACCAATTCGATCTGCTCAGAGCCGCTAGCTTCCCAGAAACCCAAGCGCTGAAAGCCGCCTTGGGGCGAGGGTTTGAGACCGGCCTCACTGGCCCGGACAACCTCTCGCCTAAGAGTTCGTTCTCCCTCTTCGTCAATGCTTTCGACGTCGGCCTCTATTATCATGTCCCAAGCGAAGAGGGTAGCTCCACCTTCGTTATCTTCGGGTGAATCGTCGGTCAGGCGGACGAAGAGCTGGGTGATATTTTCAGCATTTTGACTAGAAGTAATCGAACCACTCCTAGGGGTTCCTTCAAAGGCATCTAAGAGTTGGAAGGAATTGTGGGCGCTTACATAGTTGGCCCCGACGCTGATAAAATCGCCTACTTGGGCAACTGCCCTCCCACCCATCAGCGTTGTCAGGCTGGTCGTTTGGTTGACCGCAGGGTTGCGAGGGCCGGCTCCGCCGGGAGAAGAAATCCGCGAGAGGATCGTCGTGACTTGGTATTTGTCGGCTTGGTAATCTACCTGGATTCCGTCCATGGCTGGCTTTGAGAAGGTCATCGGGGTAAGGGTCGAGCGGATCTCATTGCCTATGGTTATAGCCAAGTTGTGTTGCCCCTTTTGATCAGAGGCAATGACCAAATTGCTGAAAAAGTCTCGGAATCTCTCGGTCTTGAATAAATTGCTACCCCCTTGCTGGGGTTGCGTCTGGGACCAGTCGTAGAGCAACCATCCTCTAGTGATGTAGGAACCGTAAATATCGTAGAAGTAATCCCCGGCTAAATTGATATCCACATAGCGATCATAGTGATCCCTAGCGTAGTTGGTATATTCCCACTGTTTCCAACGGTATTCTAGGAAAAGTTCTTGCGGTACGTACCACTTTTTAACCGCCGGGTCCAAGGCACCAAACAGCACGCCGGATCCGGTTGGTTCAAAGGTGAGTTCAGCTCCCCGGCGCACACCTTTTATGCGCATCGGATCGACATCTTGGGCTTGTGCATCGGTTTCGAAAGCTAACATGGACAACAGAAAAGAGTAAATTATGGTAGCTGAACTAATACCGCGCATTAGAGGGCTACAAATATGGCAGGTCAGCATGAGAGTTCCATCCTAGCTTTCAGATAAAATGGGTAATTAATAGACTATTGGGACAATTTTCGTCTTGCTCTCGGACCCTGAATCTGCATCAATTTCCACTCGCATCATATAGATTCCGGGTAGCACTTTGGCACCGCTCTCGTCCGTTCCATCCCAAGTCCTTTGGTATCTTCTACTGGGATCCAAGCCTGAATAGATCGCCTTTACACGTCTTCCAGAAAGATCGTATACCCCCACCGAAACCAAAGCACCACCCGTCAGATTGACGATGTCATAAGTCACCAAGACTTCATCATTTAGGCCATCACCATTGGGAGTAAAAGGAAGAGGAGCCACTTCCATGGAATGAATGAGGTTTTTGCCTACTGAAATCTCGACCGAAAGGTCGTCTCCCTGTGCCTCAAAATCAGAGACGGCGTCTCCCTCGGTGACTACTTGGGGCAGATTGTCCGGTTCTTGGCTAGCGGAGACTCTGCCGGCAAAAAAGGTATTGTACTGCAAAGCCACATTCTCAAAGACCACTTGCAAGGTGCGGTCTCCCACAATCTGGGGGAAGCTAATTTGGACCCCGTCTTCTGTATCCGTCTTTTCCCATTCGACTTCGGTTTCGTCTATTTGCACGGAGCGCACTACATCTACCGGTGCCATAGTCTTTAGTTCGAGCTGATTGAAACCGCGGCTATTGACGGTTCTCACGGCATAGGTAAAGGGGGTATTCTGCCCGATCAGAGCACGTTGGGGCCATATCTCGCCCACCAGCGAGTCGGCTAGGGCAGGAGACATCTCAAAGGAGAGAGAATCAACTGTAGCCGCGGCTAGGATATCGCTGGTCTTAAGGAGTAGGTGAAACTGAAAAAAACGACGCGGGGCTGGTGATTCAATCGCCGTGCGGACTCCGGCCGGATAGGGGGAGGACCAAGCACTCCAAGACAGCGAATCGCTGGGATCTGGCGTGTTGCCACTCCGGGTCACTAGGATGGCATCCGTTTTTGTTGGTTCGCCGATGCTCTCCCTGGCCCATGTTATGTCGCCAAAGACAGTGGGCTGCTCTCGATCAAATACTCTTGAGGTGTACGATGCCGTAGAGGCAAAACCCGCACCAAAGACTTGAAACTCGTCAATTTCCCACTCCCCACGCACCAGTTGCTTCACCTCTATAAAACGGACAAACTGCAGAGGGACGGTCAGATCAACGGTCGGCTTGAGGTTGCGTTCCTCGGTTTTAAAAACCTTGAAATCTGGCGTCCCGGCTAGGGTTTTCTGCTCCTCGCTGCCGTCGTTCAGCAGCAGTTCATAGCCTTTCAGGAAAAATTCTTCAAATCCCTTGCGCGGGAAAAACTTGATCCGATTGACCCCGAAGCGCTCGCCCAAATCTAGCCTGAATATAACGCCTGTGGGGGAACCGCCCTTCACTTCAAAAGCCTTGGTTGTATCGCCACTGACCATATGCGCCAATTGTTCATTCAAAAGACTCGAGGATATTTCGAGTATTATCCTCGCATTGGGCGACGTTACGGTCCCTCCTCTTTCAAATATTTTCAGGACGATATTGTCTTCGGGACCTGTCTGGGCAGGCTGAATCTGGCCGGGACTGGTGTCAAAGTCGATAACCGATGTCGCGGAATAATGGTCCTCCCACGCTAGGGTGCCTGGCCCGCCGCCAATAACGATCGTCTCCCCATGGCTTTGGGTCGGCGCAAGTCCCGGCAATAGACAAGAAAACGCTAATAGCGCGGTCTTGACCAACGGTGGTTTGTCCAATCTGTTCCTCTCGGATCGCGGAAGATCAATAGGAGACGTGTACTAAGCGGTAGTCCGAGGTATTTCTACTCGATTTTGAATCGACCTTAGTGTCGATCCTCAGCACATATATGCCAGGGGCCACCAAAGCTCCGGAGGCATCGACTCCGGTCCAAACCACGGAATGCCGTCCCGTAGTTATGTACTCTTCGCGTAGTTGGTGAACGAGACGCCCGCCTAGATCGTATATTTGCACCTGTAACGGCGTTGATGCCTTCACTCGCATGAGTGAAAAACTCACAGCCATATCATCGTTGATGCCGTCGCCGTTAGGGGTGAAAATTTTATTTCTGACTTCGATATCCCCTAGTACTGCACCTCTTTCAAGGGCTAGGATCACGGTTTTTTCGCTATCCCGGGTCTCGTTTGCATCGCCTGGGTCCACTCTTTGCCACGAATTGGAAATGGCCGAATGGCCGATAGAGCCATTGAAGAATGTGGTGAAATCGAATATGGTCGCCGCAAACTGAAGCTCGATCAACGCGGCCTCGCCCTTGATGGGGGTAGGCAGACGAACCCAAAGCGAATCGGAATCATCAGACACAATCTCAAAGCCTTCGCTTTGGGTGGTATAGGTTTGAGTTGGCTGCCCTGTGAGGCTCAGATGGGCTTGCTTGAATTTCATTTTGACGCTAGGGGGAGCTTCAATGAGAATCTCGTCAAAACCCTCGTTGGCCGCCTCGAAGGTCGTGCGGACGAAATAGGAAAACAGTTGCTCTGTGCCAATCGTCTCGAGTTGAGGGGGCAGCACTTCACCAACAATTGTTTTGGCGACTGGCGCTACAAAGTTGAGTTTCACCCAGCGCAGCGTAGCGGCCACGAGGGGGTTGTCCGTGAGAAAGGTCGCTCGGATGGCGACGAATTTACGCGGACTGGGCGAGGTAATTTTGTCTCCCGAATTGAAATAGCGTTGACTCCAACCGCTCCAATCGCTGCCCGGGTTGGTCTGGGTAACGACGGGCCCAACAGAGGCATCGCCAAAGAACTTTTTGTCCGTAGCGTGCGCTGCCGCTGCTTCTTCTTCGGTGCCCGGAAATAACTCACCATTCTTTTTATAGTAAAGCGTAGTAGTTTTGATCGTATTGCCGGTGCGGGTCTGGAGAATAATATCCGTACCCGGCGGTGTATCCGCATCCCATTCTATAGATGCCAAATTTTGGGGAGTGGCCCCTAATTCTATGAACGCCGAAGGGCCGTCAAAGACCGATTCGATCCGAGCCTCAGGCATGTATCCCTCGCCGAAAAACTGAATCTCTGACAAGCCGTGGCGTCCAGCCCTTACATGGAGCTTATAGGTAAAAGAAAAATGCTCGACTTTGGTGAGTGGAAACTTAAAATCGTGGTACGATTCGTTCCCATTGATATTGTCGAGCGCTCCTACTGTTTTCCACGCCAGGCTCCCACCAGCATTGGTGGAACCATCTGAGACTTCGATGCGGTAAGCGCGAAAAGGCCCAGGGGGGCTACTGCTGGCTTGGAGCACGCGGACATTGTCCAAGAAGAAGGCCCCTCCCAGATCCACCACTAAGGCACGCTCGACATCCGGTGGCTCCGAAGGCAGCAGTCTATCGGGATTGTACCCTCCTTGAGCGGGCCAGTACAACGCCTTATCTACACTATATATTACCCCGTCAACCACCACATCCTCAGCCCCGTTGTTTTCCCAACTCGTTACCTTGCCACCCCGTTTTAGGACTCCAACGCCGATATTATCGCCTATAGACCAGACTTCCACTTCCGCCAATCGAGGCAGCTCGCGGCGGTAGTAGATGACAGGGCCTTGACTGTCTGCGCCGGCCAAGGCTTCCCAATCCTCGCGTCCTGCCAATAATCTTAGCCGGCCCGAGGTTTCTCGGCGGAAGTATTCTATATCGCCTTGTTGGTCGGGGCCGAGATTCTCGTAAGCGGGCTGGGAAACTTGTCTGGCCTTGCCAAAGTCGCTGTCCGTGACGCCGACCGAGACGAATCTGATCACATCGCCGGTAAAATCCCCGCGCACCTGTGGCCATTTGGTGGGCAACTGGTTGGTCAAATCGACTTCAAAGACTCGTTCATTCTTGATGGGCTTATTCGTTGAGAAGCGTTTCCTGTACACCAGCGGGCCAATGATTGTCTCCCCCTGAGAGGTTAGAACCTTGAATTGGAGAAAGGGGTCTCCCAAATCCTCTCCGACAAACTTGAGGACGATCTTATTAGCTGATACGGCCCGCCCTAAATCGATTTGCACCCACCAATCCCTAAGGGGGGTGGAAGTATCCGGCTCCCAGTAGGTGTCCATCCTGCCGTCCATGAGGTTTTCTGCGCTCAAGCGATTGGAGCCGGCATCCCATATCCCGCCGCCGAACTCGGAGGCATTCAAAACCGCATTAATGCCGGGGACTACCTGTTCAACGCCATCTACTTCGATCTTGGTACTTTTGCGTATAAAAGCTGGTTTTACGCCCTCCTCGGTGATCTGGATGGTCTTTGCTACCGACTGCCAACTGGCCCAGTGATCCCTAGACTCGATGACAGCCGCGCCGTCTTGGATGGAAAAGCCCTCTTGCCCCCAAGCTGAGTCACCTAGGAGCATCCTACCTAGGAGGCAGACCAAGCTAGTACTCACCAGCTTGAATGCTCTTATGCGTTGGTCTCTCACGTATTCACTCATAGGGGACGATTAAGAATCAATAGGCCACGGTGATAACGCCGCTCTTGATGCCCTCTTCCGATTGGATGTCTACCGCTATTCGATACAAGTAGAGTCCCGGAGGCACTAGCTGGTTAGAGCGGTCCGTCCCATTCCAAGGATGAGAATACTCTCCGATGGAAATGTCTCCAGCGTATATTTGCTTAACTAGCCGACCGGACAGGTCGAAAATTTCCACGGAAATCGGAACTTGGGACGTTACTCGCAAGAGCTTATAGGAAATATGCACCACATCGTTAATGGCATCGCCGTTGGGCGTAAAAGGATTGGGCCCAATCTGCGGCGCAAATATCAGTGAACTGCTCAGCGATGTTTTTACTGCGATCCCGTCGCTCTCTATCTCATCGGCGGCGTTGCCTGGGTTGATGCGCTGGCGCACCTCGTTCGGCTCGGCGCTATTGAACACTTTACCAGTAAACAGCGTGCCCACTTCCCGCAATACCGGCGCGTTGAACACCACCTCGATCAGGGCCCCGCTGTCGGTCGGCTCCAGCTTGCGCGGAAAGTTGAGCTCAAAACCCAAGCCATCTGTGGTTCTCGACCAAGTAAAGTCGTCGTAGTTGATGCCATCTATGCGCAGCGAATCGACTGAAACCACCCCTGACGGCGTGGAAATCTCTACGCCGTCAAAGCCTGTGTCGCTGGCCCGGATGGTCGGCCGGATGAAATAGGTGAAATGCGTCGCTTGCCCCACTTGGGTATCCACCGGGAAAATTTCTCCCACTAAGCCGTGCACAGCCGGCGGCACTGAGGCTCTAAACTCGACATAATCGACCTTGCCCCCATCCTCGATAGTAGAAAAGAAGTCCACTTTGAGCTGGAGGAATTGGCGGGGACTAGGGGAAACGATGCTGGTCCCCGAATTTTCAAACAGATAGGGACTGGACCAGAAACTCCAATTTTCCGTATCGGGGCTCACTCTATCCTGGGGTTTTACCGGCTTGAGAACATCGAGCAGCTTGCTGTAGCGGCGCTTGTATTCGCTCAGGGTCAAGTCCCCGCCGCCATCGCGAAATTGCACGCTGTCCCGCTGCTCGGGTCGCAGTTGCCAAAAAATGTCGGGATGTGGGTCTGCGCCCGTCCGGGTGCGGATATTGACCCGGGCGTCCGTATCTTGCCGACCCGACCAGCGCATCTCGCCCCAACTGGCCAAGCCGCCTAGATCGACTACTTCGGACTCATACGAGGCTCGGGCTAAAAAACCACCGCCGTAGAGTTCAAAATCGGCGAGCCCTATTTCCTTGGGTGTGTCGCGAAAAATCAGCAATTGGACCGTTTGAGTCGATATCGGCGGGTCTAAAATCACGCTGACTTCAGGTTCGGTATTTTCTTTTACTTCGGCTACGATCGGGAAATAGGACATTCTGTTGCCAATATTGACCAGCCTCTCATCGCGGGAGCCAATGGCGAGCCGCTCCAAAAAGTGCTCCGGCTTTTCCGCCAGAGGGCGAAATCTCGCTTCCCGGATGAGAAATCGCCCGCCTAAATCAAAAGTCAATTGTTCACTGAGGGTCCGCGAGGTGCCCACCTGAAAGCTCTCTGGAGCTACGGCTGGCCACGTGAGGCCCGTAGTCGGGTCGCCATCGACCAAGACCTCTCCAATCAGTTTATTTTGATTGGCGAAAAGCCGCACCCGTACCCAGCCACCCCTGCTCAAGAGGGTCGCGGCGATGTCCTCGTCCTCATCAAAGTAGTTGGGTTGCAGTGAACCCGTCTGCAAAGAGTCCAACTCAAGGGCATCCTGCAGTTGGGAGACCGACCAGTCGATTTCCCTGAAGTCGATGCCGAGACCTGCAAGACTGTCTTTTTCTGTTGTTGAAAAAGGCGTACCAATTCTGTAAATAACCACGCCGGAGACATTTTGGGGGCAGAGGCCGACACCTAGTAACGCGAGTAACAGGACCCCTATTGACTTAGGTGAGAGCATACCCAGTCCTTTGGCAAAATTATTAAAAAAGGGGGCGAAGATGACCTCGCCCCCAAACTGCTCATTTTCTCTTACTTGTTCTCCTTAGCGGGAAAAACTTGCCTTGATGTCCCCCCAGCTATCCGATTCGACGGCGGTACCTACGTCTTCACCCGCTACCCAGATGCTCTCATCAAAGGGGAGCAGGACATAGTCAACCATAGCGGTGGCTTTGAAATAGATTTCCGTGTCGCCGCTATTGGTCCAGTAGCCGTTGTACGAGCCTTCGGCACCGTTATCATCGTCCTGAACGGCAAAACCAATACCCATGATTTCGCCTGCCTGCATAGTGTGGACGATCACATCTTCGTCATCTATGCCCGTAGAGCTAGTAGGCAAATCGTCGAAGGGAGTGAACCACATCTCCATAAATAGGGTTCCGGCCCCGCCGTTGATATCGCCTTCAAAACTCCACTTGGCACCGGAATAAGGCTCGACTCCAGCCCACGGAGCTCCGCCCCAGAGCCACATGTGATTTTCTTGGTGTAGCGTGTAGCGGTAATTCTGGGACAGGGCCCCTTCCCACCTTTCCGGGTCCAAATCCGCCGATTGTACATTCTGGAAGATGGCGTCGCCGCTGTGGTCGAAGTCCAAGGTCACCTCAACCGTATCGAAATTGTTCTCGATGGTTCCGTAAAAGAAGTCGTCGAACCGTTCCTCCATGAAATACAGGATGTTGGTCACTGGACTCCAACCAAAAATGATGCGCTCGGCTAGATTGGAAGGGTCGGGATCCCCTTGGGTGCCGGTGACAGTCTCGATCAGATCTTCATGGGTCACCCAGAAGACCGAGGGTACGTTGTCCCATTCACTTATATCTCCGTCCATCTGGACATCTCGTATGCCATCGACGCCAATAGGAACTTGAACCGCGGCCCAGTTTCTGTCTGTGCGCAGGTGAGCCGAACTGGCCACGACGGTGAAAAGGACAAAACTCAATGCCAAGAAACTACAACTCGTTGCTCTGCTCATCACCCAAAGTCCTTTCTTGTGTGAGAAAACTGCTTTTTTAGCAGTTGGTTGCTCAAAGGGGTTTTTGTCTCCTCCTTTCAAATATTTTTCGGTAGCAAGGTAAGCGAAGCTACAAGATAACGTATTAATAAAGAAATAAGACTGGGAAATCAAGCTGATTCTTGTAAAGCATTGTTTTTATGAAATTCGCAATTATAAATATATAAGTTGTTTATTTATAGATATTTATATATGAAAAATTTCTATAAATTGGGCCAAAATCGCAAAAAGTGTACGAACTATTGATCTATGTGGACAATACCCTCGCCCTCTTGCAGCACCACGAGCCTGTTGGCGGAGAGATTTTCAAACCGTTCTTCTAGGCCACTTGGCCAGCGCACTACCAATAAGTCGATGGCCTCTCTCTGCCCCAAGCCGAAATGGGCCCTCAAGTCATTGTGCGAAAGATAGCTAGCACCACTTCGGATTTCGGCGCTTTGCGTGAGCTCCCCACTGTGAACCTCAATCCTAGCTCCTATGCCGTCTCTGTTGCTTTCAGTTCCTATAGTTTTGACCATTAACCAGTTATTCTCATTGCCTCCGTCGTTGCGCAACAAAGTGGGGCGATCGTTGATATTCAGGACAAATATGTCTAGATCCCCATCATCGTCGTAATCCCCGAAGGAAGCTCCTCTGCTCACCTTTTTAATCTCCAAGCCCTCCCCCGATACCTGCGATACCTCGGTGAAGGTGCCATCGCCCAAATTTTCAAAGAGTTGATTGGTCTGGGCATAGCTAGTGCCTAGGTTGGCCCTGTCCAATTGGGGAAAGAGGTGGCCATTGGCCACGAAAAGATCTTTATCGCCGTCGTTGTCATAGTCGAAAAACTCAGTGCCCCAAGCCAAAAACTGGAAACTTTCCTTGCCCACGCCGGCGTCAAAGCTGAGGTCGGAAAAGAATGCGCCACGGTCGTTGTGGTAAAGCGTATTGGTCTGCTCCCAGAAGTTGGTGACTAATATGTCTTGGTACAGGTCGTTGTCGTAATCCCCATAGGCAATGCCCATACAGCCTTGAGCCTCGCCGCTTTCGCCATAAGCAGCACCGATCATCCAGCCGATATCGACAAAGGTCCCATCGCCTTGGTTCTGATAAAGGAAATTGGGCCCCGTGTCGTTGGCGACATAGATATCCACATCGCCGTCCCGGTCGTAATCGCCGCCGACCACGCCCATACCGTAGAGCTTATCTTGGTTCACCACCCGCGCCTCCACGGTCACATCGGCAAAAGTCCCGTCGCCTTGGTTGCGATATAGGATATCCCCACTCCCCTTCATTCCGCGCGGTCCGAAGTGAACCCTTAAACCTTTCCACATATAGGACCTATTGGGAGTGGTCTGCAGGAAGTGCTTGAAATCGACGTAGTTAGCTACGTACAGATCTAGATATCCGTCGCCATCGTAATCGAGGAAGGCGCATCCTGTGCCGAACCGCTCGTCTCCTACTCGGGCGTACTCGGTCACATCGACAAAAGTGCCGTCGCCTTGATTAGCGTACAGGACGTTCCTGCCGTAGTTGGTTATATAAATGTCCAAGTCGCCATCGTTGTCGTAATCGCCGACGGCGCATCCCATACCCCAGCCTACGTCGCCCAAATTTGCTTCGTCGGTAGCATCGACGAATGTACCACGCTCGTTTCTATAAAAGGTATTGCGCGGGTGCTCTTGGTCTGGAAAGCCAACCACCTTCGACCCGTTCAAGATGTACAAATCCACATCGCCGTCTTGGTCGTAGTCGAAAAAAGCCGATCCTCCCATCATGCTGTCGACTAAGTACGTCTGCTCGCTATCCCCGGAGACGTTCTGTGCTACCACTCCGACTTCCGCCGCTACATCTACGAACTGAACTCGACTTTCTGCTGCCTGTCCTTCGACAGCTAAGAGCTGGGAGGAAATGAGGAGGAGAAAAAAGAAATGCATATAAACCCGCGGCCTCTATGGGGTGGGAGTCTGCTGTCGTTTGGCGTCCAAGCTCTGGATAATCTCCTGTTGCTCTTCCGCTTCCCGATAGCGCCCTGCTTTGATATAGGCATCTTGGAGCAACCGGCGATACTCGAGATTATGCGGATCGAGACCGATGGCCAGCTTGTACTCATTGATCGCCTTTATATACCTACCCTGTTGGGTATAGTGAGCGGCTAATTCGCCGTGGTATTTTGGATTGTCGGGCACCAAAACGACCCGTTGTTCCATATCTGCTATATTGCCTTCGCGCAGTTTTTTGAAAATCTCCATCTCCTTTGCGCCCTCCTCCCTTTTGCCCTGTTTCAGATAGGCGTTGGCCAGACCGAAATGTGCTTCGGCATTGTAGGGGTCGAGTTTGATGGCTTTTTTGAATTTGCCAATCGCCTCTTCCCCGCTGCCGATCTTGGCATATACGGCCCCCAAAGCGTAGTGGAAAACCGATCGGTCGGGCTCGAGCCGGATGGCATACTGGTATTGCTCAATAGCTTCTTGGTATTTTTTGTCTCTCGAATAGATCATACCGAGCCGATAACGGGTGTAAGCCATATCGGGATTAACTGCGAGTGCCTTGACGAACTGCTCCGCGGCTTTGTCGTACTGGCGCTGGCGTTCATAGGCCATACCCAGATTGTGCTGGAACCAGCCGTTTTCAGGGGCCAACTCCACAGCCTTGCGATGCTCCTCAACAGCGGCTGCTAGCTTGTCTTGATCCGCCATGACAGCCCCCAGCAAGGCTAGGGACTGGTCGGTATAGACCAAGCCTAGTTTATCGTGAACCTCGGCCCAATTCGGCTCGAGTTGCAATGTTTTGTGGAATGCTTCTGCGGCCTCTGCCAGCTTGCCTATTGCCATATAGGCGTTGCCCAAGACGAAGTGGATAGACGGTTCGTTGGCGACCAGCTTGGCCGCTTGCCGCAATTCCTCTATGGCTTGAGAATAGGCCCCTTCTTCTAGATATATCGTCCCGAGCCGGTAGCGAGAGGGACCGTATTGGGGGTTGAGGTCGATAGCTGCTTTGAAATGCTCTGCTGCTTTAGCCCGCTCTTGGGTCTGCATGTAGATGATACCCAAGCCGTGGTGAGCGGGAAAATACTTGGGGTTGGCCTCAATGGCTTTTTGATAAGAATCGAAAGCCTCGTCGTACTCTTGGCGAATAAAAAAAATTTTACCCAACTTGTAGTGTGCTGGTGCGTAGTCTGGATCAATCTGGAGGACCTTGGCAAATTCCTCTTCCGCCTCGCCCAACCGGTTTTGTAAGGCGTAGATGAAACCGAGGCCGTCGTGCGGATAGATATTATTGGCGTCTAATCCTATCGCTTGCCTGTACTCTCTCTCTGCACTTTCATAGTCGCCCCTTTGGGCATGACGCATGCCGAGCCTGTAATGCTCTTGGCTCTTTGAGGAAGCATTCGCCTCGGCATCCTGTCCATGCACGGCTCCAACGTGATACAGGATACATATAAATGAAATTGAATGGCCGATTCGGCAAAGAGTATGCAATGCCTTCCGTAGTTTTGAAAAATACATAGAGAAATTATCCTCTCCCAAAGGGCGCCGTGAGTCTTGCCGGACGGACAGGGGAGACTAGTGGTTGTGTGCCCTCCCGTCCGATTCATTGCTTGGGTCAATGGCGAAAGATTTAAACTGTCGGCGAGTCGGATGCGAATCACCTTCGCGGATATATAGACTTTGGTCCATCTCGACGTCGTTGAAAATCTGCACTTCTCCGCTGGTGGGCCAGACGATTTCGATCGCCTCGATAGACTCAGCCTGTCCTAGGCCTATTTCGCATTGCAGGCTGGAGGCACCAAAGCTGCCCCCGCTGGTCACCGTGGAATAAATGTCGCGGCTGCCATGTGCGGTGTTCACGCTCACCTTTACGCGCACTCCAATGGCGGCCCGATTGGTACGCCGACCTTCGAGCCGGAGCTTGATCCAATGATTGCCGTGGCCTGGATTGGCAAAGAGGACGTTCTGATAGACATCGCCGGTAAAAGCCCCGCCGATGACCGAAAAAACATCTTGGTCGCCATCGTGGTCAATATCGCCAAAAGCCACCCCGTGGCCCTTTTGCAAATGCCCAAAGCCACCCGAGGTGGTGACATCTTGGAAGAAATTGCCGTCGGCATTGCGGAACATGCGGTTGGGGACTAGCGTAGCCATATACGGGTCGCCGGTGCCGATATAACAATCTTGGTACCCGTCGTTGTCTAGGTCGCCGAAATTGCTACCCATAGCTATAAGGGGTTCATCGAGCCCTACCTTGCGCGTGACATTAGTGAAAGTACCGTCTCCGTTGTTGCGGTATAGATGGGGTTCTTCGGCGCGGTGCGGCAAGCCCAAATAAGCGGCCGCTACGTCCGCTACCTCACCCTTGAAACCGGCGACGAATAGATCCTGCCACCCGTCGTTGTCGTAGTCCCAGAACCAAGTCGGAAAACTATAGGATGGCCCGACTACGCCCGCCGTGTGCGTCACATCGGAGAAACGCCCACGCCCCTGATTGCGAAAGAGCAGATTAGATTCTTCGGGGTTCAAACGCGAGACGTACAGGTCCAATTGTCCATCGTTGTCGTAGTCGCCCCAGACTACTCCTTTGACCCAGCCGACCACATCGAGTCCCGCGGTCTCGGCCACATCGACGAATTGTACCGCCGATACTCCGCGCCCAGAGTCTTTGCCTTGGTTGCGGAACAACTCGCACGGATGAATGGCGTTACCCTGAGATTCGTTGCCGACAAATAGGTCAACCCAACCGTCGTTGTCGAAATCGCCCCAAGTCGCTGTCTGGGTTGGGTGGAAAGTGAGCAAGCCGGCTGCCTCGGTCGCATCGAAAAATCGCCCATTTCCCCGATTGGCCAACAGCGAGTTGGGATGGCGTCCCTCGTCGAGCCAAGCGCCGCGCAGCACCAGTACATCTGCATAGCCGTTATTATCGTAGTCGGCTTGGCAGATATTTAAGCCACCCACAATACCCGCCAAACCTGCCGCTTGTGTGCGATCGGCAAAGGTGCCGTCTCCTTGGTTGCGGAAGTAGCGGAGTGGGTCGCGCAGTCCCCAAGACGAAGCCACGATATCGAGGTAGCTGTCGCCGTCAAAGTCTTCCATAATGGCTCCGCCTGAGAGCCCCACCACATCTAACCCCAGTTGGGGAGCGACATCGCGAAAAACCCCAATGTCGTAATCAGAGGTGAAAATTTCGGGTGGAATCAGCAAGTTCGGCGGCACCTCTTCCGGGTATTGACCTAGCGTCATATAGGCGATATTGAGCAGCCAACGAGCCGACAAATTGCTTGGATCTCTGCTCAGAACCCCCAAGAACTCCTCGACAGCGGCGCTTGATCCGCGCTTTATTTCGTGCACTCCAGTGCCGCGAATCGGCATTAGGCAAGAGTCGATATTGTGTTGCACAATACAGTTTTCTTGTTCGCCCAAACGAAGATAGGCCAAGCCCACTAGCAGTTGGAGAGAATGCCGAAGCCGAGGATGGTGGACCACAGTCTGCAGTTGCCGGTACTCCTGTACTGCTCGATCGGATTGGCCCGCTTGCAGCAGTTCGTTGGCAAGAGAAAGGCGGGCTTGCAGGATTTGTTCTCGCGTCCGATGATTGGTGGCCGCACTGGATTGGCGTAGGTGGTCCAACCGAGCGCGGAAATATGCAACTCGGTCCAGATTCACATACGGATGCGTAGCGGGATCGACATTGACGGCTATGTCTTCTAGGAGTTCAGCCATGCGCTGAGTGCTGGCCGCCTGCTCTTGATCAGCACAGGCTACTAAGACAAGAAACCATCCTGCAATAATTGGGAACCGCATAGAGCGATCTGCCTTGTTATTGTCCTCTGCCAGCCTACCCTTGCAACCGTCGGTGAACCAGAGCCGCCCGACGATAAAGGATACCGTACAAATAGCAAAGCCTAACGAATGGAACGGCCGCCACAAAAAGTGGTGCCGCAACCGAGCGCCTTGCAGTCTATTTGAAGAACCCGTCTGGATATGGATCAGGATTGAGCAGAGGAGCCGTCCAGTCGCCGATTTCGTCCAGCCCCACTGGGGCACCGCCGCACTCCACGTGCGATTTGAAGCCGGCGAGAAACATCTGCACCTTCTCGTAGATGGCCTCGTAGGGCTCGGGCATTTTTCGAGTTTCGAACATCTCCTGCATCTCTAGCAGCAGGGGAACCCAAAAGTGGATGCCGCTGTGTACGAACTGCTCGAAGGTGCGCTCCCCGAACACCCGAATCCAGCCCCACGTCCCCGATATTTCCTGCAGCGATCCGTAAAAGGTCTTCCCGCCTTCTCCTCTGGGTTCGTATTCAAAGGTGAGGTGACCATTGGGGACATGCCAGTCGGGCGTCTGGTAGGCCACGCTCTTAACGCCGCCGCCGATACATGCGTAGATCATGTACAGGCCGTGAATGCCGTGGGTAGCGTAATCGGACATGGAGTTGGCCGCGGCAAAGCCCCTGATCGGTTCAATGGCCGCCACTTCGCGTTTGATGTGCTCAATTTCCGGTGCCGAGCCGAAGGATGAACCCGACATGATGGGAGTGTCGTGCTTTTTAGACAAATCAATTATTTCCTGCGCGTCCTGGAGGTTGAGGGCAAAGGGGCGGTTGATGAAGATGGGGACGCCGGCCTCCAAATAGGGTCTGGCCAATTCTTTGAAATGCAGGGTCGAATCAAAATCGGAGAGGATGACGCCGTCCACCTTGCCGACCATATCCCAATAGTTTTCCACTGCTTCGACCCCTTTGTAGGTATCGCAGAAGTCCTTGACGCCCTCTTTGTCCATATCCCAGACGTGGGTCATGACCATGCCGGTCATACGCGTCGTGCAGCCTTGAAATTGGCGCGGGCAGGTGGGGTCAATGATCGGACCCCATATACCTGAGATGTGCACGTAGCGGGCGCAGGTTAGAACGCCCACTCTGACGAGAGATACATTCGACATGGTCTTTCTCCTTTTTCTGTTGAGCGGGGGATATGTTGCGGCAAAGTGATTCTAAGAATACGGACGCGGTATTGAGCCAACAAGATGAAATGTCGGGATAGATAGCCCGTCAGCACTGGGGCTGCGACCGCTGCCGTTGCATCGGTGCGCGATTGCGTACATAGTTCCTGTAGGTAAATCAAACGAGTAAGGAGGTGTCAATGTCCGTTATCGACGCTCATGTTCACGTGCTGCCCAAGTTCCCTCCTATGGCTCCTTGGGAAGATCTAGGGCGGGTAGATCGGCTCCTCCACCACATGGACGAATGCGATGTCGACAAAGCCGTCGTGCTGCCGGTGGTGGCGGAGTACTCGCCGGGCAACAATCAGGAGTGCGCCCAGTGGGGGCGAGAGCACCCCGATCGGCTGGCTGTATTGGCGGATGTGCCCATGTACCAGCAAGATGCCGCTGAGCGGGTCTTGCGTGCGGGCGAGGAATTCGGTGCCGTGGGTACCAGTTACTACCCACCTAGGCTTGATGAGAAAATGCAGTGGATGTTGGAAGAGGCTTGCGACGCGCTCTGGCAGGCATACAAAGACACCGGCTTAGTCTGCAATCTGCAAATCGGGCCGTCTAATTACGGGACCTTGCTGGAGTTGGCCCGGAGGTATCCAGAGATCCGCTTTGTCGCCAATCATCTAGCTCTGCCCTCGTTAGCCGGCGGCCCCGATGCCCAAGACGATACATACGGGGGACTGCTGCAGGCCGCGGCCTATCCCAATCTGTCGATCAAAGCGTCGGGGTTCTACGCGGCGGCGGCGACTCCTTGGGATTGCCGCTGTCCCCAAGCGCTGGGATTTTTTAGCCGCCTGCTCAAGGGTTTGGGCGCCGACCGCCTGCTGTGGGGCTCGGACTGGCCGCCGGTCAGCCGCCATATCACGTACCGGCAGAGTTTGGAAATAATCCGTACTTTTGCCACGGACCTGGACGAGAGGGATCGGGCCAAAGTGCTGGGGGAGAACGCCGCCCGGATTTACGGGATTTGAGAGACGCCTAATTGAAAGGGACTTATCGTGCTGAATACCGACGTCGAGCGCTTTGACTCAGAAGGCTATTGCTTTTTTCCCGATGTTTTCGGGCCAGACGAAGTCGACGCCATGCAGTATTCGCTGGACGTGGGTGTGTGCGCGGGTTTTCTCGATCGGGATCAATACTACGGCGAGCCGCACACCAAAGAAGTGTTCTGGCTGGAGGTCTGCCGCTATCCGTACCTACTCGATGCGGTGGAAGCCGTCTTGGGTCCCAACCTGATCTTGGTCTATTCGAGCATGTTCATCAAGCTGCCGGGCGATGGAACCAGCGTGGGTTGGCACCAGGACAACAACTACTGGCCCAGCGTCCACGGCACCGATGTGGCTACTGTGTGGCTGGCGCTCGACGACGCGGACGCTGAAAACGCCGCCATGCGCATCATACCCGGTTCACACCGGGACTACCGGGAGATGGAAACCGTGCCTGCGGGGGAGACTGAGATGCTGAAAAAGAAGGTCTCGGTTGCTCCCGAGATGGAGGCCCAGGCCGTGATGATGGAGATGAAGGCCGGCAGTCTATCCATTCACGATTCCTACATTCTGCACGGCAGCGAGGCCAATGAAAGTGGCCGCCGCCGCGCTGGCTATACGATTCGCTACTGTAGCACAGACACGGCTTGGGTAGATATGGACCAACATCCGATTCCGGTGTTTCTAGTGCGCGGGGAAGGAGGGCCACTGGGGGAGCGGTATACGGATCTGCGACCTGAATAACTCGATGCTTGTACACTTAGGAGGAACCCCAAATGGCCTACGTATCTATTGCCACTAAGACCCGCAAAAACCCGCCTCATTGGGCCGTGCGCCAACGCGACTTGATCGCCCTGATGGACCGCGCCGCCCACCCCTTTGTCGAACACAGCACCCGTCCAGACGGCACCCTGATCCAGCGCACGGAATGGACCAGCATGGACGGCACGGACAATGGCTACGAGGCTTTCTTATCGTTCCCCCTGTTTTATCTGCTAGGCGGCGGCGAGCACATCTACCAGACCGCCTGCAAAGAGTGGGACGCCATCACTTGGCAGTACGCCAACTACGGCACGGTCGAACGCGAGTTTGTCACTGGCTTTGACTGGTTCCATCACTCTGAGAGTTATACCTACATCTACTATTTGGCGCTGGCCGATCCCACCCATCTCATCAACCGCACCCGCGCCCTGCGCTACGCCGCCATGTACACCGGCGCCGACCCGCTGGCACCCAATTGGGACGCTCAGCGCAAAATGATCCGCTCGCCGCTCAACGGCAGCAAGGGTCCGCGCTTTGTCACTACTCAAGTCGATTGGGATTACCACCGACCTATCCTAGCCGACTACCTAGCGCCCTTTGAGGATATTCCAGGGGCCGACAGCTCCGACCCGCTCTTCAAGGTCGATTGGACGGACGACGAGATGTTCGCCCGGATTCTCGACTTGATCAACCGGCGCATGACTCGCTGCGATGTGCCTCTCAATCTGAGTGTCGCCAGTTTGATCACCAACGCCTATCTCCACACTGGCGACGACCAGTACAAAACTTGGGTGCTCGATTATTTACAGGCGTGGGAGGAGCGCTGCGCGGCCAACGGCGGCATCATGCCCGACAATATTGGGCCCGAGGGAATCATTGGCGAGTTGATGGATGGCAAGTGGTGGGGTGGGTACTACGGCTGGCGCTGGCCGCACGGCGCGCGCAATATCGTCGAGCCGGCCCTAGTGGCCGGCAGTTGCGCCCTGCTGATGACCGGCGATGATTCCCATTTGGACTTGGCCCGCTCGCAGCTCGACATGCTGTGGGAACTGCGACGCGAGGAGGACGGGCTCGTCAAGGTGCCAGCCCGCCACGGCGACCAGGGCTGGTTCGATTTTCGGCCACCCGATCCCTACTTGTACATTCATTTATATTACTTGAGCCAGAGCGAACGGGATTTGGCCCGTCTCGATGCAGCCTTTCCCGACCGCGCCGCTTTTGTTGGTCTGCCCCCTGACTGGGGCGCTGCCAAAGCCGGCATCTGCCCGCCGACGGCTTGGTTTGCCTTTGTCGAAGGCAAAAACTTAGGCTACGTCGATCAGGTGATCGACTCGACTTACTCCAGCATCTGCCACAGCTTGGATCGCTTGGAAAACGACGACAGCGATCCAGAGACGCACGAGTGCTACCACTTCCAGCGGCTCAATCCCGTGCTGCCCGAAGCCCTGATCCAGATGGCCTTGGGCACGCCAGCGGCGATTTACAACGGGGGAATGCTTCAGGCCCATGTACACTATTTCGACCCACAGCGCCGTCGCCCCGGTCTGCCCGAGTACGTCGCGGCTTTAGTGGATCGGGTCAGCGCCGACGGAGTTAGCTTGACGTTGGTGAATACGGATCCAGTGGAAGGCCGCAACGTCTTGTTGCAGGCCGGTTCTTTTGGCGAGCACCAATTCACTAAGGCTCAATTAGAAAACGGAGACGGCCAAGATCAGTCCATTGAGGTAGAGGATCAGCATCTTCAGGTGCATTTGGCACCAGCGGCCCAAGCTCGCTTGCACCTCGGACTGAAACGCTTTGCCCGCTCGCCCTCCTACAGTTCGCCTCTTCGCTAGGCAAATACGAGCGGCTGATAAAAGTCGGGCTGGTGAAAGCTGGGATTGGGTGTACCCACGGGTGCCCACGAACCCCAGTGGGGGTGGGAGGTGCGGTCGCCGCACTTGTAGAAGTTGCCTTTCCACTGAGTGCCGGGTACTGGCGTCTGGGTACCGAAGTACTGGGCGAAGAGGGCGAAGGGGACGCGGTACTCGACTGCCCAAGTCGTGGGGGTGGTGCGCTCTGGCTCGACGATCTTGGGGAGGGTTGTGGCGATGCGGATGGTGGCACCGTCGGCGTCGCTGACGTTTTCAGTTGCTCGGCCTTGGGTGCGCTCGGCGGCTGACGGGCAGCGGTGCAGGAGCATGGTGCCGCCGCAGTTGACCTCGAAATTGAAGTAGGCCTGCGAATCGGGCAGGGGGGCGACGAAGAACTCGACGCAAGAATCGGTGCAGACTGAATCTTGGAAGCGCTCGGCCACGGCGCGGACGTAGCGATCCTCGACGCGGAAGATAATGGACAGTGCCCGCTCGTCGTAGAGCACGCGCGCCTGAGTGCGGGGGCGGTGGCCGGAATCCTCCCAGGAAAAGTGGGTGATCTCTAAGGTCTCGGCCGCCTGCCATTGGGGACGCTCCCAATCGGCGTCGGGAAGGTCGAGGTCGTCGGTGCGATGAATGGTGTATTGCATAGAGGTATAATAATTAACGGTGAAGCTGCGTGAAAGTGGTCCCGTGCTGTTTGACGAGGAGTATGGTCTCCAGTATTTTCCTACACAACTTGTGGAGCGACTGGCAATTGGCTGCTGGTCGCCTTTTTGCGAAAGGGATGCACGTTGCGCCGAGCGATTTTTTCCGCCATTGCCGCGCTGTTCCTCGCCGGAGCGGCCCAGGCCCAGATAAAAACCATCGTCACCGATCACTTTCGGGTCCATTACACGCTTGGAGCCGAGGGCACCGCGCGCCGAGTAGCCGAAACCTGCGAGGAGGTCTTTCCCACCCTCGCGGCGGCCTACGATTACTACGACGACTTCCGCACCATCCACGTCCTCGTCTTCGACAACTCCGACCAGCTAGGCAACGGTTGGGCCAACTACTACAGCAATACCATGGCCATTTGGGCCACTAGCCTCGACTTTGAGCTGCGCGGCAGTCACGATTGGATCAAAAACGTGGTTACGCACGAGTTGACGCACATCATTACGCTCAACAAGGTGCGCAAGAAATGGCCCTTCCAGTTCGCGCTGCTGTCGGTCTCGCGCTTCGACTCCAATCCAGACATTACGTTTCAATTCCCGCTATACCATCTCAATACCCCGCGCGGTTGGACCGAGGGCATCGCCCAGTACGGGGCGCAAAAATTCGGCTACGATTCTTGGGATTCGCATCGCGACATGTTGCTGCGGATGGCGGTGCTCGAAGACGATCTGCTCTCGTGGGAGGAGATGGGGACGGTCTGGGACCGCATGGGCAAGTTCTACGGCGAGTTGGTGTACAATCAGGGCTACGCGATGATGGTGTACATCCATCAGCAGTACGGGGCCGAGAAGGTCGATGAACTGACGCATCAGGTCGGCTCGATGAGCTTCGATCCGGCCATTCGCCGGGTGTTGGGCGTTTCCGCCGACCAGTTTTACGCGGATTGGGTCGCCTTTTTGGCCGAAAACTACAGCCGCCTCGAATCCGAGATCCGCGCACAGGGCTTCTTTCAGGGTGAGCCGCTGGACGAGGTCAACGAGGGCGTACTCGAATACCATCCCGCGCTGTCGCCGGATGGCAAAAAACTGGCGTATCTCACCAGCGAGAAGCAGGATTACGCGCTCACGGTACTCAAGATCTACGATTTCGAGACGCACAAAAAGACCGAACTCAAAGGCTGGATCGATACGCGGATTGGCTGGTCGCCCGACGGGAAGGAGATCGTCTTCGTCCGCAACAAGGGCGGCTTTAACGACCTCTATATTTACAATTTGGCCGAGGACAAGGAGCGCCGCATCAGCGCTAGGCTGCGCGCCAAAGACCCCTCGTTTTCCCCCGATGGCCAGCGCATCGCCTTCGTGCACAATGAGGATGGGACCAACAACCTCGGCCTCATAGATCGCGACGGCACGGACGTGGTCTATTTGACTAACAACAACGACGCCACCCAATACATGGCACCGCGCTTCTCGCCCGACGGCGAGTGGTTGCTCTTCAGTTTGTTCCGCGGCGAAGACCGCGACATTGCGATGATCCGCGCCGACAGCCCGCCGCGGCCCAAGGTCTTTGAGAAGGCCAAGAAGAAAAAGAAGAGCGAAGGCGAAGAAGGCGAAGAAGGCGAAGAAGGCGAGGAGGAAACCATAGAAGTCTTTCCCGATACCGTTGCCTTCGCCCATCCCGACTCGTCGGGGTTCCGCGCGGTCGTTGCCTCGTCGGCCGACGAGCGCGATCCGCACTGGCTGCCCGATGGCTCGGGTTTTGTGTTTTCGTCGGACCAGAGCGGCATTTTCAACATCTACCGCTATAGCTTGGAAAACCGCGAAGTCGAACAGCTAACCAACGTCATTGGCGGGGCTTTTGTGCCGACCGTAGCCGCCGACGAGCGCGTGGTGTACAGTGGCTACCACTCCAACGACTATAGCCTCTATAGCTTTGAGTTGGGCGAATTCGAGCGCGAGGCGCACTTTGAGCCGGTGGTGATGCGCGACTATCGCTCCATCTTCGACGGCCCCAAGCTCGCCGATCAATTCCAGACCGCGACGTACAGAGGGCGCAACGTCTTGCGCTACATCCCGATTCTACAGGTCGGCCCCACGTATGTCGGCAACACTTTTGGCCTCAATCAAGCCAGCGGCGGCTTGCAGTTTTCCACCGGCGACATGCTTGGTGGGCAGGAGCTGACGGCTTGGGGCATTGTCGGCAAGAACATGCGCAATGCCACAGACCTCAATACGGATGTCGGGTTCTTCTACGAGCGCCGGCTCCGGCCACAAGTGGGTAACAACCGGACCTTCAACCCCTCGTTTTACATAGCGGGCCGCCGCCGCGAAATCGACAACTTGATCAAGGGTAGCCAGATCGCGGCCGATACCCTTGATGCGGGCAATATCTATCCGGTGCCAGTCGATTCGGTCACCAGCCTGCTCATCCCGGATGTCCGTCAACACATCTATCAGGGTACGAGCCGCGAAGATTTGTTCAAGACCGCCTTGGGACAACTGGCCGTGGGGGTTGATGTACCGCTGACTCGGCGAACCGAGTTGAACGCCCTCTACATATGGCGCGACTACGCCGAGGGCTGGACCTTGCGCCGCTTCCGCAGCCAGAACCAGATCTATTTGGAACAAGACGGCGTCGATATATCGGCCGCCTTAGATCCGTCGCTTTTGGCACAAGATACCCTGTTGGTGAACGACGAGGATCCGCTGGAATTCTACGGCGACCTCAGCTTTTTTCGCACGCATATGTTGAGTGCGTCTTGGCGCTACCAGAAGCTCAACCCTACGGCTGACCGCTTGATCAGTCCATCGGGCCGCGCCATGGCTTTAGTCTATCGCTATTTGATGCCGACGGTAGCCGATTCGCTGACCGAGCAAATACCCCCCGATGGCGTTCCCCGCGACCAGTTCGTCGGCGTCGAGCGCCGCATGCGGGTCAACGAATACGTGGCCGCGTACAATGAGCGAATCCAGTTGCCGTTCGACAATTCGCTCAACATCGAGCTAATTGGCGCGTACAAAAACATCCGCCTCAAGCCCCGCTTTATCGAAGACGGTGGGTTTTTGGAGGGCCGCTACTACTGGCCGCTGCGCTACTATATGGGTGGGCGCAACTTCCTCAGCGGCTACCCCTATTTCACCGACTGGGGGACGAAACTGCTCTACGCCCGCGTCGGCTACGGGTTTCCGGTTCTCAAGCGCATCAGCAGCCGCTTTATCAACTTCAACTTTTCCAAGCTCTACGCCGAGCTATTTGCCGAAGCCGGGGTGGTGGGCAATTTCTCGCGCTTTGAGGACATCGACTTTTGGAAGGGAGACCGTTGGAAATCTCAGCCCAACATGGACCAATTCCTGACCGACGTGGGCGGCGAGTTGCGGCTCCAGCTTTTTACTTTCTACCGCATCCCGATGTTCGCCTATTTCCAAGTGGCGCGTCCGCTCCCATCGGCGCGGGTGAAGCGGCTCTGGATCACCAGATTGCCCAATGGCAGCTTAGAGGAATGCCCCTCGACCGCGCAGGACTGCTTCCGCAGCCTGACCGTGAGGGACTCCGAAGGCAACTTGGACGAGATTGACGACTGGCGCTTCTACTTTGGGTTCGGGCTATGAAACGCGCGGAGCGTCAGGTGGGCAAAGTCGATCTACACAAGCTGGCCTTGCGGCTCAAAGTGATAGAAATGATCGGCATATACGCCCACCGCCGCCGCCTCGACGAGGCCTATTTGCGTTGGTATCGCTTGATCCAGCCCAACTGATTTTCAAGTTCGGTCTCGTTGCAAGAGCTTGAGTGCGAGTTGCGCGTAGCTCAAGCTGGAGACGACGACCAAGGCCGCCGCCGCTAGGCTTAGCCCGGTGCGCAAGCTGGACGGGGCCTCGACGACGTAGCTGAGGGCCGTAAGCATCATGCAGACGGTTGTGTATTTGCCCCAGCGGTTGGCGGCAATGACCAGCCCTTGTGAACGCAAGAACAATCCTCCCACCAGTACGATTGCCACATCGCGGGCAAAGAGCATTCCCAAAAGCCACAGCGGCAAATCGCGCCAGAAAACTAGCCCGCCGAGCAGACAGGCGAGGAAAATTTTATCGGCCAGTGGGTCGAGTATCTTGCCGAGGCAGGAGACTTGGTTGTAGCGCCGCGCCACCCAGCCGTCGCCGATGTCTGTGATACCGGCGAGCAGCAGCAGGAGTACGGCTTGGAGTTGGGCTCCCGGTCCTTGGGCGATGAAGTGGAGCAGAAAGGGGATGAGCAGAACCCGCAGGACGCTGAGGAAATTGGCCAACATTGTCGAGCTATTGCAGCATTTCGCGGGCGTGTTGGCGCGCTGTATCCGAAATGGTCTCGCCGGCCAACAGATAGGCAATTTCCTCGGCGCGAGCCGTTGCGTCGAGCAGCACGACCTCGGTGGTGGTCCGCTGTTGCTGCTGCTGCTTACGAACTGAAAAGTGCTGGTCGGCGAGGCTGGCAATCTGCGGCAGGTGAGTGATGACGATGGTTTGGTGTGCCGCAGAGAGGGTCTGTAGCTTGCGGCCAACGGCCGCGGCGATGCGCCCTGAAATTCCGGCGTCGATTTCGTCGAAGACCAAAGTCGAAACGAGGTCGCGCCCGGCGACCGCTTCCTTGAGGGCCAGCATCACGCGCGAAATTTCCCCGCCCGAGGCAATGCGCGCTAGGGGTCGTGGGGGTTGGCCGGCATTGGCGGAAATGTGGAAGGCGATGTGCTCCATGCCGTGTTCTCCCGCCGCGTAGCGCCGCCCATCGCGCTGAACTATCCCCTCTGGGGCTTCGGCGGTTGCCAACTCAATGTAGAATTGGGCCTTGGCCATGCCCAACTTCCCGAGGGTGGCGACTAGCGACTCCGACAAGGTGGCGCTGGCCTGCTGACGAGCCGCAGAAAGGGCGAGGCAACAGGAGGCAAATTCGGCAAGTGCTTGATCTCGGTGCTCGGCCGCTTGGGCCAGTTCGTCGCTGAGGCGGTCAGCGCGGTCTTCTCGCGCCGCAAGCTCGCGGGCGCGATCTAAGACGGCGTCGAGAGTGCCGCCGTATTTCTTTTTAAGGGTGCGCAGGCCGTCGCGGCGCTCGCGCAGTTCGTCGGCCCGCCCAGGGCGCACCTCGATGCTGCGGGCGTAGTCTCGGAGTTGGCTGGCGAGATCTTCGACCTCGTAGATCAGTTCTTCTAAGGCCGCGGCTTGGGGGGCGAGCGCAGGGTCAATTTCGCGGAGTTGGTCGAGCTGACGACGCACTTGGCCGAGGATCTCGTACACCGCGCCTTCGCGCTGATAGAGTCGGTCGTAGAGTTGCAGGCCGCCTTGGGATAGAGTCTCGGCGTTTTCGAGAACTTGCAATTCGCGCTCTATCTCGGGCTCTTCACCCGGTCGCGGTGTGAGGAGGCGGATCTCTTCTAACTGGAAAGTGCGCAGTTCGTCTTCGGCTGCGAGCGCGTTGCGCTCTGTGCGCAGCCAGTCGAGGCGGGCTACGCTATCGCGGTAAGTGCGCCAGTGCTGTCCCACGAGGCGGCGCTGGTCGTCGAGCCCGGCAAACGCGTCGAGAAAGCGGGCGTGGAGCTTGGGGTCGAGTAGCGATTGGTGTTCGTGTTGGCCGTGCAAGTCAACCAAGGTCGCGCCGATTTGCTTTAGCTGCTTGATTGGCTGCCCTTGGCCGTTGACAAAGGCGCGCGAGCGGCCTTGGCTGCGGACCTCGCGGCGAAGGATGAGTTGACCATCCTCCAAGAGAACGCCCAGATCGGCTAAGCGTGCGATTTGACCTTGGTCATCTAACTCAAAAAAGCCCTCCACCGCGCATGAGCTAGCCTCTTTGCGCACTAAATCGGCGTTGACCGGGCCGCCGAGGATGGAGTTGAGGGCGCCGATGAGGATGGACTTGCCGGCCCCGGTCTCGCCGGTGATGACGTTGAGGCCGGGGCCAAATTCGATCACCGCTTCTTCGATAAGGGCAAAGTCCTTGATGTAGAGGCGAGTCAACATCGGGCCGAGGCCGAGGGGTTAGCGGTCGTCTTCGTCGTCCAGAAAAGAGAGGCGGAACTGGCCCTCGGCGTCGGCGGTGAGGACTTGGACGCGCTCGCGGGTCTGATCGAGCCACTGGCCGCAGGCGCGCGAGGCGGCAACGCCTTTTTCAAATACTTCGAGGGCCTCTTCGAGCTTGAGGTCGCCTGCTTCGAGGCGCTGAACGCTCTCTTCGAGCACGGCTAGGGCTTCTTCAAAAGTTTCACTCATTGAGTTTCTCCTCCACACGGCAGATAGCGCTTCCGCGGTGAAAGCGCAGTCGCAATTTATCGCCTGGCTGAAGCTCGTTGCCGTCGCGGACGAGGCGTTTATTGGCGACGCGTTCCACTAGGGCAAAACCGCGCGCTAGGCTCGTGAGCGGGCTGAGGTCGTCGAGGCGGGTGGTGGCGGTGGCTAGGGACTCTATCCGCGTGCGCAAAAACCAATCGAAAGCGGTAGAAAGAGCTTGGCGCCGCTCGTCGAGATATAGGCTTTGTTGCTGCAAGTGGTCGTCGAGGCGTGTGCGCAGGCGGCCTGGGTCGCAGTGGCGCAACCGCTCCTCTAAGGAGCTGAGATAGCGCTCCATTTCCGCTAGCAATCGGCCTTGTTGCTCGGCGACGCGCTCGCGCAGGGCGCTGCGTTCGCGGGCGACTATTTCGGCTGCGGCCGAGGGGGTTGGGGCGCGGCAATCGGCCACGTAGTCGGCGATGGTATAGTCGATCTCGTGGCCGACGGCAGAGATGACGGGCTGCGGCGACTGGTAGATGGCGCGGGCGACGGACTCGTCGTTGAAGGGCCAGAGATCTTCGGGCGCACCACCGCCGCGGCCGACGATCAATACGTCGATGTCGTCTAGCTGATTTAAACTGGCGATGGCGGCGGCGACCTCAGCGGCGGCCCCCTCGCCTTGAACCCGAGCGGGGCAGAGGACGATCTCGATGTCCGGGGCGCGGCGGTCGAGGATTTGGAGGATGTCGCGGATAGCCGCGCCGGTCGGCGAGGTCACTACGCCGATTTTGCGGGGATACGGGGGCAGGGGTCGCTTGCGGCTTTCGTCGAAAAGCCCTTCGGCCTCTAGGCGGTTTTTGAGCTGCTCAAAGGCGATGGCCAACTCGCCGACGCCAGCGGGTTTGATCTGCTCGGCATAAAGTTGGTACTTCCCGGTGCGCTCAAAGACGGAGATATGTCCGTACACCTGCACCTGCATGCCCTGTTGGGGGCTGAAGGAGAGCGAGCTGGCCTGCCACTTGAACATCACCGCGCTTAGCTGGCTCGCGTTGTCTTTGAGCGTGAAATAGCGGTGGTCGGAGCTGTGGTGGGTGTACTGAGAGATCTCGCCCTCGACCCAGCACTTGGGCAGGCTCTCTTCGAGCAGCCCCTTGACTTGGCTGGTGATTTCGGAGACCGAGTAAGGCCGGTGAGTTGCATCTTCGGCGTCGGTCCAAAAGAGCGGCTCTTGAAAGGACATAGATGCTCCTAATCAATTAGGAATTAGGAATTAGGTGCAACAAGGACACTAATTCGCAATTCGTAATTCCTAATTCTTAATTCCTACGAGGTCAAGGCTCGGCTAGCTGCAACCGCTCAATTCGAGTGGCCCGGCCGCTTGCCTCGTCGGCTTCGACGAGTGCGCCGCAGAGGACCGCCTTGCCGTCGGCGGGCTTGAAGCGGGTGGGCACTTGGGTGAGGAAGCGTTGGATGGCTATTTCGGGACGCACGCCAATCACGGATTCGCGGATGCCGGTCATGCCGGCGTCGGTTAGGTACGCCGTGCCTTTGGACAAGATGCGCTCATCCGCGGTTTGCACATGGGTGTGGGTGCCGATGACTGCGGTGGCTAAGCCGTCGAGGTGGAAGCCCATAGCCATTTTCTCGGCCGTGGCTTCGGCGTGGAAATCTACAAAGACTAAGGGCGTCTCTGCGCGCAGGCGCTCGACCTCGGCGCGGCCCGTGCGGAAGGGGCAGTCGATGGAGGGCATCCCGGTGCGCCCTTGGAGGCAGAGCACGGCCACTGGGGGACCGCCGCGTGCGGCGACGACGGTCGCACCAATGCCGGGAGCTTCTTTGGGGTAGTTGAAAGGGCGCAGGACGCGGTCGGATTGGTCTAGGTACGGGATGAACTCGCGGCGGTCCCAAACGTGGTTGCCGCTGGTGATGACGTCGGTGCCGTAGCTGTGCAGCTTGCGCACGATGCGGTCGGTGAGGCCAAACCCTCCGGCGGCATTTTCACCGTTGGCGATTACCAGAGAGACTTCGCGCTGTTTTACTAACTCGGGAATTACGGCTGCGGCGACCCGGCGGCCCGGCCGGGCAAAGATATCGGCGACGAAGAGAATGTTCACCGCGCGTGAGACTCGGCACGCATCTCGCGGATGATGCAGACGCGCAATTGCCCAGGGTATTCGAGTTGTTGTTCGAGCTTGGTGGTGATGTCGTCGGCGAGTTGTTCGGCATACGTGTCATCTACCACTCCGCTGTCGACCAAGACCCGAACCTCCTTGCCGTTTTGCAGGGCAAAAGCCTGTTTCACACCTACATAGTCGGCTGCGAGTTCCTCAATGTGGTGCAAGCGGCGAATGAACTCCTCGACTTTTTCTTTGCGGGCCCCCGGGCGGTGGGTGGAGATCTCATTGGCGGATTCGACGAGTACGGCGATGGCCGAACGCGAGGGCGCGTGCTTGCTGTGGGTTTCGATGACCTGTACGACTTCGGGGCTCTCGCCGCCCTTGCGGGCTAGCACGGCACCGCTTTGCGCTGGGTCGTTGCCCAACTCAAAGTCCTGTGCCTTGCCGATGTCGTGCAAGAGACCAGCGCGGCGTGCTAGCACTATATCAAGGTCGAGCATCTCGGCCATCATGCCGGCCAAAAGCCCGACTTCCTTGCTGTGGACTAACAAGTTTTGTCCGTAGCTGGTGTGGAAGCGGAGCTTGCCCAGTGTTTCCAATAGCGACTCGGGTAAGTCGTGAATGCCGAGGTCAAAGGCGGCTTTGGAACCGGACTCGCGGATCATCTCCTCGACGGTACTGCGGGCCTTGTCATACACTTCCTCAATGCGCCCAGGGTGGATGCGCCCGTCGCGGATGAGCGTTTCGAGAGTGTGTCTGGCCACTTCGCGGCGCAGTGGATCAAAGCCCGAGAGCATGACCATGCCAGGGGTATCATCGACGATGACTTCGACGCCGGTGATCATTTCAAAGGAGCGGATATTGCGCCCGTCGCGACCGATGATGCGCCCCTTCATGTCGTCAAAGGGGATGGACACGACCGAAAGCGTACTCTCGACGGTCAGTTCTCCGGCGAAGCGCTGGATGGCGCGGGTGATGATTTCCTTGGCCTCTAGGTTAGCCGTGGCAACCGCAGTGTCCTTGATCTCGCGGACCTTGCGAGCGGCCACTCGGCGCGCGCCTCTCTCTAGCTGATCAAAGAGTATGCGCCGGGCTTCTTGCTGGCTGATGCCAGCTAATTCTTCTAGTCGCCGACTCTGCTCTCGGACGAGGTCTTGGGCTTGGACCTCGTCCGCAGCTATGGCTGCCTCGCGGCGGTCGAGGTCCTGCTCGGTCTTGAGTTGTTCGCGCTCTTTGCTCGTGAGCAGGTCTATTTTGCGCTCTAGTTGCTGTTCGCGCTCTAGCAGCTTGGCCGCCAGATCGCGCAACGAGCGCCGCTGTGTCTCTTGCTCCTTTTCCAGCGGGGCCCGCTCGTGGTGCCATTCATCCCTTGCTTCGAGCAAGGCATTTTTTTTCACAACCTCGGCTTCTTGGCGGGCGCGGGCGACGATCTGCTCGGCGGTGGCTTGAGTGCTGTGCAATTTGCTGTTGCGCAGTCGCTCACTCCCTAGCCAGCCGAGGAGACAGCCGGCAAAAAAGGCGACGGCAGAACAGATTAGGACTATGTAGTCAAACCCATTAAACAAGGGTATCTCTTTCTTATCCTCATCGGTCCCGACGCCTTCGGGCATCGGGCCAGAGTACAGGATGGAACCCGGCTCGGGATACTTCAGCTATCGGAACGGGGGACTTCTACTTCGGCGAAAAGGTGCCCAAGCGAGGTGGCGAGCTGAGAAGTCCGCTGGGCTATATCGGCTTCAGCGGAAGCGTAGTCCTCTCGCAGGGAGAGGAGTTCCTCCACTAAGCTCAGACTGGCCAAGATGGCCACTTGGAGTGGATTACCGCTCTGGAGCTCGTGCTTGACTTCGTGCATGCGCTCGTTCACCATCTCGGCGAGCTTTTGCACGTGTTCGGCAGAGTGATCTTCGTCGACTCCTAGGGTATAGTGCTTGTCGAATATTTTGACCACTACTTGGGACGACATACTAGACCCCTTTCTCAGATGTCTTTGTCTTATTTAGCCTCTGTGTGGGCTACTTCGGTCTGCTCAAGGTGTTCGTTTTTGCTGCTGAAGGCACCATCCAAGCGGCTGAGGAGCTGTTCGATGCGTCCCTTTACCGCTTCTTTGTCCTTTTTGATCTGTTCGTTTTCACTGCTGACGACACTGATTTTTGCCTCAAGGCTCTGGATGTCTGCCTCCAAGGTGTCGTTTTTTTCTTTGAGGCTCTGGAGCTGTCCATTCAGTTCGTCGTTTTCCTTGCGCAGCGTTTCAAGTGTTCCTGTCAGGCGGTTAATGTACTGCTCAAGTCGCTCAAAATTTTCGTTTACATCCATTGGGGTGCCTGTACTCCTGATTGAGGTTGGAATTAGCGCAAGCGAGCGCCGAACCGCGCTTTGAGACGCTTGAGCATCGCGGAGATCGCCGCGTCGGCCTGAGCGTCCTGCAACGTCTGTTCGCGGTCGCGCAGACGGATGGCGAACGCCACGCTCTTGTGGCCTGTTGCTATTTGATCCCCTTGATAGAGGTCAAAAACCTCGATGGATTCGACGAGGTGGGGCACACTATCTCGCATGGTGGCGATAAGTTCGGCGGTTGCAGTGTCTGCGCGTACGACTATGGCCAAGTCGCGCTCGATCGGCGGAAACTTGGGAAGCGCGGTAAACGAGCGCTCCCGACCATGCCAATGGCGTACTAGCGCGGTAAACGATATTTCAAAAATATGTACTTGGCGCTCTAAATCAAATGCCGCGCATAAGTCGGTCGAAGCTTGGCCCAGCCAGCCGAGCGGCTGGCCATCGACGGAAACGCAGGCCGCGTGTCCCGACCGGCATTCGGGACGGTCGGCGGAGGTGAACCGCAAGTCCCCCTCGCCCACTAGCGCTTCGAGCAAGCCCTTGAGGTCAAAAAAGTCGGCCTCGCGGGCGTCGGCTTGGTAGGGAGAAGCTGATACGCGGCCCGACCACAGGGCTGCAAGGTGCCAGTTTTCCTCGGGCCTTGCGCCCTTTTCGGCCGCGGCGACAAAGCACTTGCCCAACTCGAAAATGGCCACTCCTGCGGCCCGCTGGTTGAAGTTGCGACGCGCGACGTCTAATAGGCTTGGCACCAAGGTGGTGCGCAAGGCGTCTTGGGTCTCGGTCGGCGGGTTGGCCAAGCGGGCAGCACGGCCTGCGGCTTCGACTAATTCGAGCCAGCGGGATTCGACGATCGTATTGCTGACGACTTCGTCTAAACCCAAGCCCAGGAGTCGTTGCCGAGCGACCTGCCTAAAGGTGAACTCGGGGTCGCGCCGGGTGATCCAAGGCCCAGATGCCTCTTGGCGGCCCTCAATGCGGTCGAAGCCGTAGATGCGACCAACTTCCTCGATGAGGTCGGCTGGGCGCGTCAGATCGGGACGGAAGCTCGGGGCCGTTACCACGAGGGGCTGGCCCGATTCGACCCGGCAGCCGAGGCGTTCGAGAGTCTGGGCGATGGCAGCGGAGTCTAACTCCGTAGCCAAGAGTTGGTTAGTGCGCTCAACGCAGAGTGGAATTTGGCGGCGTTGGCCGGGGCGGGGGTACACGTCTAGAGGAGTTGGGGCGACCGTGCCGCTGGCTAGTTTGGCGATTAGGTGGGCGGCGCGGTCAATGGCTCGCACCGGGGCGTCCCAATCGGCACCGCGCTCAAAGCGCGTGGCTGCCTCAGTGAAAAGCCCTAGCCGAGACCGGGCTAGCCGCACCCGCGATGGTGCGAAATACGCGCTTTCGAGCAGGATGTCCGTGGTGTCCGTCGATACCTCGGAATGAGCCCCCCCCATGACCCCGGCTAGTGCTTGAGGCCGCGTTCCATCGGCGATGACCAGCATCTCTTCGTCGAGCTGACATAGGGTGCCGTCGAGGGTTTCCAAGGTCTCACTGGAACGCGCCCGGCGGACGATGATGCGCCGCTGGTCCAGTGCATGTAGGTCGAAGGCGTGCAGGGGATGCCCCAATTCCAGCAGCACGTAGTTGGTTATATCGACGATGTTGTTAATCGGGCGCTGACCCACGGCTTGCAGTCGGCGCTGAAGCCACTCGGGCGAGGGGCCAACCTCGACGCCGCGCACGACACGGCCGGCGTAGCGCGGGCAATCATCTGGTGCCTCGATGTCGATCCGCACGTCTTCTGCGGTGGCCGGTCCGCTTTCGGGCACTTGTATGTTGGGAAAACGGAGGGAGTTGCCGGTGAGCGCATGAACCTCGCGGGCAATGCCCAAGAGGCTCAGACAGTCCGGGCGATTGGGCGTAACTTCAAAGTCGATGACCACGTCGCCGAGTCCAGTGGCCGCGGCAAAGGGGATGCCGACCGGGAGGCTCTCGTCGAGTACGACAATGCCGTCGTGGTTATCGCCCAGCCCGAGTTCGTCTTCGGCACAGAGCATACCCTCGGATGCGACGCCGCGGATTTTGGCTTTTTTGATCTGCATACCTCCAGGCAGCGTGGTGCCGGGCAGGGCGACGGCGACGGTTTGCCCAGCCGCAACATTGGGTGCTCCGCAGACGATGGTGTTGACTCCGGTCCCCACATCGACTTGGCAGACGGTCAGGCGGTCGGCGTTTTCGTGTGGGCAACAGGTGTTGACGCGGCCGATGACGACGCCCTCGTAGCGCGCACCGAGATCCTCGACGCCTTCGAACTCCAAGCCCGCCATGGTCAGGCGGTCGACTAGCTCGGGCCAATCCCAAGCGAAGTCCACGTATTCCTTGAGCCAGTTGTAAGTGATTTTCATAAGGCGTTGCCGGAAACCTCAGAACTGGCGGATGAATCGCAAGTCGTTTTCGAGAAAGCGTCGCACGTCGTCAATGCCGTGCCGGATCATGGCGATCCGCTCCAACCCCATGCCGAAGGCGAAGCCCGTGTATTCGTCTGGGTCATAGCCCACCGCGGCAAAGACGGCCGGATCGACCATGCCAGCGCCGGCGATTTCGATCCAACCCGTTCCCTTGCAAATAGAGCAATTCGCGAGTTGCCCCTTGCAGATGCAGGTAAAATCGTATTCCACGCTTGGCTCAGTGAAAGGAAAGAAGTGAGGTCGAAAGCGCACTTGAGTCTCCGCGCCCATAAGCTGGCGTCCCATAGCCTCAATAGTGCCCTTCAAGTCGGCGAAAGAGACCCCGCGATCGACGTATAGGCCCTCGATCTGGTGGAAGGCGAAGTGGTGCGTTGCATCGACTGTCTCCTTGCGGTAGCAGCGACCCAAGGAGATGATCCGCACCGGGGGCGGCGTTTGCTCCATAACGCGGATCTGCACCGTGGAGGTGTGAGTGCGCATGAGGCCACCGCCCGCTAGATAAAAAGTGTCGTGCAGGTCGCGTGCGGGGTGGTCAGCCGGGGTGTTAAGGGCGTCGAAGTTGTGGTACTCGTCTTCGGCTTCTGGCCCATCGGCCACGTCAAACCCCATGCCTTGGAAGATGCTGATTAATTCGTCGGTTAGCTGAGACAGGGGGTGGGCACAGCCCAACAGAGGCCGTCGGCCCGGGAGTGTTACGTCGAGGGTAGAAGCGACTTCAGCCGACTGCCGAAGGGCTAGAGCCTTGTCGTCTAGCGCCTGCTGAATAGCCTGTTGAGCGCGACCGGTGGCCTCCCCTAGCGCTGGTCTTTCGGCAGCAGGCAGGTGGCCGATCTGCCGTGCGATTTGGCGCAAGCGGCTCTTGCGCCCGAGGTGGTGAACTCGCAGTGCCTCCAGCGCCTTATCGTCTTGGGCGGCCTCGATTTCCGCTACAGCCACCGACGCCAATTGTCGCACTTCTTCTAACATATAGACCTACATAGAACAAAAAGGGCCCAGCGCGGATCGCCGGCCCCTTTCTGTCAGATAAGTGTAAGTTTAGACGTGGGGCCGGGCTTGTTCGACTACTGCGGTAAAGGCGGCCGGATCGCGCACGGCTAGATCAGCCAAGACCTTGCGGTTGATTGCAACACCGGCTTGACTCAACCCGTGGACGAGCTGGCTATAAGACATGCCATTGCGGCGGGCGGCGGCATTGATGCGGACAATCCAGAGGCGGCGGAAATCCCGCTTGCGCTGACGCCGATCGCGGTAGGCGTAGACTTGAGCGCGGTCAACAGCTTCCCTAGCAGTGCGGAAGAGGCGGCTGCGCGCCCCCCAATAACCCTTGGATTGTTTGAGAACCTTCTTTTTGCGCTTTTTGGTGGCTACGGCGTGATTTACCCGTGGCATGAATTATTCTCCGTTAAACTCGCTTACTTGAGGTTCAGGGCACGGCGCACATTGGCTAGGTCTGCGGACGAGACCGAACTATTTTTGCGGAAAGCCCGTTTGCGCTTGGTCGAACGGCCGCCCAAAAGGTGCGTGGCATAGGCATTGCGCCGCTTCAGGCTGCCCGATCCGCGCTGCTTGATGCGCTTGGCCGAGGATTTATGCGTTTTGATTTTGGGCATGGTAGTCCCTTTGTCTTAAAGGCAGAAAAAGACAAAAATAGACCATGACATAGGGGCTGTCAAGGAAGCGCAGTCCGCCCTTCAGGCGGTAAATTTCGGCGGAAAAATTCGCGGTCCCGTCTAAACGCTAGAGCGCGGTCAGTGGGAGTGTCGGCGATTAGGCGGCGGCCTGCGATCTACACTTTTCGATCCGTTCCCGTACTTGGGGACGGATAAAGACCGCATCGAGAGGAAGCCGCGCAAGAGCACGGCATAACACATGCACCCGGGCTTCAGTATCGAGTTCGCGATTGACGATCAAGTAGGATCTACCGCCATATCGGCAAAGCCCACCTTGGCCTTCAAAGTCGTCGTAGCGCACCTCAATGTCCAGCTCTGCGGCGAGGGTTTCAAGTTCCTGTAGGAGAATGGTGGCATCCATTAAAAAATAATAGAACCGCAGGCCGCCGCTAGGCAAGGAATTATTGGGAGCCGAGTGGCGGATTGTTATTATATCCCCATCTCAGAGCGCGTCCATAGCGAAGGAAAACCAACTGTGACCGCTGCAAAACCCAAAGTATTGGTGACAAACGACGACGGTGCTGATTCGCCTCTTTTAGTGCCTTTGCTGCGGGAGCTATCCGAGTTGGCCGAGCTATGCGCGGTCGTGCCGGCTGCGGAATGCAGTTGGACCAGTAAGAGTATGAGCCGCTTTGAGCGGTTGGTGCTGGCCGAGATTGAATGCGGCGGCTTTCCCATCCAGACGCTGACCGGCAAGCCGGCCGACTGCGCCCATATCGGCATCCACAATCTCTGTCCCGCAAAGCCGGCTCTAGTCATTTCCGGCATCAATATGGGCGTCAACTCCGGTCTCGCTTTCACGCTGAGTTCCGGCACCATAGGGGCGGCTGTAGAAGGCTTTCTCGCCGGGGTGCCATCCGCAGCCTTTTCGCTGGAGTTGCCCGAACCGGCTTTCGCGCTCTGGCGGCGATGTCGGCAGCTCGATCCCGCGCTCGATGCGCTGGTCGCGGCGGCGGCGGCTGTCACCGCGGACATCGCCGCCGAGATCTTGCGCGGGGGGTTGCCGGCTGGTGCCGACATGATCGCAGTGAACATGCCCGCTAGTACCAAGCGAGAATCTCCGAGGTGCCTGACGGGTTTGGCGAAGACGAGCTATGGTCCGCTATTCGCTCGGCGTGAAGACGAGCCGCACTTCGCATACCATAGCTGTCAGTTGCAGTTGATTGGCGATGGAGCTAACAGCGATGTGGGAGCCTTGGCGTGCGGCGCAGTCGCGATTACGCCGCTGCGCTATTCGCTTGATGCTCCGATAAGCTCGCTTGATCGCCAGCGCTTTGAGTGCGGTGGAGGTGGTCATGGTTAAGCGACTTCTCAACTATAGCTGTATCGGCGTCCTATTGTTCGCAAAGAGCGCATGGGGCGAAGGCGAAGGCCGCGTCGATTCCACTAAAAGCCAGTCTTCGTCTCCGCTGCTGACCAAAGTCTCGCAGGTGGCGACCCAGCAGACCGTAGAAGCCGTGCGCTGGATGGCAAAGCGACGCCAGTTTACCCTGCGGGGCATTCCCTATGGCGTCACCGGCCTGCCGCTCGCTTATCTCAGCCCTAACACGGGCTGGAATTGGGGTGCGCGCGTCCACTGGGCTGACTACCGGCGGCAGCCCTATCTCTACAAGCTGACGTTGCACGTCCAGCAGTCTTCTGAGGGCAAACTAAAAAATCGCGTACGACTGAGGGTGCCCCGGATTTCGGGGACGGGTTTCGGTCTGAGACTGGAGTTTTTCCGCGAGCGCAATCTGCGTACGCGCTACTATGGGTTGGGCAACAAGAGCGCATTCAATCGCGACTTCATCAAGCCTAAGAGTGCTGATTTCAAGGATGAGAACTACTACTATTACATTCTAGAAAGAAACCCGCGGATTTTGGTGAGCCTTTTTCGCCAGTTGTACGGTCCAGTATCCATGTCGGTCGGTTTTGGGCTGGAGCGCGTCGATGTGGACCAGCGGGGGACGCAGGCGTTCTATTTGGAGCGAGGCACCCCAGATGGAGTGATAGATGGGTTTTCGGGGTTTATCAGTGCGACTCTCCAGTGGGATACCCGTGACGACGAAGTGGTGCCGCGGCGCGGCTTCTTTCAGGAGTGGTCGTACGAGTCGGCGCGCAACTCCCTGCTAGCGCTGTTTTTTGAGCCTATTGACTTTAGCCGCGTAACCCTGACCAACGCTTACTACATCCCGCTGTCGCCTCGGGTGAATTTCTCTCATCGCCTCGTGCTAGAGGTACTCAGTGGTGAAGTACCGCTCTATGCCTATGGCGAAATAGGAGGCAGTCGCCGGGTCAAGGGGCTGGGCGGCAGCGATTCGCTGCGCGGTTTCGATACCCAGCGGTTTACAGACGATGTGCGCTTTTTGTCCAATGTCGAATTGCGCTACCAACTGTACGACATCTGGTTTTACGGACAGTACATAGAGTGGCAGGGGGTAACTTTTTTTGATGCGGGCCGAGTCTGGCCCGACTTGGATAAAATTGGGTGGTCGGGCATGCACATCAGCGGCGGCGCAGGAGTGCGCATGGTCTGGGACGCCGATCTGGTGATCCGCCTGGGTATGGGCATCGCCGACGAGCAAGTGGATATCTGGCTGAGCCTAGGACACAACTTCTAGGCGTGGCTGGCAGTCTGCGGGACCAACAGAGATATCAAGCGCGCTAGTTCCGCTGCCATGCGGTCGCGCGGGACGATGCGGTCGATAAAGCCGTGTTCGAGGACGGTCTCGGCTAGTTGGAAGCCTTCGGGCAGGGGAGCGTCTGTGCCGAGGAACTGCTGGATGACGGTTTGGCCTGCAAAGCCGATGCGCGCACCGGGTTCGGCCAAGGCGATATCGCCGAGCATGGCAAAGCTGGCGGTGACGCCGCCATACGTTGGGTCGGTAAGAATAGCAATATAGAGCAAGCCGTTTTGCGAGAGCTGGTTGAGCTTGGCGCTAATCCGCGCCATCTGCATCAGCGAATAGGCGCTTTCCTGCATCCTAGCACCACCCGACTGGCAGACGATGACTAGCGTGCGTCGTTCAGCTATGGCGCGGTCGATGAGCCGGCAGAGCTTCTCGCCGGTCGCGCCGCCTAAGGTGCCCGTGAGATAACGCGAGTCCATGATCGCCAAGGCGACGGAATGGCCGTCGATTTGGCCGATGCCGGTGTACACCGATTCTTTTAGGCCGCTCTGGCGGCGACTGGTCTTGATTTTGTCTCGGTAGCCTTTAAACTTGAGCGGATCGACAGGTGCCACGTTGGCGTTAATTTCGGTGAATGTACCGTCGTCGATGAGCAGGTCGATGTACTGCTGATGGCCAATGGGATAGTGCCAAGTGCACTCCGGACAGATCCAGTGCCGGCGTCGCAGGGCCATCTCGTAGTTGGAATGGCCGCACTTTTTACACTTGATCCAGATGCCTTGAGGGATATCGCGTTTTATTAGGGACTTGATCCCAGATTTCATTTTTTCAAACCAGTTCACGGCTTCTTCTCTCAGATTAGCTCCGCCGCTCGATTGCGGCGAAGTGAATGTGGCGGTAGCGCGGATAAACGCGCTCGGCGCTATACTGCTATAAAACGGATAAAGTGCATTAAAAATAAATACTTGTCAATCTAAAGATGTGAGGCGAACCGCGAAAATGTAACGCAGTCGCTATAAAGATGTAATGGGGGGGTTATTATATTTAACATTTAGGTAGTCTTTGAAGTTGCATCCCAAACAGTAAATCCATATCTTGACAACTTTACGAAGCCTGCATTAAGCAATGACAATAAACCCGCAAATTGTCGCGGATCGGAGACCGTAGCCATATTGAGGGCCATATTGAGGATTGTTTACCGTGAAATGTAATCTGATGCGTACACTATGGCTAGTGATCTGCGCTTTAGTTTTGGGTGCCGACGCCAGAGCCAACGAGAATGAGGTTGCAATAGCCGATTCAATCCGTAAGTACAAATACTACGCCAAGACAGCTCGCCAAAACAAAGAGTACGATAGGGCTATAGGCTATTACACGACTGTTTTGCAATATAGTCCCCAAGAGTTGACGGCCGCCTACTTCTTGGGGCAGCTCTATTACGAAAAAAAGGATTCCACCGGCGCACGTATCGCACTGCCCCAGGCACGCGTCGCACTGCGCCAGGCGATCAGCGTCGACTCGCTGCATCTGAATTCCAACCTGCTTCTCTATACGATACATAAAGCCATGGACTTGCCCGATTCGGCTGCTTGGAGTTTGGAGCGCGTACTGCTCAAAAAGCCGGACGCAGCTAAGTACCGCCGCGAGTTGGCCGACCTCTACCGCCGCGGGGGCCACAACGGGCGGGCCGTCGCTCACTATGAACAGTTGGTCGAGGATGGGGCAAAGGATGCCGACCTATTTGAAATACTTGCGTTGTTGCATCAGGAGCTAGGGCAGGTGGATCAGGCTCTTGAGTGGCGTAAACGCCAAATCGAGGGTGGGACAGGTGGTGCCGACCAATTGGAGAGCATCGTCGAGTTGAAGCTAGAGGTCGGCGATGTCGAAGGGGCTTACGACACGCTATTGGAACTGGCAAAGGTGGATTCACAGAACGCCTATTCCTATTACAACCGAATCGCATCAATCGCTTCTGAAGAGGGCGATGACACTTGGCGTTTCAAGGGCCTCAAGGGCATGGTCGAGGCCGACCCCAAGGATTCGAAGAGCATCGCTGAGCTAGTGGAGTGGCACCAAGGCCGCGGCGAGTTCGCCTCGGCAAAAGCGTGGCTGCGGCGGGGGCTGAAGGTAAATCCCAAGGATGCACACCTACTGCTACTCAAAGGCGACAATCTGGTGAAGGAAGGCGACGAGGAAGGAGCTATCGCCGCCTTTGAAAAAGCCAAGGCCGATCCGGCTTGGGAAAAGGTGGCCCAGCAGCGCATCTGGCAGCTCCGGCCACCCGAGACCGAGGAAGAAAAGCTCAAGCGGCAGTTCTTCGGTGGTGAAGATGCACAAGAGGAGCAGAACTAAACACCGCTCCGGTCTGTTATATCGGGGCTAACTTTACAATCGCGAGGAGAAAAAATGGTAGAGCTTTTTCAAGACGGTGGATGGGCCATGTATCCTCTGCTCATTCTACTCATCGTTGGCGTTGCCGTAGCGATTGAGCGCTTGTACAATCTGTCGCGGTCGTCGATTGACGCAGCGAATTTCTTTGCGAACCTCGAAGAGGCACTCGAAAGCGGTGGCCCCGACGCAGCGGCTGAGCTTTGCTCAAATACGCGCGGTCCGGTTGCCTCGGTCATCCACGCAGGGCTCCTGCGCCTAGAGCGCGGCCTCAACCACGTCGAGAAAGCCATTGACAATTCTGGCGCAGTGGAGATGGCCTTTCTCGAGCGCGGTATGGTCTGGCTCTCGACGGTGGCCAACTTGGCACCGATGATAGGCTTTTTAGGCACGGTCAGCGGTATGATCAACGCCTTTCAGGCGATCAAGGAAGCCGGCGACGTCGAACCTTCCATGGTCGCGGGTGGTATTTCCGAGGCTCTAATCACCACAGCCTCGGGTTTGATCGTGGGCATCCTAATTCAGTTTTGCTACAACTTCTGCGCCAATCGCATCGATAAGATCATCGCCGATATGACCGAGCAGACGGCCAACTTCATCGACTTGTTGGCCGCACGCGAGCACCAAGGAGCCTAGACGTGATCGGAAGGCGCCAGAGCCGGGTTGCCCCGGAAATCCCCACGGCTTCGATGGCGGATATCGCCTTTCTGTTGATCGTGTTCTTCCTCGTCACGACCACGATGAACCAAGACAAGGGCCTCTCGTTGCACTTGCCGCCGGTGGGCGAGACCAAGGAAATACGAGAAAAGAATATTCTCAACGTGTGGATCAATGCCCGCGACCAAGTCGCCTTTTTTGAGAATGATCAGCTAACACCAGTGCCGTTTGCTGAACTCAAGGGACGCATTGAAGGGCGTTTGCAAGAAAACGAGAATCTGATCGTTTCGCTCAAGACCGAGCGCGGGGCTACCTATCGGACCTTCGTCGATGTACTAGACGAGCTCAAACTGGCCGGGGCCACCAAAATCTCGATTGCCAACCCGGAAGAATAACCGATGAAATTCGCACGCAAAGCCAAAGTAGTTAGCGTTATTCCCACGGCCTCTATGGCCGATATATCCTTCTTGCTCCTTGTATTCTTTATGGTCTCGACGGTTTTCGTGCGCTATAGGGGTGTGCCGGTGGAGTTGCCACAGGCCGAAAAAATTGAGAAGCTCCAAAGCCGCCGCAACGTATTGCAGGTTTGGGTCAGTAGCGAGGGAGTCGTCAATATCGAGGATCGGAACATACCGCTTTCCGAAGTGGGCAAGCTGGTACATAAGTACCTGACGGCCAATCCTCGGCTGATCATCTCATTGCGGGGCGATAAGGACTCCGAGTTTGGGGTGATTTCCGATGTCATGGAGGAATTGCGCAAGGTCGAAGCCTTGCGGGTCAATTTCTCCACCAAGCGGGAGCTGGACGAATGATTCGTGGCAAACAGCCTGAAGCCAACCTGCGGTTGACGTACCGGAAGACGATATGGGCCTGCACGGGTCTTTCTACCCTCTTGCACGCGGCTCTCTTTGGCCTATTTCCCAGCTTTGAGCCTGACGCCTACGCCAAATCCGAAGAGCCGATTATCATTCAACTCGAAGAAATCCCCGAGACTAAACAGGAGCGCCGGCCCCCGCCACCGGCCCGACCGGTCGTGCCCGTGCCCACCGACAACCCGGATGTCCCTGATGACGTGACCATTGAGGACACCGATCTCGATCTCGATCTCGACGATCTGGCACCGCCGCCGCCATTAGAGGAGGAGGTGGTTGAGGAAGTTGAGTTGGAAGAGGAAGAGGAGATCGTCGAGTTGTGGCGGGTCGAGAAGAAGCCTGTGATTATTAAAAAAGTAACGCCGAAGTATCCGGCTACCGCCCAGAAGGCCAATATCACTGGCAAGGTGTTTGTCACCGCGCTCGTCGGCAAAGACGGCAAGGTCGAGCAGATTGGTAAGATCACGGGTCCCAAGGTGTTCCACGAGGTCGCCAAAGCCGCCGCTCTCCAGTCGGAGTTTACGCCGGCGATGCAAAACGATAGGCCCGTCAAGGTTTGGGTCAGCCTACCCTTCACCTTCAGGCTTAACTGACGGTTGCTAATATCTTCCTATTTTTATTATATTTAGTAACGTGATGTGTGACTTTTTTTCGTTGATGGCGATCCCTCGCCTATCTTATTTGTGCACGCAAACAGATAGGGCTTATCACGGAGGGATCACCATCATGTATAATGTAGAAGAATTCGTCATTGCCATCTATTGCCTTTTGG
>JAJEFJ010000096.1 GCA_022820485.1 Candidatus Latescibacterota bacterium
AACAACGCTGCGCTCTGCGTATTCGACGGTAGCAAAGACTGCTGCTAGGAGGACAATCCTTCGTTAAGTAGCCCCTTGCCTAGCGAGTGGATCGTGGGTTCCATTAACCACGATCCACTCGGCCGGCCTGCAAGCACTGAACAGTAGATAGATACCCCCAAGTTTGAACCATCCCTTTTTATCAACCGATTTCTATAAACAATCTTAGGCATTTTATCGTAGAACCCCCACTATCAATTGACCTAGCCTTTGCTCATTGGGCGACCAGTCGGTTTCATTGACCACGATCCACTCGGCCGGTCATTAAACTCCAACTCCTTCCTCGCCTCTCATCTGGGGACGCGAAGTCCCTGAATACTCAACCAGAGGCCCCTTTGCGCCTTCTGCGGCCCTGACCGCCACCGGCAGGGGGCAATCTTGACAAGCCACAAGGTCATCAACTGCGGGTTTGTCGAACCACTGTCCCATCGGCGGTCTCCCTTAGCGCACTGCGGTGTCTTTGACGCATTTGATCTAAGCTACTGTAAAAAAGTGAGTTATAAATCAAATAGAGCGTTAGGTGCGTCGAAAGGGTGCAATTAAAGAGCGATTCGGCGTTTGATTTGAAATGTCCCGATTTTCTGTAACTCTTTGTATAACAATCAATTACGATTTTTTAGATCATTTTGGCACGGAAGTTGCTATTTAGTGACCAAGCCCCGTAGGGGATTAATCACTTACCACTCACAATGGGAGGTCAATCATGACCCTGCATCCTTTAGTCCAGATCAGGTACATCTTCGGCCCGAAGAATAGCTCCGACTCCCACAGGCGTAGCCTCTCTCACCGCCGAGAACAGACCTAGCCGTGCCCCGGCACAAAACCCAAGCGAGGTGAACGATGAAAAACATGGCGCGTAACATATCCCTGCTGGTCAATGCGTTCCTGTTGATACTCATTGCGACCGGCGCTCTGTGGGGACTGAAGGAGCTACACCGGCAAGACCCGACCGAGGCTGAGCGGCTGGTGAAGGAGAAGACCTACTTCAAGGACTACCTCAACAGCAGCGTCCAAGCCTCGACCAAGCTGGGCCTGAAATTCCCCGTCATTGAGACGACGGATATCAAAGGCCGACCTTTGAGCACGGATTTCTCCAAGACCAAAAAGGGGGGAATCGTCGTCGTACTTAGCGAACTGGCGTGTCAGCCCTGCCTCAAGCCGCAGATGCAGATCCTGCAGCACATCTACGAGCGTCTTGCCGAGCCGGAGGAAATGCCCATCTACTGCATCGCACGGATGAGCGAGCGGAAGTTTTCTGACTATGTGCGGACTTTCCAGATCACTTTTCCAGTTGTGTCGGACACGACCGGATACTTCAACGAGACGCCCTTTGGCGAACCGACCCCGGCGGTGTTTGTAATTGACGAGGACAACACGGTCGTCAATGTCCATATCCCCGTGGATGGAAAGCCGCACCTTTCGGTCATTTTCTACAACGAGTTGAAACCCTGGTTCGACTTGGCCGAGCCGCTCGCTTTCAAGTTCAAAGGCGTGAAGTACTACGATGTAATCACCAATAAGGCCGACTTGAGTTCGGTTAAGCACTTACTCTACTGATCGGTCTCTGACGAGGGGAGGATAAAGAGATGATATTCAAGGAATTTGTAACGCGCTTCGCCCGCTACATCAAACCGTACTGGTGGCAAAGCTCAATCGTATTCGCCTTCATGGTCTTGGCGATAGCCAGTTCGCTCGCCTTTCCCTATATCTTGATGATCCTCATCGACGAGGCACTGCCAGACGAGGACTACTATCTGCTGGGCATCCTGCTGGCCACCCTAGTTGGCATGATGGTCCTGAACATAATCAGTGCTTTCGTTGCCAATTATCTATACCACTGGGTCGGCAACCGCGTTGTGTTCGAGATGCGAAGCGAGTTGTTCAGCCACCTGTTGCGCCTGCCGCTAAGTTTCTTCAAGCGCAACAAGACCGGGGATATTGCCCACCGGCTCAACAACGATGTGCAGATCGTCCAGAAAACGCTTACCTCCGGCGTGCTGAAGCTCGTCAACAGTGTGCTGACGTTGGTCAGCTTGGGGGCGGTGCTGATATGGCTGGACGCTCCCCTCTTCCTCGGCCTGCTCCTGCTCGTGCCTTGCTTCATATTGAATCTCAAGTACTTCCAGCCGAAAATAGGCAAGGTGGCCGAGGCGACCCAGCACAAGACTTCGGATATACTGGGCTTTTTTATCGAGCGTTTTGACAATATCAAACTCGTGCAGTCGTACAACACATACCGGCACGAAAGCGACAAGTTGGGCAGACGACAGGGAGAGTTGTTCGATCTGGAGATGCACAGTACCGCGTTGAATCTTTCCGCTGGTTCCATAGCGTCCTTTATCATGTCCTTCGCCCCGGTTGTCATCCTCGGTTGGGGAGGGCATCAAGTCATGCAGGGAGCACTCGGTTTGGGGGCACTAATCGCCTTTTTCCAGTACTTCATGCGCATTTTCGGCCCCTTGGAAAACCTGAACCAACTGTATCTAGACTGCGTCCGGGCGTCGGTTTCCCTGCGGCGGATTGTGGAATTCATGGACGTACCGGCGGAGATTGAGTCAGAGCAGGCCGAACCCTTCTCGTTTAAGAAGAAAATAGCGTTCAAAGATGTGGAGTTTGCTTACAACGGACACCCCGTACTCAGCCATTTTGATTTGGAGATTGAAAAGGGCAAGACGTACGCGCTCGTTGGGGCGAGCGGTTGCGGCAAAAGCACGGTTGTCGATTTGTTGTGCCGTTTCTATCAGCCGCAAAAGGGCGAGATCGCCATAGACGACGCGCCTTGTAGGGCCTTTGGTCTGGGCAAGTACCGGGACCGCATCGGCTTGGTGTCGCAGGAAGCGCAGCTCTTCCGCGATTCAGTGCTCGAAAACATACGCTATGGCCGATTGGAAAGCTCCAAAGAAGAAATCGAACGCGCTGCCGAGGAACTTGAGACCGAAGAGCCGGAGGACGCCTTGGCGACGGTATGCGATTCTAAAGCCAACCTGTCGGGTGGGCAGAAACAGCGGATCGCCCTAGCGAGGGCCGTGCTGAAAAACCCCGAGATCATCGTGCTGGACGAGGCGACTTCAGCGCTGGATTCGGAGAGCGAGGAGAAGCTGTTGCGCCGGCTCAAGAGCCATGCCGACGACAAAACGCTCATCATCGTCAGCCACCGGCTCAGTGCCGTCCGGGAGGTCGATGAGATTGTCTGCATGGACGAAGGAAAAATTGTCGAGAAAGGCACCCATGCCGAACTGATGCAGAAAAAAGGCCACTACTGGGAGCTGTTCAAAACTCAGCTTGCGAACAATTGAAGAAAGGGAGACCAAGATGAATACCCATGAGAAATCGCAGACACTTGACTTTACCCGTTTGACCGGACGCGGAGTCAAAGTCGCGGTAGTCGATAGCGGTATTGAATCCAATCATCCCAAGATCGGCCCTATTGCCGGCGGAGTCGGGTTGTGCGCGGTTGCCGGTGGCGGTATCCAACGCGATGACGATTTCTCCGACCGGGCCGGTCACGGTACGGCCTGCGCAGGCATTATTCGCAAGCTGGCCCTGGAAGCCGAACTCTACGGGATACGCGTTTTCGACGAGTCGCTGACCACGGATGGTCAATCGCTGATTGAAGCCATCGCTTGGGCCATAGAAGAAGGCATGGATGTGGTAAATCTCAGTCTAGGGACGATTGACCCCGCGTACAAGAGGCCCTTGGCGGAGATATGCAGCAAGGCCGTTGAAGCCAATCTGATCTTGGTGGGTTCTCAGCACAACGAGGGTATGGAGAGCTATCCGGCCGAGTTGTCCGACGTAATCGGCGTCACTTGGGGAAAAATCTACGATCGCTACGGGTACCACTACCGGCCCGGGCAGGCCATTGAGTGCGTGGCCCGGGGCGATCAGCAGCGTCTGTGCTGGCTAGACGGAGGGGAGACGATCACCGGAGGAACCAGTTTTGCCGCGCCCCACATATCGGCGATTGTCGCCTTGATCCGCCAGCGCTTTCCCGGAGCGGGGTTGCCCGAGATGCGGGAGATCTTGGCGACAAACGCCTTAGAGCCAGAGGCGTCCGAGGCGGTCGCTGTCACGTCGGGTACCACTGTCGAGCGGCCGGGTTTTCCCTGCTACAAGTGGATTGGTCGGGCCGCCCTATATCCGTACAACAAGGAAATGCACGCACTGGTACGCCACGCGAAACATTTGCATTTCACTATTGCTGGTATCGCCGACCCGGTCGGCAAAGGCTTGGTCGGCAAGGACGCCGGCGAGGCCATTGGCGTCGAACCGTTAGGCGTGCGCATTGTCCCCAAATTAGGAGACGCTCTAGAAGGAGCCAATACTCTCGTGTTAGGGTACGTGGATCAGCTATCTCGGTTGGGCAAAAAGGACTTGTTGCGCGAAGCAATACAGACGGCGTTGGAGCGAGGGCTCAACGTGTTCAGCTTCCTAGCGGTTGATCCGGAGACCTACGCCGATCTGTATGATTTGGCGCGGAGCAAGGGGTTGCGCTTGGAGTTTCCGGACTTCGATTTCGCCGATGTCCAAAGGAGTCTTGCGGCCCAAGGCTCCGAGCGCGCTGTTGATGTGCCGGTGGTCGGGGTCTTCGGCACGAGCTCCCAACAGGGCAAGTTCACCTTACAACTCGCGTTGCGGCAAAAGCTGATTGAGCGAGGGTACAAAGTTGGTCAACTTGGCACCGAGCACCATTCGGCGCTGTTCGGGATGGATTTTTCCTTCCCTATGGGCTATGCCGCGCCTAGAGATCTGCCGTTGCAATACTACGGCCCGTACCTAGATCACAAGATGCGCGAGATTAACGCGGCGAAAAAACCGGATATCATGCTGGTTGGCTGTCAGTCGGGCACGATACCCTATGATGTCGTCAACAAAAACTCCCATACCGAGCCGTCGATCCACTTCCTGTTGGGAACCAAACCGGACGCCTGCATTTTGGTGGTCAATAGCACGGATTCGGATGCGTATATCCAGGACACCATCGACGGCATACGCATATTGAGCAAAGCCCCGGTCGTATTGTTAGCGATGAGCGACAAGGAGAAACACGCCCGGTCGGTCTATGGCAAGACTTGGGTTTCCTCCCGTCAGATGAGTGAGGGTGAGATACAGGACCACTTGGAGCGTCTGGAGGCTTCGTTCGGCTTGCCAGCGGTGGCGATTGTTGCCGAGGAGGGGCAGCAGCGAATGGTCGATATTGTTGTGAACCATTTTGCCGCCGAGAGCGGGCCGGTGGCCGAAGAGATTAAGAAGGCCGGATAGTAGGGGTTTGGTGTTCGGCCAAACTTTTGTCGCGCAACAGTGCGCTTTATTATCTGAGAGTGATCAGTAGTCTTTCAATTAAGTTTATTGCCTGAATTCACTGGACTCCCGCCTTCGCGAGAGTGACCACCTCATGTCATTCCCACGCAAGTGGGAATCCAGTATGGCAGCTAACTTTTGCAAGACTACTGAGTGTGTATATCTCAACAGAAATGAGGCGCGATAGTGCAGCAACCAAACATCTGTATCACCGCAGTCTGGACATTTTTTCTTTTTTTCGGATGCAGTGCGCCCGACCGCGACGGCCCTTCCTATGGGGGTCGAGTGCGGGTCGGGGCGATCGGAGGCATGGAGCCGATCAATCCGCTCATGGCCTCCCAAACCGTGAGCGCGGAGGTATTGGACCTGCTGTTTGAACGCCTATTCACGGAAACGCCCGACGGTCAGCTCGCTCCGGGGATGGCCGTAGCTTGGCCATTCAGCCCCCGCCTGAAGTTTTGGGACATCTTGCTGCGGTCGGATGCCCAATTCCACGATGGTCGGCCCGTAACGGCTGAGGATGTGGTCTTTACGTTGCAATTGATGAGAAAGCAGCAAAACGGGGAGAATTTGCTCTTCGAGCGAGTTGAAGCACTTAGCGAGGATATTGTGCGGCTGCACTATACCGAGCCACCCCTTTCATCGGCGCTATTGCACTTGCGGCTGCACATCCTACCCAAGCACCTCGTAGAGCCGCAGTTGGCGGCTGGCCATAGTTTGGATGAATTGCCGTTCAACCAGCATCCCATTGGGGCGGGTCCGTTTCGCTTTGCCGGTTGGGTGGGCGAGGATCACGTGCGGCTGGTAGCTTTTGAGGAGTATCACGGTGGGCGTCCATACATAGATACGGTGGAGGTGCGCAGCGATTACCCGGACACGCGCTACGAATGGGCGGCGTTTATGCGCGGAGAAAGCGATGTAGCCCTGTTTGCTACACCCGACGACCTGAAAAGTATTGCCGACAACCCGGCCTTCAAGGTGCTCAAAGGGGGTGGTTCGTCCTATACGGCGCTGAGCTTAAACTGCCGTCCCGAGTCAGTGTTGGCCGATCGGCGCGTGCGGGAGGCGCTTCATCACGCGATCGATCGGCAAGCGATATGGCGTTTCCTCAGCGGGGACGCAACCACAGATTCCGTGTTTATTGCCGGGCCTTTTCCGCCCGGCTCGATTTACAACGATCCACAAGTGCCTGCGCCGGTCAAAGACCAGCGGCGCGCCCGGGCCATATTGCAAGCGGCCGGTTGGGTGGATGCGGATGGCGATGGGCTGCGCGCACGAGATGGCGCGGCGTTGGAATTGACCTTGGGCATGGTCAAGGAGCTGCCGCATCGGCACGACATAGCCGCCCAGTTGCGGAAGGATCTGGAAGAAGTAGGGATTCATCTGCTGATGCAGACCGAGCCTTTGCAAATGCTTTATGCAGTGAAACCGCGGTTTGATATGATATTGGGAGAAGGATACAGTGACCTCGACCCCGATATAACCGCGTCTGAATGGCATTCGCAGGATGTGCGCAATGGGTCGGGCTATGTCAATGCCGAAGTGGATCAGTTGATCGAAGCTGGGCGAGTGACCTACGATGGGAACCGGCGCATCGCCATCTACAAGAATATCCATCGCCATCTGCTGGCCGATCACCCCACAATTTTCATCTGTAGAGAGCCAGTCATGTATGCGGTGCGTCAGCCGTTGGGAGGCTTGGAGTTGATTACGCGCATGGGAATTTTCCGCAGTTTGCCAGCGTGGTACTGGGGTCGCGCTCGATAATGGCACTCATCGCCAACATGCAGCGCCTCTGGGTGCGGCTGCTGGGCAATCACCTGATCGTCGGGCTGGTGCCCGTGCTGCTGGTGGCCGGAGTGCTCGTGTACACGGTGCGCAGTGCGCTAGAGCAGGCCGTGCTCGACGGCCATCAGCAAGTGGCGCGGCGAGCGGCTAAGGAAATCCACCATTTCCTCAACCAGCCCATTGCCAGCCTCAAGGTACTGGCCCAGAGCATGAACGTGGTTCGCGATCCTCGGCGTCGGCAGAGCCTGTTGAGTCAGGTCGGGTTGGAACTAGACGCGGTGGTTGAATTCTGCTTCGTGGATACGGCCGGCACGATCCAAGCCACCAACGTGCTCGATGTCCACGCTCCCCTCCAGCGCGGCGAGCGGCTACCGCCGGGTTATTTACCCCATGCCCGGGTGCTGTGGGCGGCGGTGAAGCGGGAAGAATTTTACGCTTCCGAGGTGATCCAACACGAGGGACAACCGAGCCTGTTTATCGGCTTGGCGGTCAAAGAGGGCGACCAAGTGGCCGGAGCCTTGATCGCCCGGTTTGCATTGTACGAGATTTGGCATCAGGTGGACCAAATTCGGCTGGGAGATACCGGTCGGGGGATATTGTTGGACGCGAGGGGCCGCTATATTGCTTTTCCCGTGCGCCAAGACATCTATCTCGACGCCCACCCTGAATTCGTGCCTCATCTAAGCGGGAACGGCACCCGGCAATGGCGCGACTTTGAAGGACGCGAGTGGATAGCGGGCTTTGCGTACATTGAGGACTGGGACTGGACTGTGGTGGTGCGGCAGGAGGCGCGAGAGGCGTTTGGGCTGGTGGCCATGATGCAGCAACGCGCCAACTGGATCACGGTCGCCTCGGTGGCGGGTGCCATTTTGCTGGGCTTGGTGCTGCTGAGGTCGATCACTCGTCCCATCAATCGGCTGATGCACACGGTGAGGGCCGTGCAAGCGGGAGAGGCGTTTGCACTTGAGATACCGGCCATAAAGGACGAGTTGTGGGAATTGGGGCAGGCGTTTACCGAAATGAACCAAGCGCTTGAAGCTCGCAAGGCCGATCTTGAAGCCGAGTTGAACTTCAACGACCGGCTCATTGAGGACAATCCCCTCGCCATCGCAGTGGTGACCCAGCAGCGGCGGACCGTGCGAGTGAATAGGGCTTGGCACCAACTCTTTGACGAAAGCGGGGCCGGCGATTGGGACCAAACAGCAGAAGGACAGCAGCTTTTGGACTGGATCGAACACAACCCCAAGACGCGGGAAGCCGACAGTTTAGAGATCAAGCACTCCCAAGGCGGCACCCGGTTTTGGAACCTGAAGGTCGTGGACTTGGCGGGGGCCTTGCCGGGGCATTTGTTGCTGGTGATTGACGACCAGACCCAGCGGAAGCTGCTGGAACTCCACTACGGCCAGTCCGAGAAGCTGGCTTCCCTCGGCGAGATGGCTGCTGGCGTGGCGCACGAGATCAAGAATCCGCTGGCGATCATCCGACACGCCTACGAGTTGCTGACGCAGATTGTCCCGCAGGAAGTGGAGGGGCGAGACCAAGCGCTCAGGCCCCTCGGTGCGGCTATCGGTCGGATTGATGAACGGGTGGTCAATCTGCTGGACTTTGCCCGACCCGCCCAAGAGACGCAGGAATTGGTTGACCCAACAGGCATCCTACGACAACTGGTTGACCTCGAACAAAAACACGCCGAGCACCTCGGCATAGCCATCGAGGTTACTCTGCACGAGGTGTCGCCGGTGTGGGTGAATCGGGACATGCTCAAGGATGTTTTTCTCAACCTAATCAGCAATGCCTTTGCCGCCATGCCCGACGGCGGCAAGTTACTGATCTCAGCCGAGCAGCAGGACGATTGGGTGGTGATAGTGGTCGGCGATACGGGTACGGGCATTCCCCAAGAGCACATCCGGCAGATATTTGAACCGTTTTACTCGACCAAACCGCCAGGGCAGGGCACGGGGCTAGGCTTGGCCATCGTCCACCGGCAAATACAAGAAATCGGCGGCCGGATTGAGGTCGAAAGTATCCCATACCAAGGTACGCGCTTTTCGCTATATCTACCTACGGCAAACTCAGAGAGGAACGATTGACATGGAAAAACGCAACGGCAGAATACTCATGGTAGATGACGAGCAGGACTTGTTGGATTTGTCGGCCATTCTGTTGCGCCGCGAGGGCGTAGAGGTTGCTACCTGCGCCGGTGGCAAAGCGGCCCTAACCCTGCTGAATAACGAGGAGTTCGATCTCATCCTCCTCGATTTGAGGATGCCAGGCATGGATGGCCTCGGCTTCTTGGAGATCTTCAAAAAGCAGCAACGTCGGGAAGAAGTCGTCATTCTGACGGCCTACGCGGATGTGGAAAGTGCGGTGAAAGCCGTCAAGCTCGGTGCCTATGGGTACTTGTCCAAGCCCTTTGACACCGGGGAAGTGATGACGCATCTCAACCGCATCTTGGAGTTGCAGGCCCTACGCACCGAAAATGAGGCTCTGAGGCAGAAGCAACGGGGCGAATTAGGCAACTTGGTGGGCCAGAGCGAGAGTATGAGGCAGCTCTACCAACTCATCCGGGATGTAGCACCTACGCCGGTCACAGTACTGATTCGGGGCGAGAGCGGGACCGGCAAGGAACTGGTGGCCAACGCCATCCACAGCACCAGCGACCGAGCAGGTAAGCCTTTTGTGCGCTGTAACTGCGCGGCCTTGTCGCCGGGCGTGATGGAGAGCGAACTCTTCGGTCACGTCAAGGGAGCCTTTACCGGAGCGGTGCGCGACCGCGCCGGCCGTTTTGCCGAGGCGGACGGTGGCACCTTGTTTCTCGACGAGATCGGCGATCTCGAAACCAATATGCAGATTCGGCTCTTGCGCGTGATACAGGAAGGCGAGTTTGAGCCGGTGGGATCGACACAGACCCAGAAAGTAGATGTGCGCCTGATCACTGCCACGCACCAAGATCTCGAAGCCCGCATTGGGGAGGGCACTTTCCGCGAAGATCTCTACTACCGCATCAACGCGCTGACCATTGAAATACCGCCGTTGCGGGAACGCATAAGCGACCTACCTCTCTTGTGTGCCTTCTTCGTCAATCGCTACAACGGGATACTGGGCAAGCACATTGAGGGGTTTGCCAGCGAGGCCCTGCAATGCTTGGAGGGATACGACTGGCCCGGCAATATACGGGAACTGGAAAACGCGATCATGCGGGCGATGACCGTGGCCAAAGGCGACGAGATAGAACGCAAACATCTGCCCGCCTCCCTTGCCGGTGGGATGGAGCCGGTCCATGGCGACGAGGATGCGTACTACGATATTCCGCAGCAGCTCTTCCACGAGGCGCGCGAACAGTTTGAGCGGATATTTCTCCGCCGGGCCCTAGAGAGGGCCAACGGCAACGTAAGCCGGACCGCAGCGGCGATTAAATTGACTCGGAGAAATTTGCAGCGGAAGATCAAGCAATACGAGATAGACAGCAAACAATTCGTCAAACAGAGATAGATGCGTCTATTCGTCCTCTTCGTCCTCTAAAGGGCCGAGCAATTCGTCCAGTTTGGCCTTGAGCTTTTGCTCGTCGCCGGGCCGATACCCCTGATGCTTGTACCACACCGTCCCGTCGGCCGCGATAATCAGAGTCGCCGGGACGCCCGCTAGGTGGAACTGCTTGAGCACCTCGTTGGTCTTGTCGAGCAAAACCGGCAACTTGAGCTTGTGGCGCTGCATAAAGGGCCGCACCTTGGGCAGGTTTCTCGGGCCATCGACGTTGATCGTCAGCACCTGGACGTCGCGCTCGGCGTATTTTTCGGCTAGGGCTTGGAGCTTGGGCAAGCTCTTGATACAGGGCTTGCACCAAGTCGCCCAGAAGTCGAAGACCACCGGCCCTTTTTTGAGCGCCTCCACCAGAGCAAAGGTCGAGCCGTCGAGGTTTTCCAACACGAGTTGTGGTGCCTTTTCGGCGCGAGCCGAGCCGCTGAGCAGCAAGCAGGTTGCCAATGCAAAAATTGGTTTCATTTTGGGACTCCGTTTTTCTCTATAAGGACCAAGCCGTGCGCTTCGTTCCCGCATTTGTACTACTGCTGGTCGCCCCTCTCCAAGCCGAGTTGCGTCTTTCGGCCCTGACCGAAGGCCAAGTCGGCAATTTGCCCGGGGCACAGCCTAGCGATTTGCGGACGCTTTATCACCAGTTCAGTCTCGACTATGCAATCGCCGATTTCCAAGTCGGGGTCCGCGGCGAGACTTTCGGTGCTAGCGCAACTAATCGCAACTACGGCCAACTCCTCCAGCGCTCTGCTTCCTATCGCCGGAGCGGCTTTGAAGCCACGGTTGGCAATTTCTACACCATCGTCGGCAGCGGTTTGCTCCTCCACGCCTTTGAGTTGCCCGGCGTCGTCACCGAGTCGCGGGGCAGCCGCCGTCGCTACCAGATCGTGCGCGACCTCGACGGCGTTCAGGTGCGCTACCGCGCCAAGTGGGCTGAGATGCTGCTGTTGCGCGGTGCGCCGGTCAACAGCAATCTGCCCCCCGGTTTGGAGGGGCTTGAGCGGCGACCAGACGTGCTCCACGCTGGCTCGCTCCAACTCAAGCCGCACCCACATTTCGACGTTGGCGTTAGCGCCACCCGCTACCCAGCCGGCAGGCGGCAAGAAACGGCCGCGGCCTTCAATGCCCGCTGGCGTCTCGCGCCCTTGCTGGCTCGTCTTGGCCTCAGCGAAGTGCACGCCGATCTCCAAGGCGAGTACGCTCAGCGCGATGTGGCGTTCGATCGCTTCTTTTCGCTCGACCGCGATTTGGGTCGTGCGCTATACTTGGCGGCTACTTTGGCGTTTGGGCCGTGGGGCTTAAGCTTGGAATACAAAGACTACGAGGACTTTGCCCTCGAACACATCAACAATCCTCCGCCCCTGATCCGCGAGCACTCGGCCTATCTGCTCAACCGCATCACCCACGACCTGCTCGCCGACGATGAGCAGGGCTACCAAGCCGAACTGAGTTACGTCCTACCCAGTGGCCAAACCATCACCGCCAATGCGACTCGCGCCACGCGCCGCGGCGACTCGGGCGCAGCCGACGACAACGTCCTGCGCGAATTCTTTGTGCAGATGGATTCGCCCTTGGGCCAAAGCGCCGATGTGCAGCTTTTTGCCGACTTCAACCACAATCGGATTCTCCTCGATGACAAAAGCCGCCTTTTGGGCACGCATTGGGAGTGGTTTCCAGGCGGATCATACACCTTTGAGTTCGACGCGCAATTTCAGGACGTCGATCGGCGGTTTGGCGACCTAGCGCTTCCTTACACCAACCAATACTATGCCCTAGCGATCCACCGCGCTCCCGGCATATCGGCCGCCGTGCAGGTCCAGCGCACCTCCGACGAGTTGGAAACCGGGGCCGATCCCTCTGGCATCACATGGTGGCGGGGCCTCAACATTGGTGCTGACATTGGCGAGGGCCACATCCTCAATGTTTTCGCCGGCCAGCGCCGCTCGGGGCTAGCTTGCACGGCGGGTATCTGCTATGAGGTGCTAGGGTTTAAGGGCGTCGAAGTCCGGCTGCTCAACCGCTTCTGATCCGCAGATGAGCGCAGATGTTGCTTGGATGTGCTTCTACTGGATCAGCAGCAACTTGCGGACTTCGGTGTACTCGCCGGCTCGCAACTGGTAGAGGTACACGCCGCTGGTCACCGCTCGTCCCGTTTGGTCGCGGCCGTCCCAGCGCACTGAGAATGTCCCGGCTGCACTGTGCTCGTGCACGAGCACGGCCACTGGCTGGCCGAGTAGATTGTAGATCGCCAGCTCGACTTGGCTCGGCTGCGGCAGCGCAAAGCGGATCAGTGTCTCGCCGTTGAACGGATTGGGCGCGTTCTGGGCTAGCGAAAAGGCTTGGGGGACGGACGCCTGATCAGACGTTTCCACCGCCGTTTCCACTGGTTCCTCCACTTCCTCCTCGATGGGAGGTATGTCGGCTAGTGCCAGCAGTACCTCGTCGCGGAGTTCTTCCATGGGGATCAGGGAAGTGGTCTTGAAGCGGATGAGGCCCTCGTGGTCGATGATGGTAAAAGTCTGATAGGATTGCCCGTAATCGCTCGCCATTTGGCTGGCGTTCAGTAAGAGAGGCATGGTCACGCCCTTGCCCAAGCGCCAACGGGTGTGCACCTGTTCCGTGGTGCCATCCCACACATCCGCCCCTAGGGCGACAAAGCGCTCGTCGGCCTCGGCGGCAAATTCCTGCCACAGTTCTTCAAAGCTCTCGGCACGCGAGAGACAGGCCGGTCAGCTATAGCCCAAAAAGAAAATCAGTACGACTTGGCCCTCGAAGTCGTTCAGAGTGGCTTGGCCGCCATCGACCCGGTCTAAGCGGAAATCCGGGGCCGGATCGCCTACTCGTGGCACTTGGGCGTCTAGGGGTGAGGCTGCCAACGCCGCTAAAGCTGCTAAACTGACTAAAGACTTTCTCATAGTATGCCTCCTTTACTAAATGTTACGCATCGGCATCGAACCAGTCGATGTAGGGGCGTCCCTTGTGGAAGCCCAACTATCCGGCGCATTCAGTCGGCGGGCAAGCCCCTACAATGCGTAACATCAGCGTCTTAGGTTTGCCGCACGAACTTCTGAATGCGGTGGTCGGTTTGAACTTCACCCACGTAGAGATCGCCTTTTGAATCCATCCAGATGCCGTGGGGACAGCCGAGGAATTCTCCCGGCGCGTCGATGCGCTCGCCCGATCCCCACTGAGTGAGCCATTCGCCGTCGAGGTTAAGAATGCTCACCCGCTGGTCCAGTTCCGCGACATAGACCGTATCCCCATCGAGAAAAATCGTATCGGGATGGTGAAAGCCGCCCCACTCCTCTAGGTAGTTGCCGTCGAGGTCGAAGAACTGGATGCGGTTGTTGGCGCGGTCGGCCACCATCAGCCGTCCGCGCTGGTCCACGCGCACGCAGTGGGGCAGATCGAACTCTCCCGGACCGGTACCCGGACGCCCCCACGTCTTGATGAATTCGCCGTTGGGTGAATACTTGTGGATGCAGGTGTTGCCGTAGCCATCGGATACGTAGATATAGCCGTCGGCGTCGAGCGCCAAGTCGGTAGGCAGCCGGAAGGGCTCGCCCTCGGCACCTTCTTGGTCTGGCGTCCCCAAGGTCAGCAGCAGCTCGCCGTCGCGGGTGAACTGGCGCACGCAGTGGGTTTCGCGCTCGACGCACCAGATTTGGTCGCGGTCGTCGATAAAAATGCCGTGGGCGTCCTTGAGCACCTCTTCGCCCCACGAGGCGACAAAGCGCCCCTCGCGGTCGAAGACGACCATGGGACGCTCGCTGCGGCTGTACACATAGACCCGATCTTCGGAATCGCAGGCCACGGCCGGAACCCAGCCAAAGCACCAGCCCTCCGGCAACTCGAACCAATCCTGCTGCACCTCATAGGTGAATGCTCCGCTGCCTACTATGGTCATGGGGTTCTCCTCTTGGCAATGTCTTCGCGTTTTTGCGTGAATAATTGACGTTACGCAGTAGGGGCGGTTCGCGAACCGCCCCTACCTTAAATTCCCCGCAACTTTCCTATTTCATCGGCGGATAAAAGCTGTGCTCCGGCCGCGGCGTTGGCGCGGGCTTGGGCCGCTGACTTGGCACCGGGAATGGCCACTGGTGCGGCTGGATGAGAAATGACGTACTGGAGGGCTTTTTCCACCATGGCCTCTCCGGGCGCGGCGATTTCAGCGAGGCGCTCGACTTGGGCTAGCTGGGCCTCGAATTTGGCGCGCTGTTCCTCACCGGCGTTGAAAGACTGCCGAATTTCGTCGGTAAAAACCGACTCCTTGGTGTAGCGGCCAGACAAAAGCCCCTTGGCCAGCGGCCCTCGCACCAGCACGGCAATGCCGTGCTCTTGGCAATAGGGCAAAAGCTCGGCTTCGGCTTGGAGGTTGACCAGCGAATAGTCTATCTCCACCACTGAGCAGTCGCCCCGAGCGTTGAAGCGCTGGAGAACCTCTAAGCTGTCGGTCGAAATGCCAAAGGTCCGCAGCCGCCCTTCCTCGACGAGCGCGGCAAAGGCATCCAGGTAGATCGACGGATCCTCGATGTTGCCTTCGTGGCACAGCAGCACGTCGTGCCAGTCCGTGCGCAGCCGGTGCAGGGAAGCGTGGGCGCACAGGCGGATCATATCGACCGTGGTTTTGGGCACGCCCTGCCCGGTGCGCACGCCCCAATTGCCGATTTTGCTGACGACAAAAACTTGGTGCCGGATGCCAGCCAAGGCGTGCCCCAACCGCTCCTCAGACAGCCCGTTGGGCGTGCCGTAGGATTCGGCTGCGTCGAAGAGATTGACGCCGCAGTCAAAGGCCGTGCGCACGGTGTCCCAAGCGGTGGCCTCGTCGATAGACCCCCATTGGTTGCCAATGTTCCAAGTTCCCAAACCGATGGCCGAGACCTGCCAGCCCGTCCGGCCAAATGCTCTGTACAACATGTGTTGTCTCCTTTCTGCGTTTCAAGGTAAGCGACCGCCTGCGCCGGTCAAGCGGGGCGCGTTGCCGGGGAGCGCGGAGGTTCCTACCTTAAAGTCATTTGGAGGATGCTATGGAATACTTTGGCAAAGGGCTGTACCTGATTTTCTTTGCGCTGGTTTTCTGGTTCGTCCACCGGGCTCACGGTCGCGGCCTCGGCCGCCTCGTCGAGGACAACCACCGGGCACACGAGCGGGTTCACCACACCCTAGAAAAGCACCCAGAGGGCGGCACGTGGCGGCAATACAAGCAGTGGATGGAGGACGCAAAATGAGTTTGGAAACTACTACCTTGGGCGCGGGTTGCTTCTGGTGCGTCGAAGCCGTGTACCAAGATCTGCGGGGGATCGCCAGCGCGGTCTCTGGCTATATGGGCGGCGAACTGAAGAACCCCACGTACGAGGCTGTTTGCAGCGGCCAGACCGGCCACGCCGAGGTCGTGCAACTGCAATTCGACCCCGAGGTCATTAGCTTTGATGACGTGCTCTACATCTTCTGGCGCACGCACGACCCTACGACGCTCAACCGCCAAGGTGCGGACCGCGGTACCCAGTACCGCTCGGTGATTTTCTACCACAGCCCTGAGCAGCAAGCGGCGGCTGTCGCCTCCAAAGCCACTGCGGACGCGAGCGACCTGTGGGCCGATCCGATTGTGACGGAGATCGCGCCCGCTAGCGAATTTTGGCCGGCCGAGGATTATCACCAAAACTTCTACCGGCTCAATTCCAACCAGCCCTACTGCGCGATAGTCATCGATCCCAAGATGCGGGCATTCCGCCGGAAGTTTGCCGACCGCCTCCAGCCGACGGCCTAGGCGTTTTGTCCACTGCTATCAGTCGGCTGCACGCCGCGGACTTTGAAGAGGCCCTCGACGTCCTCAACCTCGCCTTTGGCAAAGCGCCGCCCCGAGATTTTGAGGCCATTTTGCCGGTCTTGTATCGGCGCGGGGAAGAGGAGATGAGTTGGAACTTTGCCTTGCGCGAAAACGGCCGCATTCGCGCCATCGTTGGGATGTTTCCTCTTGCTTACCGCTGGGGAGGTGAGATCCTGCGGGTGGCTGGCATCGGCGGCGTTTCCTGCCATCCGCACGCCCGCGGCCGGGGCTACATGCAGCAACTCATGGCCCATTGCGTCGAAGTCGCGCCCGCCGAGGGTTTTCACCTGTCTTGGTTGGGGGGGCAGCGCCAGCGCTACGGCTATTTTGGCTACGAGAAGTGCGGCGTGTATTACCGGCTTACGCTGAGTCCGACCAATGTGCGTCACGTCTTGGGGTCAGCCGATTTTGGGATTGACTTTTTTCCGCTTGAGCGCGAGGACCACACGCACCTGCAAGGCGTGATCGGCCTGCACGACGCCCAGCCGTTTCGCGGGGTGCGCGCTCCGCACCGCTTCTACAACCTGCTCTTGAGTTGGGGGCACCGGCCCTATGTGGCGCGCGCGCGCGATGGCCGCATGATCGGCTACCTCGTGGCCCAGGCCGACCGGACGGGCGTTACCGAATTGTTGGCTGTCAATGAGGGCGAGCCGGAGTTGGAGATAGCCGCTGCTTGGGTGCAGCGCTACGGGACTACCAGTTTCGAGTTGCCGCCTTGGAGCCGTCTCCTGCCCAAGTTGGCCCGGCTCAGTGAAGGTGTGAGCGCATCGAGTTCGGGCAATTGGCAGATTTTCGATTGGGCGACGACGCTCGACGCCTTGCTCAAGACGCGCGCCGCACTGGTGCCCTTGATGGACGGCGCAGTCGTCGTGGAAATTGCGGGATACGGTCGAGTCGCGCTGGAGGTGCGAGGTGACGACGCGCAGTGCGTTCGCACCGAGGCCGCACCCGCGTTGCAGATGGACACATTCACGGCCATGCGCCTGCTCTGCGGCCCCCTGTCGCCCTCGCTTGTGTTGTCCCTCCCTGCTGCGGCCGCTCCATTAGAACAGTGGTGTCCGCTACCGCTTTTTTGGGGCCGCCAAGACGGGGTCTAATTCTGTAGTACGCGTTCGGTGAATAGTTCGAGAAAACGCGCCTGATCCACGTCCATCGCACACGCTACGGGTCTCCCCAAACGCTCTTGGTCGCTCGCCAAAGTGCGCTGGTCAACTACTACCTGACCGGCGGTAAGCTCGCCAGTCGTCTCCACATCCACCCACAGTTGCTGCGTGTGAAAGAGTTGCGGCCACAGGGCCGCTCCCAAGGCCACGGGATCGTGTACGTGCATTCCGGCAGACCCGTAGTGCGCGGACCCAAAGGCGATTACTGGCTCACATGCTGCACGGCAAAATGCCGCGTACGCACCGGTACAGGCTTGCAAGGCGACCTGCTCTAGCCAGACCTGATGGGTGACGTCCAACCCCACCAACACCAGCTCGGCCTCGGACGCGAGGACTTGGCGTGCGGCGTGCGGGTCGGCGTAGAAATTGAACTCAGCCGTTGGCGTGATATTGCCCGGCACGCCAACAGCTCCGCCCATGATAACCACTTGATGCGCCTGTCGCAGCACGCCCGGCACCCGCGCCTCGGCCTGTGCCAAGTTGGTCAACGGCCCGGTGGCGACGAGCGTCATCTCTCTAGGACGCGCCTGCAAGGTGCGCAGTAGAAATTCCACCCCGTCACCCGCTGGCGAGGTGCGCGCCTCGGGCAACTGGGCCGCGCCTAGACCAGTCGCGCCGTGTACGTCGTCCGCGGCGACTGCATCCCGCACCAAGGGACGCTCTGCGCCGGCGTACACTGGAACGTCGGCCCGCCCCGCCCACTGCAACAGGCGCAGTGTGTTGTCGGTCGTCCGCTGGAGCGGCACATTGCCAGCTACGGTAGAGATGCCCACTAACTCGACCTCGGGTGAGGACAGGGCCAGAAGCAGGGCGAGAGCGTCGTCAACGCCTGTATCGACGTCCATGAGCAGGGGAGTTGCAGGCAACGTTTACTCTGCGACTTGGGCGCTGATGATCAAGTGCTCGACCCAGTCGTCCCCCGTGTTGGAAAGTTGGTGCTTGACCTTCGGCGGAATGTGCACTGCGTCGCCCTCGCGCACGTCGTATAGCTCACCGTCAATCTTCATCTGTCCCTGGCCGCTGAGAAAGTAGTACACCTGCTCGGTGGCCTCGTGCTCGTGGTAATCGCCTTCCAGTCCCCCTTGCAGGCGATGCAGCGTTAGGCCGGAAAATCCTAGGAGCACTGCCTCGTTCTCATCTCGCCCCTCGGCGCTCTGAGCGCGGAAGATCGACCAGATCAGTTTGGATTCATGCCCGACGACGGGTGTGACGTTGCGCCAATTGCGAATGACCATAATGTCCTCCTCGCGTTTATCGTGCTAGTGAAATTCGTCGGCTTAACATACCAAACGGTAGGACGCGGGCAAACGCCCTGTTGCCAGCACGCCGTTTGGTTAGATTTATTTTCAAGTAATCGTCCCCCCAATCGAGAGAGTAGATATTATGACTACCGCTTCTATCGACATAGCCCCCCTGCCGCAAGTTACCTTTGGCAAAACCGGCGAACGCGTCCCCTTGCTCGGCTTGGGCACGGCCCCCGGCGGCTTTGGCCTAGCAGACACGGACGCCATCGCGCTTTTTGAACGGGCCATTGACCTCGGCGTTACCTACATCGACACGGCCCCCGGCTACGACCGCGCCCAGAGTCAGCTTGCCCAGATCGTCCCCCATTGCCGAAGCGAGCTGTTCTTGGTCAGTAAGGCCCACACGGCCCACTACCAAGAGGCACTCGATATCGTCGAAAAGAACTTGGAAACCTTGGGCACCGACCATTTGGATCTGGTGTACGTCCACTCGCTGGGACACTTGGATGTGGAACAAGTGCTGGCCAAAGACGGTGCGCTCGCTGGCTTGCGCGAAGCGCAGCGGCGCGGTTGGACCCGCTATGTCGGCATAACCGCTCATCACGCGCCGTGGAAATCCGCCAAGGTCCTGCGCGAGGTCGAGATCGACGCCTGCATGTTCGCCCTCAGCTTTGTCGATTGCCATATCTACAACTTTGAGGAAGTGGTCCTCCCCTTAGCTCGCGCCCAAAACGCTGGCGTCGCTGCGATGAAGGTGTACGGCGGAGCCATCGACATGGAGTACGAAACGCCGCGGTCCTCGGAACTGACCAACAGCGGCTTTGACGATCACGAGCAGGCGTTGCGCTACGCCTTGGGATTGCCGGGGGTGAGTCTGGCGGTCATTGGAATGTATAACGAAGAGGAATTAGTGCAGAATATCGAATGGGTGCGGCGCTACGCGTCGTTGGATGCTGGTGAACAACAGGCCCTGCTAGCGCAGGGGCGGGATATAGCCCGTCAATGGGGGCCGCACTACGGGCCAGTGGAGTGAGCAATATAAAACATCAACGGGGAATTTATGAAAATCACCAATATCAAATCCTTTGTCGGATCGAGCGGCTATTTTTTCGTCAAGGTAGAAACTGATGCGGGCATCTACGGTCTCGGTGAAGGCGGCTTAAGACGGCGTTCCCTCGCCTTGGCCGAAGTCATTCGCTCTTTTGAACCGTTCCTTATCGGTGCCGACCCATTCCAAATTGAACATCTGTGGCAAGTGATGTTTCGCGGTGGCTTTTTTCCCGGCGGTGTCGTTCAATCTGCTGCCGTGAGTGCTGTAGATATCGCACTCTGGGACATCAAAGGGAAAGCACTTAATGTGCCGGTGTACGAACTTTTGGGCGGACGCACGCGAGACAAAGTCGTCTGCTATCCGCACAACGGTGGCGGTACGATTGATGACCTCGTCGAGAGTTGTCGCCAAACCCATGCGGCCGGTTGGAAATTCGTCCGCTGGGGCTTGGCCGATGGTGCAGACAAAGGGACGTTTGAACCTAAGCGCGCTATCCAGCACGGCGTTGAGCAGGTGGAGGCCGTGCGCAATGCACTAGGCGATCAGGTCAACATATTAGTTGACGTGCATACCCGTCTCGACCCGGCGGATAGCCTCGATTTTTGCAACCGGGTTGCTCCGTACAATCCGTTTTTCATTGAAGATCCGCTGCGGAGTGAAAACCCAGCCAGTCTCCGGCGGCTCCGCCAACAGACCTCCGTCCCGCTTGCTGTCGGGGAACAATTTGATAGCAAGTGGACCTTTAGAGAAGTCATTGAGGAGGATCTGATGGATTACTGCCGCGTTGACTTGTGCATTGCCGGTGGATTGACTGAGGCGCGCAAAATTGCCGGGTGGTGCGAAACGCATTACATCCATCTGGCACCGCACAATCCGCTCGGGCCGGTTTCCACCGCGGCCTGCTTACATCTCTGTTTAGCGTCCTCACTCGTCGGTGTCCAAGAACTTCCGCGTGCGCCGATGTCTTCACTGACCGATGAGTTCCCGGTGCAGGTGCCGTTTGAATCTGGTTACCTCTTGCCACCCGAAGCTCCTGGGCTTGGCATTGAATTCAACGAGGCCGCGCTCGATGCCGTGTCAACACAGAACTACGGAGCACCCACCGGCTATCTGCGCGACGATGGGTCTTATACGAATTGGTAGGGAAGTAAAGGGTGGGAGTTACGAGCTGGGGGAGTGAGATTTTTATCCTTGAGGAGACGATATAATGACAAGCCAAGATATAGATATACCTATAGAGTCAATCAATGTATTATGCCAACGCTATCAGGTGCGGGAGCTTGCACTTTTCGGATCGGCTCTCGGGGATAGTTTCGGGCCAGACAGTGACCTCGATTTTCTGGTGGAATTTCAACCAGAAGCACAGGTAGGCTTTATGACGCTAGCCAGAATGCAGAGAGAATTTTCGGCTGTACTTAACCGGAAGGTAGATTTAGTACCCAAGGGAGGACTGAAGCCAAAAATACGCCAAGCGATAATTTCTAGCGCAGAAGTACTCTATGCGTCGTGAAGAACTATATCTTACTGACATGGTAGAAGCTGCGGATGCCATCAGTCAATTTCTCCTTGGTGTCGAGCAGGATGCCTTTTCCCAAAATGATCTCTTACGCAGCGCTGTCCTACAAAAGTTAATAATCATTGGGGAAGGAGCTGCACGATTACCCAAGGAGTTTCAAGAACGCCATACTGAAATTGAGTGGAAAGATATTATAGCATTTCGCAATATCGCCGTTCACGCCTACTTTGCAGTAGATTGGTCTATTGTTTGGGTAACAGCAACGAAAGATGTTCCAGAACTGAGGAGTAAAATTGCTCTTATTCTTACTGAAGAATACCCCGATGAAGAAGCGTCAGTTTGAACTGCCCCCCATTTTGAATGGACCGCATAGAGCCAATCAATGTATTATGCCGGTGCTATCAGGTGCGAGCCCTTGCGCCCCTTTGCTGGTAGAGCAAGCCGGCGACGATGAGCACAAGTCCCGCTAGGGTCGCCCAGCGAATTGCCTCTCCCAGCACGAAGTGAATCAGCACTAGGGAGCAGAACGGGGAAATGAAGATCAGGTTGCCGACCTTGGAAGTGTTTTCTGCGTAGCGCAGCGCCAACTGCCACAGGACATACGTGATTCCCATCTCAAAGAGGCCGATGTAAACCGCCCCGAACAAACCCGGCCAAGCAGGTGCCCGCCACTGTCCCATCAGCAGGACACAGCCGAGCGTCAGCGGTAGCGACAGAGCGAAATTGAGGAAGAGCCGCACCACGGGATCGCGCCCGTCGCGGGTGTTGTAGATCCAATAGAAGGCCCATACCACCGTGCTGCCCAGCGCCAAGGCTACCCCGAGCGGATCGGAAAAGCGCAAGGTCCAGATTTCGCCGCGCGTAGAGATGACTAGCACACCGGCGTAACAGATCAGGCCCGCGGCCAGATCGCGCCTACTGATCCGCTGACCCAAGAGCGGGATGGAGAGCCAAGTCAGGGTGAGCGCCCAAGTGTAATTGAGTGCCTGCGCTTCTTGGGCGGGCAGCAACTGGTAGGCTTTGAAGAGGATCAGATAGTAGAGCAGGGGATTTAACGCTCCCAGCGTCAGCGAGCGGGCGTAGTCAGTTGGTCGGCTCCTGAGTACCTGTCCCACTTTTCCCTGCGCGACGAGTAGCACCCCTAGCGCTCCTGTCGAAGCGCAGCTAGCCCAGAACAGCAACTCAGCAAAGTCCATGTAGCGGAGAGTGAGCTTGAACGCCGACGCCACGGTTGACCACAGCAGCACTGAGGCCAACCCGCACAGATATGCCCTTTTCTGATCGGCAACCACCACTGCGCACCCTGCTAAAACTGCGTAACCTGCTTGGGGCCAATATCCACGGCTTGGGCCAGCGCGTCGAAGTTCTGTTTCAGCAGCGCGAAGCGCACCTCTGCGTAGGCGGGGTCGTCCCAGCGGTTGTCGAACTCGCCTGGGTCTTCCTGCAAGTCGAACAGTTCGCCTTGGGCGCGGTCGTGGTAGCAGACCAGTTTGTAGCGCGGGTCGCGGATCATCGTGCCGTAGGTGCCTTGGAGATGCTCCCGGCCTGGTGCGTCCGGGTTTAGGGCGCGGTAATACTCGCTGCGGACGTAGGCGCGGTGCGTCTGGGTTTGGCCGGTTAGCAGCGGCCACAGCGAGCGTCCTTGCATTCTTGCGGGCGCGGGGATTTCGGCTAGTTCTAGCAAGGTCGGGGCAATGTCCATTAGTTCGACCAGCGCATCGCAGACGCTTCCTTCCTGTACGCGTCCCGGCCAGGAGCAAATCAACGGCACCCGCACCAAGCATTCGTAAAACCGGCACCCCTTGCCCACGAGTTGGTGATCGCCCAGCAACTCGCCGTGATCCGACGTGAAAATCACTAGGGTATTCTCGCGCTGGCCGCTTTCTTCTAGGGCTTGGATCATGCGTCCCACATTGTCGTCGATCAATTCGATCATGGCGTAATACGCCGCCATGACTTCCTTGGCCTGGTCCAAGCCAATGGACGAGGCTCCGTCCACCGGCCCGAGTTGCGCATGGGCCTGGAGGTCCTTTTCGCTCCACAGCGGATCGGGCAGGGCCGCTGGGTCGTAGCGATCCAAATACTCTTGCGGTGGATCGAAGGGCGAATGCGGGTCGAACATGTTGACGCTCATCAGCCAAGGCGTGGTGCGCTCCTCGCGCATAAACTCAATGGCCTTGTCGGCGCACCAAGTGGTCTGGTGTAGCGCGGGCGGCATCTGGGCTGGATCTTCGCGCAACTCGGCTAAGGTGCGGCCTTGGGAGCGCACCCAATCGGCGTACGCGTGGCCTTCGGGCCACTGGTCGCGCGAGTCGTGGCTCCAGTGGAAGACGCGATAGCCGTCGTCGCCGCGCGGTTCGATCCGGCCGTGGGCACCGGCTAGGTGCAGCTTGCCGGCCAGTCCGCAGTCGTAGGACGCGGCGTCTGCCAGCAGCTTGGTGACCAGCGGAGCTGCGCCGGCCCAGTAGGCATTGCCATTGGTGCAGCCGTGGACGCTGCTCGGATACATGCCGGTGAGGAAACTGGCGCGGCTGGGGGTGCAGATCGGGCTTTGGCAGAAGGCGTGGGTAAACGCAGTGCCCTCGCCGACTAGGCGGTCGATGTTCGGCGTGCGGATGTGCTCGTTGCCCAGCGCACCAATCGTATCGTAGCGCTGCTGGTCGGTGCAGATCCAGAGAATGTTCGGACGCATGGTTCGGTCTCCCATCGGGTTTATGCGTGGTTCCGTATATATCAATGCGGCATGATTTGAACGATTTGAGCGGTGAATCGTCTGGTGCATCCTATTCTGCGTCTATCTGCGTCCATCTGCGGATTAGGATTGCTATATTTACCCTAATATGTCCAATACTATCAATGCCCTCATTCTCATCTTCGCTCTCGCCGGATTGACCTTGGCCGATGACGCCGAGGTCCGCGGCATCACGATCTCCACGCACGGCATTGGCCGCGACTGGGGCAGTGACGCCATCGTGCCGACCTTGGAGGACATTCGCGCTGTCGGTGCCAACTGGGTGGCGATCCACCCCTACGCCAGCATCCGCGCCGATGGCTCACTCCGGTGGTCGGACATCGACCCGGACAACCCACCAGCCCATATCGTCCGCCCCATTCGCGAGGCCCATCGCTTGGGATTGCGCATCTACATCAAGCCCCATATCGCCTATTGGCGCTCGCCCTTCTCTTGGCGGGGCGAGATTACCTTTACACACGCCGAGGATTGGCAGCGGTTCTGGCGGGACTATCGGGAGTGGATCGCGCTGTTGGCCACCGTCTGTCGGGAGGCCGACGGCTTCGTCGTCGGCACTGAGTTGGACCGCATGCTGGCCTTTGAGGAAGAATGGCGCGCGCTCATTGCCGAGGTGCGCCAGCGCACCGACGCGCCGCTGACCTACGCGGCCAATTGGACTGACTACCGCCAAGTGCCTTTCTGGGATGCCCTCGACGTCATCGGCATTCAGGCTTATTTCCCCCTCACTGACGATCCCGACTACGACGAGGAGGATATCCGCGCTGGCTGGGCCGAGCGCATGGGGGAACTGCGGGCCTTTGGCGAGCTACACAACCGCAACATCCTCTTCACTGAGCTGGGCTACAACCAGTCGCACCAAGCGCCGATTGCGCCGTGGGCGTATCCAGTGGATGGCGAGGGTGCGCTTCCCGTGCAGGTGGCTTGCATGCGTGCCGCGCTTGACGCCATCGCCGCTGAGCCGCGCGTCGTGGGTGCCTTGCTGTGGAAGTGGTTTCCGCATCCGCGCCCGGTCGGCCGCAACTTCCAGCTAGCGATCCCGCCGATCAAGCGCGTGCTTGCCGAGGCATGGCTCAATCCGCAATAAGCCCGGTCCCGCGCAGCAAGGTTTCCTGTACGAGGAGTTCGTGGTCGAGTGAGCGGTCTGGCCCGTGTTCGCCCTTGAGCACTCTTATAAGGGACGCCAATTCGAGTTCGTAGAGCCCCTGCCGCGAAATTCCCGTAAAAGGCACCATCTGTTCGCCCTGTGTATAACCATCGGCTGCCTCGGTCAGACAGAGCCGGATGGTATGGCCCGGCTCAAAAGGTTCGAGCAAAATCGCGCTGCCGCGATCGCCATAGACCTCAAAGCGCCGCGCCATCGGCTGTGGTTCCATCGCCGCAATATCGACCCAAGCCATAGCCCGCTCGTATTCAAAGACGCCGAGCGTGTTGTCCTGAAACGCGGGCACGACGCCAGTGTCGTTGTGCAGAAAGGTCGTCACTTTCTCTGGCCGTCCCAGAATCCACACCACTTGGTCGAGCATGTGTCCGGCTAGATCGTAGAAGATGCCGCCGTGGTGCCCGGCGGCGATTACTTTGCGCCCGGCCTCGGTGATGTTGGTGGACATGTGGGCGCGCACTGAATAGACATTGCCCAAAAACCCCGACCGCGCCCACTCCGCGATTTGGTTGAAACCGGGATGGTAGCGCAGCATAAAGCCCATTTGCACTTGCAGGTCTGCGGCTCTCGCCTCTGCGACGACCCGCTGCCACTGCGCCCAATCGTCTCCGGCTGGCTTGTCGTACCACACGTGCTTGCCGGCTTGGACGATGCGCTCGGTCTGGTCCAAGCTCTCGTCGTTGCGGCCCTCGGAGGCGACGGCGACGATGGAGCTATCGCCGAGCAGTTCTTCCTCGCTGTCCAAGAAGCGGACCTGCCGGTAGGGTTCGTCGTCAGCAATTTGCTGGCGGCGCTCGGCGTCGGGTTCGTACAGGCCGACGACTTCGACCTCGGGATTGTCGAGCATTGCCTTGAGTTTGCCAGCGGCGTGACCGTGCTTGGTGCCGTATTGCGCCATGCGGATCATGGGATCTCCTCGCGGAAAAGGGGGAATCAAAACCCGATCAAACGTTGAAAATTGTCGTAAAATACTGTTTTTACAAGATATTTTAACATCCGAGACATCGGCTTTGCGCCCAGAATCAAAACCCGATCAAACGTTGGCCTCTCACGCCCAAAACGGCACGTAGCCCGATTGCGGACGCTTGGGGTCGGCGACTTTGATGAGTTGCCGGTCTCGCGCTCGTCGGATCACCTGTGACACTTGTGCGGCATTTCGCGTATCTATACCTAAACGTGCTCGCAGGCTGCTGTTTTTCATCAATTCTCCATTCACAAACTTCAACACGGCGTGCTGGTAGCACGCCCGGACGCGCTCTTCGACCGTCATCGCGGCAAATCGGCGCGGCGCAAAAAGAACCGCACAAGTCGCCTCTATCCCGCCTTCTTGGACGCGAAAATCCGGTGGCGGCAACTGATAGAGTTCCACAGCCGCCACGACCTTGTCGATACCTGTACCTTGCTCCTCGCACAACTTCATGCGCCGCATGAAAGCGGCAAGTGCTTCGTTTCTCGAGCGCGGCGGGGAGTCGATAAACCGATTGGGGCTAATCAGCGGCTTGCCCGGATTGGTGACCTCCAGCCGGTTGCTGAAGAGTTCAATCGACGGTCCGGCCCCAGTGATGGTCATGTCTTGGTGAATGAGCGCATTGGCGATCAACTCGCGGAGGGCAATCGGCGGGAACAGCGGCTGCTCGATTCGGAAAACTTGGTCAATCTGCTCGTTCCTCGGTAACAGCCGGTCGATAAACTCAACAAGTTTGGCAAAGCCAACGGCGTAACCGCGTGGTTCGTCGTGTCGGTGGGTTACCACATCCGCACGTCCCATCCCATTGTAGGCCGTGAAGCGCACCGCCTTACGCGCAATCCGCGAGTCGAACTCATCGAGGCGATTGGCAAACAGAATCGCGCCCAGATTGGTGATATTCCAGCGGCCACCGACATCTGGGGTGATGATTTGGTCCTGGTTCAATCGTTCCAAGATTGCTTGCGGATTGGCCATCAGTGGTTGGTCCATAAGCGCGAAATAGCTCGCATAGTCAATGCGGGCCAGTACGTCATCGTCTGTGAGGAACTGTGCGGCGATGCCGCTTTCCCAGAGATAGGGCTGGAGCTTGCCCCAGAGAGTTTTTTGACGGTCAGGATAATCGGATAAGCGCGGTGTTGCCGAACCGATTCGGATATACGCGGTGCGCTCAAACTCCACTGGACTTGTGGTTGCGGAGGGAATCTCAAGCAGAACCAGCCTTCCCTCTGGATGCGCCACAATCTGAAATGTGAAGGCGACATCTGGGCTGAGCCGCTGCGCGAGCCAAAACGCCAGCGGCTGGCCATGGCGTTTGACGGCATCTGGCTCAAAGTGCGTCCCGGTTATGGCGCGGTCGGAATCCCGCACCCCCCAAAGTAGATAGGCGAAATTTTGCTCTGCCAGCGCAGCGGCATTGGCGAGGGCCGAGATGTATTTGCCGATCACGGGGGGCGCAAAGTTGTTTTCCTTGAATTCAACACAGCTAGTCTCGGCAGACGCCGCCAGCAAATCGTCGATCAGCGCGAGGGTGCGGGTGTCGTTCATGCGTTCATTTCCCTGCGGACAGCATGGCCGTGTTCGCTGTAAAGGTAGAATCAAAACCCGATCAAACGTTGAAAATCGTCGTAAGATACTGTTTTTACAAGAGACTTTAACATCCGAGATATCGGCTTTGCGCCCAGAATCAAAACCCGATCAAACGTTGGCCTCTCACGCCCAAAACATTGGTGAATCGGTTTGGGACGGGTTGTCGTTTCCTAGGACAGGCGCGTATCCAAGCCGCCCGCGGAAATCAGGGCCTTTGTAAGATGATTTTGCCACCCGGTTCATCCCCGCGCCTGCGGGGAACATCAGCACGTCGAAGGGGTCAAGCGGCTCTAACGCGGTTCATCCTCGCGCCTGCGGGGAACATTTGTGGCTCGTTGGTGCTGTTGGCCTCGCGCTCGGCTCATTCCCGCGTGTGCGGGAAACACTGCTTGCTTTGTTTGGTCCAAAAGTTATCGGATGGACGGAGAATGTACAAAATTGGATGGTTACTTATGGCGTCCGCTCGGCATTGCTGGCGGGTGGCCGGTTTGCCGTCAAGTAGCCTAGCCCCTCAATGCGACCTTCGAGGCGTGCTAAGCGCTCATTTGTCGAGTGTAGCTGTACTTCAATGCGATCAATGTGCCCGTCAAGCCGTTCAATTTGCGCCTCAAGGCCGCCATTGAGTGTCAGTGTCAGACCGGCTAGCGCTGCGCCGACTGCCAAGATACCGACTAACTCGTTACTGATTCGTCGTCCGTTCATGTGTCGCCTCCTCTAGCGGTTCAGGTTGGATTCAGAATAAATAGCATAAGAACAGGCTATTGCTTAATTGTACACATAGTACAGATAGATGCAACCGATTTCAACCGCCGATGGAATTTAGGCCATGCCTCGTTTTTTGGAATATGTGAAATCGTTATCCGCCCCTGCCAATCGCACCCGTCCATCTTTTTCTATCACGGCAATAAGTATCTCGCAGCGCTCCCACTCCGGCCAGTCGCGTTTAGCCTGCTCGTGCAGGGCCTGATCCTCGGTCGGCGGCAAAGCTCCAGCGAGAAATTTTTTCCGCACCCGGATTTCGGACAAAGCCCAAGCCCTGTTGGGATCGTCGTCGGAGCACAAAGGAATAAGACGCCCTTCCGCTCTTCTGGATCGCGCAGGCCGAGTCCCTTGGCAAACGCCTCTGTCATATTGCGGCGCTGCTCCAGAGATAAGGTCGCCGAGAGTACGATGGCGGAGCCGCCGTTTTGGGCGTGAAGTTTTAGCAGCGCGGAGAGTTCCTCGCCCATATAGGCATCAAAGCAATGGGCTTCATCAACGATGAGGATGCGGCCCGCCAGCCCATATTGCCGCAAGGTTAAATGTTTTTTGGGCAGGACGGCGAGAAAGGCTTGGTCAATGGTCCCCGCTCCGACATCTGCGTAAAAGGCTTTCTTTCGGTTATCTGCAATCCATTGGGTACAAAAGGCGGATGTGGTTTCATCCTCGCTGTCGTTAGCCATGTCAGTAGAGTTGACGATGGTGCGGAACGCCTCGGACAGGTTCGACTTGCCGTGTGCCAAGACGAGTGAGAGGCCTTTGGAGGCTGAAGTTTCAAACAACTTCAGGTAAGTCCCCGCCAGCCGCGATCGGCGTTTACTTCATCCTGCCCCTCGGGTGGTCGTCCATGGTGCCCCGCAATGGCAGCAATGATCGGTGCTATATCATAAGGGATGCTAGGGAATAAGCTGGTGAACTCTTGGGCAATTGGCTCGGCCCTGAGAAGAATAGCCGTGTTGCGCCAATGAGGGCGGTCAGGGACCTCTCTCCTCTGGCCAAGGCTCTGCTCTGGCCATAATTCGGGCACCTTTGCCTGAAAGCTGCGTGAAAATTTGCCGAGATCGTGTACGCCAGCCAGAAAAGCCGTGGTCTTGGCTAAGCACTCTGGACTCGCTTTCAGCAAAGCGGCTTCGCGCTCAAGACGGGTAGAATTCAATTGCTGCCATTGCAGGGCAACGGCGGCGACATCCATTAAATGATGTAAGACAGGCTTATAGCTACGTTGCCCTTCGGTATCATTGAATACAGTTTCCGAGGAATTGTCAGAACTACGCAGCGTCTTGCCCCAGAATGCTAGCAGGCGACCCTCTTCCATCTCAACGCCCCATCCACCCGCCATCGACGATTACGATGGCCCCGTGCACGTAGTCAGCGGCCTGCGACGACAACCACACTACCGCGCCTTTTAAGTCGTCCGGCGTGCCCCACCGACCTGCTGGAATTCTTACTAGTAACTGTTCATTGCGCACCGGGTCGTCGCGCAGGGCTTGATTGTTGTCGGTGGCGATATAGCCGGGGGCAATAGCATTGACGTTGACTCCGCGACCGGCCCACTCGTTGGCCAGCGCCATGGTCAACTGCCCGATTCCGCCTTTGGCCGCGGCATAGCCCGGCACTGTGATGCCGCCTTGGAAGGTCAGCACCGAAGCGGTGAAGACGATCTTGCCCCGGCCTCGGGACAGCATCTGTTTGCCGAATTCCCGCGCCAGCACGAACTGTGCGTTTAAGTTGACCTCGATGACGTGGTCCCAGTCTTCGTCTCCATGTTCCTCAGCTAGGGCGCGCCGAATCGTACCGGCGTTGTTGATGAGGATGTCGATTGGGCCGACTTCGGAATTGACCTGCTCGACGAAGGCGCGGACCGCCTCCCGATCGCTGAAATCGCAGGCATAGCCTGTGAAGCGCTTGCCGCGCTCGGCAATGTCTTTGCCGACTTCGGAGTCTGCTTCCAGCGAGGCGCTGACGCCGACGATATCCGCTCCCGCCTCGGCCAATGCTTGCGCAAACCCGCGCCCGATGCCTCGGCGGCACCCGGTGACCAGTGCCGTCTGGCCGTCGAGCTTAAAAAGGTCCAAGATGCTCATCCTATTCCCCTTGGGTGTCGATTAAAATTTTGACCGCGTCCGTGCCCGCTGTCAGCCGGGCAAAGGCGTCGGGTAGCGCGTCTAAGGGAAGGCACTCAGTAATCAGCTCGTTGAGCGGCAGCGCGCCGCTGGCCGCTAGCTCAATGGCGCGGTCGTAGTCCTCGGGTTCGTACACGCGCACGCCGCACATTTTTAACTCGCGCCAGAAGAATTGGAAGAGATCAACTTTGGGCGCGTCAGCGAAAATCGCCACTACCACGATCCGCCCCCGGACCTTGGCGAGCTTAGTCATTACCTCGGCTCCGGCCGACGAACCGGAAACCTCGAAGACTGCGTCGGCCCCCGCGCCCTCGGTCCAGGCTTCGACGTGGGAGACCAAGTCCTCTTCCAGTGGATGGACGGTTTCCAGCCCCAGTGCGTGCGCCGCTTGCAGCCGAAAGGCATTGACTTCGGCCACTCGCACCTCGGCTCCCGCATGCTGTGCCACCAGCGCGTTGAGTAGGCCGATCGGGCCGCCGCCGATCACTACCACCTTCTCGCCCGGCACCACCTCGCCCAAGCGCACGTCGTGGCAGGCAACTGCTAGCGGCTCGACTAGGGCACCCAGCGTCATCGGCATGTCGTCCGGCAGGCGGTGCAGTGTGTGGGCTGGCACGGTCCACGACCCTTGGAAGGCCCCCGGACTGTCGATGCCGATGAAGTTTAGGTTCTGGCAGATGTGGCCATTGCCGGCGTTGCAGGCCGCGCACGCGCCGCAAGCCTCTAAGGGGCGCACTACGACCGGATCGCCCACGGCCCAGCCTGCGACATCGGCTCCGACTTCCGCGATCCGACCCGACATCTCGTGCCCAATGACTTGGGGCATGTCGATCCGGCGATCCTGATGGCCTAGGTAAATGTGGATGTCCGTGCCGCATACGCCGCAATAGGCCACTTCGATCCGCACCTGATCTGCGCTGGGGGATTGCACCTGGCACTCGCCGATTTCGACGGTGCGGTCGCCGCAGTAATAGGCTGCCTTCATCGCAGATGCCAGTCCGCGTCTTCGAGTGCCTCGTAGATCACGCCGCCCTCCACCTGCGCGGGCATGGGGATGCCGAGTAAGTAGCACAGCGTCGGCGCGACGTCCACCGCTCGCACCTGCCGCTCGAGTGCCAGCCCTTGCTTTACGCCGGCACCAGCCAGCACGAATGTGCAGTGCTGGCCGCCGATGCCGAGCGTGGCCGAGGGTAGCTGCTTGCCGTGCGCGCCGTCGTATTCGGGCCGCAGCGCATAGACCACATCGCCGACGAGTTCGCCCGCCAGATTGACCATCTCTGCGTCTTCCCGCGTCAGCGCGAGGGCAAAAGGAGCACGCCCGGTCTGCGGATGGCGATAGGCGTGGAGGGCTTCGATGAGGTCGAGCCGCGTCTGCTCGTAGTCGCTGGGATCGACGATCCCCGTAGGCTCGCGTCCCTTGAGATTGATGAAGATGTGGACCAGCCCCACATTGGCCGCCTGCGTCCGCTGCCAGTCGATCTGCTTTTTCTCGGCGTCTGCATAGACCAAAAAGCCCGCCTGTTCCAGGACCTCGGCGATATCGACCGGCCGGTGCTGGTTGGGGGTGCCGCCGTGGTCGGCGACGACCGCGACGACTGTGTCGTCATCGGCCAGCTCGACGACGCGGCCGATCATGCCGTCGATGGAAGCATAGGTTTGAGCCACGCCCGCTTGGCAGCGCGCCAGCGTGTGCGCGTCGGCTCCGCTGCATTCGTCGGCTTGTGAGAGGAAGAAGTGGCTGGTGTAATCCGAGGCGTGAGTTTCGATGAACAGCACGTCCCAGTCGTTGCTCTCCGTCAGGTAAGCAGCCACCTCGGCCAGCCGCTGGTGGTGAAAGTCCAACAGCTCGAAATAGGTGTCGTCATCGACTACGCCCAAAGCGTCGCGTGCTGGATTCTGCAGGAAATTGCCGACGTTTTCGTCGATCTGCTGCGCCACTTCTTCCGGCTGTGTGTACCCGGTAGCCGGCCAGACTTGCGGCACAAAAAGCTCGAACACATCGCCTGCTGCGCTCAGACTGACGAGCTTCATGCGCACGTAGCCGTCAAGCGCTTGGCCGTCGATTTCAAAGCTGTCCTTCCACCACTCGGTCCATTGGCCTACGGATAGCTCGGCGACTCGGTCACTCGCATCGCGGCTGCGGCAGATTAGCAGCCGGTCGTAGCCCTTGTCGGCCGAGGCGTATATCAGGCCGTAGAAATGCTTAGGCGTTCCCTCTCGGCCTTGTCGGCGCATATCCGCTCGTCCGCGTTTGAGCATCTCGACGACTAGCTCTACTTCTTTGGGCGGCAGCGCGGATGTGGGCGCGTCTTGCCAGCCCTCGGCTGGGACGATTTCTACCGGATCGACGTTGCGCACCTTTTGCAAGGCGCTCGGGTCCAACGTCTCGGGATCGCGCGGCCCGCCGATTGGCCGGGGCGTCCAGCCGCCGCCGACAAAGAGATGGTAGCCGGTGATCTGATGCACGTTGGATACGCCCGGGCCGGTGCCCTCGACTTGGATGCCGGTTTGCACGGTCGGCGGCCAGGACATCTCCCACTTGACCAAGATCGGCTTTTTGCCGGCCCGCTCGACCGTGTTCCACATGTACTCGGCCTGCGAAAGTTGGGTGTTGATGCCCCACACGGTCTCGTCGAGACGCCCGCCGAGCTTGCGAATGTTGAAGTCCATGACCTGATGGGTCCCCGCCCAAGCCCCGGTCGAAGTGGCCGTCCAGCCGGGTGGTGTCAGGGTTGGAAAGACGCCGATCATGGGCCGTTTGACGCCCTGCGCCATGAGTTGACCCAAGTGGGGCATGTGACCTTGGTCCACCATGTGTTGCACCAACTCCATGGCGGCTCCGTCCATGCCGATGACGATGGCTTTTTGCGCCGGACTCTGCATGTAATTCTCCTGTAGTTAGATTCCCAAGCGTTCGTATTGCTCTTGTGGTGCTTCGCACGCTTCCATTTGTGCGCGCAACAGTCCCTGCATCCGCTGCTCTAACGCCGCGTCGGCGAGCGGGTTTTCTTGGCGCGGGTCTTGCTCCAAGTCGAAGAGCAGCGTCCCGTATTCGTGCTGCTTGCTGCGCGTGTGTCCCTGCGTCCGCAGCAGCCGACAGCCCTTGCTAAAACCGAACGGCTCGGCTAGCTCTACGTTGGCGAATTCATCGACTGAGAAGGGGTCGCGCATGTGCGTGGGCATGAGCGTGTAGTTGTACAGGGGCTGGTTGTCGGGCTGGGCGGGTGCGCGCATGTACACGTAGCGGCCGTCAGTGACGTTCACCTGCCCGCCGTGGTTGCCGAAAATCGCGGCCTCGCGCACGGGTGAATCGCTCGCGCAGACTCCGCTCAGGCTCTGGCCCAGCATGTCCGCGGTCGGCTCCATCTCAAAGAGATCCAGCAGGGTTGGTCCCAAGTCGATCGACGGCTGCACCAAGCTCTGTCGTCGCTGGCCCGCGTGGCCGCAGCGAGGATCCCAGACGAAGAACGGCGTATTGGACAGCTCGCGGTACCAAGGCATCTGTATCTTGGCCCACAGGTCGTGTTCGCTGAGCAGGAAGCCGTGGTCGGTCCACACGATGAGCATGGTGTCGTCCCAGAGTTCGAGGCGGTCCATCTCGTCGAGGATGTCGCCGAGGCGGGCGTCGCACATGCTCAGCAGCGATGCGTAGTGGCCCCGACATTGATCAACGAGGGCTTGCTCTTCGGTTACGGGGCCGTAGGTCGGCCAGTCGAACAGCGCGGACGAGCGGTTCTTAAAAAGCTCTGGATAGAGGTCTTGGTATTGGCGTTGGGTGAAGAACGGCTCGTGAGGGTCAAAGGTCTCGATCTGCAAAAACCAATTGTCTTCGGCGTGGTTGCGGCGGATGAACTCGACGCCGGACTTGAAGGTCTGCGCTTGGGGCTGGTCTTCCTCGCGGCGCATGTGTTGCCGGTTGACGCGGTCTTGGCGATGCCACATGCTGCGGCCCGCATTGCTCGCGTGCGCCTCTACGGGCGGCGGATCGGCTACTTGTCCGATCCACGGATCGCCCTCTTGGCCGCGGAAGAACTGCCAAGTGTTGTACTGGGTGTGGTAGGTAGCGCCGCCGGCTTCCCAGTAGTGGTAGTGGTCGCTGATGAGGTGCGACGAGACGCCGGCCTCGCGCAGCATTCGAGGGACGGAGTCGTCGAACGGCTCCAATGGCCCCCAAGAGCGGTGGAGAAAGTTGGGCCGTCCGGTGTGCAGATCGCGGCGGGCCGGCATACACGGCATGGAGCAGACGTAGCTGGTGTCGAAGGTGAGCGACCGCTCGGCGAGCCGCTGGAAATTGGGCGCGTGCGTCCAATCGCAGCCGTAGGGCGGCAACATGTGCCGGTTGAGCGAGTCGAACATGACCATAATTGCCTTCATACATTGACCTCGTGTAGGAGTTGGAGAGCTTGCTGCCCGCGCTCGGACTCGGGATCGCGCCGCGCAATGCGCCGCAGTTGGTACAGGGCACGCTCGTCGCCGTCGTGCGCTAAGGATAGGGCTTCGGCAAAGCCTTGATCGCCCCATTGGGACGACTGCGGCACCACGTCTAGGTCTAGATCCTGCCAATAGTACTGCAACGATTCGCTTCGCCAGCCCGCGTAGCAGGCTTCCCAGTTAAAGCCGGTGACGCCGATCAGGTGTGGATCCAGCATGTGTTGCGCAATCGGCTCGCCCTGCGCCTGATAGCGGTTGTCGAGCGAAATGCGCAGGCGATTTTCCGTGTAGTTGGGCAGGGCTTGATGGACGGTCAGGCTCGGAAAGATCAGCGCGTCTCCGGCTTCGTAATTCGCGCTCAGCCAGCGCCCGGTCAGCTCGGATTCGTCCACGGTTAGGCCACCGGCTCCCAGCGAGAAGTGGTGCTCGCGCACCTTGCCGATTTTGTGCGATCCGGGCAGCACCGCCAATCCTCCCAGTTCCAGCGGGCAATCGCCCACGGGTGCCCAGAAGGTATAAGTGTTAAAACTGCCTTGGAAGTGGACGAAGTCTTGGTGCATGGGCGTGGTGTGCTCGGTGTATTGGGGGAACCACAGGCGGGCGATTTTCTGGGGATGCGGCAACACCGGACCACCTACTACTTGCTCCATGACGGCTAAGACTTCCGGCCAATGCCCGGCTTGGTGGAAAGCCTCCAAGCTGTACACTCGGTGATATACGTCGGCGTATTCGGGATCGCCTTCGGTGCACTGGGCGTCGATTCGCGCAATGCCGTCCATGGGATTTGTACCGGCGACTAAAAACCCGGCCTCCATCAGCACTTCCGTCATCTCTTGCCGCAGAGATAGCAGCTTGTCTTTGGCCATGATCTGCCGCAAGAAGATGTACCCTTGTTCGTCCAGTCGTCGCCGCAACTCGGCGCTGTCGCCGAGGGCATCGTTGGCCTCTTGCATCAGGCCAACTTCACTCGCGTCTTTTGCTGTCATTAGGCTCGTCCTTAACTGGCCGCTGGCTCCAAGTCGTTGTCCCGGAATCCGGCCACGACGATGTTGTTGTTGCGATCCAGCACGTTGTCTCGGTCGATGCGATGCGGATTGTCCTCAGCGCGTCCCACTGGCCGCAGTGCCGTGCTGTGATAGCCAAAGCGCACGGACTTGCGCCAAGAATCCGTGCGGTTGCAATCCGACCAGTGAATCGTCTGATAGCTGAAGAAGATCATGTCGCCGCGCTCCGCTGGCACGGCGACGCTGTCGAGGCGGTCGGGATGGTACTGCGCGGGTGGCAGGTGCGGGGCTGTTTCCGGCCCTAGCACATGCTCCAGCGGCCCTTGCTTGTGGCTGCCCGGCACGACCATCAGCGCACCGCTCTCCAGCGGCGTGTCGTCTAAATGCAGCAAGCAATCGACGAAATCCGGCCCGTCGTGCGGGTAGAATGGATAGTCTTGGTGCATGGGGAAAGGTGTGCCTTTCTCCGGCGGCTTGGCGTGCAGGACCGTGTGGTGCCACTGCACTGGGCCGTCGATGAGTTGCCGCACGCAGGCGATCATGGCCTCGTGGAAGAGGACGCGGCCCCAAGCGGCCGAGTAAAAGTGCGGGTTGTGCATGAAGACCGCTCGCGTGTTGAGGCGATCTTCTTCTTCGAGGTAGCGATCGCGCCAGGGGCCGACCCAGCCGATGGACTCCTGCCCCCACTGCTCGATCACTCGCACCATCTCCGAGGCCAGCTCTTCGGTTTCCTCGGACGTGAAGAGTTGGGGGATCTTGAGATAGCCCTGTTCGCGATAGTGCGCTACCTGTTCCTTGCTCAGCATATCTAGCTCCTTTCTTCTTCGGCCCTCTTTTGCAGGGCGCGCATGTAAGCCAGTGTGTAAGCCGTGCCCAGCCGCCCGTCGTCGCCCATCTGCGGGATGTGATCCGGGATCAAGGTGCCGTCGTACTCGACTTCGGCCAGCGCGCGCATGGCATGGTACATGTCGAAGTATCCATCATCGACAAAGGTCTCGACAAAGTGCGGCAGTGGTTTATCTACGTTGCGGTAGTGTACCTTGAAGATTTTACCCTGTCCGCCGAAGTAGCGGATCGTCTCCACCACGTCGCGGCCCATGGCCTCGCCGCCTTCCAGCCAGCAGCCGATGCACAAGCACATCCCCACGTTGGGGCTGTCGGCGATTTCGAGGGCGCGTTTGTACCCGTCAAAGCTGCTAAAAATGGGTCGGGGCACGCCGCCCAATGGCACTCCGGGCGGATCGTCCGGGTGAATGCCAATGCGGACGCCGGCTTCCTCGGCGACGGGCGCGATTTCCACGGCAAAGGAGGCGAAGTTGTCCCACAGCTCTTCCTCGGTGTATTCGCGGTCGTGTGTCAGCCCCTCGCCGGTAAAACCGCCGCCTGACGCCTCGGCGAGCCGCGCCATGTCAAAGGCCCGCGCCCTAGAGCCGCCCCGGGTCTGCTCCGGCGGCGTGCTCCACACGCTGTTGGCCATGTGAGCATACGTCGTATAAGGAATGTCAGCTTGGCCCAAGTTGCGGATGTGCGCCTTGTACTCGGCGACTTTCTCGTCGCGGTTGGGCAGGTTGAGAGTGATCGCATCCACGTTGTGGACGCTGCCATTGCCCAAGCCGTAGAGTTGGATGCCGCCGCGGGCAAAGTGCTCCCGGCGGCTGCGATAGTACTCGGGACTGGCCTTGGCCGAATCGATCCAAGTCACGGCATATTCTACGCCCATCTGCCGCACAAAGGCCATTTCCTCATCACTCGGCTCAGGGGACATTTGGGCCGCGACCTTGAGGCCGGGCGCTATTTTGATGTGGCTTTTGACGGCCATGATGATCTCCTTGCGGCCTCCTACTGGGCCGGACTGTACGCTGCAAAGGGCAGGGGTGGGATTTGCAGCGGCAAATCTAAGGCCCGAGCCGTGTGCTATCAACCGAGGGACGCAAGCGGCAAATTGGATATGTCGCTATACTTGGAAAGCGGGAGGTATGCGTGAAAAATGCAGAATAAATCCATGCGGCGTGCGGCCCCAATCGTCACGCTGACGACGGACTTTGGCGCTGGCGATTACTACGTCGGCGCGATGAAGGGGGTCATCTTGGGCATCGCACCGGAGGCCCAGCTCGTGGATATTTCCCACCAGATTCCGCCTCAAGACGTGCTCGCCGCCGCTTTTGTTTTGCGCCACGCCGCGCGCGAATTCCCACCCGGCACCGTGCACCTAGCCGTCGTTGATCCCGGCGTAGGCACGCGACGACGTCCCCTCGCCCTCCAAAGCAGCGGCCACTTGTGGGTGGGGCCGGACAATGGTCTCTTCAGCTTTGTCATCGACCGAGCCGACAATCGAGTGCACGAGATCGCTCGGTCCGACCTTGGGCGGCCCGACCTGAGCAGCACCTTTCACGGCCGCGACCTCTTCGCTCCGCTGGCCGCTCACCTCTGTCGCGGCTTGGACCTTGCTGACGTCGGTCCGCCAGTGGCCGATCCGGTGCGCTTGGCCGAATCCGCACCTTGTAAATCAGCCGACCGCATCGTCGGTCACATCATCCACATCGATGGCTTTGGTAACTTGGTGAGTAACATTGCGGCCGCCGACATTGCGCCGTGGGAATCTGCGTTGCGCATCCGCCTCGGAGGGCATGTGCTTACGGAGTTGTGCCGCACGTATGAGGATGTCGAGCCGGGCGCGCCGCTTGCTTTGATCGGCAGCGCTGGTCTGTTGGAAATTGCGGTCAACGGTGGCAATGCCGCCCGTCAGCTAGGTGTGCAACGCCGCGCTACCCTTGTCGTTGAAACGCTCTGAGGAAGAAAAAATTTATGTCTAATGCTCCACTCATCGTCAGCATTTCTGGAATTCGCGGCCTCGTCGGCCAGTCGCTCACCGATGAGGTCGTCGCTCGCTTTGCCGCGGCTTTTGGCACTACCTTGACGCCGGGCGATACCGTCGTTCTCGCCCGCGACACGCGCCCGTCTGGGGCGGCTTTTGCCCAAGCGGCGGCCACCGCTTTGCGCCAGACGGGTTGCCGCGTCGTCGATTTGGGTATGTGTTCCACGCCTGGAGCCAAGCTGATGATCTCCGCACTCGATGCCAAGGGCGCGATCATCATCACCGCCAGCCACAACCCGGCCCCTTGGAATGGCCTCAAGCTGGTGCGCGCCGACGGCGTCTTCCTCAATGCGGAAGAGGGTGCGCGCGTCGAGGCTCTCTTCCATGCAGGCGAGTTTCGCTGCGCCGCGTCCGGCGAATTGGAAATGATCGACCCAGACGCCGTGGTGGCGCGCCATGTGAAGAAGATCGTGGACTACGTCGATGCCGATGCCATTCGCCGGGCCGGGTTCAAGGTGGCCGTCGATCCCTGCAATGGCACAGGGGGCTTGGTGGCCCCGAGCCTGTTGGACGCCTTGGGCGTCGAAGCTGCGCTCATCAACGCGCGGCCCGACGGCGATTTCGCCCACGACCCGGAGCCGGTGCCCGCTAATCTCGTCCAGCTCGGTCAAGTCGTGCGCGACAGCGGCTGCGCCATCGGCTTTGCCATCGACCCGGACGCCGACCGCGTCGCGTTGGTTGATTCGAGTGGCGCGCCCGTGGGCGAGGACTACACGCTGGCACTGGCGGTGCAAGCGGCGGCGGCGCGGCAGTCCGGCCCGGTCGTCACCACCCTTTCCACCTCGCAGGCTGTTACAGACGCGGCCATTGCCCACAACTGTCCGGTTTTTCTCACGGCGGTCGGCGAGGTTCATGTAGTAGAGAAGATGATGGCCGAGGAAGCGGTCATCGGCGGCGAGGGCAACGGTGGCGTCATCGTCTCGCAAATCGGCCCCAGCCGCGACGCGGCCCTCGGCTTGGCTCTAGTGCTGGAGGCTATGGCATGTACCGGACGATCTCTTGAGGAACTGATCGCCGTGCTGCCCAGCTACGCCATCGACAAGCGCAAAATTACTTGCACTCCAGAGCAGCTAGCCGCCGCCATTGCCGCGCTACGCGACCGCTATCCCGAGGCGTATGTTCACCCCGTACGCGATGGTTCCAAGCTCTACCTGAATGGTCAGCTCGAATGCCCTTGGGTTCACCTCCGCGCCTCCAACACCGAACCCATCGTCCGCGTCATCGCCGAGAGTACTAGTGCCGCAGAAGCCGCTTTGCTCTGTGACGAGGTGGAAGGGTTGTTTGAGTAGAAATGGGACAGGCCGGCGACAGCTGAGCCTGTTCGGATGAAGGCGCTTATGGTTCGGCTAGGGTGGCGCGGTGACGGCCGATTTCGACACCGGGCAGCCAGTGGAGAAAGGTCACCCAGCGGCGACGATATCCCCGTAGGAGCCTTTGACTAGCTGGTCGCTGGTGATTTCTAAGGCCCGCATTAGGGCCTCGACGCGTCGGTGGGATTCTTCGACGCCTTTTTCTTCAGTCACAGCCTCTAGCTCGACGAACTGGCCGAGACCCTTTACGGCGTCGAGGTGGATGCGCACGTTTTCCCATAGCCAGACTTGGCGCGTCTTTTCCACTTCGACCCAGACGCCGTGGATGCTGCTGAGGATGTTGCGCAGGCCCTCGGGATCTTCGGTTTTGGCAATTTCGTAATCGCTGCGCTTGGGGCCGGTTAGGTCCTCGCGATGGTAGAAAATCAGATGACCTTCGTCGGTTCCAAGCTCGCGCAGCTTGAGCCGCCCTTGGGCGACGTTGAAATAGGTGTCCTTCTGGTGGAAGGTGCCCGCCAGCCCTGCGCCGAGGGCGTTGAGGTTTTCTTTGGCGCGCTCGACATCGGGGTAGCGTGCCTTGATCTCGATATTGGTCATGTCGGATGCGTTTCGTTGAATTGTGATGCTATTGATTGAAAGCATAATGAAAGTATAAAATACGCCGACCCTGCAAAAATCGCATTCCCCAGACCGCCCTTAATGCGGCTACCCCTTGATAATTATCCCCGATTGTCCGCTTTTCGACGACGGCACCTTACCAGAGAGCACCTCCTCAATGCGGGCGACTACCTCCTCGATATAGACATCGGAGACATGGTTGACGCGGCCGTCCATCCGGCCGTCTGGCCCCACTAGAAAATAGAAGGGTATGCCCCGGACCTGGTACAACTGAGCCACCGCCGCCCGCCAGCCGCCCGGGGCGTGGACGTGGACGCCGGTCAGGCCGTGCTCTTCCACTGCTTGGTGCCACTCATCGGCGGGGTCCAAAGAAATGTTCAAAAAGACGACCTTCTGGTCGCGGGCCCGCTGTTTGAGTCGTTCCAGATCGGGTACTGCCCCGATACATGGACCGCACCAACTCGCCCAAAAGTCCAAGAAAACCGCCTGCCCTTTGAAATCGCTCAGGGAGATGCTTCGGCCTTGGAGATCGTCGAGGCTGAAGTCCGGCGCGGGCTGGCCGGGCTTGAGCTGGGCGGTTTCTCGCACGACCTCCTCGACGGCCTCGGTGTATGCGGGATAGGGATTGTCTCGGAGGAATTCGGCTAGGCGTTGTTCGCCTTGGTCAAAACGGCCGTCTTGAAAGTCGTCGATGATTTCACCGGCGAGAAAGAAGTACAGGGCTTTGCCGTGCAAGAGCCGCTTGGCCAAGTGGTAGCTGATGTTGTGGGGTTGGATTAAGTCTCCTCGGCGTTGCTCTTCGTCCAACTGCACAATGAAGTCTGGCAGGTACGCGATGGTGTGGGGTTGGATAAAGGCTCGGCGTTGCTCCTCGGATAGCTGCTCCCGTTCGGCTCGGTCCTCGGCTTCTTCTTCTATACGCCAGAAATTGCGCTCCAGAAAGGTGCGGTAATCGGTGGTGCCGATAGCTGCTTCGTCAACCAGATCGACTTGATTGAGGGCATCGTGATAATCTGCGGGGAGGTCCTCGTTTCTGCTTTCATTGGCGAACATGTAGTCAGTGGGATAGGAGACTATGAAATTGGCCCATTCATAGGCGATTTCAGCGCGGTAGTAATCGACGAAAGCCGGGGTGAGTTGGTACTGACTGCAACCCTCGTCCAAAAAGCGCTCCAATTCCGAGCGGCGCTGGCCGATCATTTTGCGATGCGCGTCAACCGCCAAGTCTTTGTAGTCGATGCGCAGGTAATCGGGGAAGCGAGACCACAGGGCGGCGAGGAACTGGTTGTTGGCCGCGCCTTGGCCGGAAAAGCGGAGGGACTGAGGCAGGTCGAGCAAATCTGCGTCAAGGTGCAACTGGTCGCCCGGTTCCAGAAAGAGCTTGACCGCATCGTCGAGATCGACCGAAACCGTTTGCGCTTCAGTAAACGGGAGTTCTACTGCGAGGCATCCATTTTCGTCGAGGGTGGCTTCGACGGTGACGGGCGTATGGTAGATCGGCGTTTGCTGGTACTCGAAGGCAATGCTGTGCCGTTCCGACGCATTGGCTAGCGCGGCGGTGATGCGGGTGGGAAGCGGTGCCATGAAAATCTCCTCTCAGATAGCCATTTCTGAACGACGCAAACGCTACAAGCGCTATTCTGCGCCCATCTGCGTCACCTGCGGATTATTTGAATATAGCAGCCTGAGCCGCAGGTGATTTTAATCGGGTCTGTTGGGAGTATTCGCGAGCGATGAGGATGCCGCTTGGTTAGCCTGTGACCCGAAAAATATGCCGCCCTCACGACCCGTGCAAACTTGCGCCCCACTGCCCGATACGTCAAAGTATAGCCCATGAAAGCTATAACCGTAGCCAACGATGCAGGCCACTCGCTGTGCTGGCAAGAGGTCCCAGACCCCACCTGCGGCCCGGGTGAGGTTCTCGTCGATATACATGCCACAGCCGTCAATCGCGCCGATCTCCTCCAGCGCGCTGGCAACTACCCGCCGCCCCCGGGCGCATCTCCCTATATGGGCTTGGAAATGGCGGGTGTGGTCGCCGCCACGGGAGAGACTGTAACGCAGTGGCAGCCCGGCGACCACGTCCTCGGCCTGCTCTCCGGCGGCGGGTACGCCGAGCGCGTGGCTGTTCCCGCCACCCATTTGCTGCCTTTGCCTGTCGAGCGCGACTTCATTTGGGGCGCGGCCATCTGCGAGGTTTTTCTCACCGCTTTTGTCAACCTGTTCCGCGAGGCCGGCTTGTGCGCCGGCGAGACCGCCCTCATCCACGGTGGAGGTAGCGGCGTCGGTACGGCCGCGGTGCAACTATGCCGCGAAGCCGACGCCAAGGTGATTGTCACGGCTGGCACGGACGCCAAGGTGGCGTGCTGCCTAGCGCTAGGCGCGGAATTCGGGGTCAACTATAAGGAGCGGGACTTTGCCGAGGCCATCCTCGCCCACACCGACGGCGTCGATGTGATCCTCGACATCGCGGGGGCCGACTACTTGGCGCGCAACGTGCGGCTGCTCAAGTCCGAGGGCCGCCTCGTGATTATCGCCGTCTTGACCGGTGCCGAGGCTCAGATTGACCTCTTGGAATTGCAGAAAAAGCGGCTGCGTCTGATTGGCTCGGTTTTGCGCAGCCGCTCGGACGAGGAGAAAACCGCGATCATCGCGGCCTTCAAAGAGCGCTTCTGGCCGCTGCTAATCAACGGGCGCATGCGCGCTGTGATTGAGGACGTGCTGCCCATTGAGCGCGCGGCCGACGCCCAGGACATCCTGCGGCAAAACCGCAACATCGGCAAGGTCGTCCTGCAAGTTAGGAATTAGGAGTTTTCTATGAGCACCCGTTACCGCCACATCGAAGTCAGCGGCCCGCCGCGCGAGTTGGGCCGCCAAATCGGGGAGGCCGCCCGCGACGAAATACGCGGCTTTGCCGCCATTGCCTTAGAGCGCGTCAACAAGACCGTGCCCGTCTCGCGCGAACGCGCCATAGACATCAGCCTCCAGAGCATAGATTGCGCGGCTGCGTACGCGCCCGACATGCTCGACGAGTTGCGCGGCATGAGCGAGGGCGCGGGCGTCGCGCTCGACGAGATGATGCTCTTGCAGGTGCGCAACCAGCTTTGCCCGGAAGAGGACGCGGGCTGTACGGCCTTTGCCGTCGCCCCCAAGCGCAGCGTTGAGGGCCGGGCGATTGCCGCGCAAAACTGGGACAACGACCCCGCGCTGGACCCCTTCACCATCGTGCTGACGCGCCGTCCGGCTGGCAAGCCCGCGCTGATGAACGTCACCCAAGCGGGCCTCATCGCGTACATCGGCTGCAACGACGCCGGCATGGGTGTCTGCATGAACACCCTACCGGCCCCTAGCCGCCCGGTCGGCGTCCCGCATTACTTTGCCGTGCGCGCCATCTATGAACAGACCTCGCTCAGCGCCGCGGTCGCAGCAGTGCGCCGGGCCGACCGCGCCATTCCCGGCAACGTCCTCCTCGCCACCCCGCAGGGGCCGGCCGATCTCGAACTCACCTTGGGCCACGTCCACGTCTTGCGCGACGAGTTCGTCGTCCACACCAACCACTGCTTGCATCCAGAACTGGTGCCGATTAACCGCGAATTTCCCGAGCTGATTGAGTCCGTCCCACGCCACCAGCGCATCGAACAGTTGCTCGGCCCCGAGCCGCTCGTGAGCATGGCTCAGGTACAAGAGGCCCTGCGCGACCACGACCGGCATCCGCACTCCATCTGCCGCCACGTCAACGACCATCCGCAGACCGGCTTTTGGGCGAGCGTGTTCTCGGTGGTGATTGAGGCCGATCAGGGCCGCATGCACATCAGCCGCGGCAACCCCTGCGCGGCCCCGTACGAAACGTATTCGCTCAACTGACAGGAGTCGCTATGGGCACCCTGCACGGCACGATTATCGACGCAGTCTCCGGCGAATCGCTCGACGCCAAAGTCCACGTCCTCAATTCCTCGGGCACCTTTTCCCACCCGCCGAACTCCATGATCAAGCGCGGTCCGGGCACGCCGTTTTTCTTTTGCGCTGGCGCGTTTGCCGTCGAGGGAAGCCGGGGGCGCACGGATGTGCTGGTCGAGCGCGGCACGGAGTACGAGCCTTATCGCACGACCGTCGAATTGCCCGCCAAGGGCCGCGTCGAGGTGGAGATTCCGCTGCGCCGCTGGTATCGCCCCCAAGAGGCGGCTTGGTATCCGGGCAACACGCACATTCACTACGACGAGAAGGAGACTCGGCCCGACGAGCGGCTTGGGATTGATTGCAGCGTCGAGGGGTACAACGTTACCTGCGTCAGCGTGCTCGACCGCCGCCAACTGCCCTACGCATCCAACAAGTATCCCATTGGCGTGATGAACGAGTTTACGACTGCCCATCACGTCCTCGACATCGGCGAGGAAAACCGCCACTACGGAGACAACTCGCCGTGGGGTTTTGGCTACGGCCACGTGATGCTGCTCAACATCCGCAACCTCGTGCAGCCCGTCAGCCGTGGCCACACCCTCGCCGGGCAATTCGACCCGGACTACCCGCCCTTGTGCTTTTGCTGCGACGACGCCCGCGAGCAGGGCGGCTTGGTCATCTGGTGCCACAACGGCCGCGGCATGGAGGCTCCGGTGGCCGCAGCGCTCGGCAAGCTCGACGCCTTCAATCTGTTCGACCCCTTTTGGATGGATCCGGAATACGATCTCTGGTACAAGCTCCTCAACTGTGGCCTGCGGCTGCCGGCCTCGACCGGCACGGATTGGTTCGTGTGCTCCAACAACCGCGTGTACGTCCAAGTGGACGGGGAATTTTCGTATGCGAGCTGGATCGAGGGGATGAAGCAGGGGCGGACCTTTATCACTAACGGGCCAGCCCTCCAGCTTACACTCAACGGACGTCCCATGGGCGATACCGTGGAATGCGGAAGCGGCACGAAATTAGAAGCCGAAGTGACCTTTAGCTCGTTTTACCCAATTGAACGCGCCGAGTTGGTGGTCAACGGCGCGGTAGTCGAGCGTTGGGAATGGCCCGAAGGGCGACGCGAAGGTGCCTTGCGCCACGGCTTCAGGGCCGAGCGCGACGGTTGGGTTGCCGCCCGGTTGTGGGGCGATTCGCGCGACAGCTTCGATCAGTCCATTTACGCGCATTCGAGCCCGAGCTATTTCCGCGGCGGTGCGCCGCCAGCCGAGCGCCAGGCGGACGCGAATTTCTTTCTCCGCTCAATTGACGAATCGCTCAAGTGGATCGACTCGTATGGCCGCTACAACAACGACCAGCAGCGCGAGGACGTGCGGGAACTGTTCAGGAGGGGGCGCGAGGTGTTCGCGGGGTTGACTCGCTGAGTGGCCACCAAGCGCGGGTGATTGCGCCGAACTCGCGCGGCGTGACGGTGTACACGGGTTTGTTCTTGATCTTCTTGCTCAAGCTGGCGAGGGCGGCTGGGGGGACGATCTGCTGGACTTGCTCTTGGCGGCGGGCAAAGAGGCTTTCCAAAACCTGTCGGAAGAAATCATCGGACGGCACGGCGAACTTGGGCTTGGTGCGTTTGATGAGCACGAGCGCACTCTCGACCTCGGGGCGGGGGAAAAAGGCGTCTTTGCCCACCTGCTCGATCCATTCCACTTGCGCCAGCCGCCCAACGGTGACTCCAATCCTGCTATAGCCCTGTTGGCCGACGGTGGCGCACAGCCGCTGGGCCAGCCGCTTGGGCAACATGAGCACGGCCCGCTCGAAGCGCTGGTTTAGCAGCTTGAAGACAATCGGCAGGGCCACTTGATACGGCAGGTTGGCCACCGCCTTGTCAAAGCGCGGAAAATCCACGGCCAACGCATCGCCCCACACCACCTTGAGATGTTCGTGCTGCCGCTGCAATTCTTCGAGACACGGGGTAAACTGGCGGTCTTGCTCCACCGCCACGACTTGCCCGGCTCGCTCCAGCAGCAACTGCGTCAGATTGCCGATTCCGGCTCCGATTTCCAGCACGGTATCGCTGGCCGCGATGTCGGCGCAAGCTACTTCGCGGCGCAGGACGGCGGTGTCGGTGAGGAAGTTTTGGCCGAGTTTTTTCTTAGGGCGGATGGGGTAGGGGGTTAAACTGTGATTTATGGGATTTGTGGATGGCCTTGATTTCGTTGCTTGCATTTTTTGTTGGCTACTCTTAATCACAGTAATCCCCAAATCACATAAATCACAGTCCAGACTAGTGCGCTAAAAACCGCTCGGCCTCAATTGCCGCCATGCACCCGGTGCCGGCTGCGGTGACGGCTTGGCGGTACACGGAGTCCTGCACGTCGCCGCAGGCAAAGACCCCAGGGATGGCCGTGGCGGTCGAATCCGGATCGGTGAGGATGTAGCCCTGATCGTCCATTTCCAACGCGCCCTCGAAAAGCTGGGAGTTGGGGATGTGGCCGATGGCCATAAAGACACCCTCGCAGGCAAACTCCCGCGTCTGATCCGTTTGAGTGTCCTTGAGCAGGACCCCGCGCACGGCCAACTCGTCATCCACCTGTAAAATTTCCTCGACCGTGGCGTTGACCTTGAAGTCGATTTTGTCGTTGTCCTGCGCGCGCTTGAGCATGATTTTGGACGCGCGGAACTCGTCGCGGCGGTGGACGATGGTGACCTTGGAGGCAAATTTGGTCAGGTAGGTCCCTTCCTCCATGGCCGAGTCGCCGCCGCCGACTACGACTAGCTCCTTGTCGCGAAAGAAAAAGCCGTCGCAGGTGGCGCAGGCCGAGACTCCGTGTCCCATGAGCCGCGTCTCGGATTCTATGTCGAGAAGGCGCGCCGACGCGCCGGTGGCGATGATCAGCGAGTCGCAGGTGTACTGGTCGCTGTCGCTTACAACGGCAAAGGGGCGCTTGGACAAATCGACCGCATTGACCGTCTCGAACTTGCACTCGGCACCAAAGCGCTGCGACTGTTGGCGCATCAGATCGACGAGTTCTGGCCCCATGATGCCGTCGGGAAAGCCTGGGTAGTTTTCGACGTCCGTGGTAATGGTTAGCTGGCCGCCCGGCTGCAAGCCTTCTAAGACGAGTGGGGCTAGGTCGGCTCTGGCCGCGTACAGGGCGGCGGTTAGCCCGGCCGGACCCGAGCCGACGATGACGACCTTGTAGTGGTGATTCGCGCTCATTGGTCTCCTTTTATTTAGACGATGCGGCTCAAAAGTTCTCGGCCCTCCAACCCAGCCAGCAAGTTGCCGACCGACCGCTCGGCCATGATTTGGCGCGTCTGGTGCGTTGCGCTGCCTAGGTGGGGTATGATGACGAGGTTGTCCAGCGCTAGGAGGGGATGGTTGCGGGGCAGGGGTTCGGGTTCGGTCACGTCGAGGGCGGCTGCGTAGATCCCGCCGTTTTGTAGGGTTTCCAACAGCGCGTCGTGATCGACGACGCCTCCGCGCGCGGCGTTGACCAGCACGGCCGACTTTTTCATCAGACCCAACTCGCGCTGGCCGATCATGCCCCGCGTCTGATCGGTCAGCGGCATGTTCAGGGTCACGAAATCTGCCTGTTGGAGCAGTTCGTCCAGCTCGACGTAGCGTGCGCCGAGGTCGGCTTCGGCTTTGGGGTTGCGGTTGCGGTTGTGGTACAAGACGGTCATGTCGAAGGCCAGTGCGCGGCGCGCTACTTGGTAGCCGATACTGCCCAATCCGATGATGCCGAGGACTTGGTGGTGGACTTCTTGTCCCAGCATGAAGCTCGGATCGTAGGCCACGAAATCCGGGCCGCGGGCGAAGTGGTCTCCCTGGATGAGGTTGCGCGCCGCGGCCAAGAGGAGGGCGAAGGTTATATCGGCCGTCGCGCCGTCGAGGATCTTGGGCGTGTTGCCGACGGGGATGCCGCGCTCTTGAGCGGCTTGGAGGTCGATGTGATCGACGCCGACGCCGTAGTTGCTGATGACGCGGAGCTCGGGCATGAGATCCATGTATTCGGCGGTGAAGGCGTAGTGGCCGTAGTTGTACACGCCTTCGATGGTGCGGAGGAGTTCGGCCGGGGGCTGCGGCTCCAGCGGATTCCAGCGCACGATCTCGGCGCGTTGCTCGATCATGGGGATGATGGTGTGATACGGTTCGATTTCCGAGCGGATTAGGACTTTGTAGGGCATTTGAGCATTAGGGGTTTGGGATTGAGTTGCAAGAGGAGGGGAATATAAAGAAGGCGTCCGTTTCAGCAAGAGACCTTGACGCCTAGGATGGCGTGGGCGACCTTGAGGCGTCATGCTGATTGCACATCCCAAAGGACACTATCGCTTTCTCCAGGGCATTGACCCCTATTCCTGTGGCGTCGTCGCCGAGCCGGGCTGGGAGATCGTCCGCGTTGTGCTGGCCGAGCCGCTGCCTTGGCGCGAGGGCTTTGAGCGCGTGGATGCGCATCTGGCGGCGGAAGGATGCGACCGCGTCTCGCTCTGCGCGATGGAACTGCGTTCGCCCGCGCCTTTTACCATGCAGGGATTCATTGACTTCAACCGCGAGTACTGCGCCGTTTTGAAGGTGTGGGGTTTGTATGTAGAAGAGCTCAATCCGTTGGCCCGTACGAATGTTGCGCCGGCGTTCGATCCGCCGGATATGCCTTCGCTGTACGCCTTTTCCTACGCGATTCCCAACGACCAGATTGACCGCAAAACGTTGATCGTGGCTGGTGCTGGCGAATTGCGGGAGGGTCGCCTCGTGGCCGAGGGGATTATCCGCCCTGGCGACACTTCGCCCGTTGCTATGCGCGAGAAGGCCGCTTATGTGGCGCAGGTTATGGGCGAGCGGCTCGCGGGCCTCGGCGGGACGTGGGATCTGATCGACGCGGTTGACGTGTACACCATCTATCCCTTAGCGGAAATCCTCGAAGAAATTCTCCTGCCGACGATGGATGCGGCGCGGCGCGGCGGCGTGTGTTGGCACTACGCTCGGCCGCCGGTAGTCGATATCGACTTTGAGATGGATCTGCACGGCGTGGTGACGCAGCGGATCGTCTAAGGCCGCCAGCGCCAACCCTGCATCTGCCAGTCCACGCCAGCCCCGCACAAAGCCGCGACGTATCCGTTCGCCGGTTCCAAAGCGATCAACTTCCACCGCTCTACCTCGTCCCGCCCCTCGTCCGAGTGTAAAAGCGCCGCCTCTGCTCCCAGCGACACCGCAAAAGTGCCGAGGCCAGCGGCGATGCCATCGCCCCGCGCCTTGACATAGGCTTCCTTGCGCGTCCAGATGTTGTAGAAAGCCGCTCGCCGCTCCTCGTTCGGCACCTCGGCCAGCGCCTCCTGCTCCTCTAGCGAAAAGAAGCGCGCGGCAATTTGCTCGTGCGCGACTTGGGGCCGCATCCACTCCACATCGACGCCGACCTCGCGGTCGCGCGCTATCGCGTACAGGGCTAACTCGTGGGTGTGGGACACGTTGAAATGCAGGGTTTCCTCTGACAGAAAAGGCTTGCCGTGCGCGCCGCGCGAAAAAGCCACCACGCCGGGATCTTGGTCGAGGTACCGCCCCAAAAATTGGCGCAGCATCCCCCGCGCCACCACAAAGCGCCGCTGATGGGTGCCGGAGAGCAAGCCGCTCGCTCGCTCGTGCTCTTCCGCGCTGAGACAGGCCGCGAGTGCAGCCTCCTCACCGGCTGAGTCCAACTCGACGCACCAGACGTGGATTTCATCGTCGCTGAGCCGAGGCCAGCTCGACGGGGTTTCCCAAGCGATAGTCATTAAAAGTTCACTTGACGGCGTAGGTTATCGCATTCAGATTAAAACGGATTGCGGATTTTCTGAAAACACTTAATCCATATATAAATGAAGGAGTGCCTCATGGCTGCCTTTTCCAGCAAAGATTATCCCGATTACACGTCCGACGGCAAGTACAAAGTCATCGGCACCCGCCCCATCCGCCACGACGGCGTCGATAAGGTCACCGGTGCCGCGGTGTACGGGGCCGATGTGCGCCTGCCGGGCCTGCTCTACGGCAAGGTCCTGCGCAGCCCGCACCCCCACGCTGAGATTATCTCGATCGACACCTCCAAGGCCCTCGCGCTCGACGGAGTGCGCGCCGTGGCCACGGCCAACGACTTGGTCGAGACCGTCGATAAGCTCTCTAACATCGGCGAAACCACCGTTAATGTCCGCGAGATCGCCAAAAACTCGCTGGCCTCGGACAAGGTGCTCTATACGGGCCACGCGGTCGCGGCCGTGTGCGCGGTCAGTCCCCACATCGCCGAAGAGGCCCTCGACCTAATCGAGGTCGAATACAAGGTTCTGGAGCCGGTCGTGGATATCCGCGAGGCCATGCGCGACGACGCCCCGCTCCTCGACGAAGAGCGCACCACGCGCGCCCTCGGCGAGGACACGGGCAAGAAGAGCAATATCGCTACCCACAATCAACACGCCATGGGCGATCTCGAAGCGGGCTTTGCCGAGGCCGACGTGATCGTCGAACGCGAATTCCACACGGCCACCATTCACCAGGGCTACATTGAGCCGCACAACACGACCGTCTGGTGGAAAAACGACGGCAGCGTCACCGTGTGGGTGAGCACGCAAGGGCCGTTTGAGATCCGCTCACAGGTGTCGGAAGTGCTCAATGTGCCGGTCTCCAAGGTCAAGGTTATTCCCTGCGAGATCGGCGGCGGTTTCGGCGGCAAGTTCCCCACCTATATGGAGCCAGCCGCGGCCATTATGTCGCACAAAACCGGCCAGCCGGTCAAAATGATCATGAGCCGCACCGAGGTCTTTCAGGGAACTGGCCCGGCTCCCGGGTCCTATATGAAGATTAAGATGGGGGCCAAAAACGACGGCACCATCACCGCGGCCCACTGCTACATGGCGTATGAGGCCGGGGCCTATCCCGGCTCGGCCGTGGGGGCCGGAGCGCAGTGCATCCTCGCGCCTTATTACATCGCCAACGTCACCATCGACGCGTACGACGTGGTCGTCAACAAGCCCAAGTCCTCGGCCTACCGCGCGCCTGGGGCTCCCAACGCGGCCTTTGCCTCGGAGAGCGTCATCGACGAGTTGGCCGAAAAGATCGGCATGGACCCGCTGGAGATGCGGTTACAGAACTCCGCTAGAGAGGGGACGCGGCGCGCCGACGGCACGGTGTACGGGCAGATCGGCTGCGAGGAAACCGTACAAGCCGCCAAGGACTCGGAGCACTACCACACCAAGCTCGAAGGCCCCTATCGAGGGCGCGGCGTGGCCGGTGGCTTTTGGTTCAACGGCGGCGGCATGTCTTCAGCCGCCATTGCGGTCAACGACAACGGCACGATCAACTTGACTGAAGGCTCGGTTGACATTGGCGGCACCCGCGCCGCCATGGCCATGATCGTCGCCGAGACCTTGGGGCTGAAGGCCGAGGACATCAATCCCTCGATCCCGGACACCAGCTCGATTGGCTTCACCGGCGGCACCGGCGGCAGCCGCGTGTGCTATGCCACGGGGCACGCCTGCTACAACGCGGCCGAGGACGTCAAGGCCGAGATGTGTCGGCGCGCGGCGCGACAGCTAGAAGTCGCCGAGGACGACGTCGAGTTCCAAGACGGCAGCTTTGTCTGCAAATCCGATCCCGCTCAGCGGCTCACCTTTGCGGAGGTCGCCGCCAGCCAGGGCAGCACTGGCGGGCCGATCACCGGCAAGGGCACGATCAACGCCGGCGGCCCGGGCAATGCCTTTGCCGTGCACATCGTCGATGTGGAGATTGATCCAGACACCGGCAAGGTCGAGATTTTGCGCTACACCGCGGTGCAAGACGTGGGCAAGGCCATTCATCCCTCGTATGTCGAGGGCCAGATCCAAGGCGGGGCCGTGCAGGGCATTGGCTGGGCGCTCACCGAGGGCTACTTCTACACGGACGATGGCCAGATGGCCAACCCGACCTTCCTCGACTATCGGATGCCGACCACCTTTGACATTCCCTTGATCGAGACGATTTTGGTCGAAGTGCCCAACCCGGCCAGCCCGCACGGGATCCGCGGCGTCGGCGAAGTGCCCTTGGTGCCGCCGATGGCCGCCATTGCCAACGCCATGTACGACGCCATAGGTTGCCGCTTGGGCGAGTTGCCCATGAGTCCAGACCGGGTCGTCGCTGCCTTGCAGGAGCATCAGCTAGAGGTAGCGGCTGGCTGAGGAGTAGTGCTCTGAGCATTAGCGCCCGGTTTGTAGGGGCGAGCGGCCGCTCGCCCCTACATGTTCTGGGTTTTGCATTATGGCCGAAAACATCGATCCCGACGACTTTATCGACGCGCTGCTGCCGGTCGTCGGCCAGTGCGCTCGCGCTTCGCTGATTTTCTACGGCCAAGTAGCAGACATTGGCAAGGCCGCGGACAAGAGCCTCACCGGCAGCAAGGCGCAGGACGCCTCCACGGCCTTCACAGTGCTCGACGCGGCCGTGCAGGATATCCTCCTCGCAGCCGTGCTGCAGCACTTCCCGTTTGTGCGCTGCATCGCCGAAGAGCGCACGCCGCTCAAAAAGCGCTTTGCCGGCAACACCTCGCCCTACGCAGTCATCCTCGACCCCATCGACGGCACCTTGCACTTCAAGCGGGGCGACGCTCCCTATCACATTGTCATCGGCTTGGCCTGCGATGGCCAGATGCTGGCCGCGATTGTCGCGCGGCCTTCAGAGGACAAAATTTTTACGGCCATCAAGGGCGAGGGAGCTTTTGTGCGCGTTGGCAATGGCCGTCCGCGCCGCTTGCAGCTACCCGGCGAACCGCGCACGAATAAAGCCTTCATTTCCTCCAAGGCCCGTCCCTATCAGGCCCTCGTCCGCCCCGCGCTAGTCCCGCGCGAAAGTCCCATTGGTGCGGCATTGGTCCTGACGGAGATCGCCGAGGGCGCGCTGTGTGCGTACCTGACGCGCCAAGTCGAAATTTATGACGTCGGTCCGCCGTCGCTGATTGCTGAAGAAGCCGGAGCGCGCTGCTACATTGGACAACGTCGCCGCCCGACTTATACTCAGCGCCGCAAATTCGGACACTTTTTGGCGGCAGCTAACGACGGGATCGCCGAACAACTCTTTGCCATCCTGCGCCGCGTGCGCCAAAGCCAACGACTATAGCCGTCCTCAATCATTCGATGATCCGCAGATGGACGCAGATAGACGCAGACTAGTATTTTCAAGACGATCCGTATATCGAATCGTTCAAGTCATGTAGGATTGCTATATGAGCTACGAAATCAAAGACGTCTTACCGGTCGTCCACATGCCGTACACCGACGACCAAGCCATTGATTACGCCGTGTTGGAAAGCGAAGTCGATTATCTTTTTGAGATGGGGGCGCACGGGTTTTGTCTCGCCTTGGTATCCGACCTGTTGCGCCTGACGGCTGACGAGCGGCTGGCGCTGCCGGCCCGGCTCGTGGAGTTCGCCTGCGGGCGCGGTCCGGTCATCATCGGCGTTGGGGCCGAGGGCACGGCCCAAGCTCGGCTCTACGCCCGCGCTGCTGAAGACGGCGGTGCCGCGGCCGTCATGGCCATTCCGCCGATTTCCCGCGCCTTGGGCGAGAGCGAGCTACGGGCTTACTTTACTGCCCTGCTCGCCGAGGTCTCCATCCCGGTCATGATCCAAGACGCCAGCTCGTATGTCGGCAACCCCATGAGCATTGAATTTCAGGCGTCGCTCTTTGGCGACTACGGCGACCGCGTCCTCTTCAAACCCGAGGCCAGTCCCTTGGGGCCTTGCATCTCGGCCCTGCGCGACCACACCGAGGGTCGGGCCGGTATATTTGAAGGCAGCGGCGGCTTGCTGCTGATCGATTCCTTCCGCCGCGGCATTCGCGGAACCATTCCCGGCGTCGAGTTGCTCGACGGCACGGTGGCCCTGTGGCGCGCCCTCGCAGCCGGCGACGAAGCGCGCGCGTACCAGATATATTTCCCGGTTTGCGCCCTGTGTACGTTGCAGATCCAAGGGGGCTTGGACGGCTTCATCGTGGTCGAGCGCTACCTCATGCACAAGCGCGGCCTCTTTCCCAACCAAGTTCATCGCGGCCCCCTGAGCTTTGCGCTCGATGCGGAAACGCGCGCCGAGATAGATCGTCTGTTCAAGTTGTTGCAGGAAGCGTTGCGGTAGGAGGCGCGAGCAACGATTTTGTACCTGAGGCGTTGAACGGTTGTCGCCATGAGCAGAGGAAAGGTGCCTCTCATTATAGACAAAGCAAGAGCAAGCCTTGCGGAACGTTGAATGAGGTTACTATGTCGAAGAATGGTTGCAAAATCTGGGTTGCCGTGAGAATTGAGAGAGGTTTTCCAGTAGAAGCAAAGGGCTACGAGTGCATCGAATTGGCTGAACAGCAGGAAGGATTATGGCGTGAGGAAATCAATCTTGATATGATGAGACTGGAGTACTTGAACTGGACTTTGGCCATTTCGAGTGCATAGAATAGGCATAGAAGAGTGAGGAGGAATTATCGTGCCGTATATTAATTATACTCCCAGCGAAGTCGAGTCACGAGGCGAAGGCATTTACGACCGACAGATACGCGACAAAGTTGAACTTAAGCATAAAGGCAGGTTCTTAGTTATCGACATCGAAACAGGTGAATACGAAATCGACGACGACGATCTGGTAGCTACGAAACGCCTGCTGGTCAAGCGTCCCAACGCCGTCATTTATGGCGTTCGGATCGGATTTCCAACCGCCTATAGAATTAGCAGAAATTGCTCGGTAAAGACGCGATGATTAATGGAACAGTTACAGCCAATCGCGAAGCTGTCATCGCATTAGACGTTATTGGATCAAATCAAAAAAGAGAAAAAGTTGAGGCAGTAATAGATACAGGATTTAATGGCTACCTGACGCTACCGAGCGACTTGAGTAGAATCCTTGAACTCCCGTTAGCTGGCAATCGCCGCGCAACGCTCGGAGATGGGAATGTAGTGGTATTGGACGTGTGTATTGCAAAAACGTTATGGCATGGGCAAGAACGCGAAATACTCGTTCTGCAATCTGGTAGTGTACCTTTAGTTGGTATGTCTTTACTCTATGGAAATCGCCTGATAGTAGATGTTATAGAAGACGGCGATGTCGCCATTGAGCTTCTGCCATAAATCGAAAATCCAACAACTCATGATCGACTCCAAGCGCATGCAGGCGGTGCAAAGCCCGGTGATCCCGCACGTAGCCGCCCTCATCCGCGCCAACCCGGGCACCATTTCCCTCGGACAAGGCGTGGTGCACTACCCGCCGCCGCCGCAGGCCATGCAGGCGGTTGCCCGCTTCGGTGGCGCGATTGTCGAACACCACTATCAAGCCGCCCGCGGCCTGCCCGAACTCAGGGAAGAGTTGCGCCAGAAACTCGCGTGCGAAAATCGAATCGAAGTCGGCGACGACCAGATCCTGATGGTCACGGCCGGCTCCAATATGGGCTTTTACCACGCCTTGCTCGCCGTTGCCGACCCAGGCGATGAGATCGTCGTGATGTCGCCTTTTTACTTTAACCACGAAATGGCCGTAGGCATGGCCAATTGCCGGGCCGTGCTCGTGGCCACGGACGATGCCTATCAGCTCGATCTCGACGCGATTGAGGCTGCGATCACAGCGCGCACCCGCGCCATTGTTACGATCTCGCCCAACAACCCAACGGGCGCAGTCTATCGGCCCGCGGACTTGGCAGCGGTCAATCGGCTCTGTTGCGAGCGGGGCCTCTACCACTTTGCCGACGAGGCGTACGAGTACTTTACTTATGGTGCGGCTCGACATTTCTCGCCCGGCTCACTGCCCGCAAGCGCCGAGCACACTATCTCGCTATTTTCCTTTTCCAAGGCATACGGCCTCGCCAGTTGGCGGGTCGGCTACCTCGTGGCCCCACGGCACCTGTTGGGTGCGCTGGAAAAAATTCAAGATACCGTGCTCATCTGCCCGCCGGTTATTTCGCAACGCGCCGCGCTTGGTGCGCTTTCGGCCGGAGCGGCCTACTGCAAGAACCATCTAGCGGATATGGATGCGGTGCGTCGGCTTTGCCTAGAGCGACTCGAAGCGCTCGGCGAGCGGGTGCAGGTGCCGGCAGCCGAAGGAGCCTTTTATTTATTAATGCGTCTGCAAACTGACCTCGACGCCATGGATGTGGTCGCTTGCTTGGTGCGGGAACACAAGGTCGCCGTCATTCCCGGCAATGCCTTTGGATTGAGCGCGGACTGCTATTTGCGCGTTGCCTACGGTGCCCTGCGCCAAGAGGATGTGGCCGCGGGCATGGATCGGCTCGTCGGGGGTCTGGAGCAGATTCTCTCCGCTTGACACGGTAGGTTATTTAAGCGTATGTTTCGACGAATAGAGAGCGACCTGAATCGGCGTAAAGAATACCTCAGAGGAAGTTTTCCACTCCTCTACGACGTGGAACTTCGACAAACATTGTATTCGGTATTCCGGCGGATTGGTCGCTCTTCTTTTTTTCTTCTGCTCGCTCTCCTGATTCTGCCAGCGGTTCTGCTCGCCCAGCCCCTCGCCATTGACCCGGATGAGCTCGACTTGGGCGTAGTCGGCGTCGGCGTGGAGGCGCGAGCGTCCGTTTCCATAGAAAATCTGCAAGACGACGCACTTGAGGTGACCGTCGGCATTAGCGGTGCTGGTTTTGGCGCGGTGCCGGATACGCTGCGCTTGGACGGCAAGAGCAGTGTCAGCGTCGAAGTGCGCTTCAGCGCCATTGCGGCTGGGGAGTATGTGGGCGAACTGACGTTGCAGGTAGCCGCCTTGTTCAAAGATGAGCGCTTGGTCGTGCCGCTCCAAGCGGTAGCTGTCATTCCGACCTTGGTACTTTTGCCGGCCGAAGGGCTGGATTTTGGCGCGGTACCCGTCGGGCAAGTGGCGACGGCGGCCGTTATCGTCAAAAACACCGGTATCGTACCCGTGATGGCTGGGCAGATGGAAGTTGGCGATCTACGGGGTCCCTTTAGCGTTGAGGGCGACGTTGGCCCTTGGCCCGCTCCCGGCGGTGAAACGCGGATCGACATTGCGTTCGCTCCGACGCGCGCGGGGCCGGTCGCGACTGAATTCGCGGTCACTTCACCCGACTTTGGGGATTGGGCCATTCCCCTGCGGGGGAGTGGTTTGGTGCCGCAGGCGGCCTTTTCACCTCTCCCGCAAGTGGGCCTCGACTTTGGCATTGTCGAAGTGGGCCAGCGTCTAACGCGCCGCGTGACCGTTCTCAATCAGGGCCAAGCCGAGCTGCACATTGAAAATGTCGCCATTGAGGGCGCGGCTTTTGCCCTCGGGGTTGGGGACTCGTCGGCGACCATTGCTCCCGAGGGGCGGCTCGACCTGAGTGCGGCGTTTGTGCCGCAGAGCGAAGGGGATCGAAGCGGCGTCCTGCGTCTGTCCACCAGCGATCCACAAGCTGCCACCGTCGCCATTCCCCTCGCGGGTCGCGGCCAAATCAGCCCGCCGCGCATCGAGATTATCAGTGGTGACATTGACTTCGGCAGCGTGCCCATCGGCGGGACCGCGTGCGGCCATTTGCTGTTGTGGAACAGAGGAGGACAGCCAAGCGTGGTGGAGGTTGCCGTGGCTGCGGACGAGGGCGTTGAGTTCGGCCTTGAACAGCACTCGATTCTCGTCCAGCCTAGGGCCAGCGCCCAAGTAGCACTGAGTTTCTCGCCCAAGGAATCTGGTGCTCGCCAAGCCATCCTCCACGTCGAGGCCGAAGCTGGACGTCAGACCATGCGCTTGCAGGGCGTAGGCCAGTTTTTCGCCCTCAGCCCGGCGACCGTGGACTTCGGCCGCGTCGCCGTCGGCGAAAGCAGCAGCCGCGTCGTCGAGATAGCCAATGTGGGAAACGCCGACTTTGAGATTCACCAGATTCGCTCGACGAGCACCGAATTTACCGTTCACACCCCAATCGACGCCGACAGCAAGTTCTTGTTGCCGGCCCACAGCCAGCGCACCTTGCCGCTGCACGTGTCCTTTAGCCCGTCGGCCCGCGGAGCGATTTCGGGGACCTTGCGCTTGGACGGCTTGGGCGCGAATGAGATAATGGCGCTTGACATCCTACTCAAAGGCAACGGCGTGGCCGCGGAAATCGAGTTGAATCCGGCGGGTGTCGTCGATTTTGGCTACGTGGTCTTGGGGGAGCAGACGGAGAGGACCTTAGTGGCTACCAACGTCGGCGATACTGTGCTGCAAGTCGAAGCGCATCCTCAAAGCAAGGAGGCCCACGTTGAGTCGGCGCAATTCGCGCTGGCTCCGGGCGAGTCCGCACGCCTCACGCTCTTTTTTACGCCCGATGCCTTGGGCGAGCGCCGCGGGCGCGTTTTGTTGGTCAGCAATGACGTCAAAGACCGCGCCCGTCCACTCGAATACAAGGGGCACGGGGTGCTCGCAGATATCCACTTGGCGCAGATTGTCGAGGTCTTGGTTTCGCGCGGCGAGAAGACCAAGCCCTTGGCCGTCGGCTGGAACAATGTCCCCGTCGTGCAAAAAGACGGCACCAAAGTGGATGTGGCCTTTGCAATTCCCGACTCGCTGCGGCAGGCGCTGATCGGTCGCGAGATGGTCGTCGAGTGGACCCGGCTCGACGAAAACTACGCCCCCAAAGGCAGTACGCAAAAGAAGAAGGTCACAATCTACGAGTCGAGCGGTGGGCGCGTCCTAGCCGAGGATCTCAACTTGCAGTTGTCGGAGGAAGACAAGCGCCGAGTGCGGCTCAAAATCACTACCCATAGCTACCCGGGTGCCCCGCCGCAGAGCGTGTCGCAGCTTTTGGAAGCCGGGGGCTGGAAGTGGGAATTTGAGGCCAAGCCGCTGGTTTCCTTTTTGACGATCCGTCCCGGGCGCGCTTATACCGACGCCGACGGCAACGCGGTCCCAGGCCAAACCGAGCGCCTGATTGGCTTGCCCGGATTGGCCTTTGCCGGCTGGCACAACGTGGATAATCCGTCGATTTCCGGCATCCATTTCACCGCCATCGGCAATGTCCTCGAAGCTCTTTCGACCGGTAACTCGCTGGCCATTTCTCTGGGCGTAGCCGTTTCCTTTTACAAGGATCAGTTCCTCTTCGGCTTTGGCTGGGACATTTACGACAGCCGACCTCAAGCTAAGAAGAAAGGCTCGCAGGACTACATTATGACCTTTAAGTACTCGGGGTTGTTCAAGTGAGCAGGCGGTGGTACACCATGGCCGCTGCACACAAGTCCTGCGCCCCCATGCCCGTCAGATAGACCGCGCTCGGCGCGATTGCGCCAAGCCGACCGCAGGCGGCGTCGCCGATATCCAGTACCGTGCCCTCGGCATTGCGCGCCAAGGCGATCTGCTCGGCTTGGCCCTGTTCGGCCGCAAAGCGAAACTCCCCGGACTTCTGGGCTTGGGCGAGCACATCTACGACCACTGTGCGCTCGTAGAGCACTTCCGGCGCGAGCTGGCGCGTGCGGCTATCCCCGGCGAGGACCGCGAGGTAGGGAACCTCGGCCAGTGCCTCCGCAGTTAAAATGGGCTGTGGCGTCGGCACCGCCGTCAGCACGGCGTCGGCACCGGCGATACACGCTTCTAGCGACGTTGCTATCCGCAGGCGTGCGCACAGGTCTGGCTCGACCGCTTTGGCAAACGCCGCCCGGTTTGCCGCCCGGCGACTCGTGCAGGCAATCTCTGTCAAATCAAAGAGCGCGTCGCAGGATAGGGCCAAGGTCCGCGCGATTCGACCGGTCCCTAAAATGGCGACTCGCTTGATGGCCGCGCCCGCTAGATATTGAAGACCTAACGCGCCCGCGGCACCGGTGCGCCAGTCGGTGATGTGCCCGGCCTCTAGCCGCCACGCTCGGCCCTGTTGCAGATCTTCGAATGCGATATACGCTTCCCGCTTGGCCAGCCGTCCGCTCGCCACATCTGAGAGTTCTTCGATGATTTTTCGCGCGCGAAACTTCCCCGGCCATTCGGCTGGCATGTCCAAGCGAAAGTAATCGAGTGCTCCGCGCTTTTCGACGGACTCGGTGCGCGGCGGATTGTCGATGACCCCCGCGCCGTAGCGCTCGAACGCTTGGTGACAGGCGGCGAGAAAATCAGCCGTGGAGAAGCGATGGGCAAAGATTTCTTCGCGCAGGAGATCCATGTCTCATCCTTTATTTGATTTGCTTGACTTAACTTGCCGTTTTTTACTCATTTAATGATGTTGGAGCGATGGAGCGAGGAAACCTCAACCTGCAGGAGCTAATTTTGTGGGGGCTGGCCGCGGTGGCCATAGCCCTTCTCCTCAAGACGGCCTTCTGGCCGCACACTGCTACTGCCCCCGAGTCAGCGCTCCAGCGGGAAGTTACCAAGTCGGAAACCGGTCCCCAAATCAGCCCCATTCGGGTCGAAATTCTCAACGGCGGAGGCGAATCGCAAGTCGCCGCCCGTCTGCGCAAAAAGGCACGCGTCCTCGGACTGGACGTAATTCACGAAGGCAATGCGCCCAGCTTCAATCACTTGTACACCCTCGTCATCGCTTTGGACGGTGATATCGAGCGAGCCAGACAAGTGGCGAATGTCTTGGGAATACCTCATTTTATTCAACAGCAGAAGGAAGACCAGTTCAGTCTAGCGAGCGTCTCGATTGTCATCGGGCGCGACCACCGCCGCATCGGCCTACTTGATCCGGCTAAGTAACCACGAGAAAACGTCTATGAGCTTGTGCCAAGAGCCGCGCATCGCCCGCGCCGTAGAAATTTTACAAGATAAGAAGGCCTTCGCAATAACCTTGCTGGACCTGCGCGACATCACCGACACCTGCGACTACTTCCTGCTCTGTACGGGCACTTCTGAACAGCACGTCCGCAGCCTCGCCGACGAAGTGCGGGACCAACTCGCCGAGATAGGGGAAAAGCCCTGGCATATCGAAGGTGCGGATACTCGGCGCTGGGTGCTGATGGATTACGTCGATTTTGTCGTCCACATCTTTCGCGAGGAAGCGCGCGACTTTTACGCCCTAGAGAGGCTGTGGGGCGACGCCGAGCGCACGGATTTCCCAGATGGGGATGCGCCCGAGGAAGCCGCAGAAAAACCCTTTGAATTTTCGACTTTCTAATGCCGATGCAAACGCTCAAATGGCAGGACGACGCGCTGATCCTACTCGACCAGACTCGCTTGCCCGAGGAACTAGTGTACACAACCTACCGCGACGTCGAGGCCATCGCCTGTGCCATTGAAGGGCTAGTGGTGCGCGGTGCCCCGGCCATTGGTTTGGCGGCTGCGTACGGCGTGGTGGCGGGTGCGCGCGTCGCGGTTGATTGCGCTGCCGAGGCTTTTTATCGCCGCGTGGAAGCGGCCATTGCTCGCCTCGCCCGCACCCGGCCCACCGCAGTCAACCTGTTCTGGGCCTTGGGTCAGATGCAGGAGGTATTGGCGGCGAACCGGGGCCGCGATAACCACGCTATCTGCGACGCCTTGCTAGTAGCTGCTCACCGCCTCTTTGAGGAAGACCGCCAAATCTGCCGCCAGATCGGTGCCCACGGCGCGGCGCTTCTGCGCGATGGTAGCCAAGTCATCACCCACTGCAACGCCGGCGGTTTGGCCACGGCCGACTACGGCACGGCCTTGGGCGTCGTTTATGCGGCCCAAGAGGCAGGTAAGAAAGTCGCCGTATTTGCCGACGAAACTCGCCCGTTGCTTCAGGGGTCGCGGCTGACCGCGTGGGAGCTGATGCAGAGCGGCATCGACGTCAGGGTCATCTGCGACAATGCGGCCGCGGTCGTGCTGCGCAATGAGGCGATTGACTGCTGTATTGTGGGTGCTGACCGCATCGCCAAAAATGGCGACGTGGCCAACAAAATCGGTACCTATGGCTTAGCTATCCTCGCCCGCGAACACGACGTGCCTTTCTATGTGGCCGCGCCGGTCTCGACCCTCGACATGGCCTTGGCCTCGGGTGCGGAAATACCCATTGAAAAACGCGATGGAGCCGAGGTTCGCCAAGGCATGGGCAAGCCCACGGCCCCGGACGCGGTACCGGTTTACAATCCGGCCTTTGACGTCACGCCCTGCGACTTGGTGTCGGCGATCATTTCGGAAAAGGGTGTCGCCCGGGCTCCGTACGAACCCTCCCTGCGCGCTTGGAGCGAGCCATGAGAATGCACTCCTTCCTCCTCTTGGTGGTCTTGCTCGGCACGGCCTACTGCGCGAGCGCACCGCGCTGGAGCAGCGATTCGGGCGATGCCGCGCCCACCAGTCGCGAAGAATTTGATCCGCGCACCCTCGACGAAGATTTGCTAATTGAGCCGGTTCAACGCGAGAATCCCGATCAGGCCCAAACCCCAGCGGAGCCGGTAGCTTCCGTGCAAGAGCACGCCCCGTCCGCGAGCGCTTCGGTTTATCGCCTCCAGTTGGTGGCCCTGAGTAATGAAGCCACGGCCCGCCAGCGCCGCGCCGAACTAGAACGCGCACTCGACGTGAAGGTTTATCTAGTGGCCCGCAACGCGCACTCGGTGCTGCAAGCTGGGCAATACGCTACCCGCGCCGAAGCCGAGGCCCTCAAGGAACAGGTCGCCGCACTTGGCCCGGACTATGCCGATGCCTATGTCGTCGAGGTCCCGGCGAGTGCGGTGTCCGACTCCGTTCCAGCCGAGGCCGCGCCCGAGCTAGTGAGTATCACTGGCTGGCGGGTGCTGATTGACCAGTTCCTATCGCACGATCACGACAAGGCCATCCACCTCGCGGAAGAGGCCAAAAAACGCCTGAAGCGCACAGACATCAGCGTGATCCTTAAGGGGCCTTATTACAAGATCGAAGTCGGCAACTATCGCACCGAGGCGCAAGCCCAAGCCGCGGCCGAACGAATCGGGAGGTATTACCCCAACGCCCTCAAGATCCGCTCCCAGATCCTCGTCTCGCAGGAGGAGTAACGCGCCATGCGCTTGTGCTGCTGTGTCATCGCATTGCTGCTCATGGCCTGTGCTCATGGCAAAAGCACCGGACCGATGGTCTTCGACGATGGGGCGGTCCCTGTCGTGTCTGTTGAGGATCCCCCGCCAGATACGGCCGATCTACGCGCTGTTCGCTGGCACTTGCTGTTCGCTATTGAAAGCCACGCGCTCGGTCAGACTCAACGGGCGCAAGCGGCTCTCGACTCGGCCATCGGCATTCTCGCCAGCCTCGACGAGCACGACGCGCTGGTCGATACCACGCAGGCCACGCGCCTCGGTTTAGATATTGAGCAGGCATACCTCAGCTTGTTGCCGCACTTGGAGCACCTTCCCCCCGACAGTCATTTACCCCTTCTGCTCGAAGGACTATCCAAAGAAAAAATCGAGACCCTGCCAGCCGACGCCGAACCGTTGGCCCTCATCCATCGGCTCAGTCGCCGCTGCGACATGCCCATCGACGCCAATGACCGCGTCGTCGCCAGTCTCCAATTCTTTCAGACGCGAGGTCGCAAGACCTTTGCCATTTGGTTGCAGCGCGCCGGGCGCTATCGCACGCTGATTACCGATATTCTCCAGCGCGAAGGGATGCCCAAGGACCTTTTCTACCTAGCGGTTATCGAAAGCGGTCTCAATCCAAGGGCCTATTCGCGGTCGCGAGCGGTGGGGTTGTGGCAGTTTATGGCGCACACCGGCCGCATGATGGGTCTCAAACGCACCCACTGGATCGACGAGCGGCGCGACCCGATCAAGGCGACCGAGGCTGCTGTCCGGTACCTAGAAAAACTCAAGGAGGAGTTCGGCGACTGGCGCTTGGCCCTAGCCGCGTACAACGCCGGGCCAGGACGAGTCCGCCGGACCATTGCCCGCTCCGGCACCAAAGACTACTGGCAACTCGACCTACCTCGCGAAACGAAAAACTACGTGCCGCTCTTTATGGCCGCGGCCGTCATTGCCAAAGATCCCCAGCTTTTTGGTTTTGAACCCCAAGCTGAAGAGCCAGCCTTTGCGTACGAGGCGGTTGAACTGCCCAAAAATTGGCAGTATGTCGATCTGAAAGCGGCGGCTCAGCTTTTGGGAATCGAACGTCAGGTGTTGCACGACCTCAATCCCGAGTTGCGCCAAGACATCACGCCGCCGGGGAGGCGCCCGCCTTATGTTTTGAAGGTGCCGCCGGGCAAGGGCCAAATTTTGCTCAACCAGTACGCTAGCTTGCCGGTCTCGCCGGGCGTAGCGGTCCATCAATATCAGGTGCAACGCGGCGACACGATCTCTGGCATCGCCCAGACCTTTGGCGTTTCTACGCGAGTCATTGCCGCGGCCAATAGCCTGAGAAACCCCAATGTCATCCGGCCGCGGCAGGTGCTCTATATCCCGATCTCGGCTGCTCCGAGGGCTAAGCAAGGAAGAGCCTTGAAAGGCGGCGAAATGTACACGGTGCAGCCGGGCGATACGCTGTGGGAGTTGGCCCGGCGATTTGCAGTCAGCGTCGCCGACTTACAGACGTGGAACGGTCTTGAAACCGCACGGATCAAACCCGGTCAGGAATTGGTGATGCGACCGCGGCCTAGTGCCCGAGCGGTGCTGAAAGGCGGCGAAATGTACACGGTGCAGCCGGGCGATACGCTGTGGGAGTTGGCCCGGCGATTTGCAGTCAGCGTCGCCGACTTACAGGCTTGGAACGGTCTTGAAACCGCACGGATCAAACCCGGTCAACAGCTAACCGTGGCCAACGAGCAAACGCAGTTTTACACCGTAGTCACGGGTGATACGCTGCACAGTATCGCCCGCAAATTCGGCCTCGCTCCCAGTGCTATTGCCCACCAGAACAACATCGACCTCTCGGAGACGCTGCTGGCGGGCACGACCTTACAAATCCCGAGGTGACATGAGTACGGCCCGCCATATTCTCTTGTTAGCACTGGCCTTCGTCCTGCAAACTACTTGGGTTGATTCTATCAAGATAGGATTGATCAAGCCCGATCTATTGATTGTGGCGTTGAGTTTTGTTGCGCTGCGCAGCGGGCCAGTGGTCGGGGCCTATATGGGGCTGGGGCTTGGCATCTTCCAAGACCTCTATATGCCCGCCGACCTCGGGGTCAATGCGCTCGCCAAGTCGCTCATCGGCGCGGGCTTTGGCTACAGCCATACTCACATGGTCTCCGACAGCATTCAAGTTCAGGCCGCACTGATTTTCGGTGCTGTGATCGTCCATGATCTTATCTACTACGTAGGTACCAGCGCCGATGTGCCCTTTGAGGTGGTTGGGATTTTGGGCCGCGCTGTGTACACGGGCCTGATAAGTGCGGTTTTCTTAATCGGCTTACTCATCAAACGCTATCTCTTTCCCGCTTGATTATGCAACATCCACTGCCACAAGATGAGCGCCCGTCCCTCAAACTCCTCCTCGCGCCCGTCATCTTGCTGTTCGCGATTTTGCTCCTGCGTCTGTTCTATTTGCAGGTCGTCACCTCGGCCGACTACGCTCGCGAGTCCGAGGAAAATCGCATTGCTCAGCGGCGCGTCAAAGCCCCTCGCGGACTGATCTACGACCGCGATGGACGCATATTGGCCCGCACCCGACCGTTTTACACTGTCGCGTTAGAACGCACCACGCGCAAGGACTTTGAGGCTACCACTGCCGCGTTTACAAGGGCCATCGGGGATATAGAACTAGACGGCGAATACAGTCGCAAATACCGCACCATCCGCCTCAAGCGCGATGTTGATTTTCGCACGGTATCGATCGTAGAAGAGCGGCTCAAAGCAGATTGGCCCTTGCTCGACATTGAAATCGAGACCCAGCGCCACTATCCCTATGGTACGGCCGCCGCTCATCTGCTCGGCTATATCGGCATCATCCGCGACCAGGATCTCCAAGGGGACCATGAAAACGCCTACGTGCTCGGCGATTTTATCGGCAAGACCGGGATCGAGAAGGTGTACGAAAACAGCCTACGCGGCCGCGACGGCATGATGTACGTCGAGATTGACGCGACCGGACGCACGGGCCGGGAGTTTCCAGAGCGCGATCGCCCCCCCGTGCCTGGCACTCCTCTGCACCTGACCCTTGACTTAGAAGTGCAGCTAGCGGCCGAGCGCGCCCTGCCCGATGGTTTTGCTAGTGCGCTGGTCGCCCTTGACCCGCGCACTGGGGCCGTGCTGGCTTTGGTTAGCAAGCCGACCTTTGATCCCAACATTTTCGTGTCGTTCCAAGCTCAAAAGGATCGGCAGCGGGTGTTGCAGAGCGAGACGGTGCTACTCAACCGCGCCTTGCAAGGGCATTATCCACCTGGCTCGACGTTCAAGATGGTCAGTGCCATAGCCGCACTTGAAACGGGCGTTACCGATACGCTGAGCCTGTTTGAGCCTTGCTATGGTGCACTGCGGGTGGGTAGGAGTACGTTTCGCTGCCACAAGCGAACAGGCCACGGTAGTCTGACCCTGCCAGGGGCGATCGCGGTCTCCTGTAATGTGTACTTCTACCATTTGGCCCGGTTGATGAGCATTGAAACGTGGCACACGTACGGGGCCAAATTAGGCTTCGGCCAGCCGACCGGGATCACCTATCCCGGGGAAACTGCTGGTCTCCTGCCCTCGCGCCAGTACTACAAGGAGCGCGGCGGCTGGTCCTTTGGGCACCTGATCAACCTCTCCATTGGTCAAGGTTCTTTATTGGTCACGCCCATGCAGATGGCCCGCTACGTGGCCGCTATTGCCAACGGCGGTTATTTGGTCACGCCATACGTCAGCGGCGATCCTCCTCGCCGCCAACGCATTGACGGCATTTCGTCGCGGACCCTCAGCATCGTGAGAAAAGCCATGCGCCGGGTGGTGGCCAGCGATACCGGTACCGGTCGCCGAGCGCGGCTTGAGGGCGTCTCGATTGCGGCCAAGACGGGTACTGCGCAAGTGCCTAGGCCGGACGATGACGCTTGGATGGTGGCCTTTGCTCCGTACGAGAAACCCGCCATTGCCATCGCGGCGGTGGTCGAAGGGGGGGGCAGCGGCGGGGCGCGCGTCGGCCCGGTTGTGCGCGAGGTCGTCAAAGCCTTTTGCATTCAAGAGGGCATCATTGCGCCAGAAGCAGCCGAGGCGGACACCCTGTTGATCAACCAGGGAATGCTTTAGCTCATGCGTCTGCTCCGCCGGCTCGATGTCCCGCTCCTGATTGCGACTTTGGCGACTGTACTAATCGGTATCATCGCGATCTACAGTGCTACGTATCACAACGACTCTATCGCGGTGCAGAACGCTTGGATTAAGCAGGGCCAATTCGCGTTTTTGGCTTTTGCCGTGGCCATAGCCATCGTCTATATCCCGGAAAAGGTCATTTACAGCGTGGCGTATCTGCTGTACCTGGTCAGCCTTGTGAGCTTAGTCGCGGTGTTGATGTGGGGTACGGGCGACGCTACTCGTTGGTTGCGCTTGGGGCCGGTGATTTTGCAGCCTTCAGAACTGGCCAAGATCGCCACCATCATAGCGCTAGCGCGCTACCTGAGCGATCGCAACACCGAACGCATCAACTCCATCGAAGGCTTTCTCGGGGCCTTGTTCCTCGTATTGGTGCCGATCGCCTTGATTGTGCGCCAGCCCGACTTGGGGACCGCGATTTCTTTTGGTGCGCCGTTTCTCCCCATGCTTTATTGGGCGGGGATGCGCAAATTCTTGATCTTCCTCGTCATCTCGCCGCTCATCAGTGTCTTATGTTCCTTAAATCTACTGTGGCAATGGGTTACTCCGTACGTCTTTGCCGTCTTTATCATCGGCAGCACCTTCTTGATTCACCGTTTTATACGCCGGCTCTGGTTGACCATTTCCATGGCCGTCGTCAACATCTCGGCAGGTTTGCTCACGGTGTACTTTTTTGAGAACTTTCTGCGTCCATACCAGAAGGCCCGCATTATGACTTTCTTCGATCCAGCCAGCGATCCGCTCGGAGACGGGTGGAACATCATCCAATCCAAGATCGCCATTGGCTCTGGAGGGCTGACGGGTAAGGGCCTGCTAGAAGGCACGCAGACTAAGCACCAGTTCCTGCCGGCGGCTCATACCGATTTTATCTTCTCGGTCATCGCCGAGGAGGGAGGGTTTGTCATGGCCCTGATCGTGCTGGGCCTGTTCTTTTTTTTAATCTATCGGGCACTGCACATCGCCTCCATGGCTAATAATGCCTTTTACGGCCTAACAGCCCTCGGCTTGGCTGCGATGCTGACCTTTCACGTGTTTATCAACGTTGGCATGACCATCGGCGTCATGCCTATCACCGGCCTACCGCTGCCCTTTCTCAGCTCGGGAGGCTCTTCGCTGCTGTCCAACCTCCTCGCTATCGGCTTACTCCTCCACATCGGCACCTACCGCCACGAGTTCTGAATGCGCCTCGCTAGACAGGCCGTTTGCTGCGCCCTGCTCGGCGCGTTCGTCATCAGTAATCCACAATGCGGTGCCTATCGAGCCGGACACGCTCAGCTAGCGCACGCCTATTTGCGCGACGGCCTCTACGACCAAGCCTTGGCCGAAACCCGCCGGGCCATTCGCCAAGACGGGCCGGATGACCGCTTGCTGCTCATCGCCGCCCTCGCCCGGCTGGGCCTAGACGAAGTGGATGCCGCACTAGAGTTGATCGGCCAAGCCGTTGCCTTGGCACCGGACAACGACGACCTGTACAGGGCTTTGCGCGACATTTGCGAAAAAGAGGAGCGCTTCGCCCAAACCGAAAAACTCCTCGCGCAATTGCGCGCAGACTACGGGGAGAGTGCGTCGCTGTGGGCAACCGAGGGCTGGCTCCACGCCCGTCAAGAGCGGCCCGACGCAGCCGTAGAAGCGCTGCGCCAAGCCACCCGACTCGACGAGCACTACCTCTTCGCCCACGTTGAACTCGGCCGCGTTTTGATTGCCGAGAGGCGATTCGCCGAGGCCGAAGTCGCGCTCGCCGAGGCCGTGCGCATTCAACCCGATGACCAGCAACTCGTCCTCGCCTTGGGAGATTGCCAGCTCCGCCAAGGGCTTGCGGAACGGGCCGCTCGCACTTTTGATCAAGCGCTGACGGCCGGAGTCATCAGTGCAGTTGATATCGCCCGCATCTACTACGAGCGCGAGCGGCCTGACCGCGCCATTGAATACTACGAGCGTGCCTTGGCCGATGCGCCAAACGATCCCCTGATCCTCAACAACTTGGCTTGGACCTATGCAGAAGAGGGCCTGCGTCTTAGCTATGCCCTAAATCTATCGATGCGTGCGGTCAAGCTCGACGCGGAAAGCTCAGTCTATCTAGACACCTATGCGGAATTGCTGCACCTATTGGGGCGGCATGCCCACGCAGTGGCCATTATGCGCCAAGCCCTCGCGCTCGAGCCGACCGCTGGCGAGCACCGGGCCTATCTCGAAGGCCAGATGGCGAAATTCCACCGTGCGCTCGCCACGCGCCTGTGAGTTAGGTGCGGTAGTGTTGGTAGTCGATGTCGAGGTGTTCTAGCTTTGCGTACAGGCTCTTGCGCGACAGGCCCACGTCTTCGGCTACTTGCGAAATTACCCCGCGATGTCGGTGCAGAGCCTCGCAGAGGAAGTGCCGCTCAAACGAGTTCCTCGCTTCCTTAAAATCGCGCTGGCTTAGATCGGGCTCTTCTTCGTCCTGCCAGTAGATGATCTCTTCGGGCACGTCTTCTTCCCGCAACAAGCTGTCGCTTGCGAGGAGGACCATGCGCTCAAGCGCGTTTGCCAACTGTCGCACATTGCCCGGCCATGGATAGGCCAAGAAGTGGTTTAAGGCCGCGGCCTCAATCCCGCGAATTTTGCACCCGTTTTGCGCCGCCAATCGGCGGATAAAGTGTTCGACTAGTAGGGGAATGTCTCCCTTGCGCTGGCGCAGCGGCGGCAGCTTGAGCGGTACGACGTTGAGCCGGTAGAAGAGATCCTCGCGGAAGGTTCTTTTGCGGACCTCTTCCCGCAAATCGACGTTGGTGGCGGCGATGACCCGCACATCTACCCGCAAGGTTTCAGCGCCTCCGACGCGCTCGAACTCGCGTTCTTGCAGGACGCGCAACAGGCGCAGTTGCACGCGCATATCCGCTGCGCCAATCTCGTCGAGAAACAAGGTCCCGCGATCGGCTAGTTCAAAGCGGCCTAAGTGCTGGCGGACCGCACCCGTAAAGGCTCCTTTCTCGTGCCCGAACAACTCACTCTCCAAGACGCCTTCGGGCAGCGCGGCGCAGTTGAGTCGCACAAACGAGGCTCTGCGCCTTGGGCTGCGCCCGTGTAAACGCCGCGCCAACACTTCTTTGCCGGTGCCGCTTTCTCCGGTGAGGAGCACGGTCGCTGGGGACTCAGCGACCCGGTCGGCTTGGGCTAGCAGGCGGCGGACTTGGGTGTTTTGGGTGATAAATTCGGGATGGTCGGCAGAGCGGGGGGAGGACGCGCCTACTCGCGTAGCCGCGTCCGAGTTCGCAGACGTACAAGAATACACAGGCAACCTTCCTTCCTTTTGGATATTTAATGCAAAAGTGAATATAATATGTCAGTGCAAACGATTGTCAAGAAAAAACAATATAGAAATGTAGATGGGGGATTAAGCTAAGACAGAGGGCCTATGGGCACAGATTTCGGAAACTAAGCTGCTGTAGTTGCTAGAGCCTCTCGATTCTGCGTCGTAGAGCGCGATGGGCTGGCTAAAACCCGGGGCCTCGGCCAAGCTAATGTTGCGGCTGATGATCGTCTGATAGACCTTGTCGCCGAAGTGGTTGCGCACTTCTTGGGCCACGTGGCGACAAAGCTGCAAGCGGTTGTCGTACAGGGTAAGTAAAACGCCCTCAATTTCGAGATCGGGATTGAGGTAGCGCCGCACCACGCGGATGGTATCGTTGAGTTTGCTCACGCCTTCTAAGGCGTAGTACTCACACTGCACCGGAATGAGCACGGAATCGGCCGCGCTCAGCGCGTTGATGGTCAGCAAGCCCAAGGACGGCGGGCAATCAATGAGTATGAATTCGTACTGTCGTTTTATCGGCTCCAGGGCTTCGGCCAGCCGCTTGTCGCGCCCGACCATCGCGGCCATTTCCACTTCGGCACCTGCGAGGCGGACGTGCCCGGGCACTACGAAGAGGTCCTTTATATAGGTGGGAAAGGTCGCTGAGGAGGTGCTGAGCTGGCCTATCAAGACCTCGTAGGTCGAGGCATAGTCGCTGCCGAGTTCGGCATCGCAACTACTAGTGGCATTGGCCTGTGGGTCTAAGTCGATGAGTAGGGTTCGGTACCCGAAAATGGCTAGACCGGCGGCAAGGTTGACAGCCGTAGTGGTCTTGCCCACCCCGCCTTTTTGATTGGCGATAGCGATGATTTTGCCCATAGCGATATTAAAGCCTACAAAAAGGCTCGATCAGCTAATCGGAGCGCACCCAAGCGCGACTCCGTGCTATTTAATGAGCAACAAATTAAAAGGGCCAACTGACTGCTCCCATAGCCAAAGGGAGCGCGTTCAGGGGAGTTATACAGAAGACCCTAATCACCGCCTTCAATTCAATATAAATCGGGGCAATGGCTTGTCAAGGGTTTGTGCCAATTTGGTTACATCTGGATATTAAATAATGCATAAGTGCATATAAAATAATATGTTATAAATTCATAACAAATGAACTACAGCCTCTGTGCCACGCGGTTTTTAGGCCGATGGTGAGCGGTTCCTTATTATTGTTTCTCCCATAATTAAAAATCGCGAAAGCGAAAGACGATGCCAAACGATTCCTCCTTTTCAGAATTAGTTGCTATCATGGCGCGTCTGCGCGGCCCCGCTGGCTGCCCTTGGGACCGCCAGCAGACGCATGCCACGCTCAAACCATACCTATTAGAGGAAGTGTACGAGGCCCTTGAAGCCATTGACGCAGCAGACGACGCCGAACTGTGCAAGGAGCTAGGCGATGTGTTGCTGCAGGTGGTGTTTCACGCCCAGATCGCAGTCGAGGAGGGTCGCTTCGACATTGAGGCGGTCGGCCAAGCCATCGTCGATAAGCTGATTCGTCGCCATCCTCACGTCTTTGGCGATGCGAGTGCGGACGGGGCTGACGAGGTCTTGCTCCGCTGGGAGCAGATCAAAAAGCAGGAGCGCCGAGAGCAAGGGGAATCTGCGCCGTCGTTGCTGGAGGGCATTCCCAAGCACCTCCCCGCCCTAATGCGTGCCCATCGTATCCAAGCGCGAGTTGCACAGCAGGGGTTTGATTGGGACGAGATTGATGGTGCACTCGACAAGGTCGAAGAGGAATTTGCCGAAGTGCGCAAGGCTTGGGAGACGGGTAGGGCTGCGGCGGTCGAGGAGGAGTTTGGCGACTTGCTTTTTTCGTTAGTCAACGCCAGCCGATTCCTCAAAGTAGATCCCGAGCAGGCGCTCAGGCGTGCAGTCGCCAAGTTTGAGCGACGCTTTCGCGCCCTAGAGGAGATCGTGCAGGCGCGGGGCGAGGAAGTCGCCACGCTCTCGCTAGCGGCCCTAGACGAGATCTGGGACGAGGTGAAAGCGCACGAAAGGGGCGAAGAATAAGCAAGTGATATGGAACTAGCACTTGACAAGGTTCCCTTCCGCGTTGACGCGCTCTTTTTCGCCACGGTCTTGGGCGTTTTGGCGCTTGCCGTACTGGCCATGCGCGTCGCGGTTCAACGGGCCGGGCCGGCTGCCGACCTGTGGACGAGGAGGGCGGCTATGGGTGCGCTGCTCTGGTTGGTGGCGACCGGGCTAGCTGCGCTCTCGGATGTGCTACGCGGCTTTTCGCTATCCCTTTTCACGGCTTTGATGATCCTAACGGGTGGGGCGGCCTTTTCGCGGATGGGGGCCGCGCTGGTGGCTGCGGTCGGTCCGGTGGCGCTGATTGGCTTCCAGTTTTTCCGCGTGCCAGTCGCCATGTTCTTACGAGGAATGTTCCAGGCTGGGCAGGCGCCGGTGCAGATGACCTACGAGGGGCTCAACTTCGACATCTTCGCCGGCTTGACCGCGCCGGCCATGGCTTGGCTGGTCTGGCGCGGCAAGGTGGGATCCTACGCGATATGGGCTTGGAATGCGCTTGGGTTGGTGCTACTGGCCGAGGCGATCGCCATCGCGGTTCTCTCCATGCCGACGGAATTCCGCGTCTTCACCAACGAGCCGCATAGCGCGTTTGCAACCTACGCGCCTTACATCTGGCTGCCGACGGTCTTGGCACCAGCCGCCCTATTGGGTCATTTGTTGGTACTGCGCTGGCTGTTGTCGAGTTGCTCTGGGTCGAGGTAATCCATGGCCGGATCGAGTTTCCAGCGGCACTGGTCGGGGGGCTGTATGGTGCGGCCCCACGCGGCTAGGATGGATCGGTCGGTGCGGAGCGCGGCCATGCGCGCGGCGATCCACTCTGGATCCCACTCGTCTAGGACTTCGGCTTTGAGGGCGGCCAGCGTTTCTTGGTGGGCCGGGTCGGTCGCTAGGTCGCAACGCTCGCGTGGGTCGTCCTGGAGGTTAAAAAGCTGACAGGGCTGGCCGTGGTAGTAGTTGAGCTTCCACGGCCCGCGCCGAATCATGCGCTGGAAAATGCCCTCTGCTGAGAAGGGCCCGCCGGCACCGGCCGCGTCTTGGCAGAACTCGGAGAAGGCGACGTCGTCCCACTCGGCGTTTTGGGGCTCCGCGAGCAAGGGCAGTAGGCTGCGGCCCCGCGAGTGGGGTAGGGCCGGGCAGCCCAAGGCGTCGAGCATGGTGGCGTTGAGGTCGAGTGAAGAAATTACCCGGTCGCAACGGGTGCCTGCGGGCAAGCGCCCGGGCCAAGCGAGTATGGCCGGCACCTTAACCGAGTCCTCGTAAAAGGTCTGCTTCCACCACAGCCCGTGCTCGCCGACTTGCTCGCCGTGGTCCGACGTGTAGAGGATGAGGGTGTTTTCCTCTAAGTCGTTTTCCCGCAGCGCGGCTACGATCTGGCCGATTAGCGCGTCCATGCGGTGGACTAGCGCCCAATAGGCGGCGCGGGCGCGGCGGGTCTCTTCCGCGCTGACTTCTTCGATCTCGCAGGCTTGGCGCCAGCGCTTGATGTGGGGATGCAGGTGGTCGCCGAAGGGTTCGGGGGTTTGTGGGGGAGTGATGTTTTCGTAGTAGTAGCGATAATCTTGCAGGCGGGCGACAAAAGGCTGGTGCGGCAGCATGAAACCGACCGAGAGCGAAAACGGCTCTGCGGCTTGGCCGGCGCGCTTGGCGACGCCGAGGCGGTTGAGGTAGTCAATGGTCGCGGCGGTGACGTCTTCGTCGTGGACTTGGTAGGCGCTTTGGCCGTGGCCAGACAGGCGCAGGCTGACGCGGCCCGGCCCGGCCGTGCCCGAGAGTTGGCCGTGATCGACGCCCTTGCCTCCGGGTTGGTTGGGGCCGTGATCGCCGACGAGTCGCTCCGCGTACCCGTGCAGTTGGTCTGGCCCAACCGAGTGCATGCGGCCGATGAGAACAGGGCGGTAGCCGCCGGCACCCATGGCGTGGGCGAAGGTGGGGATGCCGGAGTCGAGGATGTGGGAGTTGGTCCAGACTTGGTTGTCGCAGGGGTAGCGGCCCGAGAGCATGGACATCCGCGAGGGCACGCAAATCGGCGAGGGGCAATAGGTGTTGTCGAATACTACGCCGCGTGCGGCGAGGGCGTCGAGGTGGGGGGTCTCGACTAAGGGATCGCCATAGCAGCCGGCGACGTAGGGGCTGTGTTGGTCGGAGTGGATGTAGAGCAGGTTGGGGCGGGGTGATTGGCTCATAAGAGTCCTTGTAGGTTTAGCGGTGTGGGCGACAAGGTACGCGGCTGGTCGGGGTCGAGCAAGATGGGTTGGGGCCGATTTTTCTCGCGCTGCGGCCTTGTGTACGTTTTTTTGAACGGCGAACCGCAAGCGATGGAGATTGGGTATGAAGACTAAAAAGAACGCCAAGTCGGCGAAGATGAAGAGGAAAGACTACGAGCGCGAATTGGCCAAGTTGCACCACGAATTGGTCAAGTTGCAGCACTGGATCAAGGACCAAGGTTTGCGGGTTGTGATCGTCTTTGAGGGGCGCGACACGGCCGGCAAAGGCGGGACTATCAAGCGCATCACCGAGCCGCTCAATCCGCGCGGCGCGCGCGTGGTGGCCTTGGGCACGCCGTCGGACCGCGAGCGCACCCAGTGGTACTTCCAGCGCTACGTAGCTCACCTCCCGGCTGCGGGCGAGATTGTGATTTTCGATCGCAGTTGGTACAACCGCAGTGGCGTCGAGCGGGTGATGGGCTTTTGCACCGAGGAGGAGTATTGGGAATTCCTCCATTCGTGCCCGGAGTTTGAGCGCATGCTGGTGCGCTCGGGGATCATCTTGCTCAAGTACTGGCTGTCGGTGAGCGAGGAAGAGCAAGAAAACCGCTTTCAAGAGCGTGCCCGGAATCCGCTCAAGAACTGGAAGCTCAGCGACATAGACCTGAAGTCGCGGAACATGTGGGTCGAGTACTCCAAGGCCAAAGACGAGGCGTTTTTCTACACGGACATTCCCGAAGCGCCTTGGTACACGGTCGAGGCCGACGACAAGCGCCGGGCGCGTCTCAACTGCATTGCGCACATTCTCAGGCAACTGTCCTACGAGGACGTGATGCCGAAAAAGATCAAGCTGCCGCCGCGCCCATCCCACGGCGAGTACCAGCGCCCGCCGCACAGCAAGTTGAACTTTGTCGATGAGAAGTACTGAAAAGTGGTTTTGCAATCTGCTCGAGTGCAAGCGATGAGATGCGATGTCTGCAAGCCAGTTCGAGTTCCTCGGCTTTTCCCACATCGCCGCGATGGGTGCGACGCTCGCCTTGCCGATCCTCTTGACCATCGTCGTCAAGCGGCTCAATTCGGCACGGGCGACTCAAGCCGTTTGCGGTGCATTCGCCGGCGTGCTCCTGCTCAACGAGATCCTGCCTTGGGGCCAGCGCGTGGCGATGGTCGGAGCGTACGAGTTTGTGCGGTGGTACCTGCCATTGCACGTCTGTAGCATTACCGTCTTCGCCGTCGCTGCCGCGCTCATCTTCCGCTGGCAGACGGCATACGAAATCGCCTACTTCTGGGGACTCGCCGGCGCGACCAATGCCGTTGTCACGCCGCCGCTCATAGCTGACTATCCAGCGTATCGCTTCTTTCAGTATTTCATCGCCCACGGCGGCATCGTCGCTGGTGCGCTGTTCGCAACTTGGGGTCTCGGCATGAGACCGACGGCCAAGTCCGTCCTCCGCGTCTTTGTGCTGCTCAATCTCTTGGCCATTGTCGCGTTCGGCGTCAATTGGGCGCTGGGCAGCAACTACATGTTCCTCAGCCGCCCGCCCGTTACCCAATCGCCGTTTTTCTTCGCCCCGTGGCCGTGGTATATCCCAATTCTCGACGGCGTGGCGCTCGTTTTGTTTTACTTGCTGCTTCTACCTTTTAAGATCGGGCGTAGAACAGACGGTTCGCGGATACCTACTATTCGATGAAAGCACCGCGCAAAAAAAAGAAGGCTACGTCGCAAAAGTCCGAGTCCCAGATTCGCAAAGCGGACCTAGGTAGGCGCGTAGTTGGATTATTGGAAAGACCTTGGGGTCCTTTCTTCATTGTCGCGGCGACCTTCCTCCTAGGGATCTGGACCTTCGACGCCAAACTTTCCCTCAGCGGCGACAACGCCGAATTCATCACGCTGGCGCATAGTCTAGCCCAAGGCGAGGGGCTTTTGCACATCAATTCGCCCGACCCCAAGCCAGCGACCAAGTACCCTTTTGGTTTTCCCCTGTTGCTGGCTCCTTTGGCGTGGGCTTTTCCCGGCGATTGGGTGCCGATGAAGGTTTGGGTGCTGGTGCTCTTCGCATTGGGGATGGGGGTGCTTTACCAACTGGCCAAGGAGCGGGTGGGTGTCTTGCCCGGCCTAGCGGTGGTGACGCTAAGTGTCGTGCTCGGCAAGAGCTATTTGACGCACGGGCCGACCGGCGCAGCCTACGGCCCGCTGCTTTTGCACTACGCACACCAAGTCATGTCCGAAGTGCCCTATTTGACCTTTTCGCTTTTGGCACTGTGGCTCGTCGAACGAGGCGTTGGGCGCGAGGGTCTCAAGGGAAACTGGTGGCTCATCGGCGGATTCACCTGCACCATTTGGGCGTACTACATCCGCACGGTTGGGATTGCGCTAGTGGTGGCTGTGGTGGTCTATCTGTTGCTTCGGCGCGATTTTCGGCGGTGTTTGTTTTTTAGCGGCGCGGCGTTTGTCTGCTGGCTGCCGTGGACGTTGCGCAATCAAGCGGTAGGTGGCGGCAGCGTCTATATCAAACAGCTTTTCATGGTCAATCCCTACCACCCAGAGCGAGGCCTGCTCGACATGGGCGGCTTTGTCGAGCGCTTTATCGGCCATGCACATCGCTATCTGACGGGGGAATTGCCCAATACGCTAGTGCCTTTTTTTAACGGCACTGAGACGATTTTCCATCCCGCGCCCTTGTTGCTAATCTCGCTCGCCGTTGCGGTGACGGTACTCTGCATCAAGCGCGGCGAACACCTACTGCTTTCGCTCTACGCGGCCTTCTTCATGGGTATAGTGTTGCTGTGGCCCTGGCCCGGAGATCGCTTTTTGGTGCCTATTGTGCCGGTGCTCGTCTTGTTGGGGGTCTGGGCCGTTTTGCAAATTCGCGACAGGCTAGCTGGGGGCGATGTGGGCAGATTCGTGATATGGGGCTGTTTGCTGATATGCGTCAGCGGCCAAATTGGCGGCATCAAGCGTCTAGCCGATTACGCAGCCGCTGACTATCCCCCGCCTTGGCTCCGCTACTATCAGGCTGGTCAATGGCTCAAAGCCAACGCCCCGGAAGACGCCATCGTACTGTGCCGCAAGGGCTACTGGATGTACATCGTCTCGGGCCGGCGCGGCGTTGGCTTCCCCTTTGACGAGCCGGCAAAAGTGCTGGCCCACATGGAGCGCGAAAGGGTAGATTACGTAGTGTTGGAAAGTCTTGGTTTTCCGCAGACTGGGCGGTACTTGGTTCCGGCTATCGAGGAGTACCTCGATCGTTTCAAAGTGGTGTGGCGTGACCAATCCGTGCCGACGTACGTACTGCGTTTCCTCAAGCAATAGGTCCTTTGCTCTTGCCGACCGCTCGCATCCTTTGAAATGTTTCGCCTGTTTTCTTCAATAAAGAAGGTGCCCGTGATTCGGCGCTACTCGCTACACGTCCTCCTGTCCTACTTCGCGTGCAGTCTCGTCTTTACCTACCCACTGGTTTTTCGTCTGACGACCCACGTTCCCGGTGGTAAAGGCGATGTGCCGATCTATATATGGAACCTATGGTGGATGAATAAAGCCCTATCCGAGGGCATCTCGCCGCTTTTTTGCGACTATATATTTGCCCCCTACGGCGCGTCGCTGGTTTTCCACACCTTCGTCTTTTTTAAGGCTATATTGGCAGTGCCCTTGCAGTGGTTATGCAGTGTTTGGACGACCTATAATATCCTGATCTTGGCGACATTTGCCATGGCTGGTTGGGGTATGTTCTTGCTGGCACGCTACCTGACTGGCGATGGCCGGGCCGCGTGGGTCGCCGGGCTGATCTACGCCTTCAGTCCCTATATGTTGACCCGCAGTCTAAGTCACTTCAACTGCCTAAGCAGTGAGTGGATTCCCCTCTATGTGCTCTGTCTGATTCGCTTGGTAGAAACGAAGGAGCAACGCTGGGCTTGGGGTGGTGGACTGTGCCTGTTGCTGACGGCCTATTGCGATTACTACTACCTCATCTACCTGACATTGTTCACGGCATTTTACCTAGGTTGGCGATCCTACCGCGACTGGTCGGAGGTGCTAAACGGAACCTTTCTTGTGCATTTCGCGCTTATGGGGGCCATCGCCGCAGTCGGCTTTGCGCCTATTCTGTGGGTGCTCTTTGAGACGGCACAGAGCGGCTACATTTACGGGGGAGCCGCCTCGGTCAAGCTGGGGGCAGACCTGCTGGCTTTTGTAATACCGCCGCCGGGCAGCCTGCTCTATGGCGATGTAGGATCTGAGGCCTACAAGGTGTTTTCCGGTGGCAATGCGGTGGAGGCGACGGTGTTTTCTGGCTATGTGGTGCTTGGTCTGTTGGCAGTGTGTGTCCTGTGCTTGTGGGGCGAAGAGGACATCAGGGGATGGCTCTGGTTGACGCTGGCATTTTTCCTGCTCTCGCTGGGGACGTTGCTCCACATCGGCGGGGACTTTGTCTTTGCGCTTGGAGAAGGGCGCTTTGCTGTGCCATTGCCCTACGCGCTTGTGCGCTACGTGCCCCTAATCAAGGGTGCACGGGTGGCGGCGCGTTTCGATATTATGGTCATGTTGGGCTTAGCAGTACTCAGCGCGTATACCATGAGCTATTGGCTAGGCCGGGTAGCTCATCCGGTTCGCTGGACGGCGGCGGTTGCTGCGCTGATTGCCTTAGAGTTTTTCAGGCTACCCTATCAGGTCGCGGCAGTAGAAATCCCCGACGCCTACGCCGAGGTCGCTGGCGATCCCCGTGACGTAACGGTCATGGAAGTGCCCTTGGGCTGGCGCACCGGCTGGGGAAGTAAGGGGCGCAGTTTCGACGAGCGACAATTGTTCCAGACTGTTCACGGAAAACGGCTGATAGGTGGCTTTGTTGCGCGGGCTCCCGAAGACGGACTGCAACGCATGACGGCGCTACCCGGAGTCGGCCAACTCTTGGCCCTGCAGGAGGAATTGCCGAAGCATCCTTCGCCAACGGCAGTTCGTCGGCCTGCTATCCGAGAACAGCTACAGGAGCTTTTGTCTCATTTGCCAAACTTTTTGCGCGAACGACTACTGCGCAACAACTCGGTAAGCCGTTTTCTCGCCGACGCGCCATTAAAGCAGACCCCGCGCTCAGGCTCGCTGGGTGATCTGGTGCAAGCTGTCAATTTGGGCTATGTGTTCGTACATCCGCCTTATAGCGATTACGCACCGGTCCGGCACTATTTGGAGGCCGGTTTGCCTCTGGAGCAATTTTACGAGCACGACGGCATAATAGGCTATCGGGTGGTGGCACCAATGGACAGATAGGTCGAACAGCAGGCGGTCTCATTGAAAATACCATGTAGGGCGTGAAAAAGTGTGGATACTTTTAGAGCAGGAATGTATCTTGTCAAGACTCTCTTACCTAACCCAAAGAAGATAGGGATGCTGATTGAATGGATAATCTCAAATTGGATCGTATTACATGACGAATGTACCACGGTGGCGGCACCGCATTTCCTTACCCGACGGTACAGTAACTCCGGGCGTACAGGACTCGCCGGCTCTGCTCAGGCGGTTACAGCTACCTGAGGACCTTTCCGGCAAGACGGTGCTTGATATCGGCTGTTCAGATGGGTTCTATAGCTTTGAATGCGAGCGTCGGGGAGCTTCTCGTGTCCTAGCCGTGGACAATTACAGTTCGCCCTTGATTGACTCGCCATCTGGCTTTCACATGGCCCATACCTTGCTTAATTCAAAGGTAGAATTTCGCCAAGCAGACTTGTTCAGTTTGAATCCAGATGAGGATGGATGCTTTGATATCGTTCTGTTTCTGGGCGTCCTCTACCACTTGCGCCACCCTCTCCTTGGTATAGAGCGCGTCGCAAGCTTGTGCCGCGAAAAGCTGATTTTGGAAACGCGTTTAGACTCTCCTTTTGGCTTGTGGGGGGCTCTCAAGCGCCGTCTACTAGGGCCAGACAATCGCAGCTCTTCTATGCGCTTTTGCGAGAGGGCACAAGTCAATTCCGATCCAACGACTTGGTGGACTCCCACGGCCCAATGTGTAAAGGCCATGTTGCGTTCTTGTGGTTTCTGCTCAGTCAAGCAAGTAGATAAACAGGGCTGGCGGGGTATATTCCACGGGGATAGCCCACGATGGGGCTCTGACGTGTTGGATTTGGTCCAATCCCTAGGAAGCCAGCGGGTGGCTTTAGCCTATGAGCAAGAGACGGGCTACTCTCTAGAGGGGGAAGAGGTGGTGGAGACTCTACGCAAGGTGTCCATCCCTCATTTCGCTGCCATCAAACAACGAGCCTTTGAGCTAAACGGATAGCTTCTGGCTATTAAAAGATAGTTCGACTACTCAGCGAAGCTTGAGTATGGCAAAATTACCTATCGCGAAGGGTCGTTACGGCTGCTACAAGCGGCTGGCAGCCTGTCTGCTGAGCGCCGGGCTGGCCGCATGGGTGGAGTCAGTGGCCGCGGAGTCAAACTCGTGCGCCAATAGCATCGTCGTATCGGAGCCGCAGGACTACCCCGGCTTAGTAGCCGACTGCGAGGTACTCCTAGGCCTACGCGACCAGTTGGCCGGCGACCGCGGTTTAAACTGGAGCGCGGACATACCCATTGCTCAGTGGGATGGTATCGCGGTCGGCGATTCTGGCGTCAAAACGTTGGAACTCGGCGACAATGAGTTGACGGGTGTGATTCCACCCGAATTGGGCCAGTTGAGCCAACTGGAGTGGTTGAGCCTCTACGACAACGAGTTGACGGGTGTGATCCCACCTGAATTGGGCCAGTTGAGTCAACTGGAGTGGTTGGACCTCGGCGGCAATGTGCTGATCGGCCCAATTCCCCCCGCGTTGGGTCGTCTGAATCAACTGGAGTGGTTGGATCTTAGCGGCAATGTGCTGATCGGCACGATTCCACCCGAACTGAGCCAACTGATAGCCCTGCGGGGGCTGTATCTCTACGGCAACCAGTTGATCGGCACGATTCCACTCGAACTAAGCCAACTGACAGCCCTGCGAGGGCTGCGCCTCGATGACAATGGGTTGACGGGTGTGATTCCACCTGCATTGGGCCGTCTGACAGAGTTGGAAGAGTTGAACCTCGACGGCAACGCGCTGATAGGATGTACACCGGAGACATTGGCCAGATGGGTCAACGATCTGCCGATTTGCTCTCAAGTCTTGAAAGAATCCGATTTGGCTGTTAGCGCGATGACGGCCACTGTCTTGGGCGACGAGGTTGAGCACTTAATTGTTGAGTTTGCGCGCACCATCCCCGGTCGCCAAACCGACTACGCTTGGATCGGTGTCACCGACGAGTTCGGCCGGCTAGAATTGATCATCTCCAGTGAGGCTCCGGTGAGCGGTTACTATCAAGCCCGGGCTCGCAATGCCGACGGAGAGATGGTGGGCCAGTGGCACCGCATTTTCCTAGAACAGGACCGGCACCAGAGCTTGGAACTGACCTTGGGCGGCGGTGTGCAAGTGGTAGCTAGCCAAATGCTGGTCAGAGGGGCCGAATTGATTGCCTACTACCCCTTCAATGGCCATGCCCGAGACGTCAGTGAAAACGAGTATCACGGCATCCTGTCAGGCCCCGTGCCCACATGGGACCGCTTTGGCAACGAAGATGGTGCTATTCTCTTCCATGATACTAACCATCGCATTGACCTGCCGCACCAAGTGCTCAATGGCCGACTGAATGTGACCATCGCCTTTTGGTTGAAAACCTCCGAGTCTGGGGCGCAAACCATTATCAGCGGTGCCAACCAACTCAACGACAACGAATATATTGTCTTTTTTTTAAACGAGAGCGTGATCCGCTTCTATTCGCACGGGAGAGTGGGGGGAAATCAGGTCTGGTGTGACGTAGAAATCCAACCGATTGCCGACGGCACTTGGCACCACTTTACCGTGATTCGCAATGCCTCGCTGGGCTATGCTGACTTTTTCATCGATGGCGAGGGGGATACCAAGCGTTGTGGGCACTTGGCGTACGACACACTCAAGGTCGAGGCGGGAGGGCTCATTCTCGGTCAAGATCAGGATACGTTCGGTGGCGGTTTCGACGCGAGTCAGGTTCTCAGGGGTGCGTTGGACGATCTCAGAATATACGATGGGATATTGTCGGCCATTGAGGTGCAGGCCCTCATGCGTGAAAGCGATCCAAACGATCCCGGTGCGGCCAAGGAGGTGACGGCGGTTGCCAGCGGCCTAGATCCCAATGTGCCCAATCCCTTTAACGCGAGCACCCAGATCACCTACCGCTTGGCCACCCCCGGCCCGGTGAGACTGGAAATCTACAATGTGCTGGGCCAGTTGGTGCATACACTGGTAGATGAGTTTCAGACCGCCGGCTCTTATCAGGTCCACTGGGACGCTCGCGACCAGTGGGGCGTCCCAGTAGCAGCGGGCGTCTATATCAGCCGTCTGCACTACCCCAGCGGAGTCCAGACCCGACGGCTGCTCTTGCTCAAGTAGCTCACGGCAGCGGGGCGTCGTCGCGGACTAGGCCCTCGTCGCGGAGTTCGGCCCAAAACGAGGCGGGAATCTCCTGCGTGAGCAGGTCGAAATTTTCTTGCACTCGCTCGGGTTGCCGCGTCCCGGGGATGATGCAGGTGATGGCCGGATGGGCGAAGACGAATTGCGAGGCCGCGGCCCGCAGATCGACTTGGTGGCGAGCGGCCACGGCCTCTAGGGACTTGGCCCTAGCCGCGATTTCGGGCGGCGCTTCTCGGTAGTTGTACGTCGCGCCTGGGCGCGCGCCTTTGGCCAAGATGCCGCTGTTGTACGTGCCGCCGGCCATGATGCCGATGTTCTTTTTTAGGCACAGTGGCAAGAGTTCGTCGAGCGCACTCTGGTCGAGCAAGCTGTAGCGTCCGGCGAGGAGGAAGCAGTCGAAATCGCCCTCGCGGGCAAAGCGGGCCAGCATTTCCCACTGGTTCATGCCCGCACTGACGGCGCGGATGACGCCTGCGCCGCGCAGCTTGTCGAGTGCGGGGTACGCACCGTCGATGGCTTCCTGATAGTGGTTGTCCGGGTCGTGAATGTGGAGGATGTCGATGCGATCTACGCCTAGGCGTTTGAGGCTGTCTGCAAAAGAGCGCATGACGCCGTCGTAGCTGAAGTCGAACACGGGTTGGTACGGGGCCGAGTCCTTGAACGCGCCGATCTGTTGATCTTGTTCGGTGGGGACCAAGACGCGCCCTACTTTGGACGCGAGCACATAGCTGTCGCGCGGCACGTCTACGAGGGCCTGTCCGAGGCGGATTTCGCTTTTGCCCGCTCCGTACAGCGGTGCGGTGTCTAAGAGGTTGAGGCCCAAAGACAGGGCGCGGTGCACGACGGAGACGGCTTGGTCGTCTGGTATGTCGCCGTATAGGCCGCCGATGGAGGCGCAACCCAAGCCGAGGCGCGTGACGCGCAGGCCGCTGCTGCCGAGGGTGGCTTTTTCGAGTGGATTCATGGCGTACTCCTTCCTTATAGTTTATAGATGTAGAGAGCAAAACATAGGCCAAACCACCCGTGACAAAAAGCCCGCCCCTTGGGACTTGCTTGACGTTCACAGGGGCATGCCGTACATTAAACGGCCTTTGTAAATTGCCCCGAACTCATTGAATATAAAAGAGATGTGTCAATTTAAGGCCAAGCTGCTGGCGCTGCTAGTGTTGGCTGGGTGTGCCGCCACCGAAGAGGTGCCGCAAGAAGAAGCGGTTCGCAGCGAACGGCCTGCTTTGGCCGAATGGCAGTGGGCCGATGGCGAGCTGCCTTGGGGCACTTGGGATGAATCTTTGTTCGTACGCGCTCAAAGCGAAGATAATCCCATATTGGTGTATTTGGCCGCCCCGGGATGCGAGGGCTTGTTTCCCGCGCCGACACCGGCGTTGCGCCAACTGGTTGCCGAGAAATTCGTCAGCGTGCAGGTCGATCCATTCAAGCGGCCGGATATTGCTCGGCGCTACGACAGCGGTGGTTGGCCAGCCCTAGTGGTGGCCCTGCCAGACGGACAGGTTTTCGCGCGGGCCGTGGATATTCCACCAGCCAACGTCGAGTCTTATTTGCGCCGGTTGCGCACGGCCTACGAGGAAAAGCGCGAAGTAATCGTCGCCAAGGTACAGCGTGCGGCTGATCGTTCTAAGGTTGAGAGACCCTTTGCAATAGATGGTGTTTATCGCGCGTGCGAGGCCGCCTTTGACTCGGCCCACGGCGGTTTCGGCGGCCCGACCAAGTTTCTCGAAACTTCGACGTTGCGCTTCCTGCTCACCTATGCCGAGGCACGGGGCGTAGAATCAGCTCGACAGATGGCCTTGGCTAGCTTGGATGCGGTTCTTGCCTCGCCGCTTGGCAACAGCGGTGGTTTTCGCGCGTACTCATACACACCGGATTGGAGTGCGCCTGCGGGCGAGCGGGACGCCCTCGATCAGGCGGCCATGCTGCATCTGTTACTGGAGGCCGACCAGCCCCACTACGCCGAGTCGGCTAGGGCGCTGCTCGGCTTTGTCGAGGGCACTCTGTTTGACAAAGCCGAGGGCGCGTTCTGCGGTCGCCAAGTCATGGCTGACACTTGGTGGACCGACCCGACGCTCTACGCCGACCGCCAAGCGGCCCTGATACGAGCCTATCTAGCTGCGGCTGCCGCCTTAGGCGACGAACGCGCTGCTCAGGTGGCCCTGCAAGCCGGCGACGCACTCATCAGCCGCTGTATTGACGGCCTTGGTCAGGTGCGGCACGTCTGCGACTCACAGGCCGAGGGCAGCGTCGGCCTGCTCGTCGATCAAGCCTTGGCGGCATTGGCTCTGTGGGAGTTGGGCGAGTGGAGTGGGGAGGCGCGATTTGCCGCAGCCGCCGAGCAGGTTGCGCGATTTATGGAACAATCGTACGACCGCCTCGCTGACCTTGGCCCACTGACGCACCGCGGCAAGGCCATTGCTCTTCAGTTCTACGGGCGACAGGGCCGTGCCGAGCGGGTGGTCGCCTTGGCCGGCGAGCCGCATCTGTCACAGTCGCCCGGTCGAGCGCATAGCTCGTGGGCGCGGGCCTTGCTGCTCTACGGCCCGCCGCTATGAAAATTTTGGTGACAGGTGCCACGGGCTTTTTGGGCCGTACTCTGCTTTCCTTGGAAGGGGAAGCTGAATGGACGGGTTGCGGTCGCCAGCCCGCTGCCGAAGGCATTCCCTATCGCCAGGTCGATCTAGCCGACCGCAAGGCCGTGACTGCACTCGTCGCCGAACTGGCTCCAGATTGGGTGATTAACGCCGCGGCCATGACCGATGTCGATGGCTGCGAAAAAAATGCGCGGGCCGCACGGCAAGCCAATGTCGATATTCCCGAGAACTTGGCTGCGGCTTGCGGCGCAACCGGCGCTGGCTTGGTTCATATTTCCACAGATTACGTCTTCGACGGCAAGCGCGGTCCCTATGGCGAAGGGGATGCGACCCATCCGCTGTCTTGCTACGGCCAACTCAAGCTCGAAAGCGAGGGCATATTAAAGAAAATGGAGCGCGTGCTAGTCGTGCGGACCCTGTGGCTATACGGCTATGTACCACAGGCCGGGTCCAACTTCCTCACTTGGGTGCTACAGGGGCTGTCTAGCGGCCAGCCCCTGCGGGTCTTTGCCGATCAGTGGGGCAACCCGACTTACATACGCGATTTGGCCCGCGCTTTGGTGGCCCTGTGTGGCCAAGAGGCGCGGGGCTTGTTCCACGCCGGCGGCGCGACCTTTATGACGCGCTGGGAGATGGCGCGGGAGATAGCCCATTTCTTTGGCATTGACGGCGCGTTGATCGAACCTGTGCCGACCTGCGCGGTCGCGCTACCAGCTAAGCGTCCCCTGCGCTCCGGTTTGAGCACCGACGCGCTGGAAGCCGCGCTCGGCCGCCGCCCCATGGGCTTTGTCGAGGGGTTGCAATGCCTCGCTGCGGACCCGCTTTTTCGCCGCGACTTTCCCCAATTTGCCCGCTAGCCTATCCTCATGGATCCCGTGCAGATTTCGCTGATAACGCCCACGTACAACGAGCGGGAAAATCTGCCGCTTTTGGCGGAAGAAATTTTCGCGGTCGTCGGCCAAGAGCCAGATATCGACTTGGAGCTCATCGTGGTAGATGATAACTCGCCCGATGGCACCGGCGAGGTGGCCGAGTCGCTGAAGGCCCGCTATCCCATGCAGGTAATACATCGGCCGGGCAAGCTCGGTTTGGGGTCGGCCGTGATGGCGGGTTTCGCGCAATCGGCGCGGCCATACCTCGGAGTGATAGACGCCGACTTGAGCCACGACCCGGCGATCCTGCCCGAGCTCGTTCACAGCCTGCGCGAATGCGACATTGCCATAGGCAGCCGCTTTGGAGCGACCAGCCGAGTCGAACGGTGGGCTTGGCACCGCAAGTTGATTTCGCGAATCGGCGTGGGCGCAGCCCGCTTATTAACCGGAGTTGAGGACCCGCTGTCGGGTTATTTCTGTCTGCACCGCCAAGTGATACGGGATCTAGTGCTCACGTCTTCGGGCTACAAAATTTTGCTCGAAATTTTGGTCAAGGGCCGCTATCAGCAGCATCGCTCGGTGCCTTTTATCTTTCGCAACCGCCAGTTCAGCGCCAGCAAGCTGGACCTGCGCGAGCATCTGCTCTTTGCCAAACAGATCCTCTACTTCAGCGGCTACAAGCTCATGGGCCGCCACCGAGGTAATAGATCGTGCGACTAAGCGTTGTCTTCCTCAACTACAACACCCGCGACCTGACCCGCCAGGCCCTCAGTTCTGTACTCGCAGCAGCCGAAGGCTTAGAGGTGGAGATATTCGTCGTTGACAATGCCTCGGCAGATGGTAGCGCCGATATGGTAGCCGAGGAGTTCCCGCAGGTGAAGCTCATTTGCAATGAGACCAATGTGGGTTTTGCGGCAGGCAACAACGTGGCCCTGCGGCAGGTGACTGGAGAATACGCGCTGCTGATCAACACCGATACCATTGTGCGCCGAGATGCGTTGCGCACGATGGTGGAGTTCTTGGACGCGCACCCGGAAGCCGGAGCCTGCGGGTGCAAAATCCTCGACCCAGACGGTACCTTGCAACTCGACAGCCGCCGCGGTTTTCCTACGCCGTTGGCTGCCTTCTGCAAAATGTCGGGCCTGAGCCGCCTCTTCCCCAAGCACCCGCTCATCGCCCACTACCACATGACGTATCTCGACCCCGAACAGACGGCCGAGGTCGAGGTGCTGTCCGGGTCCTGCATGATGGTGAGAAAGGCGGCCATGGACCAAGTCGGCCTACTCGACGAGGACTACTTCATGTACGGCGAGGACATCGACTGGTGCTATCGCTTCCACCAAGCTGGCTGGAAGATCTACTACGTGCCGACGACCGAGATCATCCATTTCCGCGGCGAGAGCGGCCGGGGGACGCCCCTGAAAATTCTCTATCGCAAGAGCCAAGCCATGTCGATTTTTGTCAACAAGCACATGGCGCGGCGCTACCGCTTCTTCCCGCTGTGGCTCTTGCAAGTAGGCATTGCCCTGCACGGGACGTTCCGCTTCCTCGCCCGGGCGGGCCGCGCCTTGGCCATGCCGCTGATCGACGCTGGCTTAGTGCTCTGCGGCTTAAAGCTGGGATTAGCGGTGCGCTACCACCAAGAACTGGTGCCCTTCATCTATCGCATTGAGCAGGCTGGCAGTCTCCTTGGCCTCGCCGCTCAGCCAACGCGCTGGCTGGTGCCGCCTCCGTATTCGGATTTGCAATGGGCTGCTGTGTACGGCGCTTCGACCTTGGTCTGGCTATTGGCGTTTTACATGTCGGGCCTGTACGACCGCCGCCGCTACTCGGTGGCGTGGTCGGTAGTGGGGGTGACGCTGGGGTTTGCCTTCATCGTGATGCTGGTTTTCTTCTTTAAGGCATACAACTTCTCGCGGCTGGCCGCGGTCGCGGCGTGGTTTTGCAACGCGGTGTTAATTGCCGGTTGGCGCTTCGTCGCGCGTTGGTTTTTGCACCAGCGCGGCCGCGAGGGCCGGTTGCGCACCCTACTGGTGGGAACCGATGCGGTCGCAGTGGATTTCGTCGAACAGCTAGAGCGGGCGGGTATGGCTCACTGCAATCTGATCGGCGTGGTGGGAGAGACCCCTCAGCAGCACGGTCGTCCGCTGGCCGGTCGCCCAGTGGTCGGCCACGCTGGCGAGTTAGAGGAGTTAGTGAGTGATTTTGCCATTGATCACCTCGTATTCACCCCGAGCGCTATGGCATCGTTCTTGGAGCGGCCGGTGCGGTCGCAGGGGGCGCGTGATTTGCGCATTAGTATGGTCCCGATTGCGTTTGCCGAGATGGTTGCCGACCGTAGCGCACACGACTCTGCGCCCCTGCCGCTCGAGGAAATTAAAGTGGGTAATTGAGTCGAGCGGTGTTGATTTTTTGCCTTTATTTACGTATTGTGAACGCGAGCATTTGCCGGGAGAATAACTATGACTGAAAGGCGTTTGGCAGGCGGTCGGGAGATCGTGCTGCCGATGAGCAAAGCAGTGGAAATTAGTTTTCGCAGCCTGAAAATTCGCTTTGGCCGCTCGCTGATCACCACCAGCGGCGTGATTCTGGCCATTGCCTTTTTAATGTCGGTGTGGAGCAACAACGAAATTGTCAGTAGCCTGCGGAACGCGGACAAAAGCGAGATCAACTTGCTGTTGCAAAAAAACGGCATTGAGACCGGCATCACCGAGGACGGCGATGCTTCTGCGGAGGCTGCAGGTCGCCTACAGGAAGAGCGATCCAAGCAGACTTGGCTCATCAGTCTCTCGCTCTTAGTCTGCGTCGTCGGCATTGCCAACGCCATGTTGATGTCGGTGACCGAGCGGTTCCGCGAAATCGGCACCATGAAGTGCCTCGGGGCCTTGGACACCTTTATCGTCAAGCTCTTCCTGCTCGAATCGACTTTTCAGGGGTTGGCAGGGACTTCGGCGGGGATCCTCATTGGCTTTGCGCTGACGCTGGGGTTGGCCCTGCTCGATTACGGCGGCTACACGTTCACTTATTTCCCCCTGACCGGCATCGCCGAATCGGCTGGCTACGCCTTGGTGGTGGGGACCCTGCTTTCGCTGGTCGGTGCCATGTTGCCGGCGTACCGCGCGGCCAAGATGGAGCCGGTCGAGGCCATGCGTTCCGACACTTGATTCCTTAGAGGAGATTCTGAAATGACCGAAACCGCCCCGGGCGAGGTCGCTGTCCAAGAAGAAGCGGAAAAACGCACTGTAGTACGGACCCAGCAGGTAAAGAAAATTTACTTGATGGGCGAGATTGAGGTTCACGCCCTGCGCGGGGTGGACATGGAGATCTACACCGGCGAGTACCTGTCGATCATGGGGCCTTCGGGCTCGGGCAAGAGCACCTTCTTCAACATGGTCGGCGGCCTCGACAAGCCCTCGGAGGGCAAGGTGTACATCGACGAGGTGGACGTCGCCCAACTCGACGCGTATGAGTTGGCTTGGCTGCGCTGCCGCAAGATCGGCTACATCTTCCAGTCGTTCAACTTGATCCCGGTGATGACCGCGCTCGAAAACGTTACCTTGCCGATGGTTTTCGCTGGCCTGACCAGCGACGAGGCCCGCGACAAGGGCATGGAGCTTTTGGGCAAGGTGGGCCTTGGCGAGCGGCACTCGCACAAGCCCAACGAGCTTTCGGGTGGCCAGCAGCAGCGCGTGGCCGTCGCCCGCGCCTTGGCCAACGACCCAGCCGTCGTCCTCGCCGACGAGCCGACGGGGAATCTGGACCTGCGCACCGGCACTGAAATCATCGAATTGCTCAAAGAGATGAACGAGCATTCCGGTGTGACCGTCATCTCGGCGACCCACGACCACAAGATGCTCAGCGTCTCCGACCGCGTGGTGTGGGTCAAGGACGGCCAAGTCGATCACGTGCGCAATCGCGAAGACCTAGATATCGAAGTAACCCACGTAGAAGGCGAGTAGTGCTGCCGACCTACCCGGCCGCCTTCTGGGTTTGCGCGGTGGGGGCAGTGTTATTGATGGGGGTGGCCAAAGCCGGTTTTGGCGGTGGCATCGGCATTTTGGCCACCCCGCTTTTAGCGCTGACGGTTTCGGTGGCGGACGCGGTGGCCTTGTTGTTGCCGCTGTTGATTGCCTGCGATGTGTTTGCCGTCCGGCACTACCGCCGCACCTTCGACAAAACGAGTGTCAAACGGCTCCTGCCTGGTTCCGCTTTGGGGATCGGCGCGGGGGCCTTTTTTTTCGGGTACTTTAGTCAGCACGAGCGCGTTCTAGAGATGGGCTTGGGCTGCTTGGCCTTGCTGTTTGTCGCGTTCCAGTTCGGGCGGGCGGCGATTGTCGGGGCTGTGCGGAAGCAGCGTCCGGGAACGCTCGCCGGCGTGCTGATGGGCGCGACCTCGGGCTTTACCTCGACGATTGCCCACGCTGGCGCACCGCCGGTGGTCATTTACCTGCTGCCGCAGCAGCTACCGCGCCACGTGTTTGTCGGCACCACGGTCATCTTCTTTGCCATGCTCAACTTGCTCAAACTGCCGCCCTATTGGGGCTTGGGGCTTTTTCACGCCGACATTTTTAAGACGACGTTGCTGTTGGCTCCGCTGGCGTACGCCGGGGTGAAGGTGGGCGTGTTCTTGCTCCAGCGATTTAGCGATTTGTGGTTTAATAGGCTGGTGTATGGGATGTTGCTGGCGACGGCGTTGCAGTTGATTACTGGAGATAATTTACTGGAGGGGATGCTTGGTGGACGATAGACCTTGCGCCTCAAAATCGTGACGCACGGACAGTTTCAGAGTGTCTGTAGTTCCCTTATCGCATTTATTACATTAACGGCTTCGCCCGGCGCGACGATGGGTATGCGGTTGTGTTCCTTCAGAGAAAGGAGGTGCTGGTCGCCGGAGACGATGAGACACCCTTGATTTTCGACGGCCAATGCCAAAAAGAGATCGTCGGCTGGATCTTCGGCAATGACCGGGGGGATAGATGTAGGAGGGGGTACGTAGGTCACCAAGTTCATCAGATAGGCGAGTATCTGCCCAGGCGAAGTATCAAGTGCTGAGATTCTTCGAGAAAACTTGGGATACTCAATCACCCGTTTTGCTTCCGCCACAGCCGCCTCGCAGCTAATAATTTCCAACATGCCATCGCGGCCCCATTTAAGTAGTTGGTTGGGCGGGCCATCCCATAACAGACCAGAAACGAGCACATTAGTGTCTAGGACGACTCTCATCTAGCGCGGCGGAGCTGGTGGACAATACGAGAGATTTCTTCGAGCGAGGGCTGAGTAGAATCCGCTACGGCAGCGGCCCGGTCGAGCAGGTCGGATGGACTATCTTCAAAAGCGACGACCTTAAACAGCGGCTTGGATCGCTTGACGACGACGATTTCGCGCCATTGCTCCAAGTATTCGGCAATGCGCGGCAATTGTTGGCGAAATTCCTTTGCGCTCAAGTATTTGGCCATGAGAAATCTCCAGTGTGAAGTTTAACTTTAAGTAACTTTAGTATAAATTCTGCCGCCAAAAAATCAAGCTAGTCGCCGAGTGGGGGCAGAGCCTTGCAATAGACCTCGGCTGCTGAGGCGAAGGCATTGTTGGCGCATACCGAGGCGGAGGGGCACTGGGCGAACACGATTCATACAAAGCGCGACGGCCTTGATATGGGTTTGACGGCAATTGGGGACGAGTCCTTATTGTGCCTACTATTCAGGTATAAATCATTCAGGGAGATGAAAAAATGGCAAAGACAAAGCGCGTCGTACAGAAGGCACCTAAAAAGGGAAAGACAAAGATGTCCACTATTAAAAAGGCGGTTGCCAGTGTCAAGGAAGCTAGGCCGCAACCTCCCAAGGATAGATAAGCAATGAACGATAGACCTTACTCCCGCCGCACTTTCCTCAAGCTCTCGACCGCGGCCGCCGCCGGCCTTTCCATAAGTGCCGCTCCTAACCACCGCGACATGCCCCACCGAATCTTGGGCCGCACAGGCGAAGCTGTTTCTCTACTCGGCTTGGGCGGCGCGCACGTGGCCGACCACGGCAACATGGAGGAGCAGGCGGCCATCGCCTTGATGCACGCGGCCATCGACGAGGGGATCAACTTCTTCGACAATGCTTGGGGCTACTCCAACGGTGCGAGCGAGATACGCATGGGCAAGGTGTTGAGCGGTGGTTATCGCGACCGCGTATTTCTAATGACTAAGGACGCGAGCCGTCATCCCAAGCGGGCGATTGCCCACCTCGAAGAGAGCTTGCGCCGACTGCAGACCGACGTGATTGATCTGTGGCAGTTTCACAGTATCAGACAGCCCGACGATATAGAGCGGATTTACGAGCGGGGCCTGTTAGAGGCCGTGCTCAAGGCCAAAGAGGAGGGCAAGATCCGCTACATTGGCTTCACCGGCCATACCTTGCCTGCTCTGCACGTGGAGATGATCGAGCGCGGCTTTGCTTGGGACGCCACGCAAATGCCGATCAACGTGTTCGACCCGCACTACCTCAGCTTTGTCGAGCAGGTGCTGCCGCTCGCAGTAAAAAAGAACATCGGGGTCATTGCCATGAAGACCTTGGGAGGTAGGCCCGAAGCGATCCTCGCAACAGGTGTGGCGACCGCGGCAGAGTGCCTGCGCTACGCCATGAGCCTGCCGGTGGCTACCGTGTGTTCCGGGATGGATTCGCTGGAAAAGTTGCGGCAGAATGTGGACATTGCCCGCCAGTTCGCGCCCTTGGCCGACGACGAGCGACTTGCGCTGTTGTCGCGCACGGAAGCGCTAGGGATGCAGGGCACACACGAGTCGTACAAGGCTCGCCAGCCCTGACGCCGTGCGCCATATCTTCCTTTTCCTCCTTTTTGCAGTGCCGCTGTGGAGCCAAGACCTCTCCATCGCGCCAGCCAAACCCGACGGTCCTCCTAACATAGAAAGCGCGTTGTGGGAACAGGCCGCGCCCTCAGCGGCCAAGCTGACCCACGCCGCAGACGACTCAGATGTAGTCGTCATTTTGGTGCCCGCAGCGGGTGCGGCAGGCACCATTGACACTACGACGTTTGCTGCCCTCGGCGTCGAGATCTTGGCCCGGTCCAAAAGCCTGATGCGCGTGTCCGTACCGGCTGCATCGCTGCGGGTGGTGTCTGAGTTGCCGAGTGTGGCCTTTGTCCGCAGGCCCCGCCGTCCGCACGCGCAACAGACTGTTAGCGAAGGTTTAGCGCTCATGCGTGCGCTCGAAAAACACGCTGCTGGCGCGAAGGGCCAAGGAGTCAAGGTGGCGGTTATCGACGGGGGATTTAAGGGGGCCGATGACTTGCCCGAAGACATGCCGGAACGTTGGTGGCAACGCGATTATACGTACACAGGGATATACGCTGGCACGGACGCCCACGGCACGGCGTGTGCCGAGATTGTCCACGATGTGGCCCCAGCAGCCGAGCTCTATCTGTACAAAGTCGCGGATATAGTGGACTTGGAGAATGCCAAAGACCGCTGCATGCAAAACGGAGTCGCCATAGTAAACCACTCGGCGACTTGGGTGGGCGAAGGCTTTGGGGACGGGCGCGGGCTCGTCTGCGACATCGTAAATGACGCGGCCGACAACGGCATTCTCTGGGTCAACGCCGTCGGCAACTACGCCCCAAAGCACTACGCGAGTTTTTGGCGCGATAGCGATGATGACAATCGGCACGATTTTGCCGCTGGCGACGACGCAGTGAATTTTGTCGCTGAAATCGGCGACACCATCAGGGTAACGCTGACTTGGGACGATTGGCCCACTACCACGGCGGACTACGACCTATATCTCTACCATCAAGATCAGTTCGGCAACATCAAAGAAGTGAGCAAAAGCACGGATGTGCAGGGAGAGGGCGGTGCGCCGGTGGAGTTTATCGAATACTTTGCCGGGCGAGCGGGTACCTATGGCATTTCCGTCGTCCGCGTCGGCGAGGCCGAGCCTAAGGAACTGCGCGTGTGGTCTTGGCACCACGACATCGAATATCCGGTTCCGGCTAGCAGCTTGGGGATTCCGTCGGACGCACGCGGCTCGCTGAGCGTTGGGGCGATCCATCAAGACCAGTGGGAATTGGGAATAGTGGCAAGGTACAGCTCGCGCGGCCCCACTGCCGATGGCCGCATCAAGCCCGACCTTGTCGCGCCTTCGGGCGTGACAACGGCTTCTTATGGTGTGGAGAGGTTGTTGTTTGGGGGGACGTCGGCTGCGACTCCCCACGTGGCTGGTGCCGCCGCCCTGCTCAAATCGGCCAATCCGTCGCTCTCGCGCGACGATCTGTGGCAGGCTCTCGTCGAGGCCACCGTCGATGTGGGGGCACCGGGCAAGGACGACAGCACGGGATACGGCAAACTCGTGCTGTCGGTGCCCGCGCCGCAAATTGCCAGCGTCTCGCCTAGCCGCGTTCAATACGGTCGAACAGTTACCATCGTCGGCGAGGGATTCGGCGATACCAAAGGGACGGGCAAAGTAGTCTTTTTCGCAGACAAGGAGCCGAGTGATTCCGACTATCTCGCTTGGAGCGATGGGCAGATTCAAGTGCGCGTGCCGACTGGTGTCCGCACCGGCACGGTGCAAGTAATAACCGGCGGCGGCAGCGACAGTGCACAGGTGGTCGTCGCGTCGCCTTACATTGATGCGATCACCAATCACACGCGCACGGGTGCGGGGGCCAAGACCGACGATCTCATACAAATTGACGGAGACAATTTCGGCCTCTCGCGGGACAGCAGTTCCGCGTGGATTGATTCGGTCGCGGTGTCTTCGTTTGAGACTTGGTCGGATCAGACGATACGGTTCCGCGTTCCGCTCAATGCGCCTTCGGGCGACGTAACTGTTGTGACTACTGAAGGCACTAGCAATGCCGTCCGCTTGGAAATCACCAGTCCGTACTTGGTGCAACTTTCGCCACCACAAGTACAGACCGGCGAGTACCTGACGCTGACTGGCGGCAACTTTGGCCAGGAGCGTGGCACGGGGTACGTGTTGTTTAACCCTAATGTGCAAGCGGCGGCGGACGGTTATGCGGTCTGGTCTAGTGGCATCATCGTCGTCCGCGTTCCGTCCGAGGCCCGCAGTGGTGGGGTGCGGGTTTTTACTGCTGATGGGGTCACTGGGGCCGCGCAAGTGGAGATTGGCGGCGAGTGGATAGAGCCGCTGCCGAGTAGTGGAATTTTCGGTTACAGCCCGCCTGCGGTTAGCAAAAATCCCAAGAGCGTCAAGTTTGGTTTTGAGGGCATCAATCGCGATGTCCTGTGTCAATTTTCGACTAAGGAAATAAGCGACAACGAGGTCGTCATTTTCCTCAACGAACAGAGGTATGCGGATCTCATAGCTGGGGAGGACTGGCGGACTTGGTATCTCGTCCTCGATGAGGCACACCTCCAGTCTGGGCAAAACGTCATCGAGTTTCGCAACATCATCAACCAAGATCGCGCGGCATCCTTCGTCCGTTGGCAGTTGAAGGATGTGGCGTTGTGGAAGCCGTTTAGTGCCAAGCTCGCTGCGGGGACGCGGCTTTTGTCCAAGCTGCCGGATGGTTTGGGCGATCCCTTTCCCACGCCGTTCAATGCGGCGGTTACTATTCCTTTCACCGTCGCTGCCGCCGGTCCCGTGCGGCTTGCCGTCTATAATTTGATGGGGCAGCAGGTTCGCGTGTTGGCCGATGGCTGGGCGGATGCTGGCGCGCATCACGTGCGTTGGGACGGTCGCACGGCGGCGGGTGCGGAGGCGGCTTCGGGGGTTTATTGGGCGGTGCTGCACGCAGGCGGTGTCGTTCAAACGGCCAAATTGGCGTTGATTCGCTGAGCAGTTCCGGCCCTTGACGGCTCGATTTGAGGGCGTATTATAAGCCGCTGCCAATTCGTATTAGTGGGCATCCCACCTACTAGCGACACTCATCCTCAAAGCATGGAGCGACAGTGAAATCAATTAATCGTTGTAGAATTATGACCGCCCTTTTCTTGGGCGTCCTTGGCTATGTACCTCTTTGGGGACAGAATCTGAATTTTACACCGGACAGGCCCGACGGCCCGGCCAAGATACAGAGTGCGTTGTGGGATTTGGCAACGCCGGGAGCGGCCAAGCCGACTCGCGATGTGCAGGATACGGTCGTCGTCATCTTGGTCCCACATCTTGGCCAAGCGTCGGCTTCGATTGATACGTCGTCGTTGGCGGCTCTTGGGGGGCGGGTTCTGGCGCAGTCCAAGAGCTTGATGCGGGTTTCGGTTCCGGCGTCGTCGTTGCTGGCGGTTTCGGAATTGCCGGGGGTGCGCTTTGTCCGCAGGCCGCATCGGCCGCATTCCCAGACGACGATCAGCGAAGGAGTGTCCCGCATCAGGGCGTTGGCTAATCATTCGGCGGGTGTGAAAGGAGAAGGGGTCAAGGTAGCCATCATCGACGGAGGATTTAAGGGAGCGGACGAACTGTCTGGAGACATGCCAGCGCGTTGGCGATACCGCGACTATACGGGCGAGGGGATATACGCCGGAGAGGAAGTACACGGAACGGCGTGTGCCGAGATCGTCCATGATGTAGCCCCAGAAGCCGAACTCACGCTTCTGAAAACGGACGATCTGGTTGACTTGGAGAATGCTAAAGACTTTTGCATTCGGGAGGAGATTGACATAATCAATCATTCCATCGGCTGGTTTGGAACGGGTATTGGCGATGGGCGCGGGTTGGCCTGCGACATTGTAAATGACGCCGCCGATAAGGGCATTCTTTGGGTAAACGCAGCGGGCAATGACGCAAAGAGTCATTACGACGGTTTCTGGTCTGATAGCGATGATGACGGTTGGCAAAATTTTAGCGGTGAAGACGAGGTGCTAGCGTTTGAAGCAGAGCAAGGGGATGAGATAAGTATTTTCTTGACGTGGAATGATTGGCCTAGCTCCCGTGAGAACTACGACTTGTACCTCGATTTTGTAAATTCCTCCGGCGATTTAGAAACCGTCGCCGAAAGCACTGATCGTCAAAATATCTCCGGGGGCGAACCTGTAGAATCAATCGAATACAAGGTAGAGAGATCGGGAGAGTATGGAATTTCTGTTCGCAGCGAGGACGCTCGGCCCAGAAGGCTAAAAATATGGTCGCTTGGGCACGATTTTGCAGAGTATGCGGTCGCGGAGAACAGTATCGGGAGTCCCGCGGACGCCAGAGGGGCTATGAGCGTCGGGGCAATCCGTCATAGAAATTGGAACGCTGGCCGGATTGATGACTATAGCTCGCGAGGGCCTACAACCGATGGACGCATTAAACCCGAACTCGTTGCCCCTACTGGAGTATCGACGGTTTCTCATGCGCCTTACATCTTTGACGGGACCTCCTTTGCTGCACCCCACGTCGCTGGCGCGGCGGCCCTGATCAAGTCGGCCAATCCATCGTACTCGCGCTCTCAATTGTGGGATGCGCTTATTGAGGCAACGGTTGATATAGGACCTCGGGGAAGGGACAATGACAGCGGATACGGCAAACTCGTGCTGCCGATTATGCAAGTTCAAGCTAATCGCAGTCCTCAAATCACGTCTGTCTCTCCCCGCCAAGCGCAGCACAATCAAACCGTGACCATCACCGGCAGCAACTTCGGCTCATCTCAGGGAAGCAGTTCGGTGTGGGTTGGCTCGATAAGAGTCTCTTCGTTCTCCTCTTGGTCGAGCACGACAATCCGGTTTCGCGTTCCCACGAATATGCGTTCGGGCAATGTCACCGTCCGTACTGCCGAGGGAACGAGCAATGCCGTCCGCTTGGAGATAATGAGCGGTCCCTACTTGAGCAGCGTTTCGCCGACTAGGGTCAAATCCGGCGACCGACTGACGCTGACCGGGTCCAATTTCGGTCGCACTCGGGGCAGCAGTTACGTTTTGTTCACGCCCAACGTCTGGCCGACAGCTAGCAGCGATTACGTGAGTTGGAGCGATAGCCGAATCGTGGTCAAGGTTCCGGCTAGAGCGCAAAGCGGAGACGTGCAGGTCGTTACAGGGACTGGATCTTCCGGGACCAAGCGTATTGTGGTCGAGTCCGCCTCTCTTCCTCGAATCACGTCTGTCTCTCCCCGCCAAGTGCAGTACAATCAGGTCGTGACCGTCACCGGAAGCAACTTCGGAGCGTCGCGGGGCAGCAGTACCATGCGAATTGGCTCGATAGCGCTCCCTTCCTCTGCGTTGGCTAGTTGGTCGAATACCCGCATCCGGTTTCGCGTTCCCACGAATGTGCGCTCTGGCAATGTCACCGTCCGCACTTCGGCAGGAACGAGTAACGCCATCGGCTTGGGGATAACAAGCCCCTACTTGGCCAGTGTTTCTCCGAGCAGAGTCAAGCCCGGAGACCGCCTGACATTGACCGGAGCCAATTTCAGGAGTAGCCGGGGGAGTGGTTATGTCCTGTTCACGCCCAACGTCTGGCCGACAGCTAGCAGCGATTACGTGACTTGGAGCGATAGCCGAATCGTGGTCAAGGTTCCGGCTGGGGCGCAAAGCGGAGACGTGAAGGTCATTACAGGGGGCGGAACTTCTGGGACTAAACGCATTATTGTTGAAGGCGATGAAGGCGATGAAGGCGAAGTGGTGGAGTCACTGCCGAGTACAGGACTTTTCGGCTACAGTCCGCCCACAGTTACCAAAAATCCCAAGAGCGTCAAGTTCGGCTTTGATGAGAAAACCAATTCCAGTATCGCGTGTTATTTTTCGGTAAAGGAAATGAGCGATGGTGAAGTCACCATCTTTTTAAACGAATGGTCTTATAGCGGGATCCCAGAGAGCGAGGATTGGACGAGTTGGTATCTCGTCTTGGACAGAGCAGACCTGCGTTCTGGCACAAACATTATCGAGTTCCGCAATATCTTCAACGAAAACCGCACCTCATCTTTTCATCGCTGGCAGTTGAAGGCTGTGTGGGTGGGAGAACCGCCTAGTGCCAAGCCCATCGCCGGGACGCGGCTCCTGTCCGAGTTACCGAATGATTTGGCGTCCGGCCTAGGCGATCCCTTTCCCACGCCGTTCAACGCCGAAGTGACCATTCCCTTTGTTCTTGCCGAGGCCGGTCCCGTGCGGCTTGTCGTCTATAATTTGATGGGACAGCAGGTTCGCGTGTTGGCCGATAGTTGGGCGGCTGCCGGGGAGCACCGCGTGCGCTGGGATGGCCGCACGGCGGCGGGGGCAGAGGCTGCTTCCGGGGTCTATTGGGCCGTGCTGCACGCTGGCGAGATCGTCCAAACGGCCAAGTTGGCGTTGATTCGCTGAGCCGAATCATTGTCGTCGCCAAGAGGACTTGGGTTGACAACGTGCAATCGCTTTATGTTAAACTAGAGAGACGATCTACTAAACGATTCTTGAATCTCCCAATAGCCCTAAAGAGGAGATAATCATGTTCAACGAGGAAAAGGCCACTGAACTGGCTGCCTGCATTCTGTCGTGGGGCGGCTCAATGAAGTTTATCAAGCTGCTCAAACTCATCTACCTAGCCGATCGCGAAGCGCTGGACCGAGAAGGGCATAGCATCTCCACTGATCGCTGGGTATCGATGAAACACGGCCCGGTGCCCATTCAGACGTACAATCTGATACACCAAGAAGACGACCCCGATCGCCATCCTGTGTGGAATCAGTACATTGAGAACCAAGCAGATTACTGCATCGGTCTGAAGAAAGAGATGGGAATAAACCACCTGTCTGAAGCGGAATGGGCGATCGCCGAGGATGTCTGGAAGCAATACGGCCATCTACTTCCTTGGGGTTCCAATGGTCTCGTCGAGCTTACTCACCGCCTCCCCGAGTGGGAAAATCCCGCAGAAAATCCGCAGGGGCCCCAAGCGACACCCATCCCTGTCCGACGCATTCTGCTCGCCTTGAAGAAGAGCGACGAGGAAATCCAAGCTATCTTGGATCTGGAACAGACGGACGCTTGGCTGGATAGGATCTTCGCGTGATACGGGCCGGCACCGTCGTCTAGTCGAATGTTGCACCCTACCACCACTTCATCGTTTTGACTAGTCCCAACGCGGCCGGTGAAGTCCTCTTTGTCACCTGTTCAGATGCACGGCATTTTCCATTTGAGCCGGTGCGCTTACACGAGGGCGATCATCCGTTTGTCATTAAAGAAACGGTCTTAGTTATCCATAAGACGCGCCGAGTCGCGGTCGCAAAAATCGCCAGCAATGTCCCACGTTATTTTGCACTACGGCCCCCTCTGGACGTGGCCGTGCTTCAACGCCTTCAAGCCGAAGCCAAAGCGTCGGGTCGCCTTCCGCCCGCTTGGATAGACGATCTGCCATAAACCGTATTTCCTGCACAGCTTGACAGCGTAAAGACTCGCCTTTACTTTCTGCCCGTTATGAATTCTTCGCCTCACATTCGTCGCTGGTGGCGCGCTTGGTATTCCCCGAGCAGGGAGAGAGGTGCGTCCATCTGCTAGACTGCGACGAGATGAATTTTCAATCCAACGCGGACGCCCTCGGGTGTCCGCGTTTTTTTGTACTTGGAGAACGATATGACTATTCACACGGAAATTTTTCGCACGGCTGGCGGCGTCGCAGTCAAGCGCCAGACCGAGGAATTGCCCATAGAAAGGCCGCTAGCGTCTCTGCTCGAACGGCTCAATACCCACCGGGGTGCCGTCTTCGCCAGCGGCTACGAGTATCCAGGGCGCTATAGCCGCTGGGATATTGGTTTCGTCGATCCGCCGTTGGAACTGGTGGCGCGTCAGCGGGCCTTTGCCTTCCGGGCACTCAACGTGCGCGGCGAGATGTTGCTGGAGATTTTTCGCGGCAGTCTCGCCAAGCACGAGCATGTGATGGAGCTGGAGCTAACCGACGGTCAGCTCAAAGGCGCGGTAGCTCCCATGCCCGAGTACTTCCCCGAAGAGGAGCGCTCCAAGCAGCCGACGATCTTCAGCGTCCTGCGCGCTTTGGTGGCGCAGATGCGAGCCGAAGGCGAAAATCACTTGGGATTTTACGGGGCGCTGGGCTACGACTTGGTACTCCAGTTTGAGCCGCTCCAACTGCGCCACCCGCGCCGCGAGGACCGGCCCGATCTGCACCTCTTTTTGCCAGACGAACTGGTCGTCGTCGATCACCGCAAGGAGCAGGCGCGGCGTTATTGCTATGAGTTTGCCGCTGACGGGTTGTCAACCGAGGGCATGGAGCGAGGCACGGACGTCGTGCCCTATGTGCGCGGCGCGGCGTCCGAGATCGCGTGCGACCACGCCCCTGGGGAATACGCCGACAAGGTGCGCGAGGTCATCGCCGGTACCGAGCGCGGCGACTTCTTTGAGGTGACGCCGAGCCAAGTGCTCAGCGCTGGTTATGCGGGCAACCCGCACACCCTCTTTGAGAATATCCGCCGCACTAGCCCCAGCCCCTACGAGTTTTTCATCAGCCTCGGCGACGAGTATTTGATCGGCGCTTCGCCCGAGATGTTCGTGCGGGTCAATGGGCCATTCGTCGAGACGAGTCCGATTGCCGGGACCATCGGCCGCGGCAAAACCGTGATGGAGGACGCCGAACAGATCCGCGACTTGCTCAACTCAAAAAAGGACGAGGCCGAGCTGAATATGTGTACGGACGTCGATCGCAACGATAAAGCGCGGATTTGCAAGGAAGGCTCGGTGCGGGTGGTCGGGCGGCGGATGATCGAAAGGTACTCAAAGGTTTTTCACACGGTGGATCACGTCGTGGGCGAGTTGAAGGACGACTGCGATGGATTCGACGCCCTGCTTTCGCATATGTGGGCGGTGACGCTTACTGGTGCGCCCAAACCAGCGGCCATGCAGAAGATCGAGGAACTGGAAAACTCGGCGCGGCGCTGGTACGGCGGCTGCGTTGGTATGCTGCTCTTCAGCGGCGAGATCAACACTGGGATCACCATCCGCACCGTACACTTGGAGGACGGCATCGCCAAAGTACGGGCCGGGGCGACTCTGCTCTGCGACTCGGACCCCGACGCTGAGGAGCGCGAGACGAGGGCCAAGGCCGAGACCTTTATCAACGCGGTGATCGGCGCTGACGATACCAAGGATAAGGTCGCTCAAATCGCGACTTCGGGGCAGGGCAAGCGGGTGCTCTTTGTCGATAACCGCGACTCGTTCGTCCACACGCTCGGCGATTACGTGCGGCAGACGGGAGCGGAGGTGGTGACGGTGCGCGCTGCGAGGTCGCGCGACGGCAGCGGCGCGCGGGGCCTGCGCGACCCCCAGCGCGTCTTCGCCGAGTTTGATCCCGATCTGGTCTTCATCTCGCCGGGGCCAGGTACGCCCGAGGAATTCGGGGTGCCGGAGTTGGTCAACGAGTGCGTGCGGCGCACGCTGCCGGTTTTTGGCGTGTGTCTCGGATTGCAGGGCATCGTCGAGGGCCTCGGTGGCGAGCTAGGGGGGCTTTCCTACCCGATGCACGGCAAGGAATCGACAATTCGCTGCACGCCGGAAGGGATTTTTGACGGGTTTCCCACGGAGTTTGTCGCCGGGCGCTACCACTCGCTCTACGCCGTGCCGGAGAAGCTGCCCGAGTGCTTGCGGGTGTTAGCGCAGACCAATGACGGGGTCATTATGGCCGTAGAGCACCGCGAGTTGCCGGTAGCGGCGGTGCAGTTCCACCCGGAGTCGATCTTGACGCTCAAGGACGATTTGGGCTTGCGGCTGATCGCCCAAGTAATAGGGAAGTTGGCGCGGTGATGTTGTAGGGGCGGTTCGCGGACCGCCCCTACCGAATCGTCTCTACCAAACCATCTCTACGGCCTTTTCCGCCAACGCACAACCATGCTGCTGATACTTGATAACTACGACTCATTTACCTACAATTTGGTGCATTATTTGGAGGAATTAGGGGCGGCGACCAAGGTCTTGCGCAACGACGAATTGACGGTCGCCGAAGCGGTGGCACTCGCGCCCGAGCGCGTCGTTATCTCGCCTGGTCCCGGCGGCCCAGATCAAGCTGGAATTTCGTGCGCGCTCGTCGAGCGGTTGGCCGGTGTGATCCCCATTTTGGGCGTGTGCTTGGGGCATCAAGTCATCGCCCAAGTGTGTGGCGGACGCGTGGTGCGGGCCGACGAGATCGTCCACGGTCGCGCGACGCCGGTGCAACACGATGGCCGCACGCTCTTTGCCGGCCTGCAAAATCCCTTCGTCGCTACTCGCTATCACTCGCTAACTGTCGAGCGAGCGAGTTTGCCCGAATGTTTGGAAGTATCGGCTACGAGCGAGGACGGAATGATTATGGGGATTCGGCACCGGCGATGGCCTCTCGAAGGGGTGCAGTTCCATCCTGAATCGATTCTGACGATAGAGGGCAAACAACTGTTGGCTAATTTTCTTTGCTTATGAGGAGCGCAACATGATACAAGAAGCTATAAGAGACCTGATCGCTGGGGCAGACCTAGGCCGTGTTAAGATGCGGGCGGTGATGGAGCAGATTATGAGTGGCCAAGCTACGGACGCCCAGATCGGCGCGTTTCTCGTTGCCCTGCGGATCAAAGGCGAGACCATCGACGAGATCGCTGGCGGTGCCGAAGTCATGCGCGAAAAAGCTACGCCGATAGTAACAGTGCGCCCCGATCTCATCGACACCTGCGGCACTGGCGGTGATGATTCGGGGACCTTCAATATCTCTACGACGGTAGCCTTTGTCGCTTGTGGTGCCGGTTTGGCAGTGGCCAAGCACGGCACCCGCTCAATATCGAGCCAGTGCGGCTCGTCGGACGTGCTGACCGCATTAGGGGTCAACGTCGAAGCTGCGCCGGAAAAGGTCGGCGAGTGCATTGACGAAGTCGGCATTGGCTTTCTCTTCGCGATAGCCTTGCACGGGGCGATGAAACACGCCGTCGGCCCGCGCAGGGAGTTAGCGACCCGCACGGTTTTTAACATCTTGGGGCCGCTGACCAATCCGGCTGGAGCCAAGAGGCAATTGCTCGGCGTGTTCGACGGCGCGTTGACTGAGGCGCTCGCCGGAGTGCTGCGCGAGTTGGGATCGGATCAGGCCCTAGTGGTACACGGCTCGGACGGGCTGGACGAGATCACGCTGACGGGGCCGACGCAGGTCAGCGAGCTTAGAGACGGGCAGGTCAGTACGCGTCAGATTCACCCGGGGGATTTTGGCTTGCAGACAGTCTCAGCCGAGGCGCTCAAAGGTGGCGATGCGGACCACAATGCGCGCATCCTGCGCGGGGTACTCGATGGCGAGGAAGGGCCGCAGCGCGACGTAGTGCTGCTCAACGCGGCGGCGGCGATAGTCGTTGGTGGGTTGGCCGAGGATATAATCGCTGGTCTCGAAGTGGCTCGGGAGTCCATCGACTCGGGCAAGGCGCGCCAAGCCTTGGATCGGCTGGTTGAGGTAAGCAATTCCTAAGTACATCATCGCTCACAATCAGCCGGTGCGAAAGTGCCCGGCCCAGTTAAAGAAGAAGCGATTATGACCGAGTTAAGTCCCGACGCGCTGACCGGAACCGTGCAGCAGATGGATAAGCGGCTCGACAGCATCGAGAGACGCCTTGACGGTATCGAGACCCGACAGCGCGAGGACACCAACGCCGTCAACCAGCGCATCGATACGTTGACGCGCTGGGTTGTCGGCATCCAGCTAAGCACCTTTATCGCGCTGGTAGGCTTGTTGGTAACGATCCTGTTGAAGCTGCCCTAGCCACGACCCAAATGGCGGATATCCTAAGCGAAATAGCTGCGTACAAGCGCGAATTCGTCGCCGACCGCCAGCGCCAGCGCAGCCTAGCCGATGTGAGGTCGCAGGCTCGCGATACGGCGGTGCCGACCGATTTCATGGGTGCGCTAACTGCGGATGGGATTGCGCTGATCGCCGAGGTAAAAAAAGCCTCGCCGTCCAAGGGCGTCATCCGCGCTGACTTCGACCCAGAGTGGATCGCCGATGCGTATGCCGCTCATGGTGCGCGCTGTCTTTCGGTATTGACGGACGAGGCGTATTTTCAGGGGTGCGATGCTTATTTGCAGATGGCTAAGGCCGTCGCGGGCTTGCCGGTGTTGCGCAAGGATTTTACCATCGACGAATACCAGCTCTACGAAGCCCGCGTCATCGGTGCTGACGCCGTTTTGCTGATCGTGGCATTGATGGACTCCAGCCAGCTCGACGACTACCTCGGCTTAGCCAGCGAGTTGGAATTAGACGCGCTAGTCGAAGTCCACGATGGAGCGGAGCTGGCGCGGGCCAAAGCGGCCGGTGCCCGGCTTATCGGCGTCAACAACCGCGATCTGCGGACCTTTGAGACAACCTTGGAGACGACCTTTGCGCTTGTGGATCAGATGCCGGAGGGGGCTGTCGTCGTCAGCGAGAGCGGCATTGAAGATCGCGGCGATGTCGAGCGGCTCGCCGCTGCGGGCGTCGATGCGATCTTGGTCGGCGAATCCCTGATGCGCGAAGACGATATCGGGGCTAAAGTGAGGGAGCTATTGGGCGCGTGAAAAAGCGAGTATTTTCGGGCATTCAGCCTTCGGGCCACATCCACATCGGCAACTACATCGGGGCCGTCCGCAATTGGCTGGTCAACCTAGAGGACCGCGACAACATCTTCTGCGTGGTCGATCAGCACGCGATCACCGTGCCGTACGACCCAGAGGCTTTGCATAGCGGCACGCGCGAGGCCGTGGCCTTGTACATTGCCTGTGGCCTCGATCCGCAAAAGTGCCGTCTCTTCGTGCAGTCGCACATTCCCGAACACACTGAGTTGGCTTGGCTTTTTACTTGTATCACGCCGATGGGTTGGCTGGAGCGGATGACCCAATTTAAGGATCGGGTAGGTGCGCGGCGCGAGCGCGTCGGCACGGGGCTGTTCGTCTATCCGACGTTGATGGCTGCCGATATCCTGCTCTATCAGGCGCACGAGGTCCCCGTCGGCGACGACCAAAAACAGCACGTGGAACTGACGCGTGACATTGCCGAGCGCTTCAATCGCCAGTTCGGCGAGGTATTCACCGTGCCCGAGCCGGTCATTCCGCAAGTCGGTGCGCGGATCATGGGGCTCGACGATCCGACCGCGAAAATGTCTAAGTCGGTCGAGGGCCAATACCACAGCGTCGGCTTGCTCGATGACCCGGATAAGGTGCGCAAGACGATCATGCGGGCGGTGACTGATTCGCAGCAGGGGATTGTCTTCGATCCGATCCGTCCCGGACTGTTCAACCTGCTGACGATCTACCAGGCGTTGACTGGTCAGGGGAACGACGAGATTGAGACGCATTTTGCTGGCAAGGGGTACGGCGACTTGAAAAAGGAATTGGTCGAAGTGGTCATCGCCGAGATCGAGCCGATCCAGGCCCGCTATCGGGAACTGACGGCGGATCCTACCTATATAGACGCAGTACTCGCCGATAGTGTCGAGAAACTGCGTCCAATCGTTGACGCAACCATGGACGCGGTCCGCCGGGCTATGGGGCATCGGTAAGGGAGTAACTATGGAGCTAAGTGACTGGCGCGAACGCATTGATGGTATTGACCGGAAAATGATCGATCTGCTCAACGAGCGCATGCAGTGCGCACACGAGGTTGGGCGAATTAAAAAAGCTGCGGGAAAACCAATACGCGATCCCGAGCGCGAGCGCGATGTGATCGCCAAGACCAAAGCCTACAATCAAGGACTTCAAGGGCCGATGAAGGACGAGGACCTAGAGAAGCTCTATCGGCTGCTCATCGAACTAACCACCTACTTCGAACACGAGGAGAGCTAGCCTTCTTCCGGCGGGCAGTCATCGTCGGCGTGGGCCTGATCGGCGGCTCCATAGGCTTGGCGCTCAAGCGCACTGGCTTTAGCGGGCAGCTTGTGGGCGTCAGTCGCCCCGCGACCATCGCCCGCGCGCTGGAATTGGGCGTGATCGACGAGGGTTGGGGCTACGACGATCTGGGGCAGGCGCTCAAAGGGGCCGACTTGGTCTTTATCTGCACGCCGATCAAGCGGATTCTGACGCTGATTGCGGAGGTGGGTCAGCTCGCTGAACCGGGGACACTCGTTACCGACGTGGGGAGCACCAAGCGGCGCATCGTCGCAGCGGCCCAAGCCCATTTCAGCGACGAGGTGTACTTTGTCGGTGGCCACCCTATGGCCGGCTCTGAAAAGGCGGGCGTGACCGCGGCCGATCCGTTTCTCTTCCAGAATGCGATCTACATTTTGGTCCCCGATCAGAAGGTGCCAGCCGACCGTTACCAAGCGTTCACCGCTCTTTTGCGGCAGGTCGGGGCGCGGGTGATGGAACTAGACGCTGAGTCACACGACCGGGCGGTCGCTGCGATCAGCCACTTGCCGCAGATGATGGCGACCTCGCTGGTGAGTATGGTCGGGCGGCTGAATGCCGAACGGGACCACTTTCTACCGTTGGCGGCTGGCGGTTTCCGCGACTTGACGCGGATTGCCTCTAGCCCGTTCGCGCCGGTGTGGGAGGATATCTGCGCGACCAACGCCGACGAGATCCGCGCGATGATCGATCGCTATATTGCCGCGCTCGCGGATGTGAGGGAGCAGTTGGAGGCAGAGGAGCTAAAGGCGGATTTCGATTTTGCCAATGAGATTCGGGGTTCCATCCCAAGGGATTCAAAGGGGTTTATCCACGTGCTGTACGAGATTCTGGTGCTAGCCGAGGACCGGCCGGGCGTCATCGCCGAGATCGGGCAGGCGCTGGGGGCGCAAGGGGTAAACATCAACGATATTGAGGTGATGAAGGTGCGCGAGGGCGAGGGAGGGACGCTGCGGTTGGGATTTGACAGTGCCGAGAGTGCGGAAAACGCGCTGGAAATTTTGACTAGGCTCGGGTATGTGGCGCGGAGACCCTAGGCTATGGCAGCAATTGTAAGTCCAGCCAAGAAAATTGTGGGGCAGGTTTCGGTGCCCGGAGAGCGGGAGCCAGCCGAGCGTGCACTCGTGTTGGCTGCGCTGAGCGAGGGGGATAGCACTGTCCACCACGTGCCCGTTGCTGCTGACCGGGTGGCCGCTCTGTTGCGCGAATTAGGTGTTGACATCACCAAGCGGGCAGGCACTCGTGTGGTGCATGGCGTTGGGCTGCGGGGATTTCAGGAGGCCGCGGGACCGCTCGATCTAGAAGGGTTGGGCGATACCGCGCTGTTGTTGCTTCCCTTACTCGCCGGGCAAACGTTTCACTCACAGGTGAAGTTGGGCACGGAAGCCGAGCGGTGTCGGCCCTTGCTCAACCTGCTGGCCCAGCTCGGATTCGCCGTCGAACAGGAGAGCGCGGACACCTTTGTAATCGGGGGTCAGCAGGCCAAAGGGTTCGTCCTCTCCGAGGCACCGCCGACCGACGCCCTAGCGCTGGGCGCTATGGTGGCCGCACTCTTTGCCGAGGGGACGACCGCGCTGAAAGTCGGCAGCCGCGTGGAACGATTATTGCGCGGGCGTGGAGTCGCCGTCGAGCGGCGCAAACTGCTGTCGGTAGAGGGCGGGCAGGCGCTGCAGGGCGTTGACGTAGAGGTGCCTGGGCAACTCGCGTTGGCTTATCCGCTCATGGGGGCTGCGCTGTGCCGCAAGGGATCGGAGCTAACCATCAAGCGCGTGGTCATTCGCCCTAAGCAGCGGGCGTTTTTGGATTTGCTGCGGCAAATTGGGGCGCAGATCGACGCGGAAGGCCTTGAGGGAAACGAGTTCGATTTGCACGTGAGCGCCAGCCAGTTAAAGGCCACGCGCGTGGCGGGGTCGCGAGCGGCTAAGGTCGCCGACCAGATCGCGTTGCTAGCAGTCTTGGCGACCCAGACGCAGGGGACGACGGTCATCCGCGATATCGAAGACGTGCCGCACGTGGAGCATTTGTGTGCTGCGCTGCGCTCGCTCGATGCGCGGATTGGCCAGTTCCCCGAGGGGCTCGTCATCAAAGGCGGCTTCCCGCTCCAAGGCGGCGAACTCGACGGCAAGGGCGATCCCGGTTTAACCATGGCCTTTGCCGTGGCCGGGCTGTTGGCCGAAGGGGAGCTGACCATCCAAGGCAGCGGGTGCTTGGTGCCCATCTGGCCCGATTTTTTTAAGACCGTACAATCTATTGGAGGAGATTGAAGATGAGAGGAATTTTTCGGCTCTTTGTGTGCTCGGCTGTGATGTTGTGTGGCGGCCTACTCGCCATTCGCCTGCTCTACAACGTATCGTGGCGCGAATCCTTCGAGATTGCCAACTGCTTCATTGAGGATTTGCTCGGGTGATTTCCGGGACGACGCGGGTGCTCGGCGTCATCGGCGACCCGGTCGCACACACAGCGTCGCCGGCTATGCACAACGCCGCGCTCAAGGCGCTGGACCTCGATTATGTGTACGCGGCGTTCCGCGTTGCTCCCGCAGCCTTGCCCCAAGCACTCGCCGGAATGCGCGCCTTCGGTATGGTCGGGTTGAATGTAACGGTGCCGCACAAGCAGGCCGTCATGGCGCATCTCGACGAGATTTCCGCCGAGGCTCAGAGCATTGGCGCGGTCAATACCATTGCCAACCGCGATGGTCGGCTCGTGGGGTACAACACCGACGCCTTTGGCATCGTGCAGAGCCTCAAGGCCGATGGCGGTTTGGACCCGTTGCCGCCCAAAGTCGCGCTCCTCGGAGCGGGTGGTGCGGCGCGGGCCGTGCTCTACGCGCTGCTGGCGCGGGAGGAAGTGGAGGAGGTGCTGCTGCTCAACCGTACGGTGGAAAAGGCCGCAGCACTCGCTGGAGACCTCGACAGCGAGAGTAGGGTGCGGGTTGGGTCGCTGGCAGAGACCGGGCCGATTGGGGACGCTGGTTTGCTCATCAACGCCACCGCGCTGGGGATGCACCCCCGCGACGACGTTTCGCCGCTGGCGGACCCATCGTGCCTACACGAGCACATGCTGGTCGCCGACATTGTGTACAACCCGCTGGAGACCGTGCTCATGCGGCAGGCTACAGCCGCTGGGGCCTCCGCGATCAACGGCTTGGGTATGCTCGCTTGGCAGGGCGCGCGTTCATTTGAAATATGGACGGGTATCGAGCCGCCGGTCGAGGCGATGATTGCGGCCGCACTGGAGCATTTTCCCCAGTAGGGCAACCCCCGTATGTTGTGATCACCCTAGTAGGGGCGGTTCGCGAACCGCCCCTACACACCGCGTAACATCAGTTAGAAAACAAAGACAAACAACCTAGATAACGCATGATAACCGAATCATTAGAAACGCGCATTAGCGCGGCGCTGGTCCGAGCAGGCGCACCCGCGGATTCACCGGCTCTTGTCGGCCCGGCGACTCGCCCGGAGTTTGGCGACTATCAGGCCAATGGCGTGATGGCTGTGGCCAAAAAGCTGAAGAGCAATCCTCGCGCACTCGCCGCTCAGGTCGTGGAGGAACTGGATCTGGAGGACATAGCCGCGTCCGTAGATATCGCCGGACCGGGCTTTATCAATATCCATCTCAAAGGCGAGTGGCTGGCCGCGCAGTTGGGGAACGTGCTGGCCGATTCGCGGCTCGGCGTGCCTAAGGATACGACGCAAAAGGTCGTACTCGATTACTCGCATCCCAACTTGGCCAAGGAAATGCACATCGGCCATCTGCGCAGCACGGTTATCGGCGACGCCATCGCCCGCGTCCTCGAATTTTCGGGCCACGAGGTCGTGCGCCACAATCACGTGGGAGACTGGGGAACGCAGTTTGGGATGCTGATCGCCCACTTGGACGAGCTTGCGGATCCAGCCACGGAATTGGCCGATCTAGAAATTTTCTACCAATCGGCGCGTCAGCGCTTTGACCAGGACGAGGCGTTCGCCGATCTGTCGCGAGAATACGTGGTCAAGCTGCAAAGCGGCGACCCGCACGTGCTGCGGATGTGGCAGCAGTTCATCGACGAGTCGCTTGCCCACGGCCAGCGCATATACGACGCGCTGGGAGTCAGTCTCAAGCCCGAAGACGTGCAGGGAGAGAGCGCGTACAACGACGATTTACCTCGCGTAGTCGAGGATTTGCGGGATAAGGGTTTGCTCGTGGAGTCCAACGGCGCGCAGTGCGTCTTCTTGGAGGAATTCAAAAACAAGGACGGCCAAATCACGCCGGTGATCGTACAGAAGTCGGACGGCGGCTATCTCTATGCGACGAGCGACCTCGCGGCTGTGCGCTATCGGGCTGGTGCGCTTGCTGCCGACCGCATCCTCTACATCGTGGATGCGCGCCAGTCGCTTCACTTGCAGCAGGTCTTTGCGGTGGCGCGGGCGGCTGGGTACGCGCCTGAGACAACCGCTTTGGAGCACCACGAGTTTGGCGCGATTTTAGGCGCGGACAACCGGCCGTTTAAGACGCGGGTCGGTGGCACAGTCAAACTAATGGACGTGTTGGAGGAGGGCGTGGCGCGGGCCTTTGCCCAAGTGAGCGAGAAAAATCCCGACATGGACGAGGCCGAGCGGCGGCAGATCGCCCGCGTGATTGGCATTGGCAGCATCAAGTACATGGAGCTGTCGTTCAACCGCACCTCAGACTACGTGTTCGATTGGGACAGGATGCTGGCCCTCGACGGCAACACTGCTCCGTACATGCTCTATTCGTACGCCCGCATCAAGAGCATGTTCCGCCGCGCTGGCGTGGATGAAGATGTGCTCGACGGAACCATAACTGTCGGCGAAAAGGCCGAGAGTGTGCTCGCCATCAAACTGTTGCAGTTTCCCGAAGTGGTCGCGGCCGTGGCCCACCAGTGCTATCCGCACGTGCTCTGCAATTACCTCTACGAGCTGGCCGACGCCTTTATGAAGTTCTACGAGCAGTGCCCGGTTCTCCGTGCGGACGAGCCGGTGCGGACGAGTCGGCTGCTGCTAGCACTGCTGACCGCGCGCATTGTGCGCCAGGGTCTCGACTTGCTCGGCATTGAGACGCTTGAACGGATGTGAGGCGTGGACCGTGATGGAAGGACCGATATTTCTGACGGGTTTTATGGGCGTGGGCAAGACCCGGGTCGGGCGCATTTTGGCGCAGGAGCTAGGGCGTTGCTTTTTGGATACCGACCGGATGATTGAACAGCGCGCTGGCAAGACGATTGCGGAGATTTTCGCCGACGAAGGCGAGGCGCACTTCCGCCAGCTAGAGCGCGCCTGCGTCCTCGAAACCTGCCAGCGCCCGGATGCCGTCGTGGCCTTGGGCGGCGGGGCGATCACCCGCGCCGATAACGTCGAGGCCGTGCGCTGCGCTGGTGTGTTGGTGTGCCTCAAGGCCGACGTGGATACGATTTTTGCCCGCGTCAGGCGTCGCTCTAACCGGCCCCTGCTCGCCGGGTTGGACCCGCAGGCGCAGCGCGCCAAAATAGAATCCCTGCTCCGCGAGCGCGCTCCTTTTTACGACCAAGCCCACATTGAGTTGCACACCTCGCAGGTGCAGACGCCTGAGGACACGGCCGGGAAACTCCGCGACTTACTGGAGAGCTATGCAAAGAATTGACTTAGACATCCGAGGGGCTGCATACCCCATTTTCGTCGGCCACGATATCTTAGGGGAACTAGGGCCGCGCTGCCGAGATTTGGCTTTGGGCCGGCAGGTCGCGCTAGTGAGCGACGAGGTCGTGGCCGCGCGCTATCTGCAACCTGCGGGGGAGAGTTTGCGCGCCGCTGGGTTTGAGGTGTTGGAGATTGTCTATGCCGGGGGCGAGGAGGCTAAGAACCTGCACGGGGCCGAGGGCATTTTCGGGCAGATGATCGAAGCCGGGTTCGACCGCGGCGATTGGGTCGTGGCCCTCGGCGGGGGCGTAGTCGGCGACATGGCGGGCTTTGTGGCCTCTACCTATTTGCGCGGCGTGCCCTATGTGCAGGTGCCGACGACCATTGTCGCGCAGGTGGATTCGAGCATCGGCGGCAAGACGGGGGTCAACCACGCGCTGGGCAAAAACCTGATCGGCACCTTTCACCAGCCGCGCTTGGTCTTGGCCGACACCAATGCACTGCATTCGCTGCCGAGGCGGGAGCGGGTCGCGGGCATGGCCGAGGTGGTCAAACACGGGCTGATCCGCGACGCTGCGCTCTTCGCCTTTTTGGAGGAGCACTTGGAGGAAGTCGTGGATATGGCGCTGGCGCCGGAGACCTTGGACTGGCTGATCGGTCGGAATGTGGAGATCAAGGCCGAGGTGGTGGCTGCCGACGAGAAGGAACAGGGTTTGCGGGCCATTCTCAATTACGGACACACCATTGGACACGCGATTGAGGCCGCCACGGACTACGGCCGCTATCGGCACGGGGAGGCGATAATTTTGGGCTTAATCGCCGCGGGCGAAATCGCCTGCCGCGAGGGGTTTTGGCCCGAAGCGGAAAGACAGCGGCAGGATGAGTTGCTGGAGCGGTTGGGGGTGCCCGAGGGGTTGGCCGAGGTGGATGCGGAGCGGATTTTGGTCTGTGCCAAGGCCGACAAAAAGCGAGTGGATGGACAGTTGCGGTTCGTGCTGGGTCGGCGGATTGGGGAGGTGGAGGTCGTGGAGGGCATAACCGATGACACGGTGCGCGCAGCCATTGCATACGCGCAGCGGTTTTGCGAGGCATGATATGAGCGAAAACCAACCCCACAAAGTCCACCTAGTCAGCTTAGGGTGCCCGAAAAACACGGTTGATTCCGAACGGATGCAGGGGCTTTTGCAGGGCCATGCCTATCAGATGACGGACGCGCCGGAAGAAGCGGACGTGGTGGTGGTTAATACTTGCGGCTTTATCGAACCGGCCAAAGAAGAATCCCTCGCCGCGATTATGGATGCGCATCGGCTCAAGCAAGAGGGTCAGTGCGAGGGGGTGATCGTCACGGGGTGTCTATCGACGCGCTACTACGAGGAGCTAGCGCAGGAGTTGGTGGAAGCCGACAAGCTGCTGACGATCGCCGACGAGGCCGACATCGTCCGCCACGTTGACGAGGTGTTGGACGTCCAGCGGCCCGGTTACTTGGCTAGCTTGCCGCGGACTTCGCTGACGCCTAAGCACTGGGCGTATCTGCGCATATCGGACGGCTGCGATCACCAATGCGCCTTTTGCGCCATTCCCGCCATTCGCGGGCGGCACGTGAGCGAGCCGGTCGAACAGCTCGTGGCCGAGGCCGAGCGGCTGGCTGCGGAGGGGGTGCGGGAGCTGGTCTTGGTCTCGCAGGATTCAGTGCGCTACGGGGCCGACCTCTACGGCCGGCCGCAGCTCGTGCGCCTTTTGCAAGCGCTCGCCGAGGTGGAGGGCATTGAGTGGATGCGCTTGATGTACACTTATCCGGCATTTTGGACCGAGGAACTGATTGACTTCTACGCCACGTGCGACAAGATGTGTCGGTACATCGACATGCCGCTGCAACACATTTCCGACCCGGTGCTCAAGCGCATGAAGCGGGCGACGACGCGCCAAAAGACGCTCGATTTGTTGGCGCGATTGCAGGAGCGGCTGCCGGGGGCTGGGCTGCGCTCGACGTTCATCGTCGGCTTTCCCGGGGAAACTGAGGACGATTTTGCCGCCTTGCTGGAATTCGTGGCTGAGACGCGCTTCGACTATGCGACTGGCTTTCTCTACTCGCCGGAAGATGGGACTTCGGCGTATGCGCTCGGCGATTCGGTCAGCGAGGAGGTCAAGCAGGAGCGCTACAGCCGCCTGACGCAATTGCAGGAGCGCGTGGGCACGGAGAAAAACGACGAGCTTGTCGGCACGCGGCAGGTGGTCTTGGTCGATGCGCGCGTGGGGGAGGCGTGCTATGGGCGGATGGAGCGCGACGCTCCGGAAATCGACGGCCAAGTAGTAATCGCCGAGGGCACACCTCCGGCGGGTTCTTTCGTCGAAGTGGAGATCACCGCAGCCGCACCTTACGAGTTGAGTGCTAGGGTAGTGGGAGAGCCGCGTTGAACAAGGCGAGACCACGAGACATCGCCGTGGATGGCCGGGCCGGCGAGTTGGTCATCGGGTGGAGCGATGGCCGCGAGAGTCGCTACAGCTTGGAAGGGTTGCGGCGCGATTGTCCCTGCGCCTACTGTCGGGAATTGCGCGACGCGAGCGAGGGCGGGTTGACGCTCTTGCAGCCCGAGGCGGTGTCAGCTACGGCCGAGGTGCGGGGGGTTAGCTACGTCGGGCGCTACGGCATTCGCATTGAATGGGCCGACGGGCACGACCACGGCATTTATACGTTTGAGTTTTTTCGCGCGCTAGACGCGGGGGGATGAGGTAAGGCGGGTTTTGGGAAGCGAGCGACCACTCCTAGCGGGGTGGTTCTTTTGTGCCGCTTGACGAACCGGAACGTCGCGGGGCGCGGGCGATCCATTGTTCGGCGAGGAGGAGGCCGAGGTGTTTATGTACATATCTGGCAACAGGCCATCAGTGGTGAATTTGCGAGGGTAGTGTAATGAGTCAAGAACCCATACGGCTGGTCAGTGCAGAATGGGACCGGGAACTGACGGCGGCTATCCACGCGGATCCCAGCGAGCTACGCATCATCTGTCCGTTCATTAAGAAAGGTGCACTTGAATATCTCCTGTCGCATCGTCCCGGTGACGTTCAAGTGATTACCCGATTCAATCTGGACGATTTCGCTAACGGTGTCAGTGATGTCGAAGCCCTGCGAATGCTACTCGACGATGGTGCCAGCGTCCGAGGTGTCCAGAACCTCCATGCTAAGTTATATCTCTTCGGGACAAGCCGAGTGATCATTACGTCGGCCAATCTGACAGAGGCCGCGCTCACCCGAAACCAAGAGTTCGGTGTTGTCGCCGAAGACGAAGCCGTCATAGCGGACTGCCAAAGCTATTTTGACGGGCTTTGGCAGCGCGGCAAGGACTTATCTCGAGATCTACTCGATAGCTGGGCGGCAACTGTTACCCAGCACCGTGCGGCTGTTGGGAGGCCCAATCGCGCGAAAGGGCTCGGCGATTTCGGCGCGAAGGTGAGGCTTGCGGCCCCACAATCCGTTCCTCTTCCCGCTACCGTGGCGGATGGAGACCAAGCCTTCATCAAGTTTCTCGGCAACAGTCATGAGCGGGTCCCTGTTTCTTACCCTATTATCGAGGTGATCAAACACGAGGGTTGCCATGAGGTCCTCGCCTATCCCGTGACCAAACGCCCTAGGAGTGTCAAAGACGGTGCAGTCATGTTTATGGCACGATTCACGGACGAGCGCGATATACGAATTTTGGGTCGCGCCGTCGGCATGAAGCATCATCCGGACCGGGACAACGCGTCAGACGAGGACATTGATCTTCGCTCGTGGAGAGAAAAGTATTCGAGGTATATCCGAGTGGATCGCGCCGAGTTCGTTGATGGGACCATAGCCAACGGCATCTCGCTGAACGAGTTGATGTGTGAACTCAAGAGCGATTCATTTGCGTCGACCCAGCGTAATGCAGCACGCGACACCGGCAACACGAATCCTCGGCGTGCATATGGGCAGCAACCAGCCGTCGAACTTTCTCCGCAAGGGATTTCTTGGCTCGGCGAGCGGCTCCAAGCGGCGTTCGACGCACACGGCAAAGTTCCTCAGGACACGCTCGACCAAATCGACTGACGACTTCGGAGATTTTTTATATAGCGGGATATAAGGTTCGACCAGCCAGCATTGCAAGTGCTGTAGCTGTGGCACTTGTAATATCTCCAAAAATACCGGCGTGGGACTCATCGTTGATAGAGGGCAAATGCTTTATGGATAGAGTATCCCCGACGGCTTTGGCAGCTCCGACCTCCAGCACCGCAAATCGACCATTCGATTTAACTTTATAACCCTTGCGGCGAAACACCTCTCGAACTTCCTCAATAGCATCACCCAAGTCGGCCTTATCGAAGTACTCAAGCCAGTTGACCGAGAGGTGTTTTTCGCCCTTCCGTGGCAAGAAGGCGGCAGGTAACAGCATTCCGTTCTGGCCCATGTGCGATGGCTTGCAGTACCGCGAGATGTGGTCGTTATCGGGAAGCGGCCGGTTATTCATCGAGACATGACCGCCCTAGAAGCGAGATGAACGACTGGACATTTTTCATGATCTCGTCCTTAGGCGACGTTCCGCTAGCGGTCTTTTGCTCGATTCCATATTGGGCCGGTGCAGAGATGGCAGTGTACTGAATTTGCCCAGAGAGCAGGAAGTCCATGGCCAGGATACCATTGTGGGGGGGAAGCGACCATGCAATTTCTACCAATCCGGCTGGAGTGACACCGATTTCTGGCTCGGGCAGTTGTCGTTCGCGTATCTCACTCATAAGGAAAATGGCCAGTGATCGCAGTGATTCAAGCTCCATGGGGGATTCTTCAGGATCATCCTCGACAAGCGTTCGGAGGTCGGTGAGGCGATCCGCGATCGCATCGAGATTGAACTGTCTGAGGATGTCAATAATCTCCTCAGGCGTGCTCGCGTTTTCGATCTGGGGCTGCCAAACGCGCGAGGTTACGGACATTATAATTCCTTTTAATTTTATGCCGCCTGACGAACCGGAACGTCGCGGGGGGCGCGGGCGATCCACTGTTCGGCGAGGAGGAGGACGAGGGCCAAAATCAGGAATTCGCGCCACAGTTCGCGGCCGTGGCGGTTGCCCAAGACCGCGAGACGCAGGTCGTCGTCCGGGCTGAGGAAATGGACTTCCGCATCTGCGAAAACGCTCCGCACGTACTCGGGCACTACGGGCGCGAGTGCGGATTCGCGGACATCGAAGTTGACGGCGAACGCATCGACCTCTGCGCCCGCAGCGCGCAGTCGCCAGATGCCAGCCTCGACGACGTGGGGAATTTTCCACAAGTATTGGCCGCCGATGGGTTCCGGCTCCAAGCGCAGGCGCTCGCCCGACGGCGTCTCGGCTTCTACCACAGCTTCCATCGGCACATCGGCCAAACGGCGATAGACCGTTTCTCCGACCAAGTAAGCGGCGTGGCGGTCGGGCGGCAGACTCAACTCGCGCACCAAGCGGTGTAGGAGGGGAGCGAACAGTCCGCGTTGGTGCAGGTCGTTCCACTGCGGGTCGATGGGGAACGCTGCCAGTGCGACGCGCCCCTGCTCCTTCCAGGCTAGTGCCATGGCGAGTTGTCCGTCATTGAAACGGGCCAAAGGCAAAAGGTCGGGCGCGGGGACCATGGAAAAATAGGCGTAGAAGCGCGGCTGATCGCCGTCGCTGGCGAGGAGGTCGTTGAAAAGTGGGTGGTGCGGCTCGTCCACGTCTAGAACTTGATAGTTGGCTGCGTTGCCGGGTGCGCCGACCCGGTTCTTGAAGCGCCCCGGAGTCAGGCCGGGCAAAAGATCGCGGTTGTAGTAGCCGAGATCGCTGTGCGGCGCGGGGAAGAGGACTACGCCGCCGCCGTTGGCAACGAACTCGTCTAGGGCCGCCTTTTGCGCTGAGCTTAGCCGCGCGAGGTTGCAGAGCACGAGCACATCTACTCCGGCGAGGGTGCTGGCGTCGAGATTGGCAAAGAGATCGGTGCGGATTTTTATGACCGGATCGGAGAGAGCCGCCGCCCCGAGTGCCCGGCGCACATAGTACGCGTCTTCGGGCTGTTCGCTTAACAGCAGCACGGTGATGGCGGTGGGCAGGTCGAGCGTGAAATAGCGGCGGTTGTCGAGCGCGAGCGCATCGTCTGCGAGCGCGACGTGCCCACTCAACCGCCCGGACCGGCGCGGCGAAAAGCTGAGTGCTACTTGGGTCGTGCCCGGCGCTCCGGGATCTATGCTCTGGCGGCGCACGCGCTGGCCCTCGACAAACAGGTCGAGTGCCGTGCCCGCGCCGCTGTGCGCGATTTCGGTTTGCAGGGTGACTTTGGCGTCGGCCGCGAGCATCCAACTGGGGGCCGAGACTCGCTCGACGTAAGCATTTGGCCGGGTCTGGGTGCTCGGGCTGGCGACATAGACGCGCGCGTCGGCAAAGGATGGGACCGAGTCGTCGAGTTGATCCCAGTTGTATTGGGCCAAATCGGTAAAGACGAAAAGCTCGTGCGCTGCGAGTGCGGATTCTTGGTCGAAGCGTTGGGCCGCGGCGTGCAAGGCCACGCGCAAGTCGGTCGCCTCTTGCGTCGGCGCGAGCTCGGCCAGGCGCTCGGCTAGGTAATCGCGGTCGCCGGCAAAAGGGGCGTGGGGCCGTTGGGCAAAAGGCTGCACTGCCACTTGATCGCGCGGCGGCAAAACGGCCAGCAGGTCGCCGAGTTGGCGCTGGAGTTGGTCGAAAAGGGAGCCAGAGGGCCGTTGGTAGCGAGTGCTGTACGACAGGTCCAAAAGCGCGTGAACGGCCACCGGACGATCGCCACCTCCCCATCCGCCACCGGCCTGATACGTCGGACGGGCAAAGGCGCAGACGATGAGCGCGATGATGAGCGTGCGCAGCAACAGAACCAGCCACTGGCGCAGTTGCAGCCGCCGCATGCGGTTTTGCTGTAGCTGGCGCAGAAAGGCGAAGTCGCTGAAAGGATGGGGTTGGGCGCGCCCTCGATGCAGCAGATGAATGGCTAGGGGAAGGACGGCCGCGACCAGTCCGACAAGGACCGCGGGATTGAGAAACTGCAAGATGGGGAAGGGGCCGCGCTAGTTCGCGGCGGGAATATCGCGCTCGGCCGCTTCGATGGTGGCGATGATTTCCTCGGCTGAATTCGCGTCGATGAGCTTCTTTTTGAACTCTTCGTTTTTGAGCAAGCGCGAAATCCGCGCCAGTGCCTTGATGTGGGGGCCGGAGATGTTGGTCGGGGAGACCAGCAGGAAGAACACATAGGCTGGCTCGCCGTCGAGGGCGTCGAAATCCATGCCCCGCCGCTGGGTGCCCATAGCTGCGACCAGTTCGGTCACCGCGGCCGACTTGCCGTGGGGGATGGCGATGCCATCGCCAATGCCCGTGCTCATGATCTTTTCGCGGTCGAGTACGGCTTGCAATGCTTGGGCGCGGTCGGTGATCGCGTCGCCGACTGGAAGGAAGTTGACCAGTTCGGTGATGATTTCCTCTTTGGATTCTCCTTTGAGGTCAACTATGATGGATTCGAGCGACAGAATGTCCAACAGGTTCATGCGCGTTATCTCCGGGTGATTTGTTGAAAAATAAGTCTTATCTGCGACATTCGTCAACCGCTCATTGTCATTGAGTTATGGCTTTTACGAGTCGCGGTACCACGAAGTAGAGCAAGCGACCGCGACTGATTTCTGCCCAAGCGTGGATGCCCAATGCGACTGCGGCTAAGCCCGCAGTTGGCAGGGCGACGTGCGCGCCCGTCAGCTCGCCGATCCACTCTTCCATCCCTGGGTTGTGGGCGATGATGAGGCCGGTCTGGGCCCTGTCTGGCAAGTCGGCTGCCGCTTGGGTTAAGGTGCTGGGGGACGCGAGGTAGAGCGCGTCGTCCAAGTGCAGGGCACTCGGCGGCAGGCCGAGGGATTCGACTAGGCCAGTGGCCGTCTGCTGCGCCCGGCGTGCGGCCGAGGCCAGCACGACTTCGGGACGCGGGCCGTACGCTGCAAGTAGGCGGGCGATGCGCGGCAAATCCGCGCGGCCGCGCTTGTTGAGCGGACGGTCGAAATCGTCGCTTATCCCGGGAGGATAAGCCGACTTGGCATGGCGCATGATTAGCAAGGTTTTCATGGGAATTAAGAATTGGTTGCGTGGGCATTTACTAGAAGGTATTTTTATTAGCAGCAAGATAGTGTGTATTGGTGCTCGATACAAACGCGACTCAGGATTTATATATGGCTCCACAACCCGTAGAACTCAACCTAACCATCCGCCCCCAGCACCGCTTTGCAGTTATCGACATCGCCGAGCTGATTCGCCAGCAAGTCGGCGACGAGTTGCGTCCCTTTCGCAAAGCCGCGTACTGTTCGTTTCACACCACGGCCGGCTATATAGAGCAGGGCATGTGTCGGCGTTTGGGCCACAGTCGCAAGCAGATTGACCCATTTATCCGCGCCATCCAAAAGATATTTCCCTACAACGCCGGCTATTTCCACGACCGCATGCAACTGCGCGACGAGCTTAGCGAGGGCGAAAAGGAAAGGGAGCCGGTCAACGCCGACTCGCACCTGACCTTTATTGCCGCGGGCCTCAAAAACTGCGTGACCTATATCCACCGTCCCGAGGAGCCGGTGTACTTCATTGAGCTAGACGGCATCTACAAGCACTACGTGCGCAGCCGGCACACCGCGGTCATGGCCTACAACCACGCCGAAATCGTGGATCGCAGTCGGTTGGAACTTCCGGTGGGCGGTAGTCATGCGATTGACGCCTTCAATCTCAAAGACCCGCGCTACGGCCTCTTTGAAACGCTCGCCGATCGGCTGCGGCAATGCGGCATAGACAAAGGCTGCATCGACATCCGCCTCGCCCCAGAGGAAAAGCACGTCGGCATGACCGTCAACGAGTACGAGACCCTGTTGATGCGCAACGACTTGCCCCAAGCCCTCAGCGATCCGCTGCGCTACGTGTTCCAGCGCGGCAAGCGGCTCCTGCGGCATCCCGCCTCCATCCCCGGCAAGATGCACGCGTACGCAGCCTATGATTCTCTCCGCTTCTACAATGAATTGCTCGACCAAGTTCCGGTGGGGCGGTCGGTCATCGACCGCATCTTTTCGGTGCTATCGACGCCGGCCCAGCGCATCTTGCGCCTCAAGCGCCACATCCGGCTGCTGGTCTCAGACAGCGCGGGAGCCGAGGCGGATCGCATCCTGCAGGGTACCTACCAAAGCCCGATTCTGGTGCAGCACCAGCCGGCTACGGGCGGAGTGCGCGCGCTCGACATTACCCTGCGTCGCTTCGTCTGAGCATGCAGGTCGATCCCTCCATCTTCAAAGCGTACGATATCCGCGGCATCTATCCCGACCCCCTGAGCGAAGAAGTGGCCTACGCCATAGGCTGCGCCTTGGTGGCCCTGCTAAGGTGCGAGGAGGTCATCGTGGGGCGCGACATGCGCCTTTCGAGTCCGGCCATAAAAGAACACCTCTTGCGCGGCCTCGTCGATCAGGGCGCGGACGTCATCGACATCGGCATGGTCAGCACCGATCAATACTACTATGCCTGCGCCACCATGGACCGTCCGGGCGCGATGGTGACGGCTTCGCACAACCCGCCTGAATACTGCGGCTTCAAGATGGTGCGCCAAATGCCCTATCTGCTCAGCGGCGAATCTGGGATCCAAGACTTGCGCCGCCTCGTGGCCGAGCAAAGCTGGGGCGCGGGACAGAGGCAGGGCGCGGTTCGGTCTGAGGATGTGACGCCGGGCTTTATCGACAAGGTATTGAGTCTGGTGGATCCGGCCCGCATCAAGCCGCTCAAGGTAGTGGCCGACACGGGCAACGGCATGGTCGGGCCGATTCTGCAAGAGGTGTACGAGCAGTTGCCCATTGAGTTTATCGGCATGTACCTAGAGCCGGATGGCCACCTCCCCAACCACGGCCTCGACCCCATGCAGCCGGAAAATCGCGCCGACTTGGAGCGCTGCGTCCTAGCCGAAGGCGCAGACGTCGGCTTTGCCTTTGATGGCGACGGCGACCGCTTCTTCATCATTGACGACCGGGGCCGCTTCGTGCCCGGTGACTTTGCAACCGCGCTGATGGCCTGCTACATGCTAGAGCGCGATCCCGGGGCCAAGATCGTGTACGACGTGCGCTGCTCGTGGGCCGTGCCCGACCTCGTAAAAGCAGCCGGCGGTACCCCGCTGATTGAGCGCGTTGGTCATTCGTTCCTCAAGCCGAGGATGTTTGAGGAAGAAGCTGTTTTCGCGGGCGAACTGAGCGGTCATTACTACTTCCGCGACTTCTTTGGCGCGGATTCCGGCATCGTGCCGTCGCTGGTGATGCTGGAGTTGCTATCGCAGCGCGGGGTTAAGCTATCCGAGTTGCTTGCTCCGCTAGAGCATCAGTACTTCACGTCGTCTGAAATCAACTCCGAGGTCGCGGATCCCACCGCCAAAATCGCGGCCCTAGCCGACCGCTACCAAGACGGTCACATCCAGCGCCTTGACGGGATTTCGGTCAGTTACGACGACTGGCACTTCAACGTGCGGCCCTCCAATACCGAGCCGCTGTTGCGCCTCAACCTAGAGGCCCTATCCGCGGAGCGCATGGCCGAGAAGCGGGATGAAGTACTCGCCTTTATTCGCGCGTAAATTATGACGGCCCCCGTCCCTAAGATCCCGTGGGCTTTCGCCCTCGACCGCCGCTACTTTGCGGCATTTTTGGTTTTCCAAGGCGCGGTGGTCGCTGGCAGCATCTTCGTTTTCGAATTCCTCCCGGCCCTTCTCCTCGGTGCGCTCGGCGTCGCGTTTTTTGTCGCGGGCCTGATGCTGAGGCCGTGGATCGTCGTCCCAGTTTTGTTGCTGACGACGGGCCTTGACAGCACGGGTCGGCTGTTCGGCGAGTCCGGTCCTTCGAAAGAGATCTTCTTGCTGACGGGGTTTCACTTGGCCTTCGGGCTGATGGTCGTCGGCTTGGCCGCCAACATCTGTCTGCGGCAACGCATGCACTTTCCCGACTTCGAGATTAAGGTGCCGCTCTTTTTGTTCCTCGCGTCTATTGCGGTGTCGCTGACGTACACGCCCAATCAGCTAGATGCAACCGTCAGCTTCTTGCGGATTTGCGCCCTCGTGCTCTTCACCTACATGGTGCAAATAACGCTCGACTCTAGGCGGGCCGTGTCCGCGGTCTTATGGTCTCTAGTGGTCTTGACGATAGCGGGCTCCGTGATGGGGGCCTATCAGGTCATCACCGGCCAATTCCACCTGCCGGCCAAGGTCATCACCGCCTTGGGCGGCAACGTGCCGCGGGCGACGGGGGCCTTTCACAACCCCAACATCTTTGCCTCGTTTGTAATGAGCGGCGTCCTGCCGCTATTGGCCGTCTTGCTCAGCCATCGACTGCCTAGGGGCCAGCGCGTGCTTTTTGCTTTGGCGGTCGTCATCGGCTTTGGCGGTTTGTTGGCCTCGTTTAGCCGCTCTAGCTGGGTGTCAACGCTGGCCGGCGTGCTCGTCATCCTCTGGTTGAGCGGCAAGCTGCGCTATTTTTTTATTGGAGTTTTTGCCTTTATCCTGCTGGTGTTCGGCCTCAAAGAATTCGTGCCTTATGCCGAGTACATCTTCGAGCGCTTTGCCTCCATCTTCACCTTGTTTGATGAGTTCGGCGCGACCGGCCGCGCTTCGAGTACGGCGCGCGTTCATCTCGTCATGGCCTCGTTCGACATGTTTGCGGACCATCCGTTCTTGGGTACTGGTTGGCGATCCTTTCCGGTAATATTCTCCCAATACGCGCCGCCCGGATATCCCCACTGGACCCTAGTGAAAGAGCCGCACACTATAGTGACTGCGATCTTGGGCGAACTAGGCATCGTTGGTTTCGCGGCTTTTGTCTGGTTTGTCGGGAAGACGTTCTTTTTGAGCTTAGGGCGCTTGCAGCAAATGCAGGATTCCTATTTGCGCGCCATAGCCATCGGCTTGATCGCCACGTTTGTCGCCTTCCAGGTCAATCAGACATTCAATGGCGACCTGCCCAGTAACATGTTTTGGTTCTGCATCGGCATGCTCTTCGCCGTGCAGCGGCTCGACGCGGACGCACGTGCTTAGAACCGGTGCTTGAAGAACGCGAGGATCAATCGTGAGAGTTTTGCTGCTATCGCATCTCTACCCCAACGTCATATCTAAGCTCTCCGGAAGTTTTGTCCACAATCAGGCGCGTTTCCTCCAAGATCATTGTCAACTAGAGGTAGTGGCACCCGTGCCTTGGTTTCCCCTGCCGGGATTTGGGTTATGGAGTGCCTATCGCCACGTCCCACGCTGCGAAGTGGTGGACGGAATCGAGGTGCGGCATCCCCGCCGCTTGGCCCTACCGCGGCGGATTTTTTTTACTCAGCAGTGGCGTTTTCACCTCAAGGCTTTGCTCAACTCCGGTGCGGGTGTGCCGGACATCATCCACGCGCACTGCGCCTATCCCGACGGTCGGGCTGCTGTTGAGTACGGCTCGCAAATCGATCGTCCTGTGGTCATTACGGTCCACGGTTCCGACATTAAGATCCTGCCCAAACTCAAGTCCCAATGGCGGCAATTGATCGTTGAGGCCCTAACGCGAGCCGCGGCCGTTATTGCCGTCAGCCAAGAGCTGCGCCGCGAGGTTGTGCAATTGGGCGTCCCGGCCGACAAGGTTCGCTACATTCCCAACGGCGTTGACTGCCAGCTCTTTTCGGCGGCCGGGTCGCACCAGCCCGGTAAAGATGGGTGGCGTCTGCTGTATGTGGGCCGATTTGTCGAGGCAAAGGGATTGCGCGTCTTGCTGGCGGCACTGGCTAAGGTGCGCAGTCAGGGTCGCGACGTCTCATTGACCTTGATCGGCGGCCACCCTGCGACCGGGACCGCCGATCCTTTCCTACCTCAAGTCAACGACTTGAACTTGGCTGAACATGTGTCGTTTGAGGACGCGGTCCCCTGGGAGGAGCTACCCCCCTATATGGCTGCCGCCGATCTGTTCGTGCTGCCCAGTTTCAGCGAGGGACTGACCACGTCGCTGATGGAGGCCATGGCCTGTGGCCTGCCCGTGGTCGCCACGCGCTGTGGTGGGCCAGAGGAGGTCGTCAATGAGGAGGTCGGACGGCTAGTCGCGGTCGGCGACGCGGAGGACTTGGCGGCGGGTATCCTCGCGGTGCTAGACGAATACGATTGCTACGACCGCGGGGCGATTCGCCAGCAGGCCGAGGAGCGCTACGACTATCGCCGGGTGGCAGCGCGCATTTACGCGCTCTACGAGGAGGTGCTAGCCAGATAATGTCCGCAGATTCCCAACGCTGGCATCAATCCCGTACAACGCACGGTACACGGTTGCATAAATGACTACAAATGACGAAAATATAATGAGATAAGATATGTCGTAACACTGTTTTCTACCGCTGGAATCCCATGCTCATTGCCGTTTTTTGGGCTGCTTTATTTCTCGTCGTCTATACCTACCTAATCTACCCAGTTTTGCTCTGGCTCTTAGCGGCCGGTCGCAAGATGCCCGAGTATGCGCCGCTGAGCGAATGGCCCACAGTGTCGCTGATCATTGCCGCGCACAATGAAGAAACCGTATTGCGCACCAAGCTAGAAAATGCGTTGGCCATGGACTACCCAGCCGAGCGACTCGACATCCTCGTCGTCTCAGACGCCTCGACCGATGGCACGGATCGCATTGTCGCCGAATTTGCCGAGCGCGGGGTGCGGCTGCACCGGGAGGAGGTGCGCGGTGGCAAGACTGAGGCGCAAAACGCAGGGGTGCGTTTGGCGCGGGGGCAGTTCCTCGCGTTCTCCGACGCCAACAGCATGTACGCGTCCAGTGCGCTCAAGCGGCTGTTGGCACCCTTTGTCGACGAGCGGATCGGCTGCGTCTGCGGCGAGTTGCAATACGCCAATCCAGATGAGCAAGGCGCTGGCAAGGGCGAAGGCCTGTACTGGCGCTACGAGCAGTTTCTCAAGCGCCGGGAGAGCTTGCTCAGTTCTGCGCTGGGCGCTAATGGGGCGATCTACGCGCTCCGGCGCGAGCTATTCGTCGAGCTACGCGGCGATATTATCAGCGACTTTGTCGCGCCTCTGGGTGTATGGCGGCGCGGCTTTCGCATCGCGTACGAGCCAAAGGCCGTTGCCACCGAATACAGCAGCGCTCGCTTTGGCGACGAGTTCCGCCGCCGCCGCCGCATTGTCTCGCGCTCGCTCTACGGGCTATGGACCGAGGCTGGCGTGCTCAATCCATTCGCGCACTTTTTTTTTGCCTTTCAGATGTTTTCCCACAAGCTGCTCCGCTGGCTCGTGCCGGTGTGGCTGTTGGTGGTGCTTGCGATCAATATCCCATTGGCCGCGAGCGAGTACTATGGTATCTTGCTCGCGCTGCAAGTGGCTTTCTACAGCTTGGCTGCTTTGGGCCTCTTGCTGCCGGAGCGGCTCGGCCGCTGTTGGCTCTTCTACGTGCCGGCCTATTTCACCGCCACCAACTGGGGCACTTTGCTGGGGCTGCTAAGCTTCTTAATGGGTCGCCACCACCGCGTCTGGCAGCCCGCGAGGTAGAGCGTTTATGTCGCGTCTGAAACGCGTTGTCCTGCTGTTGTTGAGCGACACGGTCGCCGTCAGTTTGGCGTCGGTGTTCTTTTTGTGGATGAAGTTGGCCGGCGGCGGGCTGGAGATCGTCCGCCACAACTACGAGCGGCTCTATCCAGACGCGGTAGAAGGGCCGAGCTTCTGGTATGCGCTGGGCTATTATTCGGACGTGTTGCCGCTGATAAGTGGCTGCTGGCTGCTGCTGTTCCTGTTTTTTGGTTTCTATCAATCCTCGCTCTCTAGTTCGCGCTTCGACGAAATATACGAGGTCCTCAAGGTCGTTACCTTGGGCATCTTGCTGGCCATGATCGCCACCTTTGACCGCGACATCCGCCTCACTCGATTGCTAGTCTTGTTCTACTGGCTGGGCATGGTCGCGCTGGTGGCCGGCGGGCGGGTGCTGCTGCGCAGTTTTGAGCGGCAACTGTTGCTGCGCGGCATCGGCCTCCGGCGCACGGCCATCGTGGGCGTGAATGCACGCGGCATCCGGTTGCTGCACGCGTTGCGCGCGGCACCAGCGCAGGGATATGAGATCGTGGGCCTTGTGCGGGCGCGCGGCGAGAACGATCACGCGGCCATTGACGGACTGCCCGTGCTCGGCGAAGTAAGTAATCTGCGAACCATCCTCGCGGCCGAGGGCATTGAGGCCGTGCTCATTGCCCTGCAAGCCAATTCGCACGAAGAGATCATGCAGATCGTCGAGGAAGCCGAGGGGCTGCCGGTCTCCTTCGGCATCACGCCCGATCTGTACGACATTGTGACCGGCCACGTGCGCACGACGCAGATTTACGGCGTGCCGCTGATGGAGCTTACGCCCGAGTTGATGCCGGCTTGGCAGCGGACGGTCAAGCGGCTCATCGACGTGGTGGTGGCCGTCGTCGTGCTCGCGGGTTTGGCTCCGTTGTGGCTGTTGGTGGCCGCGGCGATCAAGCTGACCTCCAAAGGGCCGGTGTTCTTTCGCCAAGAGCGCGTCGGCGAGGGGGGGCGGACTTTTGCGATGCTCAAATTTCGCTCAATGTACGTGGATGCTGAGGAAAAGACCGGCCCGGTGTGGGCCAAGGGAGCAGATCCACGGGTGACCCCGATTGGCCGGGTGCTGCGCGCCCTGCACTTAGACGAGATTCCCCAGTGCATCAACTTCCTGCGCGGCGATATGAGCTTGGTCGGTCCGCGGCCCGAACGCCCGTTTTTCGTCGAGCAATTCAAAACGCAGATTCCCTTGTACATGCGGCGTTTTAACATCAAGCCCGGCCTATTGGGTTGGGCGCAATCTAGGCACGAGTTCGACCTCGATTCCAAGGACGTGGTGGGCATTGCTCGCGAGCGGCTGGAGTATGATTTCTACTACATCGAGAACATGTCGCTCAAGCTGGACTTCAAGATCATGCTGCAAACGGTGTGGTTCGTGCTGACGGGCAAGAGCACGCGCTGATGATTGATACTCAGATAAGCTCTCGAATCTTCCTTTGAAAGTAGCAGAAACTAGGCGATGCGTTGATAGCTACGTCCATGTGTGGAGCGATGCGCTCTGCCCATATCGACTTTTCTTGGCCGACTGCTGCCCACCCCTTCTTTTTTAGCCCGTTTGCGTCGCCTTGGGATACTGCATCTGCCAACAGTTCCCATGTCCCGCAAATGGCGTCGTTTTTGTAACGACCCAAGACATTGTCCTTGGCTTTCGGGTAAGCTGCTTTGATCGCGGCAATGTCGCCGAGTAGCCAGGCTTCGCCTTCTTCTATGGCAATGCAGAACCGGGTCTCTGGTTTGGGGTTGCACGCATTTAGGACAGTGAAGAGTTCTTGGCGAAATTCTTTCAGACATTTGTCGTCTAAGTCGCAAACCAGAATCACCGCTGCTGGATAGTTCGGGGGGTAGTCGGCAAATGTCTTCCCGTACCCTCTGAGCAAATTGGGAAGTCGGTCAAGCAAAATGCGCTTGTTCGCCTCGGTACCACTCTTGAGGTTTCTAGGAATGCGGCCGATTCCCTTATAAGCATGAACCTCGAACGAATGCTGATCACCGATAATCTTTGGAATCAGAATATCGAGCGCCTTTTTGCCAGACTGGTCTTCGACGAGTACCTCAAAGTGCATCCAATTACCTCGCGTCGAGATAGTCGCTGTACCAGAGGCTACCCAACGGCAATCCCTCCTCGACCATGTTGTTCACGATAGGATCGTCGCTTGCCCGGCGAATCGTCGAAAAGCCGTCTTCCCCTTTTTCCAGGATCCAGACTTCTTGCGGCTCTAACGCATCGACGAAGTATGGCTGATGTGTCGTGACAAAAACTTGTGAACTGCCTCTGCGTCCACTGGCGTGTTCGCGGAACTCGTTGGCGAGGGTCTCTAGGAGCTTGTGATACAGGCCGTTTTCTGGTTCTTCAATGCAGAGGAATGGGGGCGGGCTCGGGTCTTCGAGCAGCAATAGATAGGCGAATACTTTGAGCGTCCCGTCGGACACTTGCTGGGCATAGAACGGCTCTTGGAATCCTTTGTCGTTAAACCTAAGCAGCAACCGGCCATCATTAGTTCTTTCCGTGTCGATCTTGTGTATGCCTGGTATTTTCTCGGCGATCTTCTTTAGCATAGCCTGAAAACGACGTGGATGTTCGCGCTCCATGAATTGCACGACATTGCCGAGGTTATCGCCATGGATGTTAAGACGGCTCTGTGGGCCGGCCAGTGGCAGACTGCGTGCCGCGTCCGGGGTGAAGTAGCTGAGGTACCAGCCCTCGATGAAGCGGCGAAAAGCGGAAATTCGCGGGTATTGTTTCAAGGCACCGAGCGTGGCAATGCCGAGCTTGCGCTGGTCTTCCAATTCGATAAACTCGGTTTCGTCAGATTCCTCTTGTTTTAGCAAATCTAGGAATGCTACGAACGCATCGATATTATCTAGTTCTAGCCCTTCGCCAATCTTTATATCGATATCGATGTCCTTTACATGATACCCCTCTCCTTTCCATGCCATGCCTCTGCCATTGAGTAATGAAAAAGAAAATGGCTGAACGTATCTCTGGCCTCTTCGTCTTCGTATGAGGCGTTCTCGGAACACATAAGGACGCCCGGACTTGTCTGCCGCAATGGCTACCTCATAGGTAATAGGTTGGGAGTTTCCATGTTGCTTGTAATACACCTCGAACTTGATGGGGCCTGTTTCTCCTTGCGTCCGCATCCTCTCGAACCCACCGCGCCCGCGTGCGTCGCAGGCCTCCTCGACACCGAGTTTCAGAGCGTCGGCGAGGAACCCGAACGCATCGAATAGGGCACTCTTTCCCACGCCATTTTTGCCAATTACCGCTATCATGGGAGTAAGCGGTTGGTTATTCGGTTGGTTCCACAGGCGGCCCAGCGTAACGTCTTTGAGCACCTTGAAGTTTTTTATTCGCAAGCCTTCTATCTTAGCCATGCTATCGTCCTTATCGGCGTTGTCGCCTGAATCCATGCACTTTCTTAAGTCAAGTTAAGCTGTCGAATGAAGACAAGTTCCTTTCAACACTGTTGGGTAGAAATGCCGCGCTCGTCCCACGACCCTGCCTCATGCCTCATCCCTTGAGCGCCAGATGGACGAGTGCCCAGACGCGACTGTCCTTCACCGTCCCGGCTAGGCGCAGCCAGCCGCCGTAGTGCGACACCCGCACAAAGGACGGCTTGTCGAGTGCGTGTTGTGCGACGAAGTTCAGACGCGATCCTTCGTCGCACCAGTGGATCCCGTCGGGCGATATCTGCACTTTCGCGTCGATTTCAGGGCTTCCTTCAGCGCGGAGTATCTGCACGAAGAAAATGGCCTCGTGGCTCCAGCCTGCCTCGTATGGCTCGGTGGCAAAGTCGTCCTCCCAGCGCTGATTGCGCTCCACGACGGTGGTGTGGCTATGTCGCATACTCATTGATTAAACTCCCCGGATAACAACACAGAGTCGATGTAGAGAAAGGCCCGCTTATCCATGTCGGCTTCGACCCAAAAGGCCGCGTTGAGCATACACCACAAATTGGCCATGGCCGGCAGTTCAATGCAGTGCATTCCCTCCGGCCCGAAGGTGTGGTCGTTGCACTGAAATCCGGTGAAGGCCCGCCGTTTGAGGTCCAAGCCGATGCGCAGATAGTGCCAATTCATTTTGGTGGCGATTTCGTTGTAGCACAAAAGCTGCGGCTCGCCCGGCACATCCTCCCAGCCCTCCGGCCCCAAGTGGAAATGCGATACGGTCTTGCCGCTGCCGCCAATGGGCTGCACCGACCGGGTGGCGGGCTTGGTCTGCCAGCATCCTCGGCGCTGGCCGCGCTCGGCGTTGAGGTAGCGCAAGTGGGGCATCCAGCGCCGCCCTTGGGGATGGCCGTCCTGCACGTCGAAGAGCACGCCCCAAGCGCGGACGTCCATTTCGCCTAACTTGAGTTCGGACGCTTCGGGTTTGAACGCGAAATAGCACTCCAACTGCACTTGGCCCAGCGCCCGAAAGGTGTGCCGCTTGATGCCTACGGAAAGGCCGCCGGCCTGCGGGCGGGTGGCCAGCTTGAGAGCATAGGTACCTTCCATCGAGCCAGCCGTGCCCGTGTCCCACATCGTCAGGTTGCTCAACATGGGAGGCCGCAAATCTTGGTAATCGGGCAGCATGGTGTCGAGTGAGTCTTCGTAATTGCCGATCAGTCCGGTCCAGCCGTTTAGTCCGGCGTCGAAATCGTCGTAGCACAGAATGCGCTCTAGGGGGTCAAAGCGGCTCAACCGAGGATTGGCTGCTAGCAATGATTCCACAGTATGCTCCGGTGTTAGGGTGGATGGTTAAATGAACTTTCACCAATAAAAAACCCCGCCGAACAGTGCGATCGGCGGGGTCCGTACGTCTGATGGAACAGGCGTACTAGTCGGCGGCTGTCGCTTTGACTTGACCCCAAGTCACGGCCTCAACAGCCGTGCTTATCTGGGGAGCGGTCCAGCTCGCGGGCACGATCGGTGACGAAACCCAGCGGCCGTTAACCTCAGCCTCCGCGGAAACGCCATAAACCACGGACTCGGGATTCGGCAGGTCTGGAAAAAGTTCCATACTGTACCGACCCTGAGCGGGCGTGGCTTCCACATGGCCCCACGGCACAAAGGCGGGCTGTGTTTCGGCGGGCTCAACGATCTCTCCACCGGCTTCGACATAGATCTCATCGGGGTCGAAAACCTGCAAATAGATCGCGTAGCGGGTCGCATCTTCGACCTCCTCCCACTCGACTAGCACGAACTGGGACTGAGGGCTAGCAAGACTGACCCGTACGTCTTCCGGTCCCATAAGCTCCATGGCACCGTGAGGACATCCGCCCTGTGCCCAAGCCGCGCTCGCGAACGCGAGGGCTACGCCGGCCATTAGCATCCTCTTTTTCATAAGGCACCTCCTTAGAAAAGAGTGGATACTATTAGCTAAAGTACCATTATTCCCGGCAAAATCCAAATTTTTATCTCCACCCGCCTCTATTGGTCGCCGCGTGGGTCGGCGCGCAAAGTCGCTAGGTGATCGTCGAGGACTTGGACGCCGTAGCGGAGGGCATTGCCGACGTTGAGGAAGCGATATCCCCAGCGAATTTTCTCTTGGATCTCGGACACGTCTGTCAGCGTAGTGCCCACGGCGATTTCCGTGTCCGCTAGCTGTTGCGGCACGTCGCGCATGATTTGCTGCACTTGTTGCGACCCAGTGTCGGTGATCGTCCCCACGGTCGCTGACAGGTCCAACGGCCCGACGAAAATCACGTCAATGCCGGGCACGCGCTTGATTTCGTCCAAGTTGTCGTAGGCCCGTTGGCTTTCGAGTTGGAGGACGACGAGTGTCTCCTCATTGGCGGTTTTGATGACCTCGTTCCAGTCCGCGCCCGCGATTTGGGTCCACATGGGCGAGAGACCGCGCCGGCCTTCGGGAGCGTAGCGGGCGGCCTCAACCGCGGCGGCCGCTTCTTCAGCCGTATCGACTTGGGGCACCATCACGGCGACTGCGCCCGCGTCATACGCCTTCTTGATCAGCGCGGGATCATTCCATGCGACGCGCACCATAGGCGCGACGCCGCGCATCCGCGCCAGCACCAAGATCGAGTCGAGCGCTTCGGTGGCGTGGGGCATGTGCTCGGTGTCGGCCCAGATGAAATCGGGGCCGGTGGCGATGATCAACCCGGCCACGTGTGGGGTGGGAGCCGACAGGCTGGTGCCGAGGAGGATTTCGCCGCTGCGCAAACGTGCTTTTAGGTCGTTGGGATACATGGATAGCTCCGTTGGATTTAACCGTACAGTGAATAGAAGATGAGGCCACCGAGCAGGATGCGATAGGCGGCAAACGAGTAGGTGCCGTGACGCTGAAGGAAGCGGAGTAAAAAGCCGATTGACAGGTAGCCGCTAATCGCGGCGGCGAGGATCCCCAGCCCCAGACTCAGCAGCCCAGTGCCGCCTAGGCCTCCTTCGAGCAGGGCGAATAGTTGCAGGAGGCCGCTGGCACCAATGGCCGGCAGGCCGAGCAAAAAGGAGAAGCGGGCGGCATCGGCGCGCTGGAGGCCCACGAAAAGCCCGCCCATAATCGTCGAGCCAGACCGCGAACACCCGGGAATCAGGGCGAGAGCTTGGCACAGGCCGATGAACTGGATGGACCAGAAGCCGAGGTCCTGCATGGTGCGCTCGCGCCGCCCCACGCGCTCGGCCAGTATCAAAAACAGCGCGAGGACGATCAAGCTCGCGGCGATGAGAGGGAGCTGGCGCGCCTCGGTCTCGATAAAGTCGCGTCCCCCGAGGCCGAGCACGGCAATGGGCACGGTGCCCACGGCAATGGACCACGCCATGCGGCAGTCAGGACTGTGGTCGAAGTTGCGGTGCACCACCCCTTGCAGCGCGGCAACGACTAGCCTTTTGACATCGGCCGTGAAATACGCGAAGACAGCCGCGAGCGTCCCCAGTTGGATCACCGCAGAAAACGCCGCGCCTGGATCGTCCCAGCCGAGAAAATGGGGGACTACCCTCAGGTGAGCGGTGCTACTGATGGGCAGAAATTCGGTCAGACCTTGGACTAGGCCTAAGATGAGTGCTTCTAGCCAGTGCATGGAGGGATTAAGCTAACCGTCGCCGCCCGCCCCGACAAGGACGGCCCGCCCTTGACAAAAACGCGGGCCGGTGTGCAGAATACCCCCTGATTTTCACCATAACAAGGAGACCTTATGACCGTTCAGATTAAAGACGTCCAAACCATTCTCACCCAACCGGCCGGCTCTCGCTTGGTTATCGTCAAGATTATTACTTCGGACGATGGTCTATACGGACTCGGTTGCGCGACCTTTACCCAGCGCTTCCACGCCGTACATACGGCCATCGAACAGCATTTCAAGCCCTTTCTCATTGGCCGCGACGTGGACCGCATCGAAGAAACGTGGCAGATGTTGATGGTCAACGGCTATTGGCGCAACGGCCCGGTGCTCAACAACGCCATCTCTGGCGTCGATCAGGCGCTGTGGGACATCAAGGGCAAGCGAGCGGGGATGCCGGTTTATCAGCTTTTGGGCGGCAAGTGCCGCGAGGGAGCTGCGGTGTACGGCCACGCGGGTGGCGATACGCCCGAAGCTGTCGTCGATAGCATCCGCCAGTTCCAAGAGCAAGGTTATCGCTACATCCGCTGCCAGATGGGCGGGTACGGCGGCAAGGCATCGACCTTGGTCAAGCCCGAGGGCGCGCCCGAAGGTGCGTATTACAACCGCAAAGAGTACATGATGAACCACCTGCGGATGTTTGAGCACATCCGCGCAGAACTGGGCTTTGAGGTGGAACTGCTGCACGATATTCACGAGCGGCTGCACCCGATTGAGGCGGTGGGCTTTGCCAAGGATGTGGAAGAGTTCAAGCTGTTCTTCTTGGAGGACGCGCTCGCGCCCGAAGACATCGAGTGGTTCCGCCACATCCGCCAGCAATGCGCGACGCCGCAGGCTATGGGCGAGCTGTTCAACCATCCGCACGAGTGGACGCCGCTTATCGAAGGGCGGTTAATTGACTTCATGCGCATGCACGTCAGCCAGATGGGCGGGATCACGCCGGCGCGCAATGTGGCGGCTTTCGGGCAAATGTACGGGGTGCGCACGGCTTGGCACGGCCCGGGTGACACCTCGCCGGTGGGGCACGCGGCCAACCTGCACTTGGACTTGTGGGCACCTAACTTCGGGATCCAAGAGTGGTGCCGGTTTGCAGAGCACGTGTACGAGATGTTTCCGGGACTGCCCGAGGTGCGCAACGGATACATGTATCCGAGCGACGGGCCGGGGCTGGGGATCGACATCGACGAGGACTTGGCGGCCAAGTATCCTTGCAAAGACGAGGTCATTGGGTGGACGCAGACGCGCTTGCCCGACGGTAGTCCGGCGCGGCCCTAAAGATGAAAATCCTAGTTTCCAATCTCGGCAGCACCTCGTTTAAGTACAAGGTCTTTGCCATGCCCGAGGAGGTGGTTTTGGCGCGGGGCGGCATGGATCGGATCGGGGGTCAAGGCTCGGTACACACCTTCGAGATCGGCGGGGCCGACGAGGTTGAGCAGGCCGTGGATCTGCCCGACCACGCCAGCGCGATTGACGAGGCCTTTGCGCGCTTGGCCGAAGGTGGGGTGTTGGCTGCGGTGGAGGAGTTGGACGCCGTGGGGTTTAAGGCTGTCCACGCGCGCGCTATTTCCGGGGTGGTCGAACTAGACGAGGACGTCGTCGGGCGGATGGAGGATTTTTATCCGCTGGCCCCGGCGCACAATCCCGCGTACGTGGCGGCGATTCGGCAGTTTGCGCGGGTAGTCCCCAAGGCGCGGCGGGTTGGGTGCTTTGAGACGGCGTTCCACGGCGCGATGCCGCAGCGGCGCAAAATGTACGCCGTGCCCTACGCTTGGTATGAGCAGTACGGCATCCAGCGCTATGGCTTCCACGGGGCCAGCCATCGCTATGCCGCCGAGAAAGTCGTGGAACTGACAGGGCGCGTCGATCTCAAACACGTCAACATGCACTTGGGCGGATCCTCGTCGCTGTGCGCGGTAAAGGACGGAGTCTCGCAGGGGGCGTCGCACGGACTGAGTCCGCAGAGCGGCCTGCCGCAGAACAACCGCATCGGCGACTTGGATCCGTACGCGCTGGATTTGGTGATGCGCAACGAGGGCCGACTGTGGGACGAGGTGTTGGCGCAGTGTGCTAACGAGGGCGGACTGGTGGGGCTTTGCGGATACAGCGATATGCGCGACATTGAAGCGGGTGCGGCAAGCGGCGACGAGCGCTGTGCTTTGGCCATAGACGTGCTGGCGACCTCAGCGCGCGACTGGTTGGGAGCTTTTGCGGTGGAGATGGGCGGGCTGGACGCGATTAGCTTTACCGGCGGCATTGGCGAGTACTCGGCTGCCGTGCGCGGGCAGATTCTACGCGACTTGGAATTTCTGGGGGTGGTGATGGATGCGGCTAAGAATGAGAGCGTGCAAGGCGAGGGCAGCCTGCACGCTGCGGCGAGCCGAGTGCCTATTTACGTGCTGCGCACCGACGAGGAACTGGTGGTGGCGCGGCAGACTTGTGAATTTTTGAGAGCGATCCCCTAGCCTCCCTTCTATGATGGGGTGCAGGTGCGATTGGACAGTATGATTAGAGCGGCCTACTGGCTGGGCATGGCTATGTACCGCAAATATCCGCGCCGGTACTAACCGCGCTACGCTTTTGTTGACAACCCCGACTTGACAAGACCTGCTCTTTCCAGCAAACTTGTTGGCAACAATATCGTTGGCAACAATATCGTTGGGAAAAGAGATGTAATCATGACGCTCAGGAAGGCAGGAGGGAATTGGGTCGATGGGGATCAATTCTTTGATCGGGATGCCGAACTCGAAGCACTCACCGAGCGAGTAAAAGACGGAACCCATACACTGCTGACTGCGCAACGGCGGATGGGCAAGACGAGCTTGGTTCGGGAGTTACTGCGTCGCCTAAAGAGCGAGGGGTGCTTCGAGACGATCTTTGTTGATCTGGAAGGTGCTCGCACTCCAGCAGACGCCATCGCCGAGATCGGGGTTCGGTCAAAGTCGGTGCAGGGCGTACAGCACAAGCTCAAATCTTGGCTTGCCAATACCTTTCAAGGGGTCGTTGATCGAGTCGATACCCTATCCGTCTCCGAGGTACAGGTGAAGTTGCGCGCCGGAATCGACGCCGGAAACTGGCAGCAAAAGGGAGACGAGGTCTTCGCGGCCTTGGCCGAGAATGAGCAGCCGGTGGTGCTCGCCATCGACGAGTTGCCGATTCTCGTCAATCGTCTGCTCAAGGGGGACGACTACTGCATCACGCCGGAGCGAAAGCAGGCAGTGGACGAATTCTTGAGTTGGCTACGCAAGAACGGTCAAGAACATCGAAGTCGGGTCTGCCTGATCCTCTCCGGCAGCGTGAGTTTGGAGCCGATTCTGCAACAGGCCGGGCTCAGCGCCCACGCGAACATCTTTTCTCCCTTCGATCTGAAGCCTTGGGACGATGAGACCGCCACCGCCTGTCTCATGGCGCTGGCGGCGACCTATGACCTCGATTTCTCTCCCGACATTTGCAAGAACATGTGCCGCCGGCTGCGGTGTCAGATTCCCCACCACGTGCAGCAGTTCTTCGATAATCTCCACGAACATCTGCGCCGGGCTGACCGGCGGGAAGCCTCGCTAGAAGATGTAGATCGCGTGTACACTACCGAGATGCTGGGTGTTCGGGGCCAGATGGATCTAGAACACTACGAGAGCCGGTTGCGAATGGTGCTCGGGGACAAAAGTTATCCGGCCGCCTTAGATATATTGACCGAGGCCGCAGTCAATGACGGACTACTGCATAGCGATGCCATCAATCAATATTATGAGTACTTCCAAGCTGAATCCGACCCGGTCTCGATCAAGGATATTCTCAGTGTGCTCGAACATGACGGCTATCTGGTGAGAAAAGGGGAAGATTACCGGTTTGTATCGGGGCTGCTCGAAGCTTGGTGGCATGCTCGGCATGGCCGATACTTCGTTCCCATAGCCTGCCGCTAAGCCAAAACGAGGGGCTAAGCGATAGCATGACCATTAGAAAGTCCAACCCAGGGTTTCTCACCGACGACGAATTGGTATCCTCGTTCTGTGTTCGGACGGGCGAGTTCGAATCAATCGTCGAGATGCTGCGCGAATGTACAGGAAGCGCCAACCCACATCAGATTGTGATCGGCCCGCGCGGAAGCGGGAAAACGAGCCTGCTGCTGCGCGTCGCGGTCGAGGTGCAACGGGATATCGAATTGCGGTCCGGGTTCTTTCCGATAGTCTTTGCCGAGGAGAGCTACGAAGTCTCCACCACCGGAGAGTTCTGGTTGGTATGTCTGTCCCGCCTAGCCGACCAAGTGTCTCACAAGGAAGATGCTCCCAACCTGCACCGAACGTACGAAGACTTATGTACCATTCAGGACGACCAAACTCTTGCTGAACGCTGCCTTGGCGCTCTGCTCGACTTCTCGGACCGAGAGGGTAAGCGACTCGTACTGATGGTCGAGAATCTGAACATGATGTTCAGGGACATGGCGGACCCGGACGCGGGCTGGCAGTTGCGCAAGATCCTCCAGACCGAGCCGCGGATCATCCTGCTCGCCAGTGCAACTAGCCGATTCGACGAGATTGATAACCCAGACCATGCTTTATACGACCTATTCCGAATACTGCTGCTACGTCCGCTCGACACCAACGAATGCGCCGTGCTGTGGGAAGCGGTGGCCGGCAAATGTCCTCCGTCTGAGACTATTCGATCGCTGGAGATTCTCACCGGTGGTAGCCCGCGCCTGATCGCCATCGTGGCTCGCTTCGGCGCGGGGCGTTCCTTTCCCGAACTCATGGCCGAACTACTCGACCTTGTTGATGACCATACAGAGTACTTCAAGAGCCATATCGAATCGCTCCCGGCACAGGAGCGGCGAGTCTATCTCGTGCTCGCCGACCTGTGGAAGCCAGCGACTACGAAGGAGATTGCGGTCCGTACCCGGCTGGAGACGAGCAAGTGCAGTGCCCAACTCACCCGCCTCATCGAGCGGGGTGTCGTTCAGGTCTCGGGTGGTACTGCTCGGCGCAAACAGTATTACCTGACCGAGCGCCTCTACAACATCTACTACTTGCTGCGGCGCACTCGCGGACCGAATGCCCTGATCGAGGCTCTCATCCAATTCATGGAGTCGTACTATTCTGGTACTGAACTGAAGGATATCGGTGTTCACATCGCCCGCGAGGCAGGGAGTTTCGGCGGGGAGATGAAGTCGCTGGCCCGGATCGCACTCGCGCAGATGATGGAGTTGCCGGCACTGGCCGAGCATCGCGAAGAGTTGCTTACGATGATTCCCGAAGGTTTTACGGAGGTTTTCGAGCGGGGTTCTGTACCTTCCAATGTGGAGAGGAAGACGTCGGTCGGTGTGGAACAGCATCCCCGTCGGGGGGACCAAAGTAGCGAGAATGCGAACGAACAGGCTGAGTTTTTGGCCGCGAAGGAGATTTTCGATAAAGCGGTTGCTCTGACGAATCAGAACCGGCTGGAGGAAGCACTTACCGTCTTCGACGAAGTGGTGCGCCAATTCGCCGAGAGCGAAATACCGATAGTCTCCCGACTAGTCGCAATGGCCCTCTTCGAGAGAGGATTCACTCTCGATGACTTAGATCGACCCGAGGACGCACTTACCGCCTTTGACGAAGTGGTGCGTCGATTCGCTGAGAGCGATGTGCCAGACCTGCTCGAATCAGTTGCACAGGCGCTTGTCAGCAAAGGATTCACGCTCGTCAGGCTGAATCGTCCGGAAGACGCACTGGCCGCCTGTGATGAGGTAGTGCACCGATTTGGCGACAGCGAGTCTCCTGCGTTTCGTATGGCGACAGAGTACGCGCTTCTTATAAAAGCGGATTTTGCGATGGAGCGTCAACAGCACAAGGTAGCCATCGAGGCGGCAAGTTGGGTACTTGATATATGCCACACGGAATTGTCGGAGAGCCGACGGCTGGCTCACCTAATCAGGGCAAAGGCGACCCTCGCAAGCGGGGACCTGTCCGCGAGCGAGCGAGACATCGCGGCGATCTTGACGATTCTCCCCAATCTCGACTCTCTTTCGAAGGGAAGTCTTGACGTACTGATGACGTTCAGTATCGAGATCGGGCCAGAGCGCATGGTCGAGCTTATTCAGGCGTCGCCGTCGGCAAATCTTCTGTTGCCGCTTGCGACGGCTTTGGAACAGGAACTCGGTCGCGAGCCTCGGGTGGCGCTTGAGGTCGCGGAAGTTGCCCAGGACATCCGAAGGGATCTGGCGAGGCTGAAGGAAACGCAGAGTGATGGCATCGAGTAACTAGGACGAAGACGTGTGCTTGTGAAGTGTAGCCGCGAATGCTGCGCTGAGTATTACATAAAAACAACGATAGAATCCTATGGAGGAGTAACTCTATGTTCGGAACCATTCGCAACCCGTCCGGCGAAGTGCTGGACTATACTTTCCACGCCGGCACGGAGGGATCGCGGCACATCGCCGTCTTGGGTCACGGCGTGACCGGCAACAAGGATCGCCCCTTTGTCGTAGCGCTTGCTGAGGGACTAGCTGCCGCTGGCATCCACGCGCTGCGCTTTTCCTTTGCCGGCAACGGCGCGTCCGAAGGCCGCTTTGCCGACGCGACGATCTCCAAAGAAGTTGAAGATCTCGGCGCGGTGCTCGACGCCTTGGACGGCTACTCGGTTTGCTATGTCGGCCACAGCATGGGTGGAGCAGTCGGCGTCTTGAGCCGCGACGAGCGGATCCGCCTGCTCGTCTCCTTGGCGGGCATGGTGCATACGCACGCCTTTGCCGAGCGCGAATTCGGCGAGGAGGTGCCCGACGAAGGCTGCATGTGGGACGAGCCGGACTGCCCGCTCTCGCAGGCCTACATGGACGACATGGCCCAAATCGACACTGTGGTGCGACGCGGGGCCGAGATTGCCGTGCCTTGGCTGCTGATCCACGGCAGCGAGGACGACGTGGTGCCGATTGATGACTCACACGACATCCTCGCCCGAGCCGTCGACAACGCCGAACTCGTCGTCATCGACGGAGCCGACCACGTCTTTAGCGAGCACGCGCAGGTCATGGTCGAAAAGGTCGTCGGCTGGCTACAGGGGCAGTGGGCATAAGCATCCCGGCCGGTCGCAGCCTACCAGAGACCGCGCTCACCTCCTATCTTTAGAGGAGGAAACCCGGCAATCCCGCCGGCCATGCGCGCTCTGTCTAGCTAAGCCATGCAAAAGAAAACCCCGAGTCGCCTGAGCACTCGCCAGCAACGGACCTTACTGGCCGTGGTGGCCTTGGGCGTCTTCATGGTCGCCGATACGCTCTATTTGCTGACCAACCGACTGGCCGACGCCCTCGATTTCTCCTACTTCGCCGTCACCGACATTTCCCTGCCCAAATTTTACCAAGGCATGGTGCTGTCGCATACGGGCGTCGGTCTGGTGCTGGTGGTACTGGCGATGGGCTTTGTGGCTTGGCATCTACCGGCGGTTTGGCGCAAGAGCCGCAAGCGGGCCATCCTCACCGGCATCGCCACGCTGACGCTGGGCATCGTACTGGCCGTCAGCGGGCTGTTCATCCTCAGCGCGGCGAGTAATCGCGGCAACCCGGTGGCGTACTGGAGCCATGTGGCCGCAGCGGTTTTGATTCCTCTCTTTTACTTGGCGCACCGCCGTCTCTCGCTGTGGAAGCCCTCGGCGCGGAGCTATCGCATCGTGCCCGTAGCGGTGGTCGGGCTGTTGGCGCTGGCCGTGGTGCTGCACGGGTTGAGCTATAGCGGCGAGCAGTACACGCAGGCGGCCGAGGAGGCATTTGCCGCTGGCAAGCACACCGGGCCGGGTTCCAAGGCGCGGGACGTCGCTGACTTTGCCCCAGACGACTTTGTCCCCGCCAATTTCGTGCCGGCTGAAAGCCCCTTTTTCCCGGCGGCTACTACTACTACGACTGGCGATGTGCTGCCCTCGCGGATCATCACGCGCGGCGATCTCTCGCAGCCGGAGAAACTCGCTGGCGACATGGACGAGTACGGCTTTGTGGTCAACGAGCCGATTGGCTCGGAGACTTGCGCCCGCTGCCACGCGGCAATCGTTGAACAGTGGGCGACGTCGGCGCACCGCTTTGCCTCGTTCAACAACCCCTTCTACGAGGCGACGATCAACCACATGCGCAGCAACTCGACCGAGAGCAATGTAGAGGTTGACGCGCACATCGCCTATTACAAGGACTTGGCGGGCGAGGAGGCCAAAGTCAAGTCCAAGTGGTGTTCGGGTTGCCACGATCCGGCGCTGATGCTGGCCGGCAAAATGACCGAAGAGATCGACCGCGCCTCGCCCCAAGCCCAAGCCGGCTTGACCTGCTTGGGATGCCACGCCATCGACGCAATTCACGACCAGACCGGCAACGGCAACTACAACATCGCCGACGAGCAGGAGGATCCTTATCTGTTCGCCAATGCCAAGGAAGGCGTGGGCCGCTTCGTGCACGACACGGCGCTGAAGGCGCGGCCCATCGTGCACAAAAAGCAGATGCTCAAGCCCTTCTTCCGCACCTCTGAGTTTTGCGCTACCTGCCACAAGGTCAGTCTCGACACGCGCGTCAATGGCTACCGCTGGCTGCGCGGCCAAAACGAATACGACAATTGGCACGACAGCGGCGTGTCGCTCAACGCCGCTAGGACCTTCTATCTGCCTGCTGTCAAGCGGGTCTGCCAAGACTGCCACATGCCGCTGGAGGAAGCGGTGGCTGGCGACGTGTCGGCGCGGGATGGGTACGTCAAGTCGCATCGCTTTTTGGCGGTCAACACGGCCCTGCCCTTCATCCGCGGCGACGAGGAGACTATCGCGCGGATTGAGGAATTTCTGCAAGACGAAAAACTCAGCGTCGATGTGTTCGCGCTGCACCATCAAGAAGAAGCGCACTACGCGCTGGATAAGAGCCAACCGGCGCTGGTACGCGGCGGCGAGTACACATTTGACGTGGTGGTGCGCAACAAGGGCGTTGGGCACACTTTCCCGGGCGGGACCAACGATTCCAACGAGGGCTGGCTAGAGGTCTCGGTGGTGAGCGACGACGACGAGGTGCTGGCTTTGAACGGGGCGGTGCAAGACGACGGGCACGTCGATCCGGGAGCCCACTTTTACAAAGCGCTGATGGTCGATGCAAAAGGACAAGCCATCCACCGGCGCAACGCCCAAGACATCGTCACCGCCGTGTACGTGCGCACCATTGGTCCGGGTACGGCGGATGTGGCCCACTACAGCTTCGAGGTGCCCGAGGACTACGCCGGGCGCAAGCTGACGCTGCGGGCGCGGCTGCTGTGGCGCAAGTTCGACCGCGCCTATACGGAGTTTGCCTTTAATAACAACCGAGAGGGCTTCCGCCGCTTCGACCAAGTGCCGGATTTGCCGGTAACTGAGATCGCTCGCAGTGAGGTGGAGTTGGTGGTGGGAGAGTCGTCCGTGACGGGTGCGCCGGATGCGGACGACTGGATGCGCTTCAACGACTATGGGATTGGCTTGCTGCTCCAAGACGACACCCAAGGGGCCGCACGGGCCTTTGCGACGGTGGAACAGCTAGCGCCGGAGCGCCTAGACGGCTGCCGCAACTTGGCCAAGGTTGCAGTGCGCGACGGTCACTTGGAGCGAGCGTACGAGCATTTGGAGGACTGCGAGGCGTTAGTTAGCGGCGATGGGCAGACGGCTTGGGTGTGGGGCGTGGTGTTGCAGGAGGATGGCCGTTACGAGGCTGCGGCGCAGGCGTATCGCCGAGTGTTGCGCGACTTTCCCGAGGATCGTGCTACGTGGCGGAATTTGGGCCGGGTGCTCTACCTCGATGGCCGCTTTGAGGAGGCTTTAGAGGCCCTCGACGGCGTACTGGCCATTGACCCGGAAGACCGCGTCGCTCACTACCACCGGATGCTCTCGCTGCGCGCCCTTGGCCGCGAGGACGAGGCTCTCATTGCCGAGCAGGCTTACCAGTACTACCAGATTGACGAGTCGGCGCAAGAGTTGACGCGCCGCTATCGGCTAGCGCATCCGCACGACAACCGCGAGGCGCTCAAAATCCACGTTCATCCGCTGGGGGAGGGTGGTTGAGGGCGCACGTGGAGAATTTCTTCCATGCCGAGGGGCCGCACTTGGTCGGCCTCTAGGGTGAGGACGGCTCGGTTGGGAAACTCTACTTCGTAAGCGACCCCTTCGCCGTGAATGAAAACCACGATCCCGACATCGCCGACGATCAGTTCGGCTTGGGGTTGATCGGCTGTCAGGACAGCCCGTCGGTGTTCGGCTAGGGGTTCAGCTAGGGGTTCGGCTAGGGTATTCATGGACTAACTCCTTTGTGGAACGGCCGTTACAAAACGCAGCGCGGTCTCGCCGTGGCGGATAAACCACACGGTGCGCAGATGAAATAGGCCGTATGATGGTGTGTTAATGTATCCAAGTATAAGGGAAAAATATGACAAAGAAGTACTCAATAGGACGCAAATTTTATGCCAACATCTTCTTGGTCGGCGCATTGATGTTAGTCGCCTGCGGCCCGGAAGAGCCTTCGGAACCGGCTCCGAAGCCCGAGTACACCAAAGCACCGGCTGCCGACTATGCAGTGGGGCGCGGGCGGAAAGAGGCTCCGGCGGTGCGCTTTGTCGATGTGACGCGAGAGGCTGGTCTTGAATTCAGGCACGAGACTGGTGCGCGCGGCGACAAGTGGATGCCGGAGACCATGGGCAGCGGCTGCGCGCTTTTTGATTACGATAGCGATGGCTGGCTGGACGTGCTCTTGGTCAACAGCGAAGGTTGGGGTGGCGAAAAGACTTCCGGCAAGCTCTACCGCAACCTCGGCAACGGTACTTTTGATGACGTAACGAAACGCGCTGGCTTAGGCTTTTCGGTCTATGGCATGGGCGCGACGATTGCCGATTACGACGCTGATGGCGACCCGGATATTTACTTGACGACCTTGGGGCCGAACCTGCTGTTGCGCAACGACGCGGGCCGCTTTGTCGATGTAGCGCAAGAAGTGGGCGTGGCGGGCGCGGTCTGGCGGGACGATGCGGGCAATGAGAATCCCGAGTGGTCAACAGGCGCGGCCTGGGTCGATGTGGATGGGGACGGCTGGCTGGATCTGTTGGTCACCAACTACGTGCGCTGGTCGGCTAGCACCGACATATACACCACGCTCGACGGCAAGGGAAAATCCTACGCTACGCCACAGCAGTACCCCGGCTCGACGCCGAGGCTCTACCGCAACTTAGGCGCGGGCCGCTTCGAGGAAATAACCGAAGAAGCGGGTCTGCTATTGCCCGAGGGCAAGTCCATGGGCGTGGCCATGACCGACTTTGAAGACGATGGTCGCATTGACTTGGTCGTCACCAACGACACCCAGCCCAATTTCCTGTTGCAAAACATAGGTGGGGGCCGCTTTGCGGAGCGGGGGCTCGCCGCGGGTATCGGCTACGACGAGACCGGGCGGGCGCGCGCGGGGATGGGCGTAGATATAACCTCAGTCGCCAACGACGGCGTGCTTTCCATCGCCATTGGCAACTTTAGCCGCGAGGCGCTCTCGCTCTATCGCCAAGCCGGTGGCGAGGTCTTCGTCGATGCTGCGGGCAAGGCTCGGCTGATGCAGGCGACGTTGCAGCCGCTGACCTTTGGGCTGCGCTTTTTCGACTACGATCTCGACGGCTACCAAGACCTGATCTTGGCCAATGGGCACATCGAGCCAGAGATCAACTCGACGCAGAAGGAGATCGAGTACCGTCAAGCACCGCAGTTGTTTTGGAATGACGGCGACGGGCGGATGATCGAGGTGTCAGAGCAGACGGGTGGGCTGTTTCTCAAGCCGCTGGTGGCACGCGGGCTGGCTGTCGGCGATATCGATGGCGACGGCGACTTGGATGTGCTGCTGACGACCAATGGCGGCCCGGCCTATCTGTTGCGCAACGAGGGGCCGACCGGCCGCGTGGTGGAGCTCGACCTGACGGGTAAAGCTCCTAATCGAGACGCCATCGGCGCGAAGGTGACTGCGCAGATGGGCGAACAGGAGCAGGTGTTCATGGTGCGCACGGGGTCTTCTTATTTGAGCCACAGTCCGATGAGCCTGACCGTTGGCTTGGGAACCGCTGAGCAAATCGACCGCTTGGAGATTCGCTGGCCGGATGGGACGGTGGAAGCTCTTGAACAGCTTGCGGCCGGGTCGCGCTATGAGATCGCGCAGGGTGAGGGTATTGTGGGGAAAACAGCTTTTGCGCGGTAGAAAGATAACGTATTGGCCGTAAAAAGCCGTAATATGTGCTATTAAAAAATGGAACTTGATCCCGATAAATTCGCAGTGCGCTATGACAAGTCTTGATCTAGCCCGGCTCCGACGGTTGGCTTGAGCGCGGCGCAGTAGATTTAGATTGGGGTACACTTTATCTTCTGAGCTTGAATAGTACGAAAACGGCGAATGCACAGCGGTCAAGCCGTTGGGTTTTTTGGAATAGGTCTATGACTCTTTCGGTTTCGTCAATCCATTGCTGGACCGTAGAACGGGAGAATGTAGCCAAGGGATCATAGTCAGCTTCGTGGCGTCGAACCTGCATAGCGACGAATTGCTCTCCGAAGGCTTGGATGTCAGCCGGAAATCTACTCATCACTTGTCGAATGTTGCATTGATTTTTAGCCTGACGATGCTCCAAGGCTCGATAGGTTTGACGCCAAGCCGGCTGGCTGCGGTGGGCACGGGTGGTGCCAACCAGCAAATTGGCACCACAAGCGGCGAGAGCGTGGAATATAGCGTAATAGGCCGCGCTTACAGCTCGGCTCAATTCGGTTTGTCGCGGGCGACCTCGATTCCTGCCAAGTGCCCCGGCCGCTAGTTGCCTAGCGATTCTAAGCAGATTCCGAGAATTCACGATATTTGCTCGCGAAAAATTCTGCCCATTCGGATTTTTCGACGAATGACTGGATTGGAATACTGTGGAAGCCGAGTTTTTCCGCGTACGGCCATAGGCGTCCCGATAGGCCGGCGGTCCATGTAGGATCTAGCCGTTTCTGATCCCCATCAAATACGATATAAGTATGCAGATATTCGTCGCCATCATGGTCTATTCGAGGCTCTACGATGATGGGGGAAAATACGAATTCGTCGTGGAACCTTTCGGTCAGCATCTCTCTGATGATGTCGGCAATTTTGTCCGTTTCCATCTCTATTGTCATGGTCTGTTCTCTTGGTTAGCGCTGCTTTGGTCTGCCCTATTGCTTACAGTTCCTAGTTGTGAGTACAAACGATATTTATAGTTGTTCTGTCAATCTTCAACCGATCAAGCGGCCCTTTTGGTCGTGGCTGACCTTGTCGGGGTCGTGCGGCCCAGAGCGGGCGCGCTTGGCCTCTCCTTGTTGGTAGCGGTGGCGCATTTCCGTCTGCCGCCATTGCAAAAAGCTGCGTTCCTGCGCGTCGCGGTTGCGCGCCGAAGGTGAGGCCGGGACTTCGATGGTGGCGTAGGTAATTTCGCTTACCCGGCGCGACAGAGCGACGATTTCTCCTTTGCTGATGACCAAGGTGACGCCGACATTGGCCTCGACAATGGCGACGCCGTTTTCGCGCGCCCGGGCCAACACGGCGCGGTCTTGCTCTTTGGAGCGGGAGCCGTAGGAGGGGATGAGTAGGTACTGTGCCCCGTCGAGCACTGGGATGCGGGCGATGTCGGGATTCCAGCGGTCGTTGCAGATGAGGAAGCCGCAGCGGCCAAACGGCGTGTCAAAGGCGCGGGCGTGGGCACCGAGGCGGTTGTACCACCAAGAGGGATGGTAGCCTTCGGCTAGTTGCATTTTGTGGTACTTGCCGCACAGGCGGCCCCGGTGGTCGATGAAGACGGCGCAGTTGTACACGTCGTCGCCGATGCGCTCGGCTAGCCCAAAGGCGAGGCATATTCCCAATTCGCGGGCCAGTTCGCGAAAGCGGCCAATGACCGGGCCGCGCGTGGTGACGGCCACGTCCCGCATCCGGTCTTCTGGCTCCTCCCCCGTGATCAGTTCCATAACCACGTAGCCTTCCAGCACCCCCTCGGGCGCCAAGGCCAGTTGGGCACCGCCCTTAGCGGCGGCGCGGAACATGGCCTCCAAGCGGTCGGCATTGCCGGCTAGGTCGAATTTTTTGGGCCGGAAGGAAATGGCGGCGACATCTACTGATTGGTACATGGGTTTTGTCTCCTATTCTTCTTTGCGGCAAAAGCGCAGTGCGTACAGGTCGGCGTCGTACATGACAAAGCGCAGACGCACGGGCCGACCCTCCAACGGGCCTACCTCAGCGCCCGATTCCCACTGCACCGCTAAGTCCGTCTGATCCTGAAAAAGCTCGGGCGAATCGTCCAGCGACAGGCCGGGGAAGGGCTTGCCGTTTTCGTCTTGGACCTCGACGCGGATGCTGCCGGCCGCAGAAGTGGCCATGTTGAGCCGCAACTGATCGCCGCTGAAGATCAGGGGCTTGGTGGTCAACTGGCCGCCGCGATAGGGCGCTTGCACCGAGGCAAAGCCATCGAGGCGCATGGTCAGGCGGCGGATGCAGGAGGTGGGCATGCGCCAGTTCTCGGTCATGTAGAGCGACAGTTCGGCGGGGCCGGTGCGCAGCAAGCCGCGCATGATGTACACGCTGCGGTCGTGCCAATTGCCGGGGTCGGGGCCCGGGCGCACGAAGGCTTCGGGGAAGAGGCGGTCGAAGTGGAGGCCGTCGTGGCTGCTCATTAGCACGCCGTCGTTGACTCCGGGATACGGCCAGTCGGGCGTGGGGCTGCGGCTGTTGACAAAGCGCGAGGGGAACATCAGGTAGAGGCCGGGGGAACGCTCGTAGGGAACGCAGGAATTGGTGTACATGTGCTCCAGCGGTGCGTCGCCGGTGTCGATGGATTCTAGCGGACTCCAGTGGACAAAGTCGTCGGAGGTGGCGCGGCGGATCCAGCGCACGCCTTCCTTAAAGGCGCGGGTGGCACCGTGACCTAGTTCGCCGTCGCAGCGAATGCCTCGAGTGTACATGACGTACTGGCCGGTCCACGGGTCGCGGAAGGCGATGTTGTGCGAGTCGAACGGGCCTTCGGTCTGCACGGGTTCGGGGTTTTTGCGCCAATGGAAGCCGTCGGGCGAGGTCGCCGTGTAAATGGCACCGCGCCGGCCGATGCCTTTGTAGCGCTCTTGATCTGGGGCTTGCGGATCGAGGAACGGGGAGAAGTTGACTAAGTCGGGATCGTCGATGACTAAGTTGTTGGCCGTCGAGCCTTGGAAGTCGATAAGGCCCAGTTCTGGTTTGTGCCAAGTGATGCCGTCGCTGCTTTCGACGTAGGCGGTGCAGGCGCGGTCGGTTTTGTTGTTGTCGGCGTGGGGAATGCAGCGGTACCAGGCGCGGAAGCGGTCGCCGTCTTTGAAGAGCACGGCGTAGGCGAGGCCGCCTTCTTCCCAGGGATGGTCGATGCGCACTGCGGCGTTGCGGCGCACGGGTTGGTGGAGGACTTGGCGGGCGTCTTGTAGCTCGTCGATAAGGCGGCGGTCGAGCAGTAGTTGGCGGTCGGAGCCGATGGAGATGGGGGTGTCGGGCATGGTGGGCCTTCTGGGTGAGTAGTTGGAGCGTCGGCGGGCGTATTATAGCTAACGTAGGGTTGGTTTACAACTGGCCGTCATTTGGGGGAGGCCGCCGTTTGCTGACGGTGGTCGGGGTTGGCGACGAAAAAGTCTCTGGCGCAGCAGTTTGGGGTGCCTACAACACGGCCGGCTGAGCCTCACGCAGATCAGACCGGATAATCTGCATGTTATTAATCTCTGGTTAGTTGGTTGACTAAATTAATATCTTTATATAAATTTAGTTCATTGACTTTACGGAGGTGAATATCGACATGGCTGAGTTCTCAAACCCGTTTCGTCCAGGTGCCGGTCACCACCCGCCATATTTGGCCGGGAGACATGCGGAGCGTGAAGAGTTTCTTCGCCTGCTCGGGCAAAGCACGATTCTGGAAAACATGGTCCTGACGGGGCTTCGAGGAGTAGGAAAGACGGTGCTCCTCGACTCGTTCAAGCCTCTGGCGATGAGCCGCGGGTGGGTGTGGGTAGGGACCGATCTTTCCGAGTCCACAAGTATCAGCGAGCACAACATGGCAATCCGGCTCTGTACAGACCTATCTCCGGTCACTTCAAGCCTAGTCGTGGAAACCGAAGAGGTACGTCGCGTCGGATTTGTCGCTGACACAGACCAAGTCTCGCGTACTCTCACCTACCAGGTCCTCATAGAGCTCTACAAACACATCCCCGGTCTGTCGCTCGACAAGATCAAGGGGGTTCTGGAAATCGCATGGCGTGCTCTATCGAAAGAGCAGCACGTACGCGGGATCATATTTGCCTACGATGAGGCACAAAACCTCACTGACCAGTCGGCAAAGGACCAGTTTCCTCTGTCTTTGCTACTCGATTGCTTTCAGTCTCTGCAGAGAAAGGGTCTGCCTTTGATGCTCGTCTTGACCGGCCTTCCGACGTTGTTTCCCAAGCTGGTGGAAGCTCGGACGTTTTCCGAGAGAATGTTTAGAGTCGTGTTTCTGCAGAGTCTCAACGAGTCAGAAAGCGACGAGGCAATTCGGAAACCGGTAGAAGAAGATGCTAAGTGCCCGGTGCGTCTTAGTGACGACTCCGTCAACACGATAATCAACATGTCCGGCGGCTATCCGTACTTCATCCAGTTCATCTGCCGGGAGGTGTACGACGCGTTCATTCCGATGATCGATAAGGGGGAAAGCGCGTCGGTTCCCGCTGCGGAGATTGAACAGAAACTCGACACAGACTTCTTTGCCGGGCGATGGGCTCGTGCATCTGATCGGCAGAGGGCGTTGCTGTTCGTAATTTCTCGGCTTGAGAGTTGCGACGATGAGTTCACGGTCCAAGAAGTAGTCGAGGAATCCAAGCGGGCTTTGGATAAACCGTTCAGCAGTAGCCATGTCAATCAGATGCTCGTCGCCCTTGCCTCCCAAGGACTGGTGTACAAGAATCGACATGGCAAGTATTCCTTCGCAGTGCCGCTATTGGGCCAATTCATCAGCCGACAGGAGCAAGGGTAGAACAGTAACATGCGCGGCCTGCTACTGTTCTCGCAGCGATTTCTTCAACAATCTGCCCCAGATTTTGTCATAGGGATGGACGACCTGGACTCGCTCTTTTCCCCGGTAAACTGGTCGCCCCTCGTTTGCCCAAGCGAAGATCGATCCTTCCAGATTGTAGATTTCCGTATATCCCTTTTTCATTAGAAACTGGGCGAGTTCGGACGAGCGGTATCCCACGGAACAGTACAAAACGATACGCTGGTCCGCTGGTACTACTTGGAGCGCTTTTAGGGCTTCGTCTTTCGAGGGGACTGGCCGGGCACCCTGCAGATGGCTGACGGCATATTCTTCGGGTTCTCGGGCGTCGAGCAGCAGAAGGTTTTCCCGCTGCGGGGATTCGGCGAGCCAGACCTGTAGCGTATCAGTCGAGACTTGAGCGACTGTTGGAAATCTGACGCGGATCGTCTTCAGCGTCAGAGACCAGGACATGGGGCGGTCCTCGCCTTCTTCCTGCGCCGAGGCGGCGACGCCAGCGCATATCGCTAGTCGCAGGGCAAGCGTGAGAACTGTCTGAAATTGGTGGAGGTCGAGTCGGCGCATAGGGATGATTCAATCCGATTATCCTATACAGCATCCAACGTCGGCGAGTTGTCCTGACAGTGAACTGGTCGGAAGAGCGTCTGTCGTTTAAACGGCATCTCTTCAAAGTGCTGCGGGTGTGGTTCCCACTTATGCCACTTGTTGCCAACGGTATTGTAGCAGTTGAAAATGGCGACCCGATCGACGGCTTCGTCAGTCCACTTGGCTCCGGTGTGGGTGATTGCCTCCGTGAAGATGAGCACAGAGCCTGCGGGACAGGTGTAGTCCTCCCACAGCGGGGAGTTGCGATCTGCCGTTGATTGGGGAGCGGGAAATGCTCCTTTATGGCTGCCGGTGAGGAACATGGTTCCGCCGCAACCTTCTTGCACCGGGTTGAGTTCCCAGACGACGCGCGTCAGTCCGCTATGTGCCTTGTCGTAGTGCAGATGATAGGTATGAGAGTTGCCGGGAAAGTTGAGCATCCCACGTCCACCGTGTGGCTGGAAAGCGTCATGTCCGTTTGCACGAACGGTTAGAAACGTGCTTTCCAGCCGAAATCCATAGCAGTTTTCGTTGGCGTAAGCCGAGGCCAAAAATTCGTGCATGAATCCGAGCACAACTGGATGATCGGTTAGGCTCTCTAAGGGACCGCCGATGGAATAGCGGTGGTGTTCGGGAATGGACCTTGGTTTCCGTTTGAGCTGGTAGCAGAACTCGCGCATCTCTTGAATCTCTGATTCGCTGAGGACGCCGGGGATTAGCAGCCACCCGCGAGTGTCAAAGACATAGCGTTGATCTTCTGTCAGTGGGATCGATGGTAGATTCTCGGCATTTGTTGTAGGATTCGGCATAATTCCCTTCCTTATTTTTTGTCTTGTATGAAGATAAAAATAAATTAAGTAATTCCATAATTATGAAGCGGAGAGTCGTAGGGAGACGCTGATGTTCTTTCGCCATTACCGCCGGCCCGAGATGTACCGACGCTGGGAGAACGAGATTAGATTGCACGGGGACGATCAATCGACGTCCCTCACTGGCCGATAATTTTAACAGGAGATGACCATGACCCGTTTACAAGATGTCAATACCACGGATGTGCGCAGCGCCATCGAACTGGGTTGCCGCACCATGTCGAGCGTCTTCAATGCCGACGACAACGACGTTCCCTTTTTTGGCTCGCGCGTGCGTCCACAAGCTGAACTGCGCTTTAGTGCCGCGCATTCGGAGGCACATGTGCCCGGTCGCCATCTCAACGCCTTGCTCAACGCCGAGGATGCGGCTGGCGTCGAGGTAGATGAAGCGGCCATTGAAAAGCACGCGGCGGCGGCGTTCTATTCGTACAGCGGTCCCATCGCCATGCCGCTCAACCGGGCCGAGTTGGACGGTCTGCTGGTCAACTTCATTCCGCACAATATCCGCGAGGGCTTCCATGCGCTCTATCCGCTGGTGCAGTACCGCGACTCGGATCAGGCGCGACAGCTAGCTGAGGCCAGTATCGAGGCATTTCGCCGCTATTGGAGTGCGGACGAGGGCTGGGACCGGCCGGCGCTGCAGGGATTGGGACTGGAGGCGTGGGAGAGTCTGTTTATTCCGGGGGAAGCCCGGGCGTTGGGGCCTTTGGTCAAGTACTATCGGGCTACGGGCTACGGGCCAGCGTTGGAGTTGGCCTTGGAATTGGCAGAGAAGATCACGGGTGAGTTTTTCACTGCGGACGGCGGCCACGACCGGGAGTTGCTGGGCGACCACACGCATTCGGTCACCTGCGTCATGTCGTCCTTGGCGCAGTTGGCCGATCTGACGGGCGACGCGGCGCTGCTGCTGCGCGTCAAGACTTTTTACGATAATGGTCTGTGGGCCATGCGCGATCCGTTAGGCTGGGTCGTCGAAAGCACCAACCCTGATGCTCCGCCCGACCGCGGCGAGGTCAACAATACCGGCGATATTGTCGAGACCGCCCTGATCTTGGGGCGCTGGGGCTGGAGCGAGTACTTCGAGGATGCCGAGCGCATTGTGCGGGGGCATATACTGCCGTCGCAATTACGCGATATTTCCTTTATTGATGAGCCGCCCAACCCCGAGGGCGTGGACGGCTTGCGCGACGTGGCCCAGCGACACCAGGGAGCCTTTGGCTTTCCAGCGCCGTACGGCCACGAGCCGGTGGAAGCCGAGACTGTTGGCTTCAACATGGATATTGTCGGTGGGGCTGTGGCGTCTTTGTGCGAGGTGTACCGGGAGATGGTGCGCAGCGGCCCAGCCGGGCACCGGGTCAATTTGCTCTTTGACCACGAGACCGAGGCCGTGCGCGTCGAATCTCCTTATACGCATGATGTCCTGCGCGTCGAGGTTAAGCAGCCGGGGCCGTTGTGGGTGCGCCTGCCCGGCTGGGTTGCGCCGTCTGACTTAGTGGTAAAGGGGGCTGCGTCGCCGCGTATAGACAGCGGGTTCCTGTTCTTTGCCCAACCGCCTTTGAACACTCCCATCGAGATACGCTTTGCTCTAGCCGAAGAAGAGTTGGTCCTGCGGCACCGGACTCGTTCCATCCGCGCCCGGCTGCGCGGCGACGAGGTGGTGGCGGTGGATAATTTTGGCGCTGATCTGACCTTTTTTCCGCCGTTTGATTGAGAGCAAAGTATCCGCAGATAGACGCAGATAGACGCAGATACCGGCCTCTACGCGGCTTGGTCTCCGTGAATCCGGGCGATATATTAGCGGCCCCTATCGCAGCAGTACAATCACTCCAAGGAGGGTGAACATGGCGAAAATCAAGCGGCCTAAAATCTATCATATGTGCTCCCTCGGTTCCCTTATGGGATACGGCGGTAAGAAGGGCGAGTGGAGCGCGGCCAAAAAGCTCAAAAAAATAAAAGACGCTGGTTTTGACGGCTTTGTGGGGCGCGTCTTCATGGTGACCCCGGACGAGGTCGCCGCCTCGGGTTTGGTCTTTGCTTGTACCACTGACTTGGGCGGCATCCGCGAGATCAGGCCCAAGTTGCGCGAGATTAAGGCGGCGGGAGCGCGCTGCGTCAACGTGCAAATGCTCGACCACGACACGCTCACCGAGCGGGCCGTGGAGGTGGCGCGGCGTTTGATGGACGCGGCCGATGACTTGGAGATGGACGTGGCTGTGGAGATGCACCGCGATACGTGTACGGAAACGCCGGAAAAAACCTATGCCTTGGCCGCTGGTTACGAGAAGGCGGAGAAGAAGCCGCTAAAAATGACGTGGGACTTTTCCCATCCGGCGGTGATCAAGCATTTGTCGCCGCCCTACTGGGAGCGCTTGGCCGAGCGCGTCGATCTGATCCAGTTGGCGCAGCAGTTTCACTTTAGGCCCTTCAACGGGCACCACGCCATGATTCCGGCTATTGACCACAAGGGCAAGATCATTCCCGAATTCGTCGATTGGCTGGAGTTTGCCGAGCAGGTCATGGCCTGCTGGCTGGAAGCGGCCGAGCCGGGCCGGGAAATGTTTGCCTGTCCCGAGCAGATCGCCGGCGGCTACCATCTATCGGTTTTCCCCGACCGCTGGAAGGACGTGCAGGTGGTGCGCCGCGAGTTGGACAGGGTGTGGAAGAGGCAATTGAAGAAGTGGAAGGCTCCGGCTTAACCCCGTGCAGATAAGCGTTGAGACGCCTCCTTTGGACGCCGGCCTGACCGAGGAGTTGATCGATTTTTGGGATGGGATTTTCGGGGACGGTTACCAAGCCGAGCGCCCTGCGTATGCCGGTGACGAACGCGACTTTAACCGCGATACGTTCTATCTCTTGGAGCAAGGGGGACGCATGGTCGGCAGTAGCCATTTAACCACGGCGGTGGGCAACCCAGAACTGAGTGGTTTGGGCGAGGTGGCGACCGCGCCGCAATGTCGTGGCGAGGGTATTGCTAGTCGCTTGTGTCGGGCGGCGCGCGACGACTTTTTGGCCGCAGAGGGACAGGCCCTGTTCTTGGGCACGGTCAACCCGGTCGCGGCCCGCATTTACCACCGCTTGGGTTGGCGCAAGATGCCCGGTTCTACTGTCTGGACTTTGATCACCAGCGGGGAATCGCCCGAGTCTTTTCTGGTAGACTACTTTAGGGCTAGTGATGAGGTCGGGATTGAGTCGGGGTCGCCGGCCCAGCGCGTGCCCATGATCCCCTTGATAGTCACGCCGCACGATTGGTGGGTACTCGACGCCAATGTCGAATTGTACTCGACCCGTTACATTGAGCAGAATTCCTGTATGGGGCTGTATCCGCGCTATGCCAAGCTGGTTGAACAAGGCGCTGGCGCTTGGTTTGCTGCTCGCACCCGAGATGGGCGATTGGTGGGATTGGCTAGCGCGCGGCCCGACGGGGAGGGCGCTTGTCAGGTGGATGGTTTTGTCCACGGTCGTTACGGAGGGGCTTGGGCCGATGTGATGCGGGCGGCTATTGACTGGGCCGGGGGGCATTGTTGGGTGCGGCTCTGTGTCGAGGACGAGGAAAAAGGCGCTTGGTTGAAAGACTTGAGTTTTGTGGATGGGGGGCCGAGCGAGCCGTTTGTCATGGGGGATCGGACTGTTGAGGCCGTGCGCTTGGTCGCCGGTGTTTGAGGAAAGCCATGGTACAACTGCGCGATGTAAATACCACTGATATCGGCGACGCCATTCGCTTGGGTTGCCAAGCTATGAGCCGGGCTTTTAACGCTGATGACGCCGACATACCCTACGGCGGCGCGCAGGTGCGGCCCAAAGCCTTTTTGGGCGGCAGCATGGAAGGGCACATGCCGGGTCGCCTTTTGAACGCTATGCTGGCGGCGGAAGACGCTATGGATTTGGACCTGGACGAGGAGGTGATCGACAAGCACGCCCGTGCGGCCTTTTTTTCCTACAGCCGGGCACCGCTGCCCTTGCAGCGCATCGGCCAGCACATAAATGGCGAGGGCGATCCCATTGAACTGCAAGAGCACAATTTGCGCGAGGGATTTCACGCTCTATACGCGTTGACAGCCTTCCGCAAGTCCGAGCGGGCTATGGAATTGGCTGCGGCCAGCATTGATTTGCTGTTCGATTATTGGGTGCCCAATGAGCAGTGGGATCGCGTCCGCCTCGAACGCGACACGCCGGTGCGCCTCCGCGATTCCGGCGAGAGGACCTTTATCCAAGGGCCGGCGCGCGCCATTGGGCCGCTGGTCAAATTGTACCAGGCCACTGGATACCAACCGGCCTTGGATTTGGCTGCTGTGCTCAAGGACAAGGCCGTGCGCGAGTTCTTTCTCGACGACGGCTCCACCGAGCGCTTTGGCTCGCACGTGCATTCGACCACTTGTGCGATGTCGTCGTTGGCTCAGTTAGCCGAATGCACGGGGGACGCCGAGCTGATGGAGCGGGTCAAGCGGTTCTACGATAACGGCCTATGGGATTTGCGCGATCAGATCGGCTGGTCCATTGAGGTGTCGAGCCGACCCACGCTCTGTCGCCGGGGCGAGGCCAATAATACCGGCGATATTGTCGAGACCGCGCTCATCTTGGGGCGCTGGGGCCACCCCGAGTACTACGCCGATGCCGAGCGCATATTGCGCAGCCACTTGCTGCCGTCGCAATTGCGCGATGTCTCGTTTATCGTCGAGCCAGATAATCCCGAAGGGGTGGACGGCAAGCGCGAGGTGGCGCATAGGCTGCGCGGCGGCTTTGGGTTTCCGGCTCCCTACGGGCACGAGCCGCTGGGCATTTGGGAATCGAATAAGCCGCGCATTGGCTTTAATATCGACATCGTCGGTGGGTCCGTAGGCTCGCTAGCGGCGGCGTACAAGGCCGTGGTGAGGAGTGATGGAGCGGGGCATTGGGTGGATATGCTGTTCGACTGTGAGACCGATGCTCTCGCAGTACAGTCGCCCTATACGCATCCGCGCCTAGCGGTCAAAGCCAAGCAGCCGGGGGCACTGCACGTGCGCCTGCCGCCTTGGGCCGACGGGGACCGCTTCAAGGTAGAGGGTGCCGAACAGCCGACCTTGCGCGACGGCTATGCGGTGATTGAGCATCCGCCCGTGGGACGCTGGATCGACTTTGCGTTTGACTTGCCCGTCCACGAGACGACCCTGACTTGGCGGGACAGCGCCATCCGTGCGCGGCTGCGCGGCGACGAGGTGGTGGCGATGGATAACTTCGGCACGGATCTGACCTTTTTTCCGCCGTTTGATTGAGCGGGGGAATAGTATCCCTCGCAGGAAGGATGCCTAGGAGGAAGGGCACCAGTGGATTTTGACAAAGAGCGTACCGCTACAATACATTCAAGGACTAGGAGAGAAAATCATGTTTGACGAAAAAAAGGCCACTGCGCTAGTGGCTCGCATTCTATCGTTGGCCGGCGGCTCATTGGAGTACATCAAAGTGCTCAAACTGGTATATCTGGCTGACCGGGAATCACTGAATGAGCAAGGACGTAGCATCTCTACTGATAGTTGGGTATCAATGAAGTTTGGCCCCGTTCCTAGCAACACGTATCGCTTGATGCACCAAGAAGACGATCCGAAAAATCACCCTGTATGGAGGCAACATATTGAGAGCTTGGCCGACTACAAAATAGGACTCAAAAGCGACCCCGGCACAGGGTGTATGTCCGAATCGGAATTAGAAATTATCCAGCACATCTGGGAAAACTACGGACGCTTAGACATTGGGGGACCTGATGGACTCATTGCATATACACACAGCCTCCCCGAATGGGAACGGCCAGACCCAGAGGGCCTCGTCCAAGCGACATCTATTTCTCTTGAAAACATCCTCCATGCACTAGGCAAGAGCAAGGAGGAGATCGACGAAATCATGGACTTAGAAAGGACGAGTGAGTGGCTAGAAAAAGTGCTGGCATGATACACCGTCCCATTCTTCGCGCCGGACATATTCTCAAGTCAAACCACCATCCATATCACCCCTTCATAATCCTCTCCAGTCCCAATAAAGATAACGAAGTCCTCTTTGTCATGTGCTCAGATGCTAGGAAGAATGTAGGGCAAAATGTTCGCTTACACCTAGGAGATCATCCTTTTATAATCAAGGAGACGGCCTTAATTCTTAGAAGGGCAATTCGAGCGGACATCGCAAAAATTGCCAGCAGAATTCCAAGCGATTTTGCAGTGATAGGCTCTCTGAGCGAGGAAGTTCTGCGTCGTCTCCAAAACGAGGCCAAAGCATCGAGAAATCTAACGACCGACTTCAAGGAAGACCTGCCATAGTCGGTTTTGCACCTTCGCCCTATGCTTGGCCAAAATAATTGAGGACGCCCATGATCACCGATGAGCAATTGGCCCAGTACGAAGAGCAGGGTGCCGTAACCATCGACAGCCCCTTCACCACTGAGCAGTTAGACCGAGCAGAGGCGGCGTGGGACCGCTTGCGCGACAACGGCGGTGCACCGTACGAGGATCCGGATTACATCGAAGTTATCCAGCACCCGTACTTTGAGGAGGTGGCCAAAAAGCTGCTGCGCGCTGATGCGGTCCATTTGTGGTGGGGCTTGGCCCCCCACGAGCGGGCTCCGGCCTCAGCGCCGTACGACGATCCCCGCCAGCAGTGGGCGCACGGGTGCCACGTGGATATCCAAGCCACACTGGAGGATTTTGAGGCCACCCCTCGCCGGATGCGGGCCGAGTTGTGGTTCTGGCTCAACGATGTGCCGGCGCATCGCGGTGCCATGCGCATTCTGCCTGGCAGCCACCGCTCCATCATGGCGCACTGGAGTCGGGTCCTCCGGCCCGAGCACAAAGCCGAACTGCCCCGCGTACACGGCCTGCGACCGGCTCCAGTCTCGCCGACTGCGGCTGCTTTCCCCGAGTACATCCCGGATCTGGGCGAGAGGCCCTATCTCGAATGCGAGCCTATTCCCGCAGTGGCGCGGCGGGGACAAATTCTGGTGCTTTGCAGCGCCGGACTGCACTCGGCCTGGCAGAACGAGGACACTGTGCCCCGCAAAGCCATGGGCACCTCGTGGATCGCCGCCGGGGTTTCAGGCGGCCTGCCCAAGAACCAGCGCGACGCCTTGATGGACTTCTTCCCCCGGCTGCGGCGCCAACTGCGCCCGGACCGCGCCCACATTGTGCCGGAGCACTTCGACTGGCTCTTTGAAAGCGACTACGATCCGCGCTGGCCGGAGACTTTTCCGCCCTCCCATTGAGCAGTTGGCCAACGCCGACCGCCGTCGCAGTCGGCCTCCTATTCTCGTCTTCCTTTGGTGCATTGGCAATGGATCGCATTTCCACGGCAACTGGAGCGTGGCCCATGTATCGCGGCGACACCCGCCTCACGGGCCGGGCCGTCCTGCCGGGGGCACTGCACGTGCGCTTGCCGCCCATGGCTTGACGGTGGCCGATTCAACATAGAGGGTGCAGAACAGTCGGCCTTGCGCGACGATTATGCGGTAATTGAGTATCCGCCCGTAGGACGCTGGATCGGCTTTGCGTTTGACTTACCCGTCCATGAGACGACCCTGACTTGGCGGGACAGCGCCACCGCTATTTTTGTAGAGGTCAATAGATGACACCATTGACGATTTCTCTGTCTATATACATACTATCACTCAATTCTCAACTTTTTTGCTCTATACTACTTCACTACTAAAGGAGGTTTCAGATGAAAGCTGTCTATATTCTCGGCCTGCTGCTGGCTTCCTTCGCGGTCGTTGAGCAAGCAGAAGCGCATGGGTACTACGTAGGGCCGACGACCAATACGTACACCGTTTTGGGATGCTGCGGAGACTCAAGGACATCAGTGCAGACGGACAAATTGGAGGGATTTTATTACGATCCGTTCGACCCCGATCCGTATGGCTCCTTCGACGATGATGATGATGTTACCATGGAACAGAATTGGGGATACCACTGGCACAGCCGTATTAGCGTAGGCTGCTTTAGTAGGAGTCATCCGGGCTACTCAACAAACTGCGATGAAAGGGAGTGGGTATGCGAGTGGGTAAATGAAACGGCTACTTCTTCTTATGCTAAATGTGAGGTGTTCCCGAATCGGGATGAGGCCTGCCATACGAATGCCCAAGATCCACACGCTCGCTTTGGCTATACTTGGAATGATGTTGACGAGAGAGAAATAGACGAGGATGACTTTGTTGTGTGGGTTACTTACAGATATTACTACGAAATATCTCGGGTAGAAAAATGCGGCTGGGTCGTTGTTCCGTAGCTATCCTTTTTTGCTTGTGCCTTCTGTCCAGTTCGGCCACATCAGAGACCGCCGTAGGCTTTTCTTTTTTCCGGTCAACAGAGCTAAGCCTGTGGCGCGTCAAACCCCGCTCCATGATCGGGGTGGGGTTTGATCTACTTTGGTCTAGGTCTAGAAGCTTCTTCGGAAGGAAGAGCGGCACAACTATCATCCTGCCATCGCTGACAGTCGTTCAAATTCATCGATCTGACGAATTGGCTCCGTTGTCTTACCAGAAGGCATTTGCAACCATCCGCCGCGCCGTAACAAAAGAGTGGTATGTTGGAGGAGAGATAGGGATAGGCTTTATTTGGCGGCCTCCTAAAAAGAATATCAGCCTATCCGTGCAACAAGGCCTCTCTCTCGAGTATGGGGAAATAACAGATAAAAGGCGCGAACCCGAAGAAGGAAGCGACCAAACGGACAATGATTGGTGGGGCAATCGTTGGTCAGCAAGAGGATCGCCGGCCCGCGTAGTAGTAACCTTCAGCTTCTAACTCGCCCATGTCGGCGGGAAACCTGCTGCCGCGGTCGATCTGCGACGAAGAAGTCGTCGGGGAGGATGCTCTTGGTCTCGACCCCGTGACTGTACTCGGGCAGCCCAATTGTCGTCACCACGCCCATGGCCGTGAAGTGCTCGCACTCGCCGCTGGCCCCGCTCTTATTGCCCCCGCCGTGGCCGCGCAGGTAGGCTTCGTCGATGACGCGCACCCCCTTCCATATCCCCCGGGTGGCATTGAGGTGGCCGAAGCGTGCCAGATCCGAGGCGCTGATGACCACCCAACCCGGGCCGCTGCGCACGACTTGGCCGCCGATCTCGTAGGGTGGGTCGAGGTAGGTGTACGCGTCCGGAATGGTGGGATAGAGGTATTTTCGCTTTTTCACTTCGCCGCCGGCGAGCCAATCCCAGCGCTCGTACGGGATGCCAATGGCATCGAACAGGCGCTCCTGGATCACGTCCTTGAGGTCGCGGCCCCAAACGTAGGTCAGCGCTTGGCCCAACCGCCAGAAGCCGGCGCTGCTGTACAGTCCTTGGGTGCCCGGTTCGGCATGGGCGTAGCAGTCGTAGAAGGGATCGCCCGTCCAAGTGGCCCATGCGGGGATGCCGGGGACCGCGTCCCGCTCTTCGAGGCCCGTGCGCTGCTCCCGCCAACGGTTGCCGATTTCAAAGGGAAAGCCGCCCCAGTGCAGGCTCTCATCGCGCCGCCCGACCAAGTGGCGCCAGGTGAGTTTTTGGTGGTGGCCGCAATCGAGGTACTTGTGCGCGTGCGATAGTTGCCCGGCTCCGGTCCACGTTTGATGGATCGGCTCGTCTGGATCGAGGAGGCCGTCGCCAACGGCCGCGCCCAATGCCACCCACGTTAGGGCCTTGCCGACCGAGGCCGTCTGATGCCGATAGTGGCGGTCGCCCCAGGCGTGCACTAGGTATCCGCCGCGCGTGAGCACGGCACCGTACTGGTTGCCGCTGTGGTTCTCGCCGCCAAAGCTCGCCCCTCTGACATCGAGACTGTCCAGCCAGGTGGCGAATTTCCGCGCATCGAGACCGGCTTCGGCGGGCGTGATCTGTATCCAGTCGCGATCTGGGTACGCGACCCAGTCTGGTACTTGTACTGTTGCCGTCGGTGCGATCAGATGCATGGTTCAACTTCTCTGTGTAGTGTATTATAAGGATCTTTTTGGGCGCTCGGTCAAGGTCGAGCGCATGGGCGACTTCTGCCCGATGCACCCGGACACACCGACATCGCATGATCAAACTAGGCTGCAACGCCATGCTGCGGGTCGCCGAAGACCTGCCCTATGCCGACAAGGAAGACCCGCGCAACTGGCTGGACATCGCCGCCTTAGTGCGCCAGATCCGCGCTTGGGACCTCGACGTGGTCGACTTTCAGCTCTTCCGCGGCTTTCGCGCCCGGGACCCGGCCTATCTGCGCTCCATCAAGGCCCTCTGCCAGCAGTGCGGCCTGCCCATTGGCTTTTTGGGCGTGGGCCGCGGCTTTGTCGGCGTCGAGCAGATCGACGGCCGCCCCCAGGGCGTTGCCCTGCCCCAAGCCGAACGCCGCCGGCGCATTGCCGAAGTCAAAGAGGGCATTGATCTGGCCGCCTTTATGGGCGCGCCCTTGGTTCGCCTCTTCGGCGGCGGCATCCCCGCCGCAGCCGTCGACCGCCGCGTCCTGTGGCAGGACGCCATTGGCAGCTTCGAGGAGGTCTGCGACTACGCCGCCGGCAAAGGCGTGTTCGTCGGCCTCCACAACCACGCCCCGGTCATCGCGCCCACTGGGGACGATATTCTCAAAATACTGCGCGATGTCAACCGCGAAAACTTCACCTTCATCCTCGACACGGGCTGGTGGCAAGGCTCGCCGGGCGCGGTGCCCTCCGGGGCCGCGGCTTCCGCGGTCGACTTCTATGACTTCATGGAGCAGACCGCGCCCTACGCCACCTATGTGCGGGCCAAAATATACAAAATCGACCGCGGCCGAGAGGAGTGGCTCGACTACGAGCGCATTGTCGAAATTCTCCGCCAAGTCGACTTCAACGGCAATATGTCCATCGTCTTCGAAGGCCAAGGCAATGCAGTGAGCGACCTCGAGGCCATTGGCCTAGCCGTCGACTACCTGCGGGGATTGCTCGCCTAGAAGCGGTTTCATACTCAGGCAATGGCCAGTTCCCGCAGGCGCGCGACCATGGCCCGCCTGCGAGGACCGGCAGTCTCGATCAGGTGATCGGTATAAATGTCAAGAACGCCTCTAGTTTGAGGAATCCCATGGCGCGGAATTGGCCGACTTGGAGTGGGGTCAGCATGGTCAACTCTCACTACCCCGGCGGTTGGCGATGGAGCGGGGTGTTAGGTCGAAGAGGGTCTCGTGTCCGTGGAAGAAGCGGTCGAGTTCATCGACCATTAGCTCGAAAAAGCGCGGATAGCTCTGCTCGGTTACGCCAGCGATGTGCGGGGTGACGAAGACGTTTTCGAGACTGAGAATCTCCTTGTCGCCATAGGCGTTGTCCTCGCCCACATCCGGGTCGAACACGTCTAGACCAGCGACGATGTCGCCCCGCTTGAGCCGTCTCACCAGCGCATCTGAATCCACTACTTTGCCCCGCGACACATTGACGAACACCGCGCCCGGCTGGATCAGGTCCAGTTCTCGTTGTCCAATCATGCGCTCGGTGCGCGGGGTGTGTGGCGCTAGGCAGACGATGGCGTCGCACTGGGACATCACGTTGTCCAACGAGGTTTTGAGGAAGCCGACGGCGTCGGCCATCTCCCGCGCCAGATAGGGATCATACACCCACACTTCGGTCTGGAAGGGGCGCAAAAACTGGATGAGTCGTCGGCCAATGTGCCCGCAGCCGATCAGGCCGACGCGCTTGCCGGTCAGATCGCCGTGGATAAAGCCAAAGTCGCTTTGCGGACGAGGGCTCACGTCGCCGGCGATGAGGCGGCGGAACTGGGCACCGGCGTTGCGCAGGGAAATGAGGATGAGCGCCAAGGCCCACTCGGACACTGGATACGATGAGCCGTTGGTCGTATCGACCGTGCAGACGCCCCGCGCCCAAGCGGCCTCGACGTCGATGCGGCTGGCAAAACGGTCGCCTTCCAACTCGCCGATGATTTTCAGGTCGGGGGCTTGATCCAAGATCGCGGCATCGATCGTGGGGCAGCCGTGGCAGACGACCAAGCCGTCGTAGCCACCCAGCCGCTCGCCTAGCGCATGGGCGCTTTTGGGGTCTGCGTTGGTGTCGTAAATGCCGCCGCCTTCGCATTCGAACCAGTCCCAGTCGGCGAAGGCTTCGAGGCGTGCGAAATCGGTCGCGGCGAGGTACTGCTCGCGCACGTGTTTGTTGCAGGCGATGAGTATTTTGGGGCGTGAGTTCATGGTTATAGTCTCCGTTTAAGTTGGTTATTCCACTTCCACTAGCACTTGGCGTTGGGCCGGGTTAAAGGCGACAAAAGTAGCTCCGTCTTCTAGCAGGAAAGTGTCGCTTTTGAAAGCAGCGCGGCTAGCAGCTCGCGTCAATGGGCGGCCATCTACCTGCACTGAGCGCACCTCTCCGTCTGTAAAGCGCAGGGTCAGGTCAGGGGTCTGCACCGGCAGGTCGAGGCGGATGGTGTTCCCCTCTACTGCGACCTCGGCCATTGCGCGGGCGCAGGCATAGGTGGTGATTTGGCTACAGGTGCGCCATTGGGTGCGCTCTCCCCTCGGATCGCGCTCGGCGAGGCGGCTCACCACCTTCTTGAATGCGTTAAAGCCGCGCCGGTCTGCATCGTGTAGCCCATAAAACCCCTGCCAATGGCTGATGAGCACAGCCGGCTCGCCCGCGTCAATGAGGGCCGGTAGGCGACCGCCCTCCAAGTCGGGCGTGATGTACTTGTCGGGATCGACCTCGCCATACCCGGTCCAACTGCCGGTCCAGTCGCCGGTGGAGGCGATGATTTCGCCGGTGGCTTGGCCGGTTTGGCGGTCGGGGTACCATACGGGCGTATCTACCGTGTCGTCCTTGGAGACCCGCTGAAAAAAGTAGGGCACGGGGTTGCCCGTGACTTGGCGCACGGCCTCGCCAGCACAGCGGGCGTAAAAGGGCAGGGTGCGGCCGCCGAAACCGCCCGGTGAAGTTACTCCTTGCGGCGTTAGGCCCACGGCGACTAGAATGCGGCACGCTTGGGCGATGTACTCGGTGACTAATTCTTCTTGGTCCTCGGGCAGCGCGGCCCAATCGTATTGCTCCCATATTCTAGAGGGCAGCGGCTGCAAGGTTTTGGGATCTAAAACGAACTTGTGGGTGAGCATCTCGGGCGTGATGTCGAAGGCGGGGACGATGACCTCGCGGCACATGGCCAGCCATTCGTCTTGCTGGGCTTTGCTGAAGAGAGGCAGCCCCTCGTCAATGCGCCCTAGGGCCGCCGGGCAGGGCACCACTGAGAATTTGCCCCGGACACCGCTTGCCAGGCACCACTCGGCAAATTCGCGGGTAAAGGATGTAGGATGGACCACCGGCACATCCTCCCAACGCTGGGGACGGCCCTCGGCGATGGTGCGGTCGCGGAGGAAGAAATAGTTGAGGTTGACCAGCACCGTGGAATCGTCGAAGATGATGGACAAGGGCACCCGGTCGAGGGCGTGGCGGGCGATTTCAGCGAACAGGAATGGCCTCCTTTTATTGGAAGCTGCCGAGGCTGAGCGGCTGTTTGGCGTCTAATATACTATGCTGTCTTGCCGTTACAAAAACTATATCCAATGGGGTAAATCAGTCTCGTACTGGCTAGGGTTGACCTCTCATTCGCTAGACGGAGGGTACGACCGGTGACCAGTCGCCGCCGCGCCGCCGTGCGCCTCGCCGGTGCGGCCCTGCTGCTCAGTGGCTTGGCCTTCAATCCGCTGGGGCTCGCGCATTTTTTTCCGGCGCATCCGCTTGGCACCGAGGGTATCATCGTCCTCCAGATCGCCTTGCTCTTTGGCGGCGGTTGGCTCGTTTGGCGCTGTCCTCGGCTGCCGCTGATTCCCATTGTGCTCGTCGCTTTCGTCTTTGGTGCTCTTGCCGTCCTTGGGGGATACGGCACAGTCCGCTCCTTGCAAAAGGTGCGGGAACGCAACCTGCTCTTGGCGACCATCGACCGCAGCGAAGCGGTGCAACAGCATCTGAGTGGCGAGGTCCTGCCGCTGCTCGCCTTGGGGATGTACCAAAGTCAACTGCCCGCCGCGCCGGCTCGCGCGCTTTTTGCCAACGCGGTTGATGTTGCGGATGTGGAGCAGACCGCAGAGGCGACTGAGGTCGTCCCGGCGCTAGGCATTAAGCGCCAGCGCTGGAGAATTGCACCTGCCGAGCAGGTCCAAGGTGCAGACATTCAACTGTGGAATTCGCTCTTGGCTGCGGTACATTTTTTCGACTATACAGCCTTCCACATTGAGACTGGGCATTTTCTCGACGCGGAAGAGACGATTTACCAAGCTCGTCTGCGCTTTGACGCCTCGGCGCAGACAAAAGACGGGGCGCGCGCGCAAATACTGGCTCGGTTGATGCTCGACTGGCAGCAGGAGGAAGATGCTGCTTGGCGGATTCGCCGCTGGGAGACCGAATCGCTGGAGATGCTTACGAGGACGCACGCGCTGTTTGCCGAAGTCCTCGACGAGGCGCTCCCGTGCGACGAAGACCGCTCTCGGGCTAGGTTTTCGCGCCACTCCGCATTGGTGCACCAGTCGTTTAGCGACTCTGCGTTTGTCGCGCCGCATCGCTATTTCACCCGCCAAGCCTTTGACCGCCATCCCGGCATCAGCGTCGTGGATATCGACGCCGATGGGTACGACGACCTGTACATCGCCGTGCGCCGGGGTCGGAACATGCTGTTGCACAATGGTGGCGACGGCGCGTTTGCGGAGCGCGCGGCCCAATACGGTCTCGATGTGGAGCACCACACGGCCGCCGCGCTTTTCGCCGACTTTGACAACGACGGCGACCCGGATGTCTTCCTTGGCCGCACGCTTGCGCCTAGCCTTTACATGGTCAACGAGGACGGGGACTTTGCTCCCCGCGATTTGGGCGATGGCGTCCTGCCGTTCCTCGTGGCCTCGATCTCAGCGGCCGATTACGATGGCAACGGTTTGCTCGATGTGTACTTCTCCACGTATGCCGCGCGGATGTTGCTCGCCGCGGCTCCCTCTGCTTCCCGAGCTGATTCTTGGGGCGGCGCGCTGCTGGCCGACTTCCTGCCTGCGGACCACGCTCGCACACTCTACGGCCTGAGCCGCGACCGCATCGGCCACCTCATCTACGACGCACCTGGGCCGCCCAACGTCTTGTTGCGCAACCTCGGCGATGGTCGCTTCGCTGCAACCGCTGCCGTATGGCGCAATACGTTACAAGCGACTTGGGCCGACTACGACCGCGACGGCGACCCGGATCTCTACCTCGCCAACGATTTTGCTGCCAATAACTTGCTCCGCAATGACGGCGGTGTCCTCGTCGATGTTACTGCGGAGAGTGGGGCTGCGGATCCGGGCTTTGGCATGGGCGCGAGTTGGGCCGATTACGACGGGGATGGTCGCCAAGACCTGTACGTGACCAACATGCACAGCAGTGCTGGTCGCCGCATCACGGAAGCCGCTGGGCAAGCGGGGGCGGCGTTTGCCCCTTTGGCTCGGGGCAACTCCCTCCTGCGGAACGGCAGTGAGGGTTTCAACCTCGTTGCAGACTCGCCGGTGGAGGACGGCGGCTGGGGCTGGGGCGGCCAGTTTTTGGACTTTGACAACGACGGCGATCTCGACATCTACGCTCCGAGCGGCTACTACACTCCGCCACGAGAAGTCGCGCTCCCCGAGGATACCTGAAGTCTGTTTTGGCGCACGGTCGTGCGTCATGGCCGGACGGATGGGGCGTACAACGTGGGTGCTCGGCTCGACGCTGGGGCCTCGCTTAGCGGATACCAGCGCAATCGCTTATTTCTCAATGTAGAAGGGCGCGACTTTATCGATGTGTCGGGTTTGTCGGCGGCGGATTCACCTGCGGATGGTCGCGCTTTCGCCACCTTGGACTTTGACCGCGATGGGCGCATTGATTTGGCCGTCGTCAATGCCAATGAGCCGCTCTGCGAGTTGTTTGCCAATCGCAGCAAGGCGGGGCACGTTCTCGCGTTGCGGTTTGTGGGGGGCAACGACCGCGACGAGGTCTCGCGCGAGTGGAGCGTGCGCGATGGGTATGGCGTACAAGTGGAAGTGGATGTTGGTGGAAAGACGCTGCTGCGCGAGCACCGGGCCGGCGAGGGCTTTTCGGCCCAGAACAGCGCGACTTTGCTCGTCGGCTTAGGTGCATATCAACAAGCGGATACCGTGCGCGTGCGCTGGCCTTCGGGACGAGTGCAGCAGATTGCAGAAGTCGCCGCTGGTATGCTGGTAACGGTCTATGAAAACCCTCGGCACTCGCCTACGGGGGTGGCGTTTGTGGTGCCGTACCGCAGCACGCCGTAATTTCATGGCGCTAATTGAGGAGAGATAAAAAATGGTCGTTAATGTTGCTCATCGGGGTGCGTCGGGAAACTATCCCGAAAATACGTTGATCTCCTTTCAGAAGGCGTTGGAAATTGGCGTTGATGAGATTGAGCTAGATCTCCACATGACGAAGGACGGCCATCTAATTGTCATGCACGACTCAACCGTAAACCGGACGACAGATGGCACGGGCGCGATTGCCGAACTCACACTAACTGAAATCAAAGCCCTTGACGCCGGAAGCGTGTTTGGTGAACAGTTTCGGGGTGAGCGTGTGCCAACATGGGAGGAAGCATTAGACCTCGTACAAGGGAAGGTTAGACTCAATGTCCACCTCAAAGAAGGGGGCAATCCAGACGGTCGCTATGAGCGCAAGGTTGCACAGGCATTGCGCGAGTTTCAGATGGTAGAGGCTTCTATTTTGGCATGTAGCGATGAAAGCGTTGGAATTTTTGCTGAGATTGACTCGCAAATTGAATGCCGGATCTTTCGCGCCAATCGCACGCCAGAGGAATACATCCGAAAATCGGTAGAGCTAGGGCTGCGGACGATGCAGCCGGGACGAGACGTCACGACTCGGGAGTTTGTGCAAAAGGCCCATGCGGCAGGGCGAGTTGTGCACGTCTTCTATGCGGATACCCCTGAAGATATGCGAGCTTACATCGAGATCGACGTCGATGGGATTTTGACGAACTATCCAGAACGACTGAAGGCGATTCTCACAGAAATTGAGTAGAGGGGCCGCTTCGTCATTCCAATTTTTTGAACACAAAAGCCCCCAACTCGTAGCTAAGTACGCGATTGTCATCGTCAAACGTAAAGCGGGCGATTTCTCCGGCTGCACGACCATCGCGAACAAGCCATTCCGCCTCCTTGTCCGTCGGTTCGAGGACTGCCGGAGCATGTAGGGAATACGCAGACCCACCGTGCGCCGTAAGCCGCAGGCTGCCGTCGCGCACCTCAATGTCCACATCAATGCCCGGCTCGGCGCGATAATAACCGACAAAGCGCCGCAATGCCTCTGGTGTTGGTTCAAGCGCTGGCTGCTCGGGTACAAGCGGCACTGCTTCGTCGGCATTCAGTACCATTTCAAGTACTTCCTGTGCAATCTCAAGACCTCCGTGCGGAGGCCACATGTTGATGAGAACAACCACGCCGGTTTTCCGCGGAATGTTGAACCACACCTGTGTGCCAAAGCCGTGAATCCCGCCACCGTGATTGTGATAGATATGGTCGCCGATGCGGGTTGCGCGCCAGCCTAGACATTGCCCCGCCGACCAGTCCGGCTCTACGTATTGCGGTTGTTGAATCTCCACCAATGTTGATCCCTTGAGCACCTGTGCCCCGCAGCGGTCTCCGCCGTCGGTTTGGAATTGGAACGATACCCACTTTGCCAAGTCGCCAACGGTGGAATGCAGTTGACCCGCCGCTGAAATCCCGTTCAGGTGGGCGTAAGGAGCGCGTTCAGGGCGGTCTTGATAGGGTGTTGGGTTATAACCGACAAAGAAGTGAGGACGCAATTCGTCCGTGAGGTCGAAGACCGTGGATGTTAGACCGAGCGGCTCAATGATATTGGCGTGAACGTATTCAATGTATGGCGTGCCGGTAACCCTGTACACCACCTCGCCGAGTAATCCAAATGCAAGATTGGAGTATTTGAAAGCGGAGTCCTGCGGGATGACAATCCCCGTCTCCGGCAGTTTGCCAAGCATCTCCTCGCGGCTTGGGAAGTGGAGATCATTCCAACCGTGCGTCGGCGACTCAGTGACCAAGCCGGAGCGGTGTGTCAACAATCGTCGGAGCGTCACACCGTCAACATCGCCGTGGATAGCGCGAACCGAAGCAAATTCGGGAATGTGCTGTGCTAGTGGATCGTCCAACTTGAGTTGTCCCGCATCCCGCAACTGCATAATCGCAGTTGTCGTAAACGTCTTGGTCACGGAGGCGATGCGGGCAATCGTGTTTTCAGTGGGCTTTTTGCCCGAATCGAGATCCGCTGCGCCGAACCCGCCGAACCAAGCGAGTTCGCGATCGCGGATAACGCCGAGCGCCATGCCGGGAAGCCTATACTTGGCGACCGTTGTTGCTGCCAAGCGTTCGATGTCTGGTACCAAGGTTTGGAGAACACAATCTGCCATTTGTAATTGTAATCTTCCTATTCCGTTGGTTGAGACTTGGTTCCCGCCAAAACCGCTTCTGGGTTTACGCCGACAAGGTTATTCATGGCGCTAGTCGAGGTGGAAGACCTCTTCTAGTTCGATTATTACGTCTTTGGGGCCGCCCTCCGGTATCTCAACCAACCCCTCGTTGGCCTCGCCCCAACGCTGTACGACCTCTTCCGCGAGAAAGCCGTCGAGGGCCGTGGCAAGATCCGTCTCGGTCTCAAAGTAGCCAAAGACGAGGCCGTCTGCGTTCATAAAGAGCGAGTAGCGATGCCAGCCGTGGCGCGTGATGGCCGCGCAGACTTCGGGCCACACTTGGCGGTGCGCTTCCTTGTACTCGGCGATTCGATCTTTTTTAACCTGCATCTGGAAACCAACTCGTCGCATTTGATCAAACTCCTTTGAAACTGTCCATGTCCGGCACAATGGACTGCCCGCGCTCTAAGTCGAAGTCGATTTCCACGGAGTGCGCCTGGTAGTCTTGGTCGCCGCGCGTGGTCTGATACACGTCGTGGCCCTCGACGCAGATGGGCATGGTGTGCCATACCCCCAGATGCAAGCAGACGCCGACATCGCCCGCCGAATAAAAAGCGCGCAGTTCCTCGGCTTGGATGTCGTCTTGGATCGCTCCGACGAGAAACACGCTCGGCGAGTGTAAGCTGGGGTAAAACGACTGGCCGGCGTCCGTGTGAAAGGCAAAATGGGCGCGCTCTAGTCCCTCGGAGATGGGCACGCGCTGCGGATGGGGCGCGTACCAGTCGGGGCCATCTTTGGGCTCGGGGCCGGGCGTGGCGAGGACTGGGTACGCGTTGGTGGCATAACCGCCTTTGACCTTGTCCGGCTTGCGCTCCTCAAAGGTGCGAATTACGTGGCCGAAGGGGGCGAAGGTTTCGGGTACGAGCGGTTCTACTGGGATTTTTACGAGGTTCCACATGGCGATCTCCTATCGTTGGCGTGGTTAGTCGATGCCCAAGGCGGCGTCTATCTCTGCTTGATAGGCGTATGATTGGCAGGATTCGACCGCACTGAGCGTCACCGGGCCGTTGGCGCGCCACGACTCGAAGACCGCGTAGAGCGCGGCCACGTCCTTCAGGCCGCAGCGGCCGTCCACTTCGACGGTGCGCTGGCCGCGAACGGCTTCCGCCATTTCGTGCAATTCGTATGCGATCAGTTTCAAATCGACGAGCGGGTCACCGGCCGAGACGCCGCTCGGAAAGAGGTAGCGAGTTAGCGGGTCGAATGTCAGTCCCGCGCCCTCGGCAGACGCTAGGATGTCCTCTTGGCTCAGAGTCTCGGCATCGCGCCGTTCGAGCGTTATGCGCCCTCCGCGCACGCCAAAGCCGTCGATGCTGCCGTCGGTGCCCATGATTAGCTCGCGGTGCGCGCCCGCGTGGCCGGCGATCCCGACGATCCAGTTTAGGGTCGCGCCGCTCTCCATTTTGAAGATCGCTTGGGTCGTGTCCTCGGCCGCGGCGGGTATGCGCTCGGGCATGGCTGCGAAGCGCTTTTTGTAGAACTCATAGTCCATGGACATGGATGCGGACTTGGAACGCTCCGGCTCCACCAGCCGCGCATCGGCATAGACTTCGGCAAAATCCCCCAATTGGTAGCGGATCATGTGGGTGAAGTGCACGGCCATATCGAGGATAAAGCCGCCCAACTCTCGGCGGTGGCGCCAAGGGGTGATAAAGATGGAATTGCCCGCGCCGAGCGAATGGTACAACCCCATATAGGGCGTGCCGATGGCACCGGTGTCGATCAAGTGGCGCACGATGCGGGCCGAAGGATCGCGGCGGAAATTTTCGGCCACGGAGACAATGCGCTCGTTGCGCGCGGCTGCGTCGAGTATCCGCTGGCAGGCTCGCACGGTGATGGCTAGCGGCTTTTCCACCAGCACGTGCAATCCCAAGTCGAGGGCTTCGCAGACGACGGTGTGATGTACCGAAGGATCGGTCACCACGTCCACGGCCTCCAAATCCGGTACCTGCTGTACCATCGCCTCCATGTTGGTGCAGACCTTGGGGCGGGTTCCGAGGAGCTTCTCGGCTTCGGCGGCGGCCATTTCGGCGTTTTCCGCGCTAATGTCGCAGACCGCACTCAGTTCGACTGCATCGAAAGGGGAGTCGGCTAGCTGCTTGAGGCCGTGCAGATGACGGGTGCCCATGCCGCCGCAGCCGACGAGGGCTAGGCGCACCTTGTCCATTGGCTACTCCTGCCAGTTAGAGACGCTGCTCATATCGGGCAGCAGGGCCAAGCCGCGGTCTTGGTCGAAGTGGACGTCAACCGAGTGGTCGTGATAGTTCTGGTTGCCGCGCGCGGTTAGGTACACCTCCTCGCCGCGCAGGCACACGGGCATGGTGTGCCACACCTTCAGGCTCATGCAGATGCCGGTGCTGCCGTCGGAGTAAAAGGCGCGCAGGTCCTCCGGCTCAATCATGGGCTGGACCGGGGCGACGAAAAAGACGGTTGGGCAGTGCCGGCTCGGATAGAAGGACTGCCCGGCGTCGTCGTGAAAGGCAAAGTGCGCTCGCAGCCGGCCTTCGGATAGGTCGAGTTGGTCGGATGTGGGGTCTTCGACTTCGGCCCGCACGGTGTATGCGTTCTCGACCAACTCTCCTACTACGACTTCGGGTTTGGCCTCGGCAAAGGTGGAGATAACTTGCCCGAAAGGGGCAAAGGCCGAGGGGGTCAGCGGCTCTACGGGAACCTTGAGAATTTTTAGCATGGCAACGCTCCTGTTGTCAGAAGGCCAGCAGCATCGGTCCCATTCGATCCAGCAAGAGGGCCCGATAGCGCTCGGCTTTGGCCACTTGCAGCCGTTCGAGCGGATTGAAGTCGTCGGTGATGAGTTCGCCCTCGGCGGGCATGGAATATTCGTGCGCCGCCAGCCACGCGGCCTCAGACGCTAGGGAAATAGGACGCCGCGAAGCCAAGAAGACAAAGTCGTTAAACGCCGCGCCCGGTATTGTGACGAGAGCCAGCCGGTGCGGATAGACCTCGCCCAGCGTCCGGTACACGGCCGCCGCGGCATCGGCTTCTGGTCCCTCGGTAAAGCCGACGAAGTTCAGGGCCAAGAGGCCGTCGTCTTTGAGGAGCCGGTCGAGGTCGCGGAGCATTTCGACGCTCAGCAGGTGGCTAGGCACGGACCCGCCGGTAAAGCAGTCGTGGACGATGAAGTCGTATTGCTGATCGAGGCGGCGGATTTCGTAGCGGGCATCGCCGACCAGCAACGCGCCCGATGGCTCGTAGAGAAAGTATTGCTGCGCGGCTTTTGCTACCTCCGGGTCCAGCTCTAGGGCGTCGGTGGCAATGCCTTGGCCTGCAAATGCCATGGCAATATAGCCTCCGCCGAGGCCGATTAGCAGCGCATTGCGCCCCTCTGGGTGTAATTGGGGCAGGTCGGCGATGATTTTTTGGTAGCTGAGCACCGGCCCGCGCGTGTCGAGCCGCAGCGCGCTGATGACCGAAGCGTCCGACAGCATCCACCGCACCCGGCGGTCGCGGTCATCGACGACCCGCACCCAGCCGTAGTGGCTTTCGGCTTGGTAGACTAGACGATAGCCCTCGTATTCGGTCGGCTCTGGGTCGGCCTGTAGCCAGAGTCCCGCGCCGGTCGCAATTGCCGCGGCTGCGACCGGTCCTACCGCTGCGTGTCCCCACCGTCGCTCGTATAGTGCCACGACGAGGGCTAGCAGGATCAAGGCTGCGCTGACTGCGTAGAGAATTACACGCGATCCAAGAGCTGGCAACAGGAAAAAGCCCAACAACAAGGTGCCCACGACGCTGCCGACCGTGCTGACCGCAAAGACCGAACCGGCTGCCATGCCCACGCCAGCCCGCCGCCGCGCCGCCAGTGCGATTACCTGTGGCCCCACCATTCCGAGGCAGGTCAGCGGCAAGGTAAAAAGCAGCAGGGCACTAGTAAAGGCCCCGGCGCGCAGCCCCAGATCATTAGTCCACAGCAAGATCGGGCGGCTGACGAGCGGAATCACAGCCGTCGTCAGACCAGCGAGTGCTATGGCGTAGGACAGCCGAAAGCGCGTCTGTTTGTCGGCGACCAAGCCACCGAGGTAATAGCCCAGTGCCAAGGCGATCAAAGCGACGGATATGAGCGACGACCACACATAGAGACTGACCCCGTAGAAGGGGCCAATGATGCGCGTGCCCAACAGCTCTAGCATCATCACCGCCGCCCCGGAGATGGTTACGGTGCCGTAGAGCAGCAAGCGATTTTGGTGGTTTAACTGTTCTTCACTCACTGGGTTCTTTTTTCTTAGCGGCCTGTACAAGCTGATTGTAGATCTTCATCTCAGCGGCGGCCCGCGCATCCAGCCCTTGGCTTTTGTAAAGACGGGCAAGATTGAAGCGAGTATCGGCGTTGTCCGGTGCTAGCTTGAGCGCCTTGGCAAAAGCCTGGACGGCTTGCTGCAAATCGCCGTTCATCAGATAAGCCGAGCCCAGATTGTTAAAGCCCTGGGCATAGCGCGGATTGAGCGCCAGCACGATCTCGTAGTGGTGGATCGCTTCGTCGATGCGTCCCTGCCGCAGTAGAACGTTGGCCAAGTTGTTGCGGGCACTGAGATCCTGGTCGTTGATGCGCAATGCCGCGGCGTACTCAACGCCGGCCTCGGCGTAGCGACCAAGACCTCCGTAGAGCACCCCTAGGTTGTAGTGCGCGTTGGCGTCGTCGGGGTAGAGGTTGAGGATATAGCGAAAACGCTCGATATCGGCGCTGACGGGTTGGATGCGTTTGAACATGGCCAAGAGCTTCTCGCCTTGGTCTTGGTCTCCCCGCCGCAAAAAGAGCGTGCCGAGTCGGTGGTAGGCTTCGCCCTCAAAGGGGTCAAGGGCAATGGCTTGTTTAAAGAGGCGCTCGGCTTCGTCTAAGCGGCCTTGCTGCATGCGGACTTGGCCAAGCCCAGTATAGGGCGGGGCGTAGTTTGGGTCTAGGCTGATCATGCGCGCGAAGTTAGCCGCAGCCTCCTCGAATAGACCCTGCTTGCCTTGGATTTGCCCCAGCCGGAAATAAGCGTCGCCATAGGTGGTGTCTATCTCAGTGGTGCGGGCAAATGCGCGGCTGGCCTCGTCGTAGTGCGCCTGCCGCTCATAAACCACGCCCAAATTGTAGTGAATGGCCGCGTCGTCGGAGTGTTGGAGGGCTTGCTGAAGGGCCTCTATGGCTTCGCTATAGTGTCCGTCATCGGCGTAGGCTATGGCGAGTTTGCGATAGAAGTCGCCCCGCTCGGCGGTAGCGTGCAGACCCTCTTGATAGATGATTGCAGCATCGGCGTTGCGCCGCTGCCGGATGTAGATGTCGCCCAAAAGGAGATAGGCATCGGCGTGGTCGGGGGCTAGCTGTACGGCCTGTTCGGCCAGTTGCGCCGCCTGCGCTAGATGGCCTTGAATTAGGTTGAGGCGGGCCAAGAGCAAGAGGGCTTCAAGGTGCTGGCTATTGGCTGCGAGTATTTGGTTGCACGCGGCGACGGCAGCGGTGTATTTGCCCTCTGTCGCTAGACGCTTGGCTGCTGCTAAGTGGTCGTCGGCACCGTCGCAAGCGCAAAGCAATGCGCAGGCGAGAAAACCTAGTACCCTATAGCTGAGCCGCGTCATACATGGTCGCCAAGTGATCCTCGTAGATGGAGATTTGTGCGGCATGCTTTTTTCGCAGGCGGTCAATCAGTTCGTTATAGAGGCGATTTTCTTCTTCCTTGGTCCACCAGTAGCGAACTTGTTTGACCACCTCGTCGTATGGCTTGGGCTTTTCGGGGGTCTTTTCGAGCACTTTAAACAGCGAGAAACCACCTTGGCGGTGTGGAGTCTCAGTGATGGCCACCGGACCAGTGAGCACGTCAACCTCCGCGGCTAGAGCCTCTGTCAACAACTCGCCAAAAACCACCCGCTCGAAGGAATGGATGTGGAAGCGGCCCTCGTCACTGCCTTGGCGGATGCTGTGACTTGCAGCCAAGGTCGCCATGTCTTCACCCGCTCGAATGCGTGCCGCTAGCGCTTCTGCCTCTTCTTGGGTGGCAACTAGAATCTCCTGTACGGCCACTTCTCGATCTTCCATGAAACGATGCAGATTGGCCTCGTAGTAGCGTCGAAGCACCTCTTCGCTCAGATCGACATGCTCTTCCACGTCGCGGCGGCGCAGTTCTTCGATGAGCATCGCGCGTTTTTTGATCCGCAGCCAGTCGGATATCGCCGGCTCCTGCGCCATGTCGCGGCGTTCGATTGCCACGGGGAAGAGTACCTCGGGCACCAGATAGAGCCGAACGAACTCATCAATACCGCTGCTGTCGGTGCCCACGGAGGCGACCCGACGCACCTTCGGGTAGAGCGCTAGGAAGTCCGCTAGCGTGATCTGACCACCGTCGTATCGGCCCAGAATGCCCTCTGCGTCGATAGCATCCACATTGTCTTGGGCGACGATGGCGGCTAACTTGGCGATACTATGGGGATCCAGTTCGACATTGTATTCCCGCATCAACTCGGTAATGAGTGCTCGCCGACGCTCGCCGAAGGCGGCCATTAGTGTCCCTTGGGAAAAGATCAAGTAATAGCTGGCTGGCGCGGGACGTTCGTCCAACACCTTGTATATGTCGTAGCCGGCTTCGCCCTTCAGCGGCTCGCTAATCTCGCCTTTAGCGAGCTCGAAGAGCACCTCCGCCACATCGAGAGAAATCCCGAACTCTTCGATAGTATTCCGTCCAACGTAGGAGTTCAACTCCCCTTGGAGATTCCCTTGCTGAGGGGGGGACAGAGGTTGGCCGGACAGGGTCCCATTCTCTAAGGCACGCAGGGCTTGGGCGGCTTCGTCGGCGGTACCCGAGCGGATGCGGGCAAGTTTTAGTAGCCGGTTCCACTTGCTCTCGCCCCACTGCCGTTGTATTTCCTCTTGCGGCAGGTCGATTTTGTCTTGGATTTCCAGCTTGACGAATTCTTGGAAGAGCTTTTTTCCCCGCTCCTGTTCCCATTGCTCTATAAAATCTGGGTCGCTATCGATCTGCCTTTCCTGCGTCTCTAGCAACAGGAGTTCCATATCGACCATCGCTTGGAGGTATTCGTCGAATGCAGCGACGCCTTCACGCTCGGAGAGTAGGAGGGGGGGCATGTCGCTTTTGAAACTCTGTAAATCTTCGAAGGTAATAGCGACTTCGCCCACGCGGGCTACGATGCTTGTGTCGTCTTGGGGGGAACTACAGGCGGCGATAATGACCAGAGACAAACAACCGATCGCACGCGCCGCCATTTCAACTCTTGTCTGCACGCCGAGTCCGGGCGTAGTACACTTCGCGCTGGAAGTCATAGGGTATATCTACAGTCTCCACAGGTGCGTCGCGGAAGTCGAATCTCAGCGCCATATCGCGGACCCACAGCGTGAATTCCTCGACGTCGCGGTCGAGCGGGGGAAAGACCAAATATCCCTCTTGCTCTTGGCCGCTGAAGACCATGTCGTCGGCAAACAGGGTGCGCTGCAAGAGATCGCGCCGCTCCTTGAAGCTCTTGCGCGCATTGCCGCCGTAGGCTTGGGCGTAGGGCCAATAGTACTCGGTCAGGGCGAGGAGACTGAGCGCCTCGTAGCGACGCCCGTTGGGAGCGATCAATTCGATGTTGGCTGGATTTAGGCGAACTTTGGGATAGGCGTAGTTTTTGACTTTGACCAAAAATACGGTGAACCGCGTCGGGGCCTCCTCTTCGCCGGGCGGCGTCCAATCGCCATAGGTATAGGGATTGGTAGCTACGGCGTAGGGGTTGGGCAGGGTAAAGCCCGCTGGAGCTTCTGAGACACCGACGAATTGACGGTTCAGAGCCTCGGACGACATGGGCAATATCGCTACCTCTAGACGATCTTTGAAGAAAGTGATGCTGTGATCGTCGCCGACCAAGTAGTTGTCGTCCGCGATTTCCGCGGGCACCACCGGACCGGTAAAGTGCCGATACCCGAACTTTAAGCCGCATCCGGCGAACGCGATTAGCAATAGGAGCAAGCTACCCAATGTCTTCATGGCTATCCTCGCTTCTTTGAAAGCTACTAATACAAGAGGAGGAGGGGCAATCGCCCCTCCTCTCTTTGCTAGACGGCTGATGGAATGCAGCCTTGTTTAGTCGAGTTGGCTGTCCAAATGGCTCTTGACTCGACCCCAACTCGTGGCTTCGACGGCCGTGTCTTCCTCGACTTCGTCGGCTTCCAGTAAGATGTAGTCGAGCATCTGGTCGCCTTTCTGATCTTGACCTGTGGAGCCGCCCAGCGGATAAAGCTGGTGCTTAGCACCCGTCTCGCCGCCATCGCCATCGAGCGGACGTACGCCGATATGGGTCACTTGGTCATTTTCGAATATGTGCCGAATCGCCTCGTCTTGGGTCACACCGTGGATGTCCCAAAAGGCGTTGCGGAACTCGAAGGTGTAAGAGACGTTGGTCGAGAAATGCTCGGCATCCGGCGGATTGACGGTCCAGGCGATCTCAAAGATGTCGCCAGTAGGCTCGCCCTCAAACATATCCGAGCTCCAGCCGATCGGCGGCAAGTCGATGTATTCGAGCAAGCTGTTGTACGCCACAGGCTGGCCCGGCAGCGGCTTGATGCGCAGGTGATAGCGCTGGGCGTTGAGAACCTGATCGACGTTTTCACCTAGGAAGTCGCCACCCGAGTGATCTGGATCGAAGGTGATCTGGATGCAGTCGTCGTTCCACCAGCGCTTCTGGTCTTCTTCGATCAGACGCAGGGTGTCGTCTTGAACGCGGATGAAGAAGTAGAAGCGATTGTCCGGCGGCGTGCTCCACGCCATCAGAATGCTGACGTCGTAGTCTTCCTTGGCGATGGTCTCGCCCCCGGCAGTGAACATGCCCTCGGTCGTGAGGATGAACTCCTCGTCCAGCCAGCCCCAATCATCTTCGAGGCCGTCGATGGTCATGGCGCTGGGATTGGGCACACCTGGGATAAAATACTCAGCACCGACGTGCGCGTTAGCCGGGCTGACTAAGGCGAACGCTGCGGCGCAAACGACAAAAAGAAAAAGAATTTTTTTCATGTGTTCCCTCCGTGGGATTAGTGGTGTAGCTGTCGACGATTCATCTTCTGAGACGCCCTATATTACGTCTTTTGAAGATGCTTAGCAAGTTCAATTTTCGCCGCTTTCGCTTACTCCTGCCCAGTGCTGGCGAAAACGCGAATGAACCCAAGCGAGGTGTTGCGCTGCTCGGCCTCGAAGTTTTGTTCCTCTAGCTGAAGGCCCGCATTTAAGGTTAGCTGGTAACCTAGATAGGCTGATGTATTGGAGAACAGAATCGAATAGACGCGGCTGGTAAAGTCCTCGACATAACCGACTTGTAGCTCGGCTGGCCGGTCGCGCAAGTTCTCAAACCAACTGAACTCTAGACCGAGCGCGATCCAAGTCTGTTCGAGGATCGCGTAGCGCGAAATCAAGAACAGGGTCTCCTCTAGCTCGCGGATATTGGCCTGCGACGGATCGGTGGGAGTCTCGCGTCTGAAGGTACTCTTCCACTTGGGCCAGATGGTCAGGGCCGCTCCAATGGGAATGGTGTAGTCGGCCTTGGTAATCAGCCCGAAAAACGAGCGGTCGCGCTTGTCGGTCTGTTCACCCCGCTGGTTGAAAAGCTCGTGTTTGACTTTGGCGGTCGCCCTGAAGTTGCGGATGCGGTTGTAGTCCGCCTGCAAGTAAACGCTGTTGACGAAAGTGTCTTGGTTGTCGAGCGGATCGGTAAAATCCGTCCGGCCCGTTGGATCGACCCACCGCAAGCGGTCTTCCGGGATGTTGTCCACCACGAGTTTCGCGTGTTCAAAGAGCGCGACCCGCAGGCCCGGGAAGTTCCAACGCACAGTGAACAAACCATAGTTGGCTTTGCTCTTGCGCGCCGAGCTTAGCTGGCGCTCGCTCAAGCGGCCAAGGGTTAGCTGCGCGTCCTCGCTGAGCATCATGCCGCCGTAGGCGTTGTAGCCACGGTGATCGCGGTCGTAGGGATAGTCGGGCTGACGGTCATCTTCAAAGCGGTCAATCAGGGTGTTGTTGTTCATATCCATGCCGAAGAGGAAGGCCGGAGGATCAACCTCATAGCGCAAGAAAGGCTCGTCGTAGTCGGGCCGCGAGTTGCGGTTCTGGTTGAAGTCAGAGACGAAGTCGTTGTTCTCGTCTAGTCCGGGGAACACCGCTAAGTCGGCACCCACCGAGCCACCCGAAGCACCCACCCCGGTGCCGAATTGACCAGCCCGCTGCCAGTCGGCAAAGCGGTCTTGGTCGTCGTTGTCGTCGACGAACTCGAAGAGATGGAAAATTTCGCTGCTGTAATCGATGCCGCCCAGCGAGTTGGCCATGAACGCGGTCGTGCTGTAATCGGGGTCCATGGTGAACATCTCGCCGTAGGCAAACCACGGATAGGAAGTGTAAGACGCGGTGATATAACCGGCTTCTCCCTTGTCTTCGGCGAGGGTATGCTGCTCTAGGTTTTGGTTGGGGAAGCGCCGGAAGCGCCGGTTGCGCACGAACTCGGCGCGCAAGTCTAGGCCGCCGAGGCTCAGAATCTCGAAATCTACCCCGATTACATCACTGCCAGTGGGCAACCCGTACTCAAAGCGCAAAAACTGTTGGTTCGACCCGTCGGATATTTCGCCTTCGGCTTGGGCCACGGGCAAAAAGACGGGGTCGCCCAAGCGATCGGTCTGCACGTTGGACGTGACGGCCACTCGGTAGTCGTTGGCCAGAATCAACTCGAACTCGATTTTGCTCGCCTCCTGATAGGTCGGCACCTTTTCGGTGGGCCGGAAGCTGTTGCGGATGTCGTAGATCAGTTCGATGTTGTCCACACCCCTAGCCTCTAAGCTGCCGCCGGTGCGGATCCCGCCGCGGACGATCGGGGTAATTTCTGGGTGAATCTCGCCGTCGATCAGCACTCGGTCGAAAAACAGTAGCGCGCCATTGTCGCTCGACTCGGGCGAATCGTCTGAGATGAGGATCGTCACGGTTTCGACGCTGCCCGTGTTCTGCGGCGTGGTCAAGACGCCCTTGAGCGAATTGTCACCCATGTCGAGGGTGCTGCGCGCGTTGTGGGCGCTGACCCACGTCGCCCCCACCTTGGCAAAGTCGCCTACTTGGGCCACGCCCCGGCCGCCGAGTAGGCGGGTGGAGTTTTCCACGAGAGCAGCGGCCTCAGACTGGGTTCCAGCCGGGTTGGCTGGTGAGCTGATGCGCGAGCCGAGGAACGTAAATGCGTACTTGTCGGAGAGGAAGTCCCACTGGATGCCGTTGAAGGTCGGCTTGGAGAAAGTCAGTGGGGTTAGGGTGGTGCGAATGGCGTCGCCTACTGTCAGCGCGGTGTGGAACTGGCCTTTGTGAGCAGACGAGATCACCACGCGGTCGAACCAACTGCTGTAGCGCGGGCTTTTAAAGATGCCACTGCCCTGGCGCAGGGGGTTGTTCTCGGTCCAGTCGTAGATCGTCCAGCCGCGGGCGATGTAGTTGCCGAAGGCATCGTAGTGGCGGTTGCCCTCTAGCTGTATATCGACGTAGCGCTCGTACTCGTCGCGGGCGTAGTTGCTGTACTCCCAGCCCCGCCAGCCGTATTCGTAGAAGAGATTTTGCGGCAGGTAGAACTTGCGGCGGTTGGGCGCTAGGGCACCGGGATGGATTCGCACTCCGTAGATCCCCGGCTCGGCTATGGGCCGATAGCCCGTAGTTAGCTGAGCTAGAACGCTACTCCAGTCTAGCGCCAGCAACGCAAGTGCTGCACACAATACCGATCGGATGCGAGACAAATACATGAGATACCCCTCCCTCAAGAGGCTTTGCCGAATGGGCTAGGAGCTAGCGGCAATTTAGCTAGTAAGCTACGTTGATAATTTGCGCCAAGTTTTGGACTGCGGCTTGGGCCTCGATTTGGATTCGGCACACGTAAATCCCCGGGGGCACGCGCTGGCCCTCGTCGTTTGTGCCATTCCACGTATAGACGAGGTAGCCGTCGCTGCTGCGGCCGCCGTCCAACGAGCCGACCTGCCGCCCGTCGAGCGCATAGATATCGACTGCTATCGGGGCGTCTGTCTTTAATACTGCAAAGCGAATCTCGGCGTGGTCGCCGATTCCGTCGCCATTGGGCGTGAGGACTTTGGGCGAAATAGCGACTTTGTCGAGTAGGCTCTCGGACGCGGGCACTTCGGGCAGAAATACCGTGGTGGCCGCCCGCCCAGCCGGATCGACCTGCTGCCAGAACTCCATTTCGTCGGTGTGGCCGACAAAGGCAGAAAAGAGATAGGGATTGGCGAATACGTTGACCTGTAGGTCAATTTCGACCTCTTGCCGCCGGACAACTTGCGACAGTTCCACTACCAGCGAGTCGGGCAACAGTTCTAAGGAGGCCGGCTCGACCTCGGCACCGGCGACGCGGATGACTACGCTCTCGGCGGCTGCTTGCGATGGCGTGTTTAGCCGCAGGCGGTTAAAGCCCTTGTCGCCAGATTTGAAGTCCGGCTGCAATACGTACGTAAAGTTTTCCGGCTGGCCCACTTGGGCCTCGTTGGGGGTGACTTGGCCGAGTGCCCCGTTGAGGAACGAATCCGTGTAGTTGAGCCGCAGTCCCTTTAGGGTGGGGGCCACGTCTGGGCTGTCCGATTTGAGCAGTACCCTGAACTGCACGTAGCGCCTTGGACTGGGCGAGAGAAAATCTTGGCCGGAGAACAGGTAGGTGTTGCTCCAGCCGCTCCAATCTTGGGTCGGCCGAATGTAGGGCACGATATCGCCCTTCCACCGTTTCTTCAAGGCGTCATATTCGTCCTTGGTTACTTCGTGGCCTTTGCGGTGGTAGTACGTATTGCCTTCATCGAGGCCGCTGCCCGAGCGCGTCTGCGCCAAAATTTGCGTTCCCGGGGGTAAGTCGGCATCCCATTCTAGGGTGCGGAAAACCTTGGGGCTGTCGTCTATCTTGAGGAAGTCCGAGCGCAATTCCACTTCAGCGACATAGCCAGTGGGTACGACGACGGCTTCGGCCATCGCGCCGCTGCTGCTGCCGCCGAAGATCATTTCGAGATAGCGCAGGGGCCGGTACGGATGCATGAGATAGGTGATCGGCTCGGGGTTGTTCCAATCGCTTGGCGCAGGGAAATCGAAGAGGACATCGAAGTCGACGTCCCCCGAGGGCTTGAGCTCGCCGGCCGACCCCAGCAGCCGGTGGCGCAAAATGCGCGGCCGGCCCCAAGTGGTGGTCTCCTGAAACGCTACGAAGATGACGCGGTTGATCCAAAAGACAGCGCCCAAATCCCAGCGCCATTGGGCGATAAACTGGCCGGTCTCACTCCAGTTGAGTTCCTCCCAGAAGGTATTGACATTGCCGTCGATCATCGCAGGCGCACGCTCCTTGCCCTGATCGTCGATGATCCCACCTCGCGCCACGGTCCCTTGGGAGATGTTCTGTCCAAACGCGATGACCTCGACCTCTGCGAGGGCCGCGTCCTCGCTCTTGACATCGGCTATGATGCGGATGTATTGGGTCGGCGCGAAGGCTGTGGAGGCGTCGGAGTCTTCGGTAGGTTGACCAAAGCTCAGCACCCGTTTGGTCGCCTCGCCAAAGGCCACTGGATACGACAATAAGGTCTCTTCGTTGCGCTTGGTCGTACCGCCGATGAGGTTGAAGAGAAAGACGTCGTCAGTGATTGATTGGAACTTGCCGTCGGAGCCAAAGACCCGAAGTGCCCGCAGCGGACGCGCGCCTTCTTCGTCGGGAAAGTGCAGGCGAACTTCCTTGACGGCCACCATTCTGCCCAAGTCGATTTCGAGCCACCAGGTGTCGAGCGGGTCGTCTTGGTTGGGTTGCCAATAAGTCGTGGTGTCGTCGTCGATGATCAAGTGGGCATCGGCCGCGTTGGACCCGGCCTTCCACACCCCGCCGCGCTGCTCTTTGACCTTCTTTAGCTCGTGCGTGAACAGAGGGGAACTCGGTGCGGCGTTGAAGGGCTGCTCAAACTTGACAGGCCGGATTGATCCATCCGCTCGCAAGTCAACAGCCCCGACCGGGTAGGTCCACGTCTCCCACTGCGCCTTGGTGTTTATTTTAAAAACCTCTTGAGAATGGGCAAAACTCGCTGGCAAAACCAGTGTCAGCAAACAAAGCCATAGTCGGTTCATAGCTACCGCTCCTTTCTCAATACGCCACACCCATGCTGCTAGAACGCACGAGTGTCTCGCGCTCAGTGTGGACTTGGACCACGGCGAGGTATAGCCCTGGCGGGACTACCTGTCCGCGATCGTTGCGCCCGTCCCAAGCCACTGCATAGGCACCGCTGGTGCTTTCGGCTTCGAGGACGGTATGTACTGGGCGTCCGGCCAAATCGAAAATTTCAACTGTTACTTCAACCGGCTTTACTAGCTGCAATAGGCTGTAGATCAACTCTACTTGGTCGTTGATCCCGTCCCCATTGGGGGTGAAGACCGGACTACTTACTGCCAAGGAGGACACCAACTGGCTGGCCGAAGCGGCCGTCGTCAGCACCCGCAGAGCATTGGTCAGGACTTCTGGGTTGGCGTCGCCGGGCTGCACCCGCTGCGGCACGCCGTCCTCGGCCTGCGAGTCAAATACCTCAGCTTCGACCGAGGTGCCTTGGATGAAGATCTGCGAGTCGAATACGGCGCGCATGCGGTGAATGCCGATCTCCGGCCGTTGCGAGGGAAAGAAGATGGTCAGACTGCCTAGTTCTGCTTGCACGCTGTCGGGTGTGACCTCGACCCCATCTTCTCCAGTGAAGAACTGCCGAAACACTGGCGTCGATTGGGGCGTGAGGATGCGCAGGGCGTCAAAGCCAGTGTCCGCTTCCTCGACTTGGGCTACGACATCGTAGGCAAACGTCGTAAAGTCTCCGGCGGTCACAATGGGCACGTCGCCGGGGGGACGGGGGATGTCTAACTGGGAAATCTCGGCCACCAAGAGCTGGGCCACAGGCGGGATCGTGTGTTCGACGCTCAGCGATGTGAGCCGCAGGCCGTCGAGGATCGCGCCGCTTTCGATTCGCACCTCAAACTGGAAGTAGCGCCTTGGGCTAGGTAGCTGGATGGGCTGGCCGGACTCAGTGAAGGGGGGCGACCACAAGCTCCAGTTGACTTGGTCGTCGTCAATCGGGCCGCGCACACTTTCGTCGAGGGCCTTGTACTCGTCTTCGGTGACGACTTGCCGCTCGCGGGTAAAGAGGTCGGTGTACTCGTAATAGACCCGGGGGTTGTCGTCTAGCCCGGTGCGCATCACCATCGTCAAATCGGCGTCAGCGGCTGGCTCAACGACTAGCTCGTCGCCACTTTGACGCAGCTTTTCCAGCGTCCATTCCATACGGCTGAAATTAGCCGGTTCCCCGAGGTCGATGATCTTTGACCGATAAGAGCCGGCCGGCGCGAATCCCGTACCGAAGAGTTGGAATTCGGCCAGTTCAAACGGGTTGGCCGAGGTGACTTCTAGTTCAATGTAACGGACGAATTGCAGAGGAAAGTCGATCTGCGTCGTGTTCTCGCGAGTAAAGTCAACGCGCTTGATGGGGGCGTAGATCGGCTCGTCCCGCTCGTTGAAGCTCGCGCCGTCGTTGACTTTGAGCACGTAGCCGCGGATGTAGTCTTCGCTGAAAGGTCGGCCCTCTGAACTGATGCCCTCTAAGCGCGGAAAAAACGCAATCCGATTGGCGGGGAAGCGGGTCCCCAAATCAAAGAAAAACTTGGTGCCGTCTTGGGCGATGCCAAAGCGCTTAAACGCGAGGTGGGTAGAGGTCGTGTCGATGCCATCGACGATCTCCAACAGGGGGCGCACGACCGCTACGTTGTCCCAGATCAGTGCTTGGGCGCGTTCCTCCACGTAGCCAGCGGGAAACCCATCGACCCAGGTCAGGCTCGGAATGACATTGTCCTTAGAGGTAAAGGCTACGAGTTGAATAGTGCCCGGCACGTCGAAACTCATCGCGGTGGAAAGCAGCTCGTGTTCCCGCCAAGCGGCCCCTTCGTCCCCGCCCACCACCCACTGGCGGACTTCCGCAACTGCTGGTTGTGGAGCGAGGACCACAGCGGCTATGCATAAGGTCGCCAAGCGAGAAATTGTCGTGCGCAAGCCCATAGGTTGGAATTCCATGCCTTAGTAGGCTACGGCCACTGCCCCGAAGCGCACCACTCGGCCTCGGTCGGTGTTAGCCCCAATGCGCGCCAGATACACGCCTGGCGCTACGAGTTGATTGGCCTCGTCGCGGCCGTCCCATTGCAGTGAGTGATACCCAGCACCCTGTACTCCACCCGACAGACTTCGCACCCGCTGGCCGGCCAAAGTCAGCAACTCGACGTCCACTTCGACCGCATTGAGCACGCTGAACAAGGTGTATTCAATGGCCACTTGGTCGTTGATAGCGTCGCCTTGGGGAGTGAAAACAGCGGGTGTAATTACCACGTCGGACAGCACGGATTCGAGAGAACCGGAACTGACTAATACCCGCAACTGGTCGGTGCCCAATTCGTCGCTGGCGTCGCCACCTTCCACGCTCTGGGGCAGCGAGTCGCCCTGCCGTGCAAAGACCTCGGCGCGCAACTGGTCGGACGCACCGTACACGGTCGTTTCTAGGCGCAAGCGAAGCTCGTCGTTGGTGTCTGGCCCGATCATCTGCGGCAAATAAACCGCCAACTCGTCCCCTTCGACGACGATGCTGTCTGGCTCCACAGTCGCCAGCGGATCGCCCATCTCCAGCCCTAACACCCGGCCCGTAGAAGGCAAGTCCAGCCGCACCGCGTCAAATCCCTGTTGGCCGGTGCCGGAAAACTCGGCGCGCAAGTCGAGGATGAACTTGGTCAGTGCGCCTGCGGGTACTTGCGGCACCTTGCCGTTGGGGCGCAAGTGGTCAACTGCAGCGACCTCGCCCACGATCCGGTCGGCCAAAAGCGAGGAAGTTTCGATGGTGATCCAATCGAGGCGGGCGAACTCCCACAAGGCTTCGGTCTCTAACTGGATTTGTAGCTGAATATAGCGCCCCTTAGGCACGCGGGGCCGCTGTCCTGAAACTCGGATTGGCGGCGACCAGAAGCTCCAGTTATTGATGTCGTCGGCGATGACGCCCTGCCAACCTACGGCCGGCGGATCCCACGGCCACACGCGCGGCTTGAGCTTGGCATAGACGTCCTTTGCTACTTCCACGGGCTGGGCCAAGTCGTTGTACGAATGATAGGCGATGGGACCGTCGTCTAGCCCAGTCTTGATCTCAATGTTGACTCCGGCCTTGGCGGCGGGAGCTTCGACCAATTGATCCCCGTCGCGCCGCCAGGTACTCAAGCCGAAGTTCACCTCGCCTATATTGACTATATCACCCATGTCGATCACCTGCGATAACCAGCGCGCCCGGGGGACGAAACCGCGTCCATAGACCTCTAGCTCGGCCAGCGCGTAGCGCGTGAATTTCGGCGGGGCATCTGGAAGCACTCGCATGCGGAAAAAACGCAGATACTGGAGCGGAAAGTCGATCTCGATAACGGCGTCGAAGTTCTGATCCACCTTGGCCAACAGTTTATCCAGCGGCAGGTAGTAGTCCGTCTCCTGCGTACCGGCGACCCCGGAGCGAAATTGCGGCGGCAGTTGGCTTTCGACAGCGACCTTGTCGTTGGTAGCCGTCAGCTCGTAGGCTTCGAATTTGTAGTTGGGTCGGTACGGCTCTTGGAAGAAGGGGTCGTTTCCCTCCGGCGGCACCAATTTGAAGTGATCGGCGGGAATCTGCATGCCCATATCGAGCGTGTAAAACTCGCCCCAGATGCCCCCTAGTCCGCCACTGCCCTGAAAGTCGCGCCCTTCGTAAAAAGTGTTGAGATCCCCGTCGATAAATTCCATCGGGTTAGAGACGTGCCCGGGCCGAGAGACGTCGCCGATTGCCCGCCAGATGCGGGGCATTCCCTCTTGGTAGTTGATGTCGATCGGCTGCCGATAGCGCGTCCAGTGGCGTAGCTGGGTCACCACATTGACATCGGGTTTGAGTTCCAGCGGTTGGATCGCGCCCGGGGTCGTGGTGTTATCGACCATCAGATTGGTCAGGGTCTGCTCTTCCCAATCGAGGCCATCTGCGCCGCCGAGGTGGAATTGCGACACTTGTGCTCCAGCCGTGCAGACTTGGACTATGGCCATGCACGCCGCTGCCAAACAGAGCTTGGATTTCATACCGGCCATCTCCTGAAAGCAGGAAATCTTACGGCGAATATAACGCAAAATAGCAGGTACCTGTCAAATATAATTCAACCCCAGAATATCACGTTCCAAGTCATGCCGGTGAAGTGATCGACGATTAGGTAGAACCCGCCGGGCGTGAAATAGCCGAGGATCATTCCCATGAAAAAGGGCCGCGTCTTCAGATAGAGCCGCACGCCTCCGTATTTGAGCACGATTACCTTGACTCCCCAAGCGATGAACATATTGAACCACAAGTGGTCCATGATCCAGATCGGCCCGATTACGTAGCCCAGCGGATGCAGCGGCCACCACACGTAGAGCCAGCGCGCGACCATCAACGCGGTCATAATGGCCGCGCCAATTCCCATATTGACCCAGCCCCAGCCGTAGAAATCGGTCGGCGTGCGGAGGACTTTTTCTATATAGCTATAGTTGCCGCCGCTCCAGATCCACAGGTTGATCGCCCCGTATTTGTGGCTGAGCAACATCACCATCCACACGGCACCGCCCACGGCCACGACGAGCGCCAAGACGATGATCCAAAAAAGCGGTCGACGGTTGCGTCCCAACTCCTCGCCCAGCCGCAGACTGTTGGCACAGGAGACCATGACGAAATTGCGCCCGGTGGTCCACAGGAAGGTCGTCGCCAGCACGACTAGACCTTGGGCACCGATGACCGACGAACCGACCGCGGACACCAGAATCCCCGCTGGTACCACTGGCGGCGAGCCGTCCGAAAGCCCACCCTCGGCCACCACCCGCGAATAGCCGAAGATGATGACGACGCCTAAGAAGAGAATGGCCAGCCCGAAAATCAGCGGCAGCCCGGCCAGCCACAGCCAACCTACAATCACCAGACAAGAGATCGTCAGCACAATCAGAGCGGCGCGGTAGGAGAGGATTTCGTCGTTGTCGTCAATGCTATCGTCGCCTTTGAAAGCCTTGCGCCACACGTCTCGCAGATGCTTGCGCGCCGTCCAAATACCGCCCAAAAAGAGTACGAGGATCGCGCCCATTGATTGGTAGGCCAAAAAGGGATCGCGCACTGCGTGGCCGGCTCCTCCGGTCTCGCTGCTGACCACGCCGAGAATGCCAAAAATGCCGCGCACCGCAAAAGAGAGCAGGTTGAAAAACCACAGGCTAAAGGCGATGTCGGTTTTGAGAAAGTAGAAGAAGCCGATGATGTTGAAGCGCAGCGCGACGTACAGGTCGGCCGTGCGGCGGAAAACCGGCACCTCCATGCGTATTGGATCGACGTCTTGGGCGATGGGAATGGTTTCGGGGAAGTAGTTGTATAGCCCGTGTAGCGTGCCCCACAGCGCGGGGATGGCAAAACCGGCCCACATGACGGGATTTTTGAAAAAAGGGCTTATTTTTTTGTCGTCTTCGCCTTCCTCGGTCATGGCCAGTGGTACCTGCATCAGCGGATAGATTAGTCGCTCGTGTTCGATCCACTGTTTGCGCAGGATCGCCATGAAGGAAATCATCATCAGAAAGAGAGCGCAGATAAAAGGCGTCCACACCCCGATGACGCTGCGCCATACTTCCCAGGGAATTGGTTCGTCCCGTCCACTGCCCTCGTAAAACTTGCGGACGGTCTCCACGTCGTGGATCATCAGCCAGTCGGGGATATAGGGATGGATCAGTTGCCGCCACTCGTTTTCAGCCGTGGCGTAGTAGAAGGGGTAGCTAATGGCGCTGAGGAACTTGCCGACGAAGAGGGTCGGGATTGGCGAGGCCATCACCATCATAGCATAGACGACCAGCAGTTCGCGCCGATTGAGTCCCAAGCGCGGGTGTACGAGCTTGAGCAGGGGATTGATAAAAAGGGTCAGTAGAAAGAGGATGAATACCGCCCCAGGCATACTGGTGCCCAAGGCCATGAAGGAACCGTGTAAATAGAGGGTGCCGTAGGCGGCCCCGGCCGACACGCTGAAGGCTCCGGCGCATCCGACTAGCACGGATTTGACGGTAAACGCCGGTACTCCGTCTGCCTTCTTGGGCGCTGTCCGCTCGGGTGTTGTAGACATTAGCTAGCTAGCGTAGAAGAATCAGCCATAAAACTTGGCGACTAACTCGGCCGGCTTGCCATCTACCGTCGCCGGATCTAGCGCCTGGGTGCCGAAGACTACGGGAAAGGTTTGGCCGGTGTCCCGGGTGCGGGTTTTGGAATCCATATAGGTTGCGCTGAAAGCGCGGCGGGCCGACGCGGTGGAGTTGGGGCCCGAGCGATGCAGCAGGAAATTGTGCAGCAGAATGGCCTCCCCGGCCTCGGCTTCCAAGTCGATCACTGCCTCCGGGGGCGCGTATTGGGCTTCTTGCTCGGCGGGGAGAAAGTGCCGCTCGTTGATGATGCCGTGCTGGTTGCTGCCCGGCACGATCTGCATACAGCCAGTGGCTGTGGTCGCGTCGTCGAGCGCCGTCCACACCGTGACGATGGGATTGGTGTCGATGCGCCAGCCGATTCCCACGTCCTGATGCCAGGGCAGTTCGCGGCGAAGTTCGGGCGGTTTGTTCATAAACATCGAGCGGAAGACTGAGACTTCCTCGCCAATGTAGCGGCGGGCAATCTGGTGGAAGAGGGGGTTCTGTATATAGGCGAGGAAGAGCGGGTCTTGCTCTAGGTCGTCGATGCGCCGGTACGCGAGTGTCTGCACCTCGTTGCCCATAGTGCGGCGCACTTCGCCGTCCTCTTCGACGACCTGCAAGCGCATGTGCTCGTAGCGGACGCGGCCCAGCATGATGTCGTCGATGCGCTGCTGCAAGGCGGCCAATTCGTCTGGGGACAGGACTTTGCCCAGTCGGACGTAGCCTTGATCGAAAAACTGCTCGTGGTGTGCATCGTCAAAAGTGGAAAGGGCTTGCATGATGCGGTCTCCTTTTTTGGTGGCAGGGATATAATACAATACTTAGGGTGTGCTCGTGCAAAATGGCGAGCAGTTCAAGGGCCGCTGCGGGAAAAGTCTGGGCGTTCACGCCAGCGAGACGCATCCGCCAGCTCTTGGGCGTGACGAGTTTGTTCGTCGCGGTCCTCCGCTGCGGAATCGGGCAAGATAATGTCTGTATGGTATGGATTATCGGGTTGTGGAGTGTAAACCACCCGCCGCTCACTGCTTCCGGCGTCTTCAGCGACAATGACGGCCCAGCCATAAAATGAGACCGTACGATCTACACTGCGGCCAACTGCTACTTTGTCGCCAAGCGTCGCCATCTCTTCAGGTTCCGCGAAATCAAGCCGGTCAACGGAGATACTCACTTCCCCATGCCGTTCGAGAAATACACGGCGGGGCACGGCCCCATTTTTAGCTTGACGTGCCTGTTTGCTTGAAAATACGCCCCGCCCCAAAGTCTCGTCTGAGGACATACTCCGAGGGAGGCTTATTCGATTCAACTATCCTACCCCCGTCCCAGTTCACTCAAGGCTTCGCTCAGAAATCTATCCGGTAGTTGGTCTGCGTGTGCATACCGTTTGCGCCGATGTTCGCCGTTCATGTTGACTGAGCACAGAGCACCGCTGTCGGATTCGCACAGCAACATAACTGAACGCCGAAATCCACCGGGCACCGTGATGGCAATAATCCCCTCCGGCAGGAGCTCTACTAGATATTGGCGTGGCAGTATGTCATATATCGCTCGCAGCAGGCGATCCGCATTGGCAATAGCCGATTCGGAAGGTGGCGTAATTCCTTCTTCAGCCGCCTCGTCGTTTAACTCGTCGAGATCGCGTAGGGCATTGGCGAGCAGGGCGGGTAAGTCCTCTTTCCTTGCATCTTCATCGTTAAGGCCAACTAAGGCATCAGGAAACGTCTTGGAAAGACGTTCCGCATCATTTTCGCGCGTCTTTTCCCGTGTCATGCTGCGGCTCCTTTCGCATTTTGAGACCCTTGCCAATTCGCTTTGATCGTTTGGGGCGTCAAAGCAGGTTTCCGAATGTCTGCTTTTCTTTGAAAAAATGCAAAAAATCAGCCGAATCCACACACAGTAGCTTCTATGAAACACGATTGGCGGTCATTTTGAACGCGAAAGTCGATTTTCTTTTTCGTTCTGGGCAAACCGCCCTCTATTTCGACGTCTAGGCCCAACCGTATCAGCATTCGGTAGAGTTGCATCTCAAAGGCCGCGGCTTGAAACTCTGCGGAATCCTTGCTGCGAAGGCGTCCACAGAACGTCTCGCAATGCTCGATGGAAAGGTCTTGAAATAGCTCCTCTATCCATTCCCGATATTCAACAAATCCCGGTTCGCACTGTCGTTGAAAGAACTCAAAGGTCGTCTCGCCGGTACGAACCAGATCAGCGTCCAACGCATCGGTTTTGACAGTGAATAATGGTTTTTTCATTTGGTTATCTGGCTGATCTAAGCGTCAATCCGCGTCTTCTTGCCGCCGTGGACGCTTGGCTCGGCGCACCATTGGTCGCGCAAAATGGCGAGTGGTTCGAGGGCTGCTTCAGGAAAGTGCAACAGGTCCACCAAGACGGCGCGGTCGAGGGCTTGGCGAGCGACGTCCCGATACGCCTCATTGGCTGGCAGAAATTCCTTTTCCTTGAATTGCTCAAAGATGTTCTCGGCTTGGGCTAGCTGCTCTTGACTGAGGGAGCGCGGGTCCAAGACCGTCAGACGGGGCAACTGAGTAATCGTGAGACACGCTCGGCCCTGCTGCTGTCGGGTACCGACCCACCAGAAGGCGAGGAGTCCCAGCGTCGTGTTGGACCACAAGACGAGAGGTAGTGTCCACTCGTCTTGTTCCGGGATAAAGTTGGGCCACGCCCGCCCTCCAATCGCTTTGGCTGGCGTGAGGCAAGCAGTGAGGCTTTGCGAGTTGATCTGAAAATCGCGGTTGAAGTGCAGCCGAGAGGCGGTTGCATTCCAGACCGTGACCGCACGGTTGTCGCAGCCGGGGCGTACCTCTCCTTCACTATCGGGCGGGACGACGAGGCTCCGTTCTCTTTTGGCATCGTGGCCCCACAAAACCGGATATTGGGGTACTCCCTGAATGGGGATGATTTCAAACGGCCCTCGTGGTGCTCCGTTGCTGGTCTTCCCAGATATGTCGCGGTCGATCAGTCCCTTCTTGCCAATGGCTGCAAGGCGAGTCGCGGGAAACGATGTGGCGTACCCTTGGGGCAACCGTAGCATCTCTTCCGACAGCCCGAGGGCCGCGTCGGCGAGCGTGGTTTCGCGCAAGGACGCGCAGCCACCTTGGCTCAAAGGTGCCCGAATGTACGTGCCGAAGCCCTCGCGGTCTCCCACGCAAAGCCGTCCTTGCCGAGCTTGGGGAGAGAGACAGCGCACTGCCCGCGCCATCTCAAAGGCTTCCGCGAGGCTATGTGGCCGGTGGTGAAGATTGACAAACAGCGTTTTTCCGCTTCCCTTGCGTCCGGCGCAGCACTTGGTAGCCACCACGATAGTCTCGGCCATGCCTGTATCGGCAGAGAAAGCCCGGTCGGTATCGCCGTGTGCCGCAATGGTCAGCACGGCCAAGTTTTCGTATTCACGTTCCAGCAAGCGACGGACATCTTCCCAAGAGCCACCGCTAACACACGAGGCCGGCAGCACCAACGCGAGGACGCCGCCCGGTTTGGTCTTGACATGGGCTAGGTCGATGAAGTTAGAAGCCAGTCCTGCGTTGCCATGACCGACCGGATTGGCTAATCGCCGACGTATCTCGGCTAGCCGCTTGGCCATAGCCTGCTGTTCGTCTTCGCTCCTGCCCAACCCCGCAAAGGACGGCACTGGCACCTCGGCTTTCTCGTGGTTGGTTGGCCGCGTAAAGGGAGGATTCATAATCACCAGATTCGCCATTTCGCGGGGGAGAATCATGTCTTGGCTCCCCTCGGCTTCCACATTCGCGCCCGTGCCATGCGCCACTGTGACACCGGTCCCAAACAGCGACGGAGCAGCGTCATCCTCAATCAGATCAAGTGCCCCCAACGCCATCGTATGCCGCTTTTCCTGACTCTGCTGTCCGTAGGGCAACGTGTGAACGCGAGTGCGGCCAAAAGTCGTGCCCGGATGGGCGCTCGACAGCATGGACGCGGTAAGATGCGTTGCCGCTGGCATAATATCCGAGGCGACGAGCGCGCGTTCCATCATCTGCTGATGCAGCGCCTGATCGTCGCCGCCAGTCCGTCGGTAGCGCACCGCTAGAGCGCGATACGCCGCTGAAATCAGAGCACCCGTGCCACAAGCTAGGTCGGCGACTTGGAGACTAGTGAGAGCGTCCGGGTCGGACCAATCCGTCTCTTCGTCCAAACGAGCCACCGCCAACTCGCCGAGCAGAGCCGCCGAAGTCGGCAACGTGTAGAACGTAGCGAGAAACTTACGGTCAGCGATAAGCCGTTGGAACATGCGCCCAGAGAGGTCGTGTAAGGTGGTAGCCCCCAACCCCGCTAGATCGCTGGCCGCCTGAGCAAGGCGATTGAGGACCGCATTCGCCGTGCCGTCGGGAATCGGCCGCAGCAAATCGGAAGCAATGCGAAAAATCGGGTAATAGTTGATGTTATCGAGGATATGCTGCCAGCATTCAAGTAAACGGCTCTTGCTAACGTCGTTGCGCCCCGGAATACGCAACTCGTCGATAGTGGCAATCCCATGCGCTTCCACGATAGCAGTGTGGAAGACGAGCGCGTTGGCGACGATGGCCATCGCCATGCGCGAGGTTTGCTCGCCGTCCTCTTGATGGAGGAACTGCGCCATTTTCTTTAGTGCGTGAGGGCCAGCCGTTTCGCGCAACTCGCCGCTGGCGTCGCCAATGCTCTGTTCCAGAATCTGCGTTCCCTCAGCAAGCAGCCGCTCGGACAGCGAGACGTTCTCAATACAGCTAGCGAGATCGTCAATACCGCCGACGAGCCAGCCGGTGACCGGCCAGCGCACGGCCATATCCGCTGCTTGCAGTGAGTACGTGCAATAGTGAAACTCGGCAGCCTCGATCTCTCGCTCTAGGTCTTCCTGCGGCACCTCGCTCAGGTCTCGCGGGATTTGGACAGCGATGCTCTGCTCAATCTGGGCACCCCTGTACTGCAAGAATTTCCCCAAGCGTTTTTGGGCATCTTCTTCGACGCTGTGCGCCGGTTCAAATTCGGTTTCGAGGACGACCGGGATGCCACCTGGAGGGCGAATGACAATGTCTGGCTGTAGGGCGGTCTCGCGGAGTATCCCCCTTTGCTCTGCACTGGTACGGTCTCGCCAGCGCGGATGCTTGGTCCGCAGCACGTTCGACAGTTCAAGATTGAAGGCGATTTCGCTGGTTCGGGGCATGAGGATAACTTCTTGATAGGCTAAAAACGTGCAACGCCGCGGCGATCAAGGCTCATGCACGGTCAGGATCTGATTGGCCGCGACGTCTTGTAAACGCTGCACAGCGCCGCTAGGCCAGCGGATTTCCACCTCATCGACGCGGGTGCGGTCTCCCAACCCGAAAAAGGGACGCAGGGCGCTTTGGCACATGTAGCTCGATCCGGCGCGCACCACGTCCCACCGCACCCAGTCTCCTGCGGCGACGCGGACCTCGGCCCCGACGGAGTTGCCGATCAACCGCAAGCTCAAATAGTGCTGGGCGTTGCCGCCGTCGTTGCGCAAGAGCGCGGCTGGTTGGTTGTTGTTGGCGACTGAGATGTCGAGGTCGCCGTCGTTGTCGTAATCGCCCATGGCCGCGCCGCGGCTCACTTGCTGCAACAGCAAGCCCGGTCCTGCCTGATTGCTCACGTCGGCAAAGCGCCCCTCCTGATTGCGGAAGAGTTGGTTTTGCTGCTCATACGTCACCGCGTCGAACAGGTGGATGTTGTCGTCGAGGTGGCCGTTGGCGACAAACAGATCGCGGTTGCCGTCGTTGTCGTAGTCGATGAAGAGGGTGCCCCAGGCGAGGAACTGCAAGCTGGGAACCCCCAGCCCAGACTGAAAGGTCACGTCGGCGAAAAACCCGTTGCCGAGGTTGCGGTACAGGCTGTTGGTTTCCCACTGGTAGTTGGTGACGAAGAAGTCGAATCGGCCGTCGCCGTCGTAGTCGCCCACGTCAACCCCCATGCCGGCCAGCGGCTTGCCCGCGTCGTTGTAAGCGACCCCGGCCAAAGCGCCGATCTCGGCAAAGCGGCCGCCGTCGTTGCGGTAGAGCAAGTTGGGGGTGCGGTCGCCAGCCGCGTACAGGTCGAGATCGCCGTCTGCGTCGTAGTCGATGAAAAAAGCTCCTAATTCCTTGGCGGCATCCGGTAGCAACCCGGCTTGGTCGGTGACATCGGCAAAGGTGGCGTCGCCTTCGTTGCGATAAAAGACGTCGCGCTGCGGCTCGAAAGCCTCCGGCCCGCAATACACCGCAATCCCGGAGCGGAGGCAAGGCTCGTGTATCTCGGGACGAAACTTGGCGTAATTGGCCACGAAGAAGTCCAAGTCGCCGTCTAAATCGTAGTCGGCAAAGGCCGCGCCGGTACTCATTGCCGGATTGACTAGCGTTGGTCCGGCCACGCCGGCTTGGTCGGTTACATCGGCGAACTGGCCAGTGCCTTCATTGCGGTAGAGGATATTGGGGCCGTACGCAGTGATGTACAAGTCCAAATCGCCGTCTGAATCGTAGTCGGCCGCGGCACAACCCAACCCGTAGCCCGAATTGGCCACGCCGGCATGGTCGGTCGCATCGGCGAACTGACCGACGGTCGCGTTGTGGTAGAGCGCGCTCGGCCCGACGCTATTGACGAAGTACAAGTCGAGCCACCCGTCGCCATCGTAGTCGAAAAAGGCCGTGCCCGAGCCCATGGTCTCCATTGGATACTTTTGCCCCTTGGCCCCGTTCTGGTGGCGAAAGGCGATCCCAGCCTCGGCTGACGCCTCGACAAACTGCACCTCGGCGCGGCACAGCGCGGCCCACAGGCACGCTAAAGCGGCTCCTAAGAGGACGCGCTGCGTCACGCGCGATCGGCGTCAGCGGCGGCTTCGCTGGCCCCGCGACCGGCGGCCATGTTGCGGATCATCTTGACCACGTCGCCAAAGGCCTTGTAGGCGACGGCAATGACAATGCCGTAAAAGAGGACGCTGGCGGCGATAAAGACGATTTGCCATAGGGCTTTCCAAGTTTCGACGTCCATCTGCACTACTCCATATTGCTAAAGTCTAAAGGGCGCGGTGGGTGCGAGCGCTGCGTGAGCGAGGCGACGACCAGCATGGCGAGGCCGCCCAAGGCTAGGCTGGTAATTCCGACGAGGTTGGAGCTTTCGACCAGTGGCAACAAAAACTCGGGCACCAAGTGCTGGTTTTCATTCATAATTAGGAAGTTGAGCGGCACTAGCGCGCCCAGTATCAGGGCGCAGTACGCGCCCGGGGTATTGGCCTTTTTCCAGTACAGCCCTAAAGCCACGGTGCCGACACAGCCAGCGAAGTAGATGGTGCCGGTGACGTACATAAAGCGGAAGGCCGTCTCGGGAAGCTGGTAGAGCGCGCCGAAAATGGCCAAGAAGGCGGCGAGGATGACGACGATGGCCCGAGTCCAGTAGATCTCGCGTTCGCTCGACAGCCCGCCCCAAGTGCCGTCTGCTTCGCGCTCGCCGCTCGACTTGGCGAGCATGGCCTTGATCGGCGAGACCACGTCGCGGACGATGACGCCGCTCCAGGCCAGCAGGTAGCTGTCGTGGGTGGACATGAAGGCGGCGAACATCCCGGCCATGAGCAGGCCGGCGATGCCGATGGGCAGGATTTTGCCGAGCATTTCGGGCATGGCGTAGTGGGGGTCCGCCCCGGGGTTGCCAAAGTAAGCCAGCGCCGCGATGCCCCAAAACATCGGCACCATTGCCCGTCCCATGACTGTGGCCGCGGCGATCCAAAACACGCGGCGGGCCACCTTGGGGCTTTCGGCACTCAGCGGCCGCATCATTTCGGGTTGCCAGACCACGCCGACCAAGCCGACGAAAAATAAAAACGAGATCATTGAGATGCCGTAGTCGGGGTTGGCTATGGGGTCAAAGCCGATGTCGCCTTTGTGGACTTGCACGGCTTGGACGAGGTTGTCCCAGCCGAGTTGCGGGTGATTGAGAATGACGTACGTGCCGAAGAAAAATCCCAGCGACAGCAACACGAACTGGGCGAAGTCGGTCAGCACCACTGAGACCATGCCGCCCATCAGCGTGTAGAAGACGACGATGAGCAACATGCCGATCATGACGTAGTTGACGTATTCTTTGTCGAGGCCGGTGAAGCCGACGACGAACTTGCTGCCGAGGATGGGAAAAAGTCCCATGTTGAGGGTGCCGGCGAGGGCGAGGATAATGCCGCCGAGCAGGCGCACGCCGCGCGTGTACTTGAGTTCGTAGAACTCGGGCACGGTCATTACCTGCAAGTGGCGCAGGCGGCTGACGATAAAGCCAGTGCGGCCGATGATCAGGGTGGTGATCAGGGCCATGAGGCCAAAGACGAAGGGCACGAAGCCGTACTTAAAGCCTTCCTCGGCCATGTACATGACCGTTACTAGCCCGAGGCCGGTCGAGACCATCGTGGCGACGGCCATGTGGGTTTTGAGGCCGCGGCCGGCGACGAGGAAGTCGGAGATGCCCTTGATGGCACCTCGCGCCAGCGTGCCGGCGACGATGGTGCCGCCGACATAGACGAGGACGATGGCGTAGTCAATCCAACTCAGATTCATGCGTACTCCCGTGGTGTTCTCAGTGGAGGAAAAGCCGAACAGCCTGCGAATTTAACACTTTAGCGAAGGCATGTCACCTTGAGGCGATTGACCCCCTAAAGGGCGGTTCATATACTTGCGCCGCGCTGCACTACGCAAACATCAACTACTACGAGGGAATAAGTATGTTGCTACGACTTATGCGTCTGTCGCTGCTGTTGACCGCGGCCCTGTTGTGGGCCAGTTGCGGGGGCGATGACTCGACGGTGGGGCCGGACGGGTCGGACGGCGAGGGCGCACTCACAGAAGCTACCTTGGCACAGGTCAGCGAGGTCTTTGCGGTTAGTTGCGTCACTTCGGGTTGCCACAGCGGCGGGGATCCCGCGGTCGGTTTGTCGCTGGAGGGCGACTTTGCCGGGCGCATTGTCGGCGTCGCCAGTGAGCAGCGGCCCGATTTCAAACTGGTCGATCCGGGAAATCCCAATAAGTCGTACCTGCTGATAAAGGTGCGCGGCGACGACGAAATCATCAGTCAGCAAATGCCGCCGGGCAATCCGTTACCCGCAGAGCAGGTGGAGATCATCCGCGCGTGGATCGCCAGTGGGGCAAAAGAGTAATGCCGATCTTTTCTCCAGCGTCTTTGACCGAAACCACCGCGTCCATTTTTGCCGCGGCTGGCATGCGCGCTGACGAGGCGCGCGTGGTGGCTGAATTGCTCGTCGAGGCCAATCTCGTCGGCCACGATTCGCACGGCGTCATTCGCATCCCCCAATACTTGGGCCAAGTCGAAGCCGGTGACATCGTGCCAGACGCCACTGTCGAAATCGTTCACGAGGCACCGACGCTCGCCGTGCTCGACGCGCATTGGGGCTTTGGGCAGGTGGCGATGAGTCGCGGCGTGGATATGGCTCTGGAGAAGGCGCAGGCCACGGGCATGGCCGCTGTTTCCGTCCGCCAAGCCAATCACGTCGGTCGCCTCGGCAGCTACGTGGAGCGCATTGCCGAGGAGACTGCTATTGCCCTGATGTTCGTCAATGGCGCGCCAGTTTGCCGCATGGCTCCGTGGGGCGGGCGCGAAGCGCGGCACGGCACCAATCCAATCGCCATGGGATTTCCGTCGCGCACGGGTCCGCCGGTCGTTCTCGACATGACCACGTCGGCTGTGGCTGAGGGCAAGGTGCGGGTGCAGCGCAATCGCGGGGCCGAGGTGCCCGACGGCTGGCTGCTCGACGCCGAAGGCCAGCCGACCAACGATCCCCACACCCTGTACGCCGATCCGCCCGGTACCATCCTGCCTTTGGGCGGCAGTCTCGGCCACAAGGGCTACGGGCTCAACGTGGGAGTCGAGCTGTTGGCTGGTGCGTTGGCAGGTGCTGGCTGCATAGGCCAGGACCGGCGTTTTCGCAACGGGGCATTGCTATTGGTGCTTGACGTGGAAAAGTTGGTGGGACTAGATGCGTATTTCGCCGAGGCCGACACGTATATCGAGTTTGTCAAGTCTGCGGCTACTGCACCGGGGGTTGAGGCGATCTTGATGCCTGGGGATAGCGAGCGGGCGATGGCGGAGAAGCGGAAGGTGGAGGGGATTTTTGTAGAGGACGAGACGTGGGCGCAGATTGTGGCGAGTGGGGCGAAGGTGGGGGTTGAGGTGGGTGAGTAGGTGCCTTGCTGGCGCTCGGAACGCTGACCTTGCTGAAACTCGACAGCACCCGCTAAGCAACTTAAATTCGGTGGTGCCTATCAAGGGAAAGTAAAACCGGGAAAAGGAGATGGTATGACGGATCGCTTGGAGGAAGTATATGAAAAATATGTCAAACCGTTACCTACCGTTGAACGCTTGCGCCTGTTGGAAATGACGGCTCATGATTTGGCCCTCACCGCTCCACTGGCCCCCAAAAAACGGAGTATTCTGGAGCTGCGTGGGTTAGGCAAAGAAATTTGGCAAGGAGTAGATGCCCAAACGTATGTCGGTGGCCTTCGTGAAGAATGGGACCATCAACCGTGATCCTAAGGAGAAAAAAAATGATCGATTCCAGAATGCTGCGGGAAATTCAAGGAGCACCGGTCGAAGAGCGCCTTCATTTGATTGAGATCATTCTCCAATCTCTCAAGAAGGACATAGAAACAACCTCTCCTGCACCCAAAAAAATGTTCACTGTGCGTAAATTTAGTTTGGGTGCAGAGGTCCATGCAGACCGCGATCAATTGTACAACGAGCGAACAATCTGATTGTGTTTGCCATTGACACCAACTTGCTTGTCTATGCGCACAATACAGACTCGGAATTCCATAAACAGGCAGCCGCATTTGTCACTAAGGTGGTAAATGAACGCGATCATAAAGGACAACACACGATCTGCCTGCCTACCCAAGTCTTATCAGAGTTTATGCATGTGGTAACTTGGCAGCGCGTTGAAAAGCCGCTATCTATAGTCGAAGCGATCCGCGTCGTCCGGGATTATAGGGATGTGGGGGCGTTGTTGCATGAAAGGATCTCGAAGGTCTTGAAATGGTGCAGGCTCTCCGGTTAGATTGGTTCGTGGTTTTTGGTTTCCGACAAGAAACACGTTCCTCTCTTCCCAAAGAGCCTGTAATGAGCAAAGTATCGGACGG
>JAJEFJ010000018.1 GCA_022820485.1 Candidatus Latescibacterota bacterium
ACGCCGAAATATCCGAAATAGCGTTACCGCTAAGCGACAGCGTTGTCAGCTTGGTCAAGCCCCGCAACGCCGAAATATCCGAAATAGCGTTACCGCTAAGCGACAGCGTTGTCAGCTTGGTCAAGTCCCGCAACGCCGAAATATCCGAAATAGCGTTGAAGGAAAGCTCCAGCGTTGTCAGCTTGGTCAAGCCCCGCAACGCCGAAATATCCGAAATAGCGTTGACGGAAAGATCCAGCCTTGTCAGGTTGGTGGCAAACTCCAGCCCGGTCAAATCGCGGACGTCCGAGTCGTCCGCAAACAAGGTGCTCAAAGTCGTCATGTCCCCCTTGGTAATCGTCGCCCCTCTCACCTTGCCCAGCGCTTCCGCAATCGCCGCCCGCAGGTTGGCGTCGGGGATCGTCACGGGCGTTGGGTCGTCGCTCACGGGCGTTGGATCAAACTTTACCGTAACCCCTCGGGCCTGAAGGACGGGGATATGATCGTTGATGGAGGAGGCGCTCAGGGGGTTGCCGTAAAGCCACAGCTCGGTCAGGTTGGTCAAGCCCGAAAGTGCCGAAATATCCGAAATAGCGTTACCGTTAAGCGACAACTCGGTCAGGCTGGTCAAGCCCGAAAGCGCCGATATATCCGAAATAGCGTTATCCTGAAGCGACAACTCGGTCAGGTTGGTCAAGCCCGAAAGCACCGAAATATCCGAAATATCGATGCTGCCAAGCCACAGCTCGGTCAGGTTGGTCAAGCCCGAAAGCGCCGAAATATCCGAAATAGCGTTACCGCTAAGCGACAGCGTTGTCAGCTTGGTCAAGCCCGAAAGTGCCGAAATATCCGAAATATCGTTACCGTAAAGCCACAGAATTCTCAGGTTGGTGGCAAACTCCAGCCCGGTCAAATCTCGGATGCCCGAGTCGCCCGCATACAAGCGGGTCAACCTCTTCATTACAGCCACGGTAATCGTCGCACTGCGGGGCTTGAGCAGCGCCTTCGCAATCGCCGCCCGCAGCTTGGCGTCGGGGATGGATACCACATCGCTATCTTGTCCATCTTGTTGCCCTTCTTGATGGTCTGACAACGTCGTAAAATTCGGCCCGAAGACCCATTCAGAGGCTCCATCTCCATTTTCGGCTCTAGCCGCCCAACGATACTCTGTATTCGGCTCCAGATCGTAGATCGTGGTGTAGAGCCTAATCCCCCTATGCGGTTCGTTGGTCCACTCCCCACCGACGGCCGGCCTGTAGTTGACATCATAGTCGGTGGCCCCCTCAGCCGCATCCCAGCGCACCGTGCAGGACGAATCGGTCACCGCCTCAAAGCGCAGATTGGTCGGCGCAGCAGGCACTTCGAGGGTCGCCTGAGCCTTCCCGCTGGGACTAGGGCCCTCGTCGTCGTTGAGTACGTCAAACAGGTCGCAAAAGGCACAATCGTCGTCCGTGGCTTTGCCCGCCAAATGCTGTCCCGCCTGCACCACTAACTCCACCGGGGCCATGCCTGCTTCAACCCGAAAGGACGAATCCACATAGGGAGCCAACCCCTCACCCGACACGATCAACCCATACACTTGCTCGCCAGCCGACCTGCTGCCACCGGACACATCCGGCATAACCGAAGCCGTCCCGCCAGCCGAGACACCCGCCTGCCCGTCAAGCAGCACCATCCGACCCGTCTGACGCTCCGCCGCCACCGTCATCCGGTAGATATACACCCCCGCTCCTACCGCCCGACCCGCTGCATCCACCGCGCGCCACGTCGCCGTGTGAAAGCCCGCCGGCCGTTCCCCATCCACCAACGTCGCAATGCGCTGCCCCAACAGGTTGAACACCTCCAGCCGCACCGGGGCCGCAGCGGCCAGTTGATAGGGAATGATCGTCGAAGGATTGAACGGATTGGGATAATTCTGACCCAGCGCAAAGCCGTGCGGCAGCGCCGAACCGCCCAACGCCGCTAACGGCAACGCGAAATACCCCGTCGCATCAGTGGTCGCCTGCGCCACCGCGCCGCGCCGCAGGTCGGTCATATCGAATATCCGCACTTGAGCGGCCTCAACCGATTCGCCTGAATCCAACTGCACCCGCCCCTCAATGAGGGGTGCCGCACTGACGCTAACACTTAACACGAAGCCGATAAGACTGCTGATTAACGACTTCATCACTGCACCTGCATTGCTTCATAGAGATACTCAATAGGATCTATGTTTATCGGAGCCGTCGTCGCGCCAGCACCACAACTTGGATATTCCGACAAACCATCTCTGACCTCAATATGCACATGCTCATTCTTATTCGGATCGCTGGGGTCTAATCCAGCATTTCCTTGTATCCCTAAAGCAGTGCCTACATTAACAGTCTGCCCTTGAGATACATAAATTTCTCGAGCATGAAGATACAGTGTGGTTTTGCCATCTATGGCATTGTAAACAGCGATCTTGCCAAGCCTATCGCTGTCTATGGCAATTACCTCCCCTGATGTCAAAGAGTAGAATGGTTCGTCCGCTGTTGAATCGAGAGCTACGCTTTTAGTCTGAACATCCCATCCCGAATGACCACCCAGATAGCCGTCACATTTGTCCGTATCATTATGAGGGTCGGCCATATAGTTATTGTAGTCATAGTTAGTCAGGCTATCAGCTTCACATAGCTCTAAGCCGAACAGTTTTTCTGCTATTCTGGCTTGTTTGGCTCTAACATCAGAATCGTCTGAGGTCAGACAAGATGCTGTTGGGTTACTGTCAGAGCCACCCGTGTTGGAAGGATTCGAGAGGATATCAATGATTGAGTTAATATCGTTATGATCAAAGCATACTTCCTCTTGGTTGGCGGCTGTCTCGCTTTGGGATTGGGCCTTGCCCGATTTTATTGGGTTGTTTTCTTGGTCTGAGCAGGCCGCCAAGACGAGTACGAAGAAAAAAGCGAATAGGTTCACGAGAAAACTCCTTGAGTTAAGAGTGATGGCTTATTGCGGAGGCTACGGAGCCAGCGGTTGGCCGAAATGAGCGTCGAAGATGAGAGGGGAATGATTCCAGAGCGCACTCTGGCGTACAGACCAATGCCGCGCGGCAAAGGCCAGCCGCTAGGACGCGAGACTAGGGCAGAGCCGCACAGACTGCGGCCAGACCTACACCGAACAAATCGCGGAACGTCATTCCAGCGATCATCCGGCTCTTGTTGCGAATTACGGGATTTAGAGCTTAATGCTCTAGATGAATTTTGAGGGGGGGGGGGGGTAAATTATTGTTTTATAACGACTTATGTTAATTTGACCAACGGCATCTCTACGCGGACAACAGAACCCGGCCACCGCCAAAAGCTGCGCTTCCGGCGGCAGCATCTTCTCTGAGATTGAGTTTCCCACCATGGCCAATTCGTCCTTTACCAGCGGAGCCAAACGCTCCGCGCTTCACAACGACGCGCAAGAATAGTATCGCATCAAAAACAAAAAATCAAGTCAAAAAATCAAAAACTTTCACCAGCTTTTCAAACGCACGGCAACGCTACCAATCCGCGACGCTGCCATCGTTTTCGTAGTAGAGTTCGCCGCCCAATTCCTCTGAGTATTCCATCGTCTTTTCCACCTCGGACTCGATCAAGTCAAACCCCAACCCCGGCTTGGTCGGCAACTCGACGTGGCCATCGACCACCTGCCAAGGTTCCACAAGCAACCCCTCGCCTAACCCCACGTCAATCTGTTCCTGCACCAAGAAATTGGGCACTACCGCATCAACCTGCATACAGGCGGAAAAAGCTACCGGGCCGATGGCGCAGTGCGGCATGATGTGGATGTAATAGACCTCGGCCATATTGGCGATCTTTTTCAACTCGGTAATCCCGCCCGCGTGCGAGCCGTCAGGTTGGATATAGGACACAGCCTGCTTTTCAAAAATCTCCCGGAACTCCCAGCGCGACAGCAAGCGCTCGCCCGTGGCAATGGGAAACGGCACGTGGTCGGAGACCTCCTTCAGCGCATCGACATTCTCCTGCGGAATCGGCTCTTCGACGAACATCGGCCGCATTCCCGCGAGCTGGCCACACACCTCAATCGCCAGCCCCGGCGTCATCTTGCCGTGAAAGTCAAAGCACAGCTCGACCTCGTCGCCGACCCACTCGCGCATGGTATAGGCGTCTTTGACAAAGGCGTCGATTCGCGCCGGCGGCTCGTGAGCGCGCCACGTGCCTCCCGGCCCTGCTTTAAAGGCCGTGTAGCCTTTGGCCAGCAGCATGTCGAGCCGCTCCCGCGCCGCAGTCAGTGCCTCGTCGCTCTGGCCGTGGACGCCCCAATGCGCGTACACGCGAATCCGGTCGCGCACCGCACCGCCCAAGAGCATATAGGCGGGGACATTGTAGTGCTTACCGGCAATGTCCCACAGCGCCTGATCAATGCCCGACAGTGCGCTCATCAGCACATTGCCGCCGCGAAAAAAGGCCGAGCGATAAACGTGCTGCCAGTGGTGCTCAATGCGGAGCGGGTCCTTGCCGACGAAGTACTCGGCCAACTCTTCCACCGCCGCCCAAGTGCTCTTGGGCTTGCCCTCCAGCGTGGTCTCACCCCAGCCGACGATACCATTGTCCGTAGTAATTTTGACCAAGCGCATGCGCTGGCGCGGGAAAAACTGTTCAATCTTGGCAATCTTCACTGTCTAGTCCTTTCGTTAATGGGCCTCGCGCGTTACAACGGCACTCGACTTGCCGACCAAGAAGTCGAAGTCAACTCCTTTGTCGGCCTGCATCACATGGTCGATATAGAGGCTGACGTAGCCCCGAGTATCGTGCGGCGCAGGAGGCTGCCAAGCCGCCCGGCGGCGCGCCAGTTCCTCGTCCGGCACATCTAGGTGCAGCCGCCGGCCCGCCACGTCGAGCTCGATTATGTCGCCGTCGCGCACCAGCGCCAGCGAGCCGCCAATGGCCGCTTCGGGGGCCACGTGCAGGATCACGGTACCATAGGCCGTACCGCTCATGCGGCCATCGGAAATGCGCACCATGTCCCGCACGCCCTTTTCCAGCAGCTTTTTCGGCAAACCCATATTGCCGACCTCAGCCATGCCTGGATAGCCGACCGGCCCGACGTTTTGCAGCACCAATATGCTCGACTCATCCGCGTCCAAATCGGGACTGTCGATCCGTTCGTGATAGTCCTCAATTGTCTCGAAGACCACCGCGCGGCCGCGATGCTGCATCAACTCGGGCGAGGCGGCCGACGGCTTGATGAGCGCCCCGTCCGCGCAAACATTGCCCCGGAGCACGGCCAAGCCAGCGGCCTCAATCAGCGGCGCACTTAGTGGCACGATCACGTCGCGATTGTAGCAGACGGCCCCTGCGACATTCTCGCCAAGCGACTTACCCGTCGCTGTCAAAGCATCTAGATCTAGGGAATCCTTCAGCTCCTCGATCACCACCGGCAAGCCGCCAGCGTAATAGAAATCCTCCATCAGATACTTGCCCGCGGGCATCAAATTGACCAATAGCGGCAACTCGCTGCCGAGGCGGTCGAAATCGTCCAAGGACAACTCGACGCCAACGCGCCCAGCGAGAGCCAGCAAGTGGACGACGCAATTGGTCGAACCGCCGATAGCCGCGTTGACCTTGATGGCATTCTCAAAGGCCGTGCGTCCGAGGATGTTGGACATCTTGAGGTCTTCGCCCACCATCTCGACGATGCGCAATCCCGCCAGATGCGCCAGCACCTTGCGCCGCGAGTCCGGGGCCGGAATCGCCGCGCCGCCGGGCAGGGTCATGCCAAGCGCCTCGACCATACAGGCCATCGTCGATGCCGTGCCCATCGTCATGCAGTGCCCATCCGAGCGCGTCATGCCGTCCTCGGCCAGTCCGAATTCTTCGCGCGTCATCTTCCCGGCGCGCAAGTCTTCGCTGAACTTCCACACGTCCGTTCCCGAACCAATATCGCTGCCGCGGTACTTGCCGTTGAGCATGGGGCCGCCGGGCACGACAATCGTCGGCAGATCGACACTGGCCGCCCCCATCAAGCACGCTGGCGTGGTCTTGTCGCACCCGGTCAGCAGCACCACGCCGTCAACCGGGTTGGCGCGAATGCACTCCTCCACATCCATGCTCGCCAAGTTGCGGAAGAGCATGGTAGTAGGGCGCATTATAGGCTCGCCCAGCGAGGTGACCGGAAATTCCACGGGCAACCCCCCGGCTTCGTACACGCCGCGTTTGACAGCTTCGGCCAAGTCGCGGAAGTGGATATTGCACGGCGTCAGCTCGGACCACGTGTTGCAGATGCCGATGACTGGACGGCCGTCGAATTCGTGCTCGGGCAGGCCGCGCTTCATCCAACTGCGGTGAATGAACCCGCCTTTGTCCTCGCGTCCAAACCAGTCGGCGCTCCTCAGTTTTCCTTGCTCTACTGCCATTGATTCTCCTCTGCTTTTATTTTTTCTCTAGCGGTGAGGCAATCAATCTAGGCGATCTCCGCGCTGCCGCAATATATTCGTCGGGGGCGGTTTGCAACCCGCCCCCTACTCGCGATTAGTGGGATAACATGCTAAATCTCAAACGCATTGCCGTCATCGGGGCCGGCACTATGGGGAGCGGCATTGCCCAAGTTTTGGCCCAAGCCAGCCGGGAAGTCCTGCTCTACGACGCAGATCCCAGCGCCTGCGAACAGGGATTGACCTCCATCGCCGCACGCCTGCGCCAACAAGCCGTCAAAGGTCGATTAGAACCGGCCGCCAGCGAAGCGGCCATCGCTGCGCTGCGGGGGATTGACCAACTTGCCGACATCGACACCGCCGACATGGTTGTCGAAGTTGTGCCGGAACGCCCAGACCTCAAGCTCGCGGTTTTTGCCCAATTCGGACAATCCGCCAAGCCAGAGGCCATACTCGCCAGCAACACCTCGGGCTTGGACATCAACGCGCTCGCCGCCGCGTCCGGTCGGCCTGACAAGGTAATTGGCATGCACTTCTTCAACCCACCTCCAGCCATGCCTCTAGTTGAAGTAGTGCGTGCAACCGCGACTTCGGACGAGACCTTTGCCGCGGTCATGGCCTTGGCCCAAGACCTAGGCAAGACGCCCGTCGCGGTCGCCAACAGCCCTGGTTTTGCGGTCAACCGCGTCCTCTTTCCCATGATCAATGAGGCCATCTACGCCCTTGCCGAAGGCGTGGCCAGCGCCGAAGACATCGACCGGGTGATGGTGCTGGGGGCGAGCCATCCCATCGGGCCGCTGGCCTTAGCCGACTACGTCGGACTCGACGTGACCTTGGATATCCTCGAATCGTTCGCCCAGCGTCTGGACAGCGCCAAATATCGCCCCTGTCCCCTGCTGCGCGAGATGGTCGCACAGGGCGCGTTGGGCCGCAAGACGGGTCGGGGATTTTTCTCCTACCCGCGATAACGGGTCCTGATGTTGCGCCTCTTTATTCTCTTGTGCCTGCTGGCCACCTGTAGCTGCTCAATCCGCTCGGCCCCGCGTTACACGACCGACTCCAAGGATTCGGACAGCAAGAGCGTGGTGCGCGAACTCAAGGAACGCCGCCGCGCCAGCCCGGACCGCCTCGTGCGCGTCGTCGAAAGGTATCTCGGCGTACCCTACCGGTGGGGCGGCACCACTCGCGCTGGCATGGACTGCTCGGCCTTTGTCCGCGCCGTTTTCCGCGAGACGTACGGGATAGAGCTGCCCCGCACTGTCAAGCAGATGTACCGCGTCGGCCGCGTCATCATCCAGCGGCAACAGCTCAGAGCAGGCGATTTGATCTTCTTTAACATCGAGGATGTTAGGCTCAACCCCTCGCACATGGGAATCTACCTCGGCAAGGGACGCTTTGCCCATGTCGGCGAGAGTACCGGCGCGATCATTACCTCGCTCAATCACCCTTATTTTCACCACCGCTATGCCGGCGCTCGGCGAGTCGAGCGCTAAGCAGCTATTTGAATCCGCAGATGAACGCAGATGAGACAAGGGCGAGCACAGGTTGCTTAGGCGCACTCGGAATGTTCAGATGCCCTCTAAGGTGCAATTCCACCTGCTTTTCTTGGCTTGTGCCCTAGAGGTCTGCTGCTGCTATCTGGTCTCCCTCGGCGATCTCCAGCGCCAAATACCACAGATGTGGGCCGGCGTCTTTCCCGCTTTTCTCTGCTACGCACTCGCGGCGTATCTCGTCCTGCGCCCAAGCGCATCCCCTGGACGGCCGCACTTCATCCTAGGGGCCGCCCTCGTCTTCCGCCTGACGCTGTGGTGGAGCCCGGCGACGCTCTCGGACGACATTTTTCGCTATGTCTGGGATGGCCGCGTCCAGCTAGCCGGCATCAACCCGTACCTCTACGCGCCCTCGGCGCCCGAGGTGGCGCACCTGCGCGACGCACTCTACCACAGCATCAACCACGCTGACATTCCCACGATCTACCCGCCGCTGGCGCAGCTTTTCTTTCGTGCGATTTGCGCGCTCAGCGCGACGCCAGCCGCGTTCAAATTGGCCCTGCTGCTCTGCGATTGGGGCCTCTGCCTGCTGTTGGCATACAGCCTCATCCGGCGCGGCCAAAACCCGTGTCGCGTCGTGCTCTACGCTTGGAATCCCCTGCCCTTAATAGAGGTTGCCGGCAGCGGCCATATCGACGCGCTAGGTGTGCTGCTCCTCTTTGCAGCCCTGTACGCACTCCACAGCCAGCGCTGGGCCACTGCCGTCTGCGCCCTCGCCGGGGCCTTTCTCGTCAAACTAGTGCCCCTCGCGCTGTTGCCCACTTTTTGGCGTCGCCCTCGCGCCGGTTGGTTCAACTTCCGCAAGCGAAGTGCGCTGCTTCTGTTTCCAACACTGGGGCTATTGGCCTTTTGGCCCTTTGCCGCCGCTGGGGAAAAACTCGCGACGGGCCTTGTGACCTACGTGCAACACTGGCACTTCAACGCGGCGGCCTACTCGCTCTTTCACTTTGCCCTGCAGCCGTGGGATGGCCATACCTACGCACGCTGGCTCTGCACGGCCCTTTTCGCACTAATAGCCCTCGGCGTCCAAATCCACTACCGCAACCCCTACCGCGCCGCCTTTGCAACCCTCGGTGCTTACGTCTTGCTCTCGCCGACCGTACATCCCTGGTACTTACTTTGGGTCCTCCCATTCCTCGCCTTTTTCCCCAGTCCCGCTTGGATGCTCCTCAGCGGCTTGATCTTCCTCGCCTACGAGGTGCAGATCGGCTATGGCAGCGAAGGCGTGTGGCGCGAAAAGCCGTGGGTTTTGTGGGCGCAATACGCGCCTTTTTACTTGCTCCTCGGCACCACGGCCTGCTACAGACGCCTCAATCGCCACGACGATTAGCGACCCTGTCCCGCCGCGCCCACGCGAAGGTCAGGTGCATTAGAGCGAAAACGGTGAGAAAGATGGCGGAGACGGCCACTAGGAAGAGCCAGTGCGGATAGGCGTGGATAAAGGCGAGCTGTTTGGGTGCCGAGAGCGTGAAAAAATAATTAGTCCCCAGATACAGGTTAAGCGGAGTAATGGCCAAGGCGTAGAGGTGGACGGCGATATAGCTGCGCAGGATCGCCCGCGCCGGCGGGCGGTAGCGGCACCCAAAGGTGAAATAGAACCCCACGCCGACTAAGGCGACATGGGTCAGGAAATAGCGGATCTCGGCGATCGGGCGGATCGACCCGGTCTCCGAGATCGCCGGAAAACACACCGCTAGCAGAGCGCCGACCACCCCCGCGTAATACGCCAGTTCAGACCACAGCCTCCCGCCGGTTGCCAGCCCGGCGAACAGGACGAATACCGACAGATCGCACAGATGCAGGGGCAGGTTGTCGGCGATGGGGATGCCAACGACGAAGTGCCGATAGGCAAACCAGCCGAGTTCATTGACCAGCACCAAGGCGAACAGCGCGACCCGAAAGGCCGCATGGGCCCGCCCATCCAGCGGCCACCGCCTCATATTGGCGCAGCCCGTCGCGAAGAGCGCAGCCACTCCGATCCAGAACAGGTGGCGAGGCGAAAATAGTTCCATGCCTCAGAAAACCTGTGAAAAGGTGATGTAGATTGCCCTGCGATCGCCCGAGGTGCCGTAGTCGGCCCGCACGATCGTGCTCTGCCAGTGGCAACGCAATCCCAAGCCGCGGCCGCCGCGCCACCCATCGCTCGTCGGCAGCGCGTCGCGGGCGAAGATCTGTCCGACGTCGCCGAAGGCCACTAGCCCCAGATACAGGTGCTGCCGGCGCCATATCGGCAGCCCGCGCCAGCGCAGCTCGCCGTTGAGCACGGTCCGCGCCTCGCCCCGGTCCCTAGCACGGGCCAAGCCGCGGACCGTGTCGCTGCCCCCCATGTCCAGTTCCTCGTAGAAAGGTAGGTCACCGATGGTCCAGTTGACGCGCAGGCGGTTGGCGGCCACCAGCCCGCGCCCCAAGGAGTGGAAATGCCGGTGGTCGAAACGGAGCGTCGCCCCCCGGTAATCGCCGCCGCCACCAACTCCAAAGTCCAACAACAACTCCTCCAGCACGCCCGAGGTCGCGTTGTTGTAGTTGTCGCGCGTGTCGTAGCGCAGCGAGGCGATGAATTGGGCGAACGCACCTCCGTCCGCGCCGAGGGGGTCGAGCGCGGAGAGGACGCCATCGGCCGCGTTCGGCTCGATATCGTTGTGGCTCAGACGCCCCCCAATGCGCAAACGCCAGGGGAAGCGCAGAGTGCGGATCCACTTAACCTTGAACTCCGGGAAGGCTTGCCGGAATGTCCTCTGGTCTCGCGAATACCTGGCGATATCCTCGTCGCTGAGGCCGCCGTAGTAATTGGCGAAATCCTCCTTCTCGTAAACCAATTCGACCTCGAGCCGCTGGCCGGGCCGGAATTCGGGCGTATCGACGAGCATGCGGTGTATCCACTTGCCCTTGGTTGTGATAAATACTTGCGCGCTGTATTTGCGGCGATAGGGTACGCTCTGGCCGTCGTATTCAAAGAGATTGGCCCGCAGCCCGTATCCAGTGCCGTCATCCGAGCTGAAATTCAGCAGCGGTATCGCGGTCGGGCGCCAACCGACTGTCTCGTGGACCGGCCGGGCACCGCTCGGACACGCCCACGCGAACGCCAAGATCGCCGCAATGTTAAGGACCCGATTCAGCATAGACCTACCCTCACTAAAGTGGTTTTATGCGCTATGTAGCCGTCCGCATTGCCCGCGTTAAGTATGGTCAATCAGCAAATGGAGTGCTACCAGTCCGCGCAGCTTGTAGTGGTCCGCCAGTGGACAGCGATAAAAGGAACGAGTCGCCCTCTTGCGCTGTCTATACTATAGAGCTTCTGCCATTTTATGCGGTAAAAGGAATGAATCGTCCCTTTTTGATGTCTATAACTTATAACCAAGCTCTGTCGTAACGCGCCTTTTTACTTGCTCTTATGCGGCACCGAACTAGCTCGTCGCCGGATGGGAACAGATGGATCGCGAAGGCAGCAGTGCGGAAAATAGTTCAAAGTGCTTCTGTTTGTTATATTCCTAACTTACAACAATGGCGCAAGGCGTTAATGGCCGCGCACCTAGAAAAAATCGCCCGTGAATTACTCTGTAAAAAATTCCTTACGCCTCGTGGCCTTTGGCTTGGGGGCGCTGTGTCTGCACGGCTGTCTGGAACTAGTGCGCAGGCCGCCAGCGGGCGAACCTTTCGGCTACGATCAAGTCCCAGCCGCCGACACCACAGCCACGAGCGCAGCAGCCGTCCGACCCATGCCAACGCTAGTCGTCGTAGATCGCCCCAAGCGCTCGCGCCAACAGTTGCGAGACATCGAGCAGGTCAACAAATACGCGCTCTGGTGCATTGAAAACGCCATGTGGAACGAGGCCCAATCGCACATGGAACGCGCCCTAGCACAAGACAGTCTGTCGGCCAGCCTGCACAACAACCTTGGGGTCATCTACGAGCGGCTCGGTATGACCGACAAAGCGGCTGAATTCTACGGCCGGGCGCGGGCCCTCAGCCCCGCCCAAGAGGCCTATGCAGCCAATTTGCGCCACTTGCAACAATACCAACAGGCCAGCCTCGACTCTACAGACTCACTTGATATATTCAGGGCGGACGATGGTTCGCGGCCGCGGACCAGACGCCCGGACTATTCACCCACATCCACGGGAGAGTGAACGTGCAGGCTATAACGAGATTCCACAGCCTCGCCTGCGCCGCCCTGCTCGCTTGGGGCGTCGCAGACCTCGGCGCCCAAGACATTCTCACCTTGCAATTGCAGCAAGGGTTCGGGAAAAACAAGGTTCGCTACCGAGACTTCCAGTGGGAAATCCTCGAAAGCGAACACATAGAGCTTCACTTCGAGCCTGAATTCCAGAATCTGGCCGTGCGGGCAATCGAGTACCTCGAAGAGGGCTACGATCACATCAGCCAAATTTTGCACCACGACCTTTCGCACCGGCCGCCGGTCGTCATCTATCAGTCGCACTACCAGTTCCAGCAGACCAATATCTTTCCCGACTTTCTGCCGCCTGGCGTCGCTGGCTTTGCCGAGCCGCTGCGCTTCCGCATGGTCGTCCCCTTTGCCGGCGATCTCGACGAGTTCCGCAATGTTCTCGTCCACGAGCTGACCCACATTTTCCAGTACGACATCGTTCACAAAGGCCCCATTCGCCGCATCACCAGCCCGATCGCCCAACCGCCCACTTGGCTGATGGAGGGCATGGCCGAATACACCACCCCAGGCCGCAACACCATCGATGAAATGGTCCTCCGCGACGCCGTGCTCACCGACGGCCTCATCCCTCTCGAAACCATGAATCAGGCTTGGGGCCAAGGCAACGTATTCCTCGCCTACAAGCAGAGCCACGCGCTCATGGAATACATTGCCGAGCACTACGGCCCCGAAAAAATCAGCCGCATCCTCCGCCTGTGGGACAGCCAGCACGACACCGACAAGCTCATGGATCGCCTGATCGGCATGGACTTGAAAACCCTCGACGAGCGCTGGTCGGCCCAGATGCGCAAAGCCTATTGGCCCCTCTTACAGACGCGAGACTACACCTCTGAATTCGCCGAGGAAATAGGCGACGACGAGAATATTCACAGCTTCTCCAGCCCCTGCTGGTCGCTCAGCGGCGACATGCTCGCCGTCCATTCCTCAGACGGGATCGAACAGCACGTGGACATCATCCGCCTGCGCGATGCCTCGCTCGTCGAGCGCGTCACCGAGAGCATGCGCGCCGCCGACTACGATCATCTCAGCATCGGCAGCGGCACTGTGGCTTGGGCGCAAGATGGCCAGACCATCGCCTTCGTCGCCAAAGAAGGCCCCCGCGACCGCATCATGCTGTGGAACCTCTACGACAAGAAGCTGGTGCAGACCCTGACCATGCCCGATTTGGATCTCATCGAGAGCCTAACCTGGTCGCCCGACAGCCGCCACCTCGCCTTTATCGGCACGGGGCAGGGCCAGAGCGATCTCTACATCATTGATGTACAGACCGGCGAGCGGCGTCAGCTCACGGGCACGCCCGAGCGGGAAGATTATCCGAACTGGTCGCCCGACGGCCAGCGCATCGCCTTTAGCAGCAAGTACCGCAACCAGTTCGACATCAAAATTTACGATCTAGCCGAGGGCACAGCGCACGCGGCTATCTCCAGCTCCACCGACGATTTGTGGCCTCAGTGGCTGCCCGAAGGCAACAAGCTGCTCTTTGTTTCCACCCGCGACAAAATCAACGACCTCTTCGTCTATCACCTCGACGAAGGCCGCGAATTCCGCCTAACCCGCAGCCTCAGCGGCATTATGAATCCCGCCCTCTCGCCTGACGGACGGCAGATCGTGTTCAACACCTACTTCAAGGGCCGCAGTCATCTCTACCGGATGGCCATGCCCGAATGGCCCGAGGTCAAGCGCAAAGACGCCCAGCTACTAGCGCGCGTGGCCGAAGCAGAACCGCAAGCCCAAGTGGCACCGCCAGTCGAAGCAGAGCCGACAACTGAAGCAGCTCCACCAGCCCCCGAGGCCCTAGCCATAGAGATGCCCTCGGTGCGGCCCGCGGTAGAGGGCGACGCTGTGCTCTCCGACCAAGGGGGGACCCCAAGCCTAGGGGAGGTCTCGGCCCCGAAGGACCCAGATCTCCCAGACGACGCCGTGCTGCTAGCCGGAGCCAGCGGCTTGTTGTCGCCTACCGAATCCCAAAAGCCACAAGCCCCCGTCCAACTCGCTGCCGACGACGGCGATGACGACGAATTGGAACTGCGCCGCCGCCGCTACACCCCCAAGCTCGAATTCGACGGCATCTCCGTGCAGATGGGCTATTTTGATGGGTTCTTATCGTCGATTGCCCAGCTAAGCATGAGCGATCTTTTGGGCAATCACTCGCTGGTTTTGGCCACGGATTACGTAGCTGCGCAGGACATCAGCAATGACTTCAACTTTGCCGCTAGCTACAGCTACTACGGCAAGCGACCCACGTACCACGTATCCATTTTCAATTGGAACCAGTACTTCATCAACGATCGCAACTTCCTCGTCCCAGGCCGCTCCCCGACTCGGGGCATTAGCCGTCTCCAGCAGCGCGGAGCGTTGGCCAACGCCAGCTATCCGCTCGACCTGTACCGCCGCCTCGACCTGAGCTATACGTATGTCGGCGAGCAAGAAGAACAAGTCAGTCCTTTCTACGAGCCAGATTCTACTGCTACCAGTACTCATCTGTTCAAGACCGCCTACGTCCACGACTCCATCACCTACGGTCTTTTGGGTGCCACTGCTGGCAAGCGCTACTTTCTCTCAGTGGGGCGCACGCTTAGCCTTGGCTCAACCACGCGCTCTTTCTCGCACCTCGAATTCGACTATCGCCACTACTTGCGGCTGGGGCGTTGGTCGGTGCTGGGCCTGCGAGCCTATAGCGTGGGGTCTTTGGGCCGCGATGCCCTCGAATACAACCTAGGGGGGCCGACTTGGTATCTGCCGTTCTACACGGGCTTCAACCTCAATACTGGCCCGCTGCGCGGCTACCCGTTCTCGGCCTTCACCGGCAGCAGGGTCCTGCTGACCAACATCGAGTTGCGCGTCCCCTTTGTGCGCGGCATCCTCTTTGGCTGGCCCGGCACCTTCCTGATTCCAGCGGTTGACGGCAGCCTGTTTGTGGATGTGGGCATGGCTTGGGACAAGGGAGACGAAATCGACCTGTGGCCCTTCCACAACCCACACGCCGCACTCACCTCCTCCCCACGGCAGGTACACGCCAGCGTCGGCTTCGGCCTCTTAGTGTATTTCTTATTGCCGATGAACTTTGAATTCGCCAGGCAGATGGACCTACAAGGCAACTTCTCGGACTTCAAGTTTCACTTCAGCTTTGGACGGAGCTTTTGATCCGCGCTACTGCCCTTGCACTGCTCATTGCCCTAGCGGGCTGCGGCGGCGGCCGCGCTGCTTTCACGCGCGTCGAATTCCGCGCCCCGTCGCAACCCGACCCGGTCTTGCGCCCCTTTCTCGCGGACGTCGAGCACATCGGCGTCGTTTGCGCGACCAACATCGAACCGTTCCGAGAACTGGACATCGAGAAGGTCATGGCGCGTCTGTCCAACGCCGTGGTCCGCAGCCTCGGCAACATGCCCAAGACCGAAGTGATGAACCAAGACGAAATCACCTACAAGCTCAAGGATATTCGACTCGACTCAACGAGCGTCCACCAAGACTCGGTACGGGCCGCTCTCAGGGAGAAGCTCGAGCTCGACGCCTTAGTCTTGGTCGAGCTAAGGCACTTACAGGCACGGATGATGCCCATGTCGCCCACGCCCTATGGCATGTCGCCCAACCCCGGTATAGACTTGACCATAGATCTCAAGGTCAGCCTGATCAATCTTAACACCAATCAAGTCTGGCAACAGGGGGGCACGCAACGCAATTATCAACCGGTGCAACTACAGCTTTTCGGCGGCAATAAACAAGGCGAGCGCCAACTACTCATGGCTCTCGCCCGCCCACTACAACGCTTCCTCTTCCGCATCGCCCCACCACCCAAACCACAGACCCGCCACTTCGACCTAAGCGGCGACTAGGCATAAAAAAGCGGAGGGCAACAAAAGGCCCCCCGCTTTTTCTCTGTTTCTAGTAGCGAAAAGTCAGCGCCGGCGCTTCTTGGGCTTGGCCGATTTCTTTGTCGCGGACGATTTAGAAGCTGGTGCCGATGTCGCTGCGGGCGCTTTGGTCGCCGACGTACTCGGCGGCGAACTGACCGAAGATCGCGATGTAGGCGCAGGCGCATTGCTGGCCGAGGAGCGCGACGTAGGTGCAGGAGTGCTGCGCACCCGAGGCTCGACCCGCCGCTGCCACACATTTTCTTCGCGGCGCTGTCTTTCGGTCGCTGCGGCCGGGTCGGCAATCGCCGGCGTCGTGCTCAGCCGACTCGCCGCGCGCAAATCGTCGAGCTGGCGCGTGCTGACCAGTTCATAACCTGGCGGCACGTAGTAACCGCCCGAACTCCGATAGTACGGATCGTAGCCGTAACTATAAGGGCCATAGCCGCCATAATAGGAGGGATAGCCGCCGTAGTAGTAAGGATAGTAGCCAGAGGTAGGATAATAGCCGCCATAGCCACCGTAGCCGCCGTAGTAGCCGCCATAGCCGCCATAGCCACCACGCACACCCGGATAGCGGTAGAGATCGTCCATGTAGTCGCGGTCGTCGAACTGGCCAACCGTGGGAGCCTCGACAGCGCGGCTCTTGGCGCGAGCTAGATCCTCGTCGTGCAGACTAGCCGCCTCATAGGGACTACTGAGCACTGTGTAGCAGCCGCTGGCCATCAGCGCAGTTAGCGGCAAGGCCGAATACAAAATAAAAGCCTTCATTTTCATAAATTAACCTCCTCCTTAAGGAGCGTTAAACTCATCTTCAGCCTGAATATACACAAACCAGCAACCGAAGCAAAAAAGAATCCTAAAAGTTGTAGCCCACGCCGATGACGAGGCGATTGATCGCGTAGTCCTCGCTAAGGACGTTGTCTGAGAATTCTTCTACTTGCTTGAACGCACCCCGCACCCAAGCTAGATCTATTTGCATGGCCTCATCGACCAATATCCCGGCCCCGAGGGTAATAAAGCGCCGGTCTTCTTCAATGCGGATGGGCGGATCGTCGGAACTGGGGTCGCGCGGGCCGATAAAGGGAACCGGGTCCACGAAATAGCCGGCCCGCAGATCCAGCGCCACGACCGGCACCCGGTACTCGGCACCTAAGTGGTAGCGCAAGACATCTCTGTACTGCGTTTCAAACGAGGTATCAGCGCGCAAGCCGTAGTCATCGGCCCCTTTGTACTCGCTCTGCGACCACTCAGCCAAATGCAGGCTGCCCGCCAGCGTCAGGCCCGGCACAGCCTCGGCCGAAGCGCCCACGCCGAACTCAAACGGCAGCGCGAGTTCGTACGTGCTGCGCCCAACCTCGTCCGGGAAATTCCCCACAGTTCCGTCGTCGCACTCAACCGAGCTGTAATTATCTGCAAGGGGCGAGTCTGGAGTACCTTCTGGGAATAAGTGTTGGCAAGGGTTTGGTTTGTCATAGGATGAGGGACCGCGGAAGACATAGCGAATTTCGTGCGTCCCTCCAGTCGCAAACGTCGCGCCCAACCTGTAGCGCGGATTGTCGCGCGGCGTGCGCAGCATCGCGCCCAATACGGCATACGGAGTCCACTTATATTCGTCTGTAAAGGTGTCGCGCACGAGAAAGCGCTGCTCGTAGAATCCGTCCTGCAGATCGGCCCAGTCAAATTCACTGACGGCCTCGTCTTCGCCGCTGACTAAACCAAAGGTCGCGCCCAGTGAAACAGCCGGCGACACGTCGATGGCAGCAGACACGCCGGCCAGCGCCATCTCGCCCTCGTGCTGGAAGGTGTGGTCCGTAGCAAGGCCCGCGGAGTCACCTTGTTGATTGAGGCTCCAGTCGAAGTCCTTGATGCGGGTAAAGCCAGCCGCCAAGACCAAGCTGCCGCGATAGACTGGATAGGGATAGACAAAGCCCAGCGAGCCAAAGCGCGTATTGGTCAGCTCGCTGCTCCCCGGCGTGCCGTTGAAAACCGAGTCGTTGGCGCGGCTGTTGCGCAGCAACGAAACCTGCACCTCGCGCTGCTGCATCTGGGCCAAGCCCGCCGGATTCCAGTACATGGCCGTGAAATCGTCGGCCACCCCAACAAAGGCCCCGCCCATGCCCATGGCCCGCACCCCAACTCCAGCAAAGTTGTCGATGGCCCGCTCCTCTTGGGCCACCGCGCCGCGGACCCACACGCAAAGCAAAGCAATAGCCAGTATTTTCATCGGAATTTCCTCCTGTACGTGACGGACAACTCCCGAATGGACTGGGAGCCGAAGTGATCGCTTTCCAGCGCGTTTTTAAGATAATACCCGACCCTTAGCTGCGGCGCTACGGTCCAGGCCCCTCCGATGTTCAAATAGCCTTCTGCCACGCCCTGACCTTGTAGGCCGTTGTTGCGGCCCAAGTCGTATTCGGCGAATAGAGCCATAAATCGCAAGCTCTTGTCGATACCCAACCACGCAGACCAGTCGCCGTCGTCGGCATCTTCGCGTGACAGATTGACGCCGGCATGGACGCCGAGTTCCCCTAGCATTGAGTTGTAATTCTTGCTCAGTGCCAGATATATGCCTTTGGATTTGACTTGGTAGCGCTGATCTTGATACGGCCCGATGCCTTGGGAATCGAAGCCCAACAGCAGCGCCGGCCACGTGTACCCTTCTTCGATGATTCGGCACCGAGCAGCCACTGCCACGCGCGGGTACCAACCGACCGCACCGGTGCCAATGAGTTGCTCGCCGCCAAAAGACGCGCCCACGCTCAGCCGCTTGAGCACGCCAACGTGCAAGCGGCCGACAGCTCCCCCATCGACAAACAGGCGAACATTCACCGCATAGTGCCCCTTATTGACCAATCCGGCCGTCGGGCTATCGACCAAGCTCGTCAACTCGGCTCGGTCAGCCGCGGCCGGACCAACGGCAATGCAAAGACACAGTATTAGCCGCTGCAAAGTCCCCTCCCTGTAGCCAATTTCTCAGAACTCTATTTCTTCTACCCCATCCCCTTGCAAGGTAATGCGCCGCTCGCAAGCCTCCCCGTGCTCTAGCCACACGTGGCAGCACTTATCGGGCAGCGATCCATCGGCGCGCTCGGCCCACTCGACCAAGCAGACGCCGTGGCCGTAAAAGTACTCTTCTGCTCCTAATTCCTCAAGCTCTTCAACTCCCCCCAGCCTATAGAGGTCAAAGTGATAGATGGGCAGATCGCGGCCCCTACATTGCCCGACGTACTCGTTGATTAAGATAAAGGTCGGACTGGTGACGTAATCGGCCACTTGCAAAGCCTCGCACACACCTTGAATCATGCAGGTCTTGCCGCTGCCCAAGTCGCCGCGGAAGGCGACCACATCGCCCGGTGCCAAGCGGCGGCCTAGCGCAACGCCCAGCGCGTGGGTCTGGGCCGCCGAGTGGGTGGTGAAAACCTTTTTCACGTTCCCTACTTGGGCTCCATAATCGCCACGGGCAAAATCATTTCTTCCAAGGAAATACCGCCGTGCTGGAAGCTGCCCTTGTAGCGGCGCTGGTACTTGTTGAACTGGGTCGGATAGACAAAGTAAAAATCCTCGCGAGCGATGACGAAGCTATGACCGAGGCCCGCCGCAGGCAGCCCGTAGGCCTGTGGATCGGCGATCAGCAGCGCGTCCTTTTCCTCGCAGCGGAGATTCTGACCGTACTTGTAGCGCAGACTCGAAGACGTGCTGCGGTCCCCATGCACCACCGAAGCGCGCGTACCGCGCATGGATCCGTGGTCGGTCGTCAGTACTACCACTGCGTCGGTGCGGGCAATGCCCTTGAGGGTCTCAAAAAGCGACGCATTGCCAAACCACGTCTGCACCAAGGCGCGAAAGGCCGCCTCGTTAGGTGCCATTTCCTTGAGCAGGTCCGACTGCGCTTGGCTGTGTACCAGCATGTCGAGAAAATTGTACACCACCGATACAAGCGGCCACTTGCCCAGCGAGGGTATCTTGCGGGTCAATTTCCGCGCCTCGCTGGTGTCTAGCACTTTGACGTAGTGCGAACCCGGTTTGAGTGCGACGCCCATGTCGCGGACCAAATCGTCGATGAATTGGTGCTCGTGCCGGTTGAGGCTGTATTCGTTGTCTTGGGCCTCGTCCCATAGGGTGCGGTACTTGTCGGCGATCTCTTTGGGAAAAAGCCCGCTGAAGATCGCGTTGCGCGCAAAGGGCGTGGCCGTCGGCAAAATCGAGTAGTGGTAGGAGCGTTTGATGTTGAAGTACTCAGCTAACTGAGGCTCCATCACCATCCAGTGATCTAAGCGCAGACAATCGACTACGATAAAGAATACCTGTCGGCCCTGTTCGAGATAGGGCACCACTAATTCGGGCACCACATCCACCGACAAGGGCGGCGAATCCTCTTCGTCTGCTATCCAGCGCGTGTAATGCTGCTCGACAAAGCGCCCGAACTCGCGGTTGCACTCGCGCCGCTGATCCCCAATCATCTGACTGAGCCCGGCGTCGCCCAAGCGCGCCACTTCGATGTCCCACTCGCAAAGCTGCCGATGTACATCAATCCACGTCTGCCAAGTCGCGCCCGCAATCTGCTCGCGGATCTGGCCAGCCCGCGAGACGTAGTGCTGCCCGGCTTGGCTTTGGCGAATCTGCCGCGCGTCGAGGAGTTGTTTGCAAGCCATGAAAATCTGGCTGGGATTGACCGGCTTCGTCAGGTAGTTGTCGATGCGGCGGCCAATGGCCTCGTTCATCAGGTGTTCTTCTTCGTTCTTGGTGATCATAATCACCGGCACGTTGGGATCGGCCATCTTGATTTGCTCTAAGGTCGAAAGCCCGTCCAGCCCCGGCATCATCTCGTCGAGCAGCACGATGTCAAAGGGCGCTTGGGCAATCAGGGCGATGGCGTCCTTGCCGTTGCTCACCGGCGTCACCGCGTAGCCCCTTTCGTCGAGAAAGCGCCGGTGAGCGCGCAGTAAGTCGATCTCGTCGTCGGCCCAGAGTATCTTTCGCTTGTCCCCTTCCATACGTTGCCTTTAGCTGTAGAATTCCGTTCCTACCAATAACGCTTTATGCCCGAGTCCGTTCCTCAACTCAAAGGCAAAACCACCTCAAAGGTCGTACCCTCGCCCGGCGCACTATGCACCAAGCTGATCTTGCCCTTGTGGTATTCTTCGACGATGCGCTTGACAAACACCAGCCCCAATCCCCAACCGCGCTTCTTGGTGCTGAACCCCGGCTCGAAGATGCGCTTGACGTGCTCGGGTTCAATGCCCCGTCCGTCGTCCTCAAACGCGATCTGCACGGCGCGGCTTGCGGGCAAAAGCTCCATGCGGATGCGCAAGCGGCCCGCCTGACCGTCCATGGCGTCAATGGCGTTTTTGCACAGATTCTCAAACGCCCAGCTCATCAATTCGGCATTGATCGGCACCAGAGGCAGCTCGCCTAGGCATTCTAGTTCGATTTCCTGTCGCCCAAACTGGGGGACCCGACGCCGGAAGTATTCTATCGTCTCCTCCAGCACGGCTGCTAGGTCCTTTTCTTTTAGTTCGGGTACCGAGCCGATCTGGCTGAAGCGCGAGGCAATTTGGTCGAGGCGACGCATGTCCTGCTGTATCTCCCCGACCATCTGATCGACGCGCTCCCAACGCTCATCGCGGTCCGGTCTCGGGGCGGCGGCAACCTCGCCGCGCAGCAGTTCCAGCCATCCAGACAGCGAGGAGAGGGGAGTCCCGAGCTGGTGGGCCGTCTCCTTGGCCATGCCCACCCAGAGCGAGCGCTGTTGGCTGCGCTTAATGTTGCGGTAGCCGATATAGCCGACGAGCAGAAAGAGGAACAACACGCCGATCTGCACAAAAGGGACGAGGGAAATCCGACCGACCAAGCTCGTGTCGCCATAGTGGATATAGTGCTCAGCCGGGATCCTGAACTCCAGGGGTGGACGCTGGTTAGCCAAGCTATCGACAAAGGACCGAAGCTGATCTTGGACCGCTTGGGTGGGATCGTCGCTGACTAGCGGCAGCCCAGCCCCCACCCAAGCCCTAAATTGACCCTCGGCGTCTTCGATGATCGCATTGGTCTCGTCCCAATGCAGATAGCTGAAGCCAGCGGCCGGCACGCTGAAGGACAGCGGTTCTTCGGCCTTCAGCTCCTGCAATGCCCGTTGCACCTCGGCGAGGGCAACCACCGAAGTGTCGCCACTCACGGGCAGGCCCGCCCCCTGCCAAGCGGCAATGGTCCCTTGCGTATCCGTAATAACCGCACGCTCCCCCTCGCAGTAGAGTCGCCCTAGGGTCTCCGGCGACCAATAAAAGGGAATAGGCGGATTCTGAATGTCCATTTCCTCGATCAGCCTGTGCAACTGAGCAGGCGAAGCAGCAGGCGCGTCCACTGCTTTGCTGCGCCAGAACGCCCAGTCTCCCAATAAGCTCGAAGTATCGATGTCCTCGGCCTGGATGATCTCGCCGCGGTGATTGGTGATAATGCGCGGGAAATCGACTTTAGTGATCACCTCGGTGAAGAGGGTGGGGATTTGGCCTTCAGATGCCTGCGGTGCGAACGATATCAGGTGCGCATAGAGATCGACCCGGTTCTTTTCGTGTTCGCGCAATTCGGCGATGATCGATTCGTTGTAGAGCAGGAAGGCCAAGATAGCGGCAATGCTGCCGAGAAAGATGTACGCGCGGAAAACCGGCGACGCACCCAAGCTGGCTAGGGCACCGCGACGCCAGCGCCGCCAGCCACGGGCGGGCGACGCTCCTTTTGCCGGGCGCTGCCGAGCATCCGCAGGTACCGCGATCTCCTCTATTGGAACCGAGCGGCGGTGCCGGCGGCGCTTGGACTCAGGATGGTCGCGTTGGCTCATCAGCAATAAGAAAAAATCCATCGGCAGCGAGCGGCGCAGATGGATTTTTCACGCAAAAACGAAGTGGGGAACGCTATTTCTTTTGGACTTGTGGTCTAGGCTCAGGCGGGTGGGGCTTTGCCGCTGCGCCGCCCGAGGCACCCGTTGCCAGCGACTCGCTCTTTTTCTGGTGGTTTTCCATCGAACAAGAGCCGTGAAAAATCGCACCCTCGGAGACCGAGAACGAGTCGGTGTACACGTCGCCGGTAAAGCGCGACTGCGAGTCCAACCGCACCTTATCGGCGTGCACGGTGCCATTCACGACGCCGTCGATGTACGCGTCTTTGCACTGCAAAGTAGCATCGACCTCGCCCGACTGGCTGATCGTTAGCTCCCCCGTACAGGTCAGTTCGCCCTTGAATTCGCCGTCTATTCGGACGCTGTTATCTACCGTCAGCTTGCCTTCAAAGTGGCTACCGCGACCGATGATCGTATTGAGCGCTTGTCCGTTGCTAACGGCAGTACCCTTCTTTTTGTTACCCAGCATTTCTATACCTAACTGTTGCGCGTTTCCACGACTCCTCAACCGTGATTTTTGGAATATACAATACAGCATTGGGCGAATCAACAAACGGTGCGCCGCATCAATTGGCCGAGCGCTTCTTGCGGGAGGCACGCAGGGCCTTGCGGATTTCCTCCTGATCCTGCAGTTGCTCGCTGACCACCATGGCGACCTCGCTCGTCAGACCCTCGACCGAGGTAGTAGTAATCACCGGAATGCCGTGGGCGGCACTCGTTTCAATGAGATAGTCCTGAATTTTAAGGATCTCTTCCAAGTACTTCATATAGCGATGAGCCGAGCGCGACGGAGCTTCGCTGGCGCGCTGGGCAAAGCGGTCCTCAAAGGCGTCGCGACCAGGCAATTCCAAACAGATGGGTGTGATAAAAGCGTCGCCAGCGTATCCCTCTAAGTCCAGCATATCGCTGATTAGGTGTACACCGTCAATGATGACGCTGGTGTTTTCCTCAATACAGCGGCTGATGATGGCCTTGACCCCAACGCAGACGCTGCGCGCCTGCTCGCGAAACCCGGCGACGACCGCGTCGAGATGACCAGTCGCAGGAACGGCCTTATAGGCGGTGTACGAGGAGGTGTGCAGGGCCGGCACCAACTCCTGTGCAAGCGTCAAGCGCATGACTTGGCGCAAATCATCGGTAGCTACCACCCGGGGAATATCGAGCAAATTGGCCAGCGCAATCGCCAACGAGGTCTTGCCGACCCCGCTGGCACCGCCGATGAGGATGATCAGGGGTTTATCTACATCGCCCCAAGCGCGCCACAAGCGGTAGCGCTCGGCAAAGGACTTGTCAAAGGACTTTTCGATCAGCTCGGCCGCCAAATCCTCCAACTCCCAATGCGCGATATGCTGGCGGCGCTGGTCGATCAAGCGAGCTTCAATCGTCTGTGCAATCTCGTAGCTCTGGTCTGGGGGCAGCCCAGACGCCTGAATGGAATCCGACAGCAACTCCTTGGAAAAAGGCCGCGACCCACTCTTGCGCTCGACGATGATGGTGGTGGGCTGGCGCTCCCAGAAAATTAGGTCGCCGACCTCGTGCGTGTCGAACCCCTTGCGAATGGCCCTATGTACGAGCTGCACCATCTCCTTCTTGCGCACCAGTTCTGCTTTGCCCAAAGACGCGCGCACCGCATTGGCCACAGCGCGGGCGTCTTCGTGACTAAAGCCGCGCTCAATCAGGTAATGCACCAGCATTCCGCGCATAAAGGGGATGCGCTTTTTGCCATCGACTATGGTTGCCACGATGAGTGGTTCCTTTTATTGCCTCGCAACGTTGGGGTCTTCCCACGCCGCAATCGTCTGCTCCAATCCCTCGACAAACCCAACCCTCGGCTCGTAGCCCAATTCGGCCCGGGCGCGCGATATATCGGCTGACGAGAGGTGGATATCGCCCGCCCGAGGCGGGGCGAACATCGGCACCAACTCGGTCCCTAAGATTTGATTGAGCGCAGCGATCAATTCCAGCAACGACGCGCTGCGACCGCAGCCGATATTGTATATCCGCCCGGCGACTCCCGGAGTAGTACTGGCCCTCATATTGGCCTCTACCACATCGCCCACATAGACAAAATCGCGCGATTGGTGGCCGTCGCCGCAAACGGTTGGCGACTCGCCGGCTCGCATCCGCGCGACGAAAATCGAGATGACGCCCGAGTACGGGGAAGACGGCACCTGCCGAGGGCCAAAGACATTGAAGTAGCGCAAGCCAACCACCTCCAAGCCGTAAATCTGGCTATACACTCGGGCGTAGTGCTCGCCCATAACCTTGGAAACCGCGTAGGGCGACTCGGGTTCGGGCGGCATGTCTTCGCGCTTGGGCATTTGCGGGTTGTTGCCATACACTGCGGCCGAACTGGGAAAAACCACTCGGCGCACCCCCGCCTGCTGCGCCGCTTCCAACAGCCGCAGCGTTCCCACGGCGTTGACTTCCTGATCGACGAGGGGCTGTTCGACCGAAGCGGGCACCGACACGATGGCGGCGTGGTGCAGGACGCAATCGACCTGCTGCACGACCTCGGCGAGCAAGGCCGCGTCGCGGATATCGCCCTCGACGAACTCTATCTCGCCTAGGATGGCAGCCAAGTTTTCGCGCCGCCCCGTGCTCAAGTCGTCGAGAACCCGCACTGTGTGTCCTTCTTCACACAAGCGCTGACACAGATGAGAACCAATAAATCCCGCTCCACCCGTAACCAAATACCGACTCATATTTCCTCGCATCAAAGTTGATTGCGCTAATATAGCAACGCCAAGGCGACCGCGCACAACGCCTTGAGCAGCGCAATCGACTTGTTGATTTTCGCCTGTGCTTGTATATTTGCAAAACTCACACGAGGCGGTGTGGGAGGCCATGGCGTGCGCTGTGGCCTTTTTTATTATCTATACACTACGCTATGCTCCAACAACGCATTCCCGACCCCTGTGCCCTCGTCATCTTCGGTGCCTCGGGCGACCTGACCCGGCGCAAACTGGTGCCGGCCATCTGGCACCTGCATCATCAAGGTCGCCTACCCCAAGCCTTTCACCTAGTGGGCGTTGCCCGCCGCGCCTGGGACGACGACCTCTTCCGCCAAAAGATGCGCGAATCCCTGGCCGAATTCGTCGGCCCGCTCGACGACAGCGCACGCGATGCCTTTCTCGCCAAGTTCCACTACGTGCGCGGCGACCCCGGCGACCCGGCGACCTACGCCGCGCTCAAAGCACAGCTCGAAGCTCTCGACCGCGAATGCGGCACCGAGGGCAATCGCTGCTTTTACTGCTCGGTGCCGCCGCAGATCTACCGCGACATCGTCGAGCAGCTAGGACGCGCCGACCTTAGCTGCCAACACCGCGACCACCACGGCTGGTGCCGGATCATCGTCGAAAAGCCCTTCGGCCACAACTACGACTCGGCCCGCGAACTCAACCAAGCCCTGCATTCGGTCTTTGCCGAAGAGCAGATCTATCGCATCGACCACTACCTCGGCAAGGAGACTGTGCAGAACATTCTCGTCTTTCGCCTCGGCAATTCAATTTTTGAGCCGCTGTGGAACCGGCGCTACGTCGATCACGTGCAGATCACCGCAGCCGAGAGCGTCGGCGTGGAGCACCGCGCCGGCTACTACGACCAATCGGGTGCCTTGCGCGACATGATCCAAAATCACCTCTTGCAAGTTCTCTGCGTCATCGCCATGGAGCCGCCTTCCTCGTTTGACGCCGAGAGCGTGCGCCTCGAAAAGCTCAAGGTACTCAAGGCGATCCGCCCCATCCGCATCGGCCAAGTTGACCGCTATGCGGTGCGCGGCCAGTACGGACCCGGCGAGGACGAACCGGGCTACCTCCAAGAAAAAGACGTGCCCCCAAACTCGCGCACCGAGACCTTCGCCGCCCTCGAATTCACCGTAGATAACTGGCGCTGGCAAGGGGTGCCGTTTTACGTGCGCACGGGCAAGCGCATGGCCAAGCGCACCAGCACGGTCACCCTGCAATTCCACCAGCCTCCACACCTGATTTTCGCCCAAGCCGACGCCCTATCCCCTAGCACGCTCACCATCCGCATTCAGCCCGAAGAGGGCATCTCGCTTTCCTTTAACGGCAAAATTCCCGGTCCCGATGTCCACTTAGGCACTGTCAACATGGACTTCAGTTACGCCGATTCGTTTGGCGGTCGCACGCCCGAAGCCTATGAGACCCTAATCCTCGACTGCCTGCTCGGCGACGCGACGCTCTACTCAGACAGCGATTGGATCGAGCAATCGTGGGCGCTCCTAACGCCCATCCTCGACGCTTGGCAAGCACCTTCATCGGGCGAGGTGCCCTCTTATCCGCTCGGGGCCGCCGGCCCCGAGGAAGCCAACGACCTGCTCGGAGAGGCTTGGAGAAAGTGGGCACCCCTGTGATCATCGCCGGTGATGTCGGCGGCACCAAAACGTACCTCGCCGCTTTCGACCCAACCGCCCAAGGCTTTGACCCGCTCGTCGAGCGACGCTACCAAACTGCGTCCTACCCCAGCGCTGGTGCACTGCTCAAAGCCTTCGCCGACGAGACGCAGATTGACCCCAGCCGCACGGTCTTAGGCGTCCCCGGCCCCGTCCATCAGCTTCCCGTCCGCGCCGTCAATCTCCCTTGGCTCATCGACCCTAGCGAAATTTCAGCAGTACTCAACAACACCGATGTTCACCTGCTCAACGACCTGCAAGCAACTTCCTATGGCACCTTAGTGTTGGAGCCAGACGACCTGTGTCCGCTCAACGAAGGGCAGCGCGACCCAAAGGGCAACATCGCCGTCATTGCCGCCGGTACCGGGCTGGGTGAGGGGGGCTTGTGCTGGGCCGAGGGCCGCTACGTAGCAATCGCCTCTGAGGGCGGCCACGCGACCTTCGGGCCAAGTTCCGCGCTCGAAGTCGAGCTTTGGCGTTTCCTCAACGAGCGCTACGGCCACGTTAGCTGGGAACGGGTGGTCACGGGCCAAGGCTTGGCCGCGATCTACGACTTTCTGTGCGAACGGCATCCCGACCGCGCCGACGCTTCTCTGGCCCCCGAGGCAGAACAGCCCGACCGCGCCGACGCCATCGCTCGCGCCGGCCTCGAAAGCCACTCCGCGCTGGCCGTAGCGGCCCTTGACCTCTTCGCACTCCTCTACGGCCGCGAAGCGGGGAATTTAGCGCTAAAGTTAATGTCTTCGGGGGGGGTTTTCGTCGGCGGCGGCATTGCGCCCAAGATCCTCGCCAAGCTGCGCGACGGCCGCTTTATGGAGGGCTTTATGGACAAAGGCCGCATGAGCGAGCCGCTCGCGGCCATTCCCGTCCACATCGTGCTCAACGACAAGACCGCGCTGCTAGGGGCCGCCTATTGGGGGGCGCAGTTTTAGGCATGGGCTTACGAAGGCCAGAATCGCAAAACGATATTGAGCAGAGCTAAACCGGAAGTCATCGCTACAAGCAAAATTTTGACACTACCCTTGAGTTCGGCAATATCGGCTCTAAGATCACTCTCGACGCGCGCAATATCGGCTTTAAGATCCGTCTCAACCCGAGCAATATCGTCCTTTAAGACCGCTCTTAGTTCGGCAAGGTCTGCTTTGGAAGCAAGATGATCGTACACGCCTTCAAGCCTTGCTAGACGTTCCTCAACAGTTGGGGGCACAGTGGTCATAATCGTCGTTGCTCTCCTTTCGTTCGGGTTTGGGGTGTACTGTGAACATATAGGACAAGGTAGAGCAGCGTCAACAAAAAATCTACTTTTTGTTCATAATCTGAAATCGCCGTAAAATAAAGCGGTTACGGTTCAACTTTTCCCTACATCTCAAGGAGTCTCAATAATGCAAAAAGCATCTATCGTCGCATTTGCCGCGCTGGTGTTGGCGACCTATGGGGGCACCGAGCTGCTGGTGGAGGGGCGGGTTCGCCTTGCTTCCGGTGAAGCGGCAGTAGCCGCGCAGGTGATGGTTTTCGATTTGACGAATCTGCAGCGCGGTCCGGTGGCACAGGCGACGACCGATGCGGACGGGCATTTCGCGCTGCCGCTGGCGTCGTTGGACGGCCAAGCCCTGCCACAGGGGTTTGCGCTGGGACAGAATTATCCCAATCCGTTCAATCCTTCCACCGTCATTCCGTATCAGTTACCCACGGCAGCACATGCGCGGCTAGAAGTGTTTAACATGTTGGGGCAGCGGATAGAGACGCTGGTGGATGGGGAGCGACCAGCCGGTGTTCACACGGCGATGTGGGATGCAACCGATGCGGCGGGTCAGGCCGTGGCGGCAGGCGTGTATATCTACCGGCTGCACAGCGCAGGGGTGGAGTTGACGCGGCGGATGGTGCTCGTTGACGGGCAGGCCGGGACGGCGGGGACTGGTCTTCCGGTATCGGTCGGCGAGGCTCTCGGATCGGCGGTTGATGCGACCTCCGAACCGGCGGAGCGGACCTATGGCCTCGTCGTTTCGGGTGTGGGCGTGGTCCCCTACGTGGATGCGACCTTTGAGGTGCGGGCGGGGATGGCTCCGGTGGAGTTCGTGGTTGAATCCGTAGAGGAACTGCCGAGGGGCAAGGCGTTGACCTGCGGCATTTTGGGCGATGTGAACAACGACGGGCAGGTTGACTTGGCCGACGCGCTACTGGTGGTGGTGTTCAACCTTGATCCGTCTATTACGGCTCCGAACAACGGCAATATCGGCTTGGGCGACGTCACCGACGATGGGACTGTCAATTTGGTCGACTTACTGGCGATTATGACGTATATCACGAATCCGTTGGATGCATTCCTGCCAACGGGAATCGGACAAGCAGCAACGAGAGTGAACTGGGTGGCTGGGCCGATACGCCAGCTAACCAACGATGCTGGAGTTTCTATCGGTTCAAACGTTTGGTCGCCCAGCGGATTATATATCTATTTCGATGGTGAGATTGACGACGATCAGGGTGTTTACCTAGTGTCAGCGGACGGCTCTTGGGTGGGCCGGTCGAGCATCTTCAGGGATGATGACGACCTGCATCCCGCTTGGTCGCCCGACGGAACGCAGATCGCCTTTACGTCTTATCGTGCCGACAATTGGGACATTTATGTGATGGACGCCGACGGGTCTAACCTGCGCCGGCTGACCAACAACGACGCTTCCGACGGCAAGCCCACTTGGTCGCCCGACGGAACGCAGATCGCCTTTGAGTCTAATCGTGCCGGCAATTGGGACATTTATGTGATGGACGCCGATGGCGAAGACGAATATCTGCGCAGACTGACCAACAACGACGCTTCCGACGCCAATCCCACTTGGTCGCCCGATGGACAAAAAATAGCCTTTCAGTCTAATCGTGCCGACGATTGGGACATTTATGTGATGGACGCCGACGGGTCTAACCTGCGCTTCTTGGCCTACACTAGTAATTACGAGGGTTTTCCCACTTGGTCGCCCGACGGAACGCAGATCGCCTTTGTGTCTAACCGCGGCAGCGACGATTGGGCCGATAGGTACATTTACGTGATGGACGCGGATGGGTCTAACCCACGCCGGCTGACCAACAACAGCGACTACGACCATTCTCCCGCTTGGTCGCCCGACGGACAAAAAATAGCCTTTGTGTCTCGGCGCGCCGGCAATGACGACAATCTTGACGTTTACGTGATGGAACTCCTCGGAAGCTGTGAGTAAGGCAGCACGGATAGGGTGGTTGGCTGGCAGTCAGTCTGCGTCGCCCGCAACATTTTGTGCCCATCGTCGGACCGATTCGTTCCCGGCTCTGATGCTGAGCCGAAAAAAATCCGCGTCGTCCTCTATACCAACAAGCCCCGCCGAGCAAAGGGTCTCGGCGGGGCTTGTTGCATTATTTTAGCTCGTGATCGGAGCGCAGGTTTAGCCGAGCAATTCCCTCAGCCGTCGCCCAATCTGCTCCGGCTCGCCTTCCTTGAGGCACATCGGCCCAAAAATCACCACACCCTCGTAAACATCTGTCGGGTTAGCGGCGATCTGCGGCCGCCCTTCCTGTAGCGCCTTGACCAGTTCCAGCGCCGTCGTGCCCGCGGCTTCCTCGTCGAGCACCAGCCGCGCGGTCGGAATCTCAGAGCGCTTGCGGTCGGCTACCACCGCAATCTCGGCGTGTCGCAGCACTCCACACGCAGCGACCAGTTCCTCCATCAGCGCAGACCAGCGCTGCCGCCGCGCCGCTGGATCCTCGGCCACAAAAAGGCGCAGCGCCTTCACCAAACCCGCGATCTCTTCTTTGCCGACCTTGCAGGGCCGCCCAATACCGTGCTGCGGGGCACCGGGTAGCTGCGACTTGTTGATCAAACTCGCCGGCGGCTCCCACAGCTCAGGCATCACGTCGAGATCCTGGTGTTGCAACGCGGCCGCAGCGATCAAATCCCGCCGACCGCACAAAATCCCCGAAGCCTGCGGTCCGCCGATGGCCTTGCCGCCGCTAAAGGCGACCAAATCGGCTCCAGCGGCAATGAAGCGCTGCAAATTGCTCGCTGGCGGCAACTGTCCCGCCGCATCTACAATCACCGGCACACCGCCCTTGTGCGCCGCACCCACCACCTCTTCCAGCGACGGCTGCGTGTGCGCGTACGCCACGTACGCGATCGCCGCCGTCCGCTCGCTGATCGCCGCCTCGATCTCCCACCCTTCTGCATCGCGTATTCCCGCCCCAGAAAAGCGGTCGGCAATCCCCACCTCCACCAACTCAATTCCCACCGAACGCACCGCGTGGTCGTAGAAATTCCGGTGGCTGCGCGCCATAATCACTTCGTTCTTCATCCCGGACGTATCCGGCAAGCGGTTCATCTTCCCCGGATCCAACCCGGTCACACAAGCGGCCGTCCCCAGCAACAAGCCCGCTGCCGCGCCACTCGTCACGTACCCAGCCTCCGCACCAGTGATCTCGGCGATAATCTCCCCAGCTCGCGCCTGCATCTGCGCTATATCCACGCAGCGCTCCGAAGCCTGCCGCATGGCCTCGGCCACCTCCGGGTGCATGATCGACCCGCTCAATCGCGTCGCCGGTCCCACGGCGTTGATAATGGGATCGATGCCCAATTCTCGATATATGTCCATGTTTAGAGCGGCCTTCCCCCGCCATCGTATAGTAAGCCGGGTGCCGGAAAGCGAGCGCAGAGTGCCCGCACCTCAGCCGCTACCTCGGCGTACTCCGCTTTCCGGTCGTCGAGTTCCAGCGCTTTATTGGCCCGGACCTGAGCCACCCGATCCATCCACTCGGCCAACTGCCTCATCTCCTCGGCACCAAAGCCCCGGCTGGTAATCGCCGGCGTGCCAATGCGGATGCCGCTGGGCTTGCGCGCCGGCCGCGGATCAAAGGGCACGCGATTGAAATTGCAGACGATACCCGATGCGTCCAGCGCCTTGGCCATCGCATAACCAGTAACGCCTTTATTGGTCATGTCCATGAGAATCAGGTGATTGTCGGTGCCGCCCGAGCTGAGGGCAAAACCGCGCGCCGACAGCGCAGCGGCCAAAGTCTGAGCGTTGGCGACGATCTGCTGGGCGTACAGCTCAAACTCATCGCTCATCGCCTCTTTGAGCGCCACGGCAATCGCCGCGGTGGTACTGTTGTGCGGCCCACCCTGCAAGCCCGGGAACACCGCCTTATCAATGGCATCGGCGTACTCCGCCCGGCATAAAATCATCCCGCCGCGCGGCCCCCGCAGCGACTTGTGCGTAGTCGTAGTTACCACATCTACGTGCGGCACAGGGCTGGGATGCACCCCGGCGGCCACCAACCCGGCAATATGCGCGATGTCGGCGACCACGATGGCTCCCACCGAATGCCCAATCTCGGCAAAGCGCACAAAGTCAACGATGCGCGGATAGGCCGTGCCCCCGCAGAAGAGCAGCTTGGGCCGGTGCTTTTTGGCCAGTGCTTCGACTTGGTCAAAGTCGATTTCGCCCGAGTCTCGGCACACCCCGTATTGCACGGACTTGTAGTGCATCCCCGAGATGCTGACTCGGTCGCCGTGCGTCAGATGACCTCCGTGCGCCAGCGCCAAGCCCATGACCGTATCGCCCGGCGCACACAGGCCGACGTACACGGCCTGATTGGCCGGCGAGCCCGAATAGGGCTGCACATTGACGTGCTCGGCCCCAAAAACCCCCTTGGCGCGCTCGACGCACAGCCGCTCGATCTTGTCGATTTCTCGCTGGCCTTCGTAGTAGCGCGCGCCTGCGTACCCTTCGGAGTACTTATTCGTCAGAATGGAACCGCTGGCTTCGAGTACGGCTTGACTGGCGTAATTTTCAGATGGGATCAGGCGAATTTTGTTGTGCTGACGCCTGTTTTCAGCGCGAATGATGGCCTCGACTTCCGGGTCCACTGCCGCCAGCGTCCCCGCAATCTCGGGCCGCACCACCACTGCCTCCATTGGTTTTGTCCTCCCCAGCGCGTTTGTTAATTTTGGTGCAAATAGCTCACAAAAATTACAGTGGAGCATTTCTATGAGCAAGTATCTGGGCATCGACGCTAGCACTCAGTCCATCACCGGCCTGATCATCGACGCAGAGCAGCGCGCCATCGTCGCCGAAGCGTCCATCAACTTCGACGAGCACTTCAAAACCACGTATGGAGTCGTCAACGGCGTCCTCGACCTCGGCGACGGCGTGGTCCACAGTATGCCCCTGATGTGGGCCGAAGCGCTGGACCTGCTCCTGCAAACGCTCGCCGACCAAGGCCACGATCTCGGCGCAGTGCGGGCAGTCTCCGGCAGCGGCCAGCAGCACGGCACCGTCTATCTCAACGCCAATGCCGCTAGCGCCTTGGCAAACCTTTCACCGACCCAGCCGCTCAAAGACCAGCTAGCCGCCATCTTCGCCCGCCCAACTTCTCCCATCTGGATGGACACTTCCACGACCGTTCAGTGCGCCGAGATTGAAGCGGGCGTCGGCGGACGCGATGCACTCCTCGCGCTCACGGGCAACGCGGCCTTTGAGCGCTTCAGCGGGCCGCAGATCCGCAAGTTTTACCAGACCGAACCCGACGCTTACGCCGACACCACGTACATCGGCTTGGTCAGCTCCTACGTCGCCAGCCTGCTCGCGGGTCGGCTCGTCGGCGTTGACCCCGGCGACGGCAGCGGCACCAACATGATGGACATTGCCGCGCGCCAGTGGAGCGCGCGCACACTCGACGCTACGGCTCCCGGCCTAGCCGCCAAACTCCTGCCCATCGCCCCCTCCAGTCAGCCCGTCGGCTCCATCAGCCCTTATTACGTGGGTCGCTACGGCTTTGCCGACGACTGCCTCGTGTTGCCCTTTTCCGGCGACAATCCGTGCAGCCTCATCGGCCTCGGCCTCGTCGCTCCGGGCCAAGTCGCCCTGAGCTTGGGCACCTCGGACACCCTGTTTGCCTGCATGGACCAGCCGCGCACTTCCGCAGCCGGCGAGGGCGCGGTTTTTGCCTCTCCCGACGGCACGCACTACATGGCCCTGACTTGCTATCTCAACGGCAGCTTGGCCCGCGAGGCCGTGCGCGACCAATACGGTATGAATTGGGATCAGTTCACCAGCGCCCTACGCACCACGCCCCCAGGCAACAACGGCGCTCTGATGCTCCCTTACTTCGCGCCAGAAATCGTCCCCAAAGTCCCCGTGGCCAACGTCGTTCGCCAAAACCTCGACCCTGCCGACGCGCCAGCCAATGTCCGCGCCGTCATCGAAGCCCAATTCCTTTCCTCGCGCATCCACGCGCGTTGGATGGGCGTGGACATCTCCTCGCTCTACGTCACCGGCGGCGCATCGGCCAACGCCGAAATCCTGCGCGTCTTCGCCAATGTCCACAACTGCCCGGTCCACCGCTTCGAGACAACCAATTCAGCAGCCCTAGGCGCGGCCTTGCGCGCCGCCCACGCTCACCAATCCTCAGCCGACCATGCGCCTTCGTGGACGGAAGTCGTCGAGCCATTTGCGCAACCGGTAGCCGGATCGACCATCGAACCGGAGCCGAGAGCCGTCGCCGCGTACGACGGAATCATCGGCCAGTACGCCGCCCTAGAACAAGAGCACACTTAGGGCACAGTACGACACAAAAAATATCGAGTTAGATGCTAGCTCCGTTGGCATCTAAATGGGTGTTAGAAACGCAATGTTGACCGAATGGATTTTTTATTAACCCACATAGTGAACAAGGCAACAACTCGGCTTGGCATCTCGACATAGAAGAAGCCGCTTGACACAGGGCCTTTTTTCAACTATTCATGCTTTTCACCTTCGATGTCGCAAACCCTGTATAAGACGGATGTTCACAAGGTTGTAATACTACTTTATGAATGCGACAAAAAGAGCGCTGGTTTGCGCTGGACAGATGGCCGCCTACTGGGCTATGACGGCGATCGTCGGGCTGATGGCGGTCGATTCATGGGCTGTGAATTCAGCCGTGCTGGCCAGAGTCGGGAGCGAGGTCATTATGGTAGATGACTTGCTCCGCGCCGAGCGCAATATGCGTCGTTTTGCAGCGGGCAATGCGCGGGAAATGCTACAGCCTTTTATCGATCGCAAGCTCCTGGTCTTAGAGGCCAAGGCGAAGGGTTTGGATCAGCATCCCGATGTAGTCGCAAGCGTACAGCAGGTGCGCGACCGGAGGCTGGTCGAGCGTCTGTACGGGGAAGTCACGGGAGATGTTTCTATATCGGAAGAGGAACTGCGGTCGCATTTCCACCAAAGCGGATTGCACAAAAAGCGGGAAGTGCGGGCGAGTCATATTCAGGTAGGCAGTCTCGAAGAAGCCCAGGCCGTGCAAGAGCAACTGCGGCAAGGTGCCGATTTTGCGGTGCTGGCGCGTGAGCAGTCCCTCGATCGCCCATCCGCGGCCAAAGGTGGAGACATGGGTTTCTGGCAGGAGGAAGAAGCACAGCACAGCGGGTTTGTCGCCGAGCTTTTTCGCCTACAGGTCGGCCAAGTGTCCGAACCGTACCGCAACTCGCAGGGAACCTACCACCTGATCAAGGCCGCTGAAGAGCGCTACGTCAGTTTTGAGCGCCAAAAGAAGATGCTGCGCCAAACGCTGGAAAAGCAGCAAAAAAAAGATCGCTGGTCCAAATACTTAGCCGACCAGAAAACGCACTTTGATTTTTCAGTAGATGCACAGGTATTGGGCGTATTGCTGCAACGGGGGCGATTGGCCGAAGGCGGTGTGCCCGTGTTAGAAGCAGAAGACCACGCGCGCATCCTACTGCGCTATCGTGGAGGGAACATCGACCTGAACGCGTATGTAGCTTTGGTAGAGGAAGCCGAACCCAAGCGCCGTCCCCACCCCATAGATAGCACCGCCGTGGTCGAATTTGCCCAAGACGAAACACTGCGCAAAATCCTGCTGCCTCTGCTGGCCCAACAACGGGGATTGGATCGCGAGGAAGCCGTGATTCAGTTCGTGCGGGATAAGCGCGAAAAGATCATGGTCGAGATGCTGCGGCGAACGGAAGTAGAAAAGCGCTTCGTCACAGAGGAACAGCGGCGCACTCTATATAGGGATTTGGCAGGGGAATTCACCCTGCCAATGCGCACATTTTTTGCCGGTGCCCTAGTTGATTCGGAACCGACTTCGCGCACTATCGCCCAGCGCGTGCGCTCCGGTGAGGATATGGCCGAGATCATGCGCGAGTATCCGGCATTTAAAGGACGCGTACGCCAGTTCGACATATTTAACTTCACGTTGGCTGACACAGCGACGGCCCAAGGCGCTATGGCCACCATGATCCAAGCCGTGCAGGGTGTGCCAATTGGCGGCATCAAGGGACCGCTCCCCATCCAGTTGAGCGGCGATATGAAGGGGTATCTCGTGCTCGAAGTGCTGGCGATGCGCCCGAAAAAGACCCTCTCTTTTTCTACACCCAAGGTGCAGTCCAGAATATGGCGTCAATTGCGCTACGCCCATCGGCACGCGATTGCAGAAGACTTTGATAGCTATCTAGATACGTTGAGGCATAAATATAGGACCGAGATAGTTGTCGATGAACAGGCCCTGTCTAACCTAAAGAAGTAGCGGCTCTGCGTTTCCACGCCTAGACGAGCCCAGATATCCCTACTCTAAATGCGGAAGGAGGTGAATGAATACAACGTTCGCAACTGCAGCAGCAGAAAAGAGCAATATCCTAACTCTATCCATAAGGAGAAAAGTATGCGCAAGAATTCACTCATAGTAGCAATGTTGTCCGTGGCACTGGCGAGCTTCGCTTGGGGCCAGTCCAATGCCAACGGCATTGGCTACTTCGCCTTAGAGGTGCCTACTAATGTTACCATCACCATTGATGGCGACGATAGCGACTGGGCGTGGTTCGACCCCATTTTCACCGTTGGTCCCGACGAGATGTACGAAATCCAGAAGGCCGAAGTGTTGGACAAGAGCGATCTTGATGTGGCCATTATGACGGCGTGGACGGGCACAGACCGCGACAACAGGCTCTACGGCTTTGTGCGCGCCACCGACGACACGCTAGTCGTCACCTCCGACGTCTTTGACGACGGCTGGCGCGACGATGATCTCGAGATCATCACCGATGCCAACGCCAGCGGCGGTCCGCACGACGGCGACGGCGAGTCGGGCACGCGCGCTGAGGGGCAGCAGTTTACCATGCATTTGCCGGTCCCCGGCGTGTATGAAACGCCCTATGGCGGCGACGGCTCGTGGTGGTTGCGCTGGCAGGTGGTCGAGGAAATCCACTGGATGGACGAGTTTGCCGAGTCCAGAGTGACGACTAATCCTCCGGGAGCGACCACGGGTTCGACCAACGTCACGGTCAACTACGAGTACAGCATTCCCCTCTGGGATTACGCGTCGTTGGACGGTGCGGATAACAGCATCCGCCACGACAACGAGGCCGGGCAAATAATCCGCCTGACCTATCAATTGAACGAAGCGGATAATCCCGAAGATCGCCGCACGCATCAGCTAGCAACAGCCGGCGAGGATGGCGCTTCGGGTAACTGCGATGTCTGCTCGGAATACACGCTGCTTGGCGCGGACGAGTACGATCGCGCCGACGGCGGCGCGGGCACCGCAGTGGAATCCGAGAGCTGGGCAAAAATCAAAGCGACCTTCAGCGACTAAACGAACGGTCCTTTGATCACCGATTGGGCGGCGGCATCTGCCGCCGCCCAATAACCGGTAGTGCAATTACACTTCCCGAGGCGTTGTTGCATGAATATCTATAAGTCGTTGTTTTACAATAGGTTATCGTTTTGACATCAAATTTTGTAAACTATTGTTTTCTAACGAGTTACCGTTTTTCGTGCAACAACGCCCTTCCCGAGGTTAACATGATGGTACGGTTCGGCGCGTGGCTGTGTTCCCTAGTGATGTTGGCAGGATGTGGACGTTATTTCGACGGACCAATTCAGCCAGCTCCGCAGGAACAGCAGGAGGCCGATATGGTGATTCAAGACGATGGCTTGATCACCTATTCGTTCGAGCGTCTGGAGATTGGTCTGCGCCCTATGACCGACGCCGAATTGAACCGCAAATTCCCACAGCAGTCCACGCAGGGGCCCGTATCGACCAATCCCTATACTTTCGGCAACTGGAAGCGCATGGGCGAAGAGTGGACGCCGCCCAAACACAGTGTATGGCTGCTAAAAGTTAAAAACTACGCCTATCCCAAAGTCGGCGTCGATCCCCTCAAAATCGCACTGGTTTCAAAGGATGGATATCGCAAGTACGCGCCCTTAGAACCGCTGCAGATATTGGAATACTACTACTCGTTTATTCAGGGATATGCCGGCAACGAATACCGACGCTTTAACGAGCGCGAAGATATGCTCAAGCGCACTATGTTTCAGGAGCAGATCATCTTCAGCGGCCAAGAATCAGAGGGTTTTGTCGTTTTTCCGAGCCTTGCACCCGACGTGACGGAGTTTTCTATCCACGTCAGAGGCATTGCATTGCGATACGATTACCGCAACGAGCCTGTGGAGACCAAGGATCTAACCTTTCACTTTCAGCGCGAGGTATTTAAGGGGTTTCAGCCACCGCCCGAACTGGTGAATAGGCAATGACGACTTTCTTCAGGCGAACTGCTTCGGTCGGGCTGATTCTGTCGTTCTGTATTGGGACGGCGGAACTGCGAGCCGATGTCTGGGGAGTCGGCTTGGGTGGGCAAGCCTGGGAGGAACCAGCGCAGACTATGGCGGGGGTAGTTGTAGGCGAAGGGCAGGCCCTGGGGCCGGCTAGCTTTTCGCTTGAGCAGAACATAACTCAGTTCATCGTCTGGGGAGTCGGTGCGCCCAGCAGCTTTATCGCCGAGGGCAACGGACGGGTGTGGAACAATTCAGCGCGGGGCATTGCCGGGTCTGAGGTACTGGTGGATGGGGATGGTACGACCAGCACGGAAAATAGCTTTAAGGAAGTGGGGGTCAATCAGCGCGGACGCATTTTTTTTATGGATCTCGGGGCTTCGTTCCCAGTTAGCCAAGTTGTTTTTTACCCTCGTGAAGGAGAGGATGAATTCGTCGCTGGCTACGAGATATCACTCAATGACGGGCGCACCTTCGACGCCAATGACTCGCCCGTTTACGAGGCCGTTCGCCAAGTGACGATCAACCGCGACCCAAGAGTGGATGTGCGCTTCCCAACGCAACTGGTGCGCTTTATTCAACTCAGAGTGCTTTCACCCAACCCCTTTGAACTGGCGGAAATCGAAGTGCATGGCGAAGGGTTCGTGCCGCGTGGGCTCTACGAAACACAGCTCATCCAGTTTGCCCAGCCCGTCAACTACGGCGCATTGACTTTTCGCGTGCACAAAGTTTCGCTGGCCGAGGAAGGCGAAAACAGCGCGGGCACCGATGAGCAAGTGCGGGTGATCGTGCAGATGCGCAACGGCATCGACGAAACGCCTCTCGACTACTACCAAATCGCCGATGTAGAGACCCGGTCGGAAGTGCTGGTCAGCAAAGAGGAGTACGAAGACCTGCCGTTGGTCCTCAAAGGCAGCATTCGCCCGGATGCCACGCACTGGTCCTCTTGGACGGAGCCGCTCATCGCCGACGCTAGTGGCACGTATTCCATTCCGCTGGATCTACCGGGACCGCGCGATTTTTTCCAAGTGCGCCTGCGCTTTGAAGGCAATACCTCCGCCAGTATGCAGGTCGATAGCCTAGCCATCGTGCATACGCCGCCGCTGGCCGCGCTGGCATTGAGCGAAGTAGCCCTATTGGACGATCCCTTTCCAGCCGGTGGGCGCGCGTCCGTTCCGGCTGGTCGGGATACGGTTTTTACCTACGACATAAAGGCCGACTTGGGCGAGGGAACCGGCTTTGATGGCGTGCGCATCTCAACGCTGATACAGCCCGAGTTTCTCAAACTGGAAATGGGGCACGAGTTAGAGGAGATACAGCCGGATAGCGTCCACGTGGACGATACGGGCTTGCGCGTTTATTTCCCATCCCGCCGCATTAGCACCGGAGAAAATGTGCGTCTGCGGATTACGTTTCGCTCGCAGGCTCTGCTCTTTTCCACCCAGTTTATAGGACAACTTCTAGATACGACCGGCAGCCTTCCCCAGCGCATTGCCGAGGGCGACGCGACGCGGGAAGTGGGTACGGACTCGCAGGAGGTAATTTTCCTCGCCAGCGGCGAAAGCGTGTTGCAGTCCTTTTCCGTTTTTCCGCCGATTATAACGCCTAACGGTGATGGCGTAAACGATTCGTCCGCCTTCTCTTTTGTGCTCATCCATCTAGTGCGACCTGCCGCGGCGGAACTGATCGTATATGATCTTTCGGGTCGAGTAATAAAAAACGTACTCTCTGATGCGCTGATCGCCGGACGTTATACTCAGTGGCACTGGGACGGAACAAACAATGCCGGCGATTTGGTACCTCCGGGGACCTATATCGCCAGAGCCTCGGTAGAGGCGGCGGCTGACGAAGTCAATCGCACGAGCCTGATCCACGTGGCCTATTAATGCCCATTTAAACGCGGAAAACTGAGCATGAAGCACATAGCGGCGCTAGCTCTTTTGCTCTTGGCCCCTTGTTTTGCAGAGGCACAGATAGAGCGATTAGTGTTAGGTACAGGAGATAACGGCTGGGAAGAACTAGCCGAGTTGATGGGCGGCATGTGGGTCGTGGACGGCAGCCTGCAGCCCTACGAATTGGACCCAGCAGTCAATATCGCGCTGGGCGAGAAGAAGGGCAGCTCGCGCTACGATGTCTTCGGCAACCCCTGGGGGGGAGAGCGAGCCGGGCCGCACGCCGCGCGCCTCATTCCCGGCCAGCCCGAGGTCCTCGGAGATAACGGCTTTGTATATACCATAGACGGCGACACGACTCGGTCAGTAGCCATTGTCTCCGGCTATTATTACTACAACCTAGGTTGGGAATTGCCCATCAATCGCATCCGCTTTTTTTCTCCAGCGGAAGGGCGCACCCAGACCGACGACCGCAAGCGGATCACGCCGGGTTTGCCACTCAAAAACGCCTATCCCAAGCTGTATGAAGTTTGGGCTGCAATTGATGGAGAGCGCTTTAAGCAAGGGCAGTTTGACCTTTTACTAGAGCAGAATCTCAACCAGACCACGCGCATCGCCAATGCTCGTTTTCCCACCCAGTCCCTGCAGTTCATTTTCATAAACTTCCCGGAATTGGGCGTCATTGCCGAGGTGGAGTTTTACGGCGAGGGTTTTGTGCAAAAATCGCAATACCTCTCCAAGGTGATCGACATCGGCGAGCCGGTCAATTTCGGGCGGGTCATACCTTATTTCAACGGGTTTGTCAAAAAAAGCATAGACAGCGAACCCGAGCTTTTGGCAGAAAATCCCATCTCCTTTTCGCTGGAAACGCAGACCGGCCGGGACGATACGCCACAGATTTACACCATCTACACCGAGTTGAGGACCGAACGCGAAGTGAGTTTTGCCGAATGGGACAAAGCGCCGCGCGACGATTATGTGCGTCCTAGAGCTCGGGGGCCGGAGCGGCCCGACGTGGACAACTGGAGCTTTTGGTCGGTGCCACAAGAAGCGTCCGCGGGCGAAGGCATAGAGATCCTTTCGCCGGATAATCGACAGTATCTCAAAATCAACTTCACGATGAAAAGCGAGGATTTGTTCACCTATGGCCGGATGGATTCGCTGGTCGTAGAGTACTCGCCTCTGCTGGTGGACGCGGTCGTCGGAGAGGTCGCATTACAGGACGAACCACAGCCGCTCGGGCGCAAAACGGAAGTGCCTTTGGGCGAGGAGCGCATTTTCACTTTTGACGTGCGGGCCGACTTTGAGTCGGAGACCAAGTCGGGTTTTGACGCCTTAAGGCTGCAAACTCCGGGCCGCGTTCAGTTTATAAGACTGGAAATGGGCGACCCCTTAGCCGCTGTGGAACCCGACAGCATCGCGGAAAAACGGGGCGAGTTGATCGTCTATTTTCCGTCCAACCGCATCGCGGCCGCAGACAACAGGCCGCTGCGGCTGCTGTTCAAAACGGGCGTCTTCAGTTTTAACGCCCTATTTCAGGGCGAGATATTTGTCGTAGGCGGAGAAGGACAGCCCCAATCTATCGATCCGGGAGATGCCAATGCCGAGGTATCGACCAATTCCATCGAGGTGCTGGCACTGAGCGAAAAGTTAGATGTGCTGAGCGCATTAGACGTGAGATCGACCGTCGTGACGCCGAACGGCGACGGGCGCAACGACGCGTTTGAACTAGCCTATTCACTGCTGGGCGTACAGACTAGCCAAGTGGCATTTGAAATCTACGATTTGCGTGGACGCAAAGTGCGCACGCTATCGGCCAGTTCTAGAAGCGAAGGGCGGTATGTCGAAGAGTGGGATGGACGGGGAGAAGGGACGGGGCGCGTGCCTCCGGGCCTGTACCTCGCCCGACTTTCCGTCGAGACGGACGCGGGTGATTTCACGCGCACGCGCATCATTGCGGTGGCCTACTAAACGGATTGCACATACCACGAGGATGTACCATGAGAAAATTCACTGCGATTCGTACTTTGCTCGTCGCTACCCTATGTGCAGCAGGGGCCTATGCCGACGAACTGCGCCTGAGTAGCCCGGCGGACTGGCAGACGTGGGCCATTCCCAAGGGTACACTCGAAATTGCCGACGACGGCAGCATTAGCCTAGCGTGGATGCGCCGCAACATAAACGCCGTGGCCAATGCCGCAGCGTTTGCCCACAGCGAAGGCAAGAAACAGGTTTTTGGTGGCATCCGCGCCGTGAATTCAAACCCCCAAGATGCGGCTAACATTATCGACCAAGACCCATCGACTTGGTGGCAGCCGTCTGCCGACGATCCGCTGGACGATTGGTGGATCGAAATTGACCTCGGCCGACCGGTATTGGCGCACAAGTTGCGCTTTGTCTTTCCAGACACACCCGACGCCAAGCCCTTTCGCAATTTCACTACGTACATAAGTAACGGTGTAGATACGCGTTATGGCGTGACCTATCACCCGGTCGCCGTCACCACCACACCCAATGTAGAGCGCGTTTTTGAGGTTGATCTGAAACGAATTGAGTTGGGTCTGGCCAGCGGTGAGCACCTCATAGAACAGGACACACTGGATTTTAACCTCGTCCACCACGTGCGCCTAGTCCCCACAGAAAAAAACTTAGGCGCAGCGCTAGCTGAGATCGAAGTGGATGCACTGGGTGATAATCTCGCCATAGGTACAGTGGAACGGGGCGGGTCGGTGCGAGCGGGACGGAGCGGAGACAAGATAGGTACGATCTTCGATGGGGATGTCAATACCAACTGGCGAGCTGCCGTCGGTGGCGACCAAGCCAAAGAGGGCAATCTCAGGACCTACGTCGAAGACGGCGATTGGTTCGAATGGGACCTGGGGGCCACGTTCTGGGTAGATCACCTTTCCCACCTAGACCTGACGGTCGGAGACGGAGAGGGGTCTCGTGGCTCCCACGGGCACGGGGCCAAGCTATTTATCCTCACCACCTCGGACGGCACGCCCGCCAGCGGCCTGACCAGCGACCGCATTCGCAGCAATTTCGACTACCAGCAACTCAGCGACGTATTCAACGATAGGTTCCCCAACCAACAGTCGTATCACTTTGCATTCCCGCTGCGGAAAATTCGCCATATCTTCTACCACCGCAGCGGCATTCCCACGCGCCTACAGATCCGCCAGTCGATTTTTGAATACATACTCTACGGCGAGGGGCACGTGGCGGCGACGGAAATGGTGTCGGACTTCATCGACCTAGGCACCATGAAGAGCGTACGCAAGCTGTCGTGGGACGCCGACTTACCCGCTGGCACGCAGATCGAAATTCGCTCGCAGACGGGTAATACCTTTGAGCTCCAGAAGAAGTATTACCACAAGAACGGCACGGAATTGGATTCGGCCCGTTTTGGCAAGCTGCCCAAGAGCGTGCGCGGGCGCATCGACACCCTCAAGCTCAAAGGACCGGATTGGAGCGGCTGGAGCCAGCCCTATGCTTTCCCCGAGGAGGCCTTCCTCTCGCCGACGCCCCGACAATTTCTGCAACTACAGATTCGGCTAGCCAACGACGATCCGCAGCTAACGCCGGTATTGCGCGCTCTGACGCTGGATTTCGACGATCCACTCGTCAGTGGAGGCATTGCCGCACGCATCTTGCCGCGCGAGGTCGGACTAGACTCACTGCAGCGCTTTACGTATTTGCTCCAACCGACCTTTGTGCGCAACGACCAAGGCTTTGACGAAATCTTTATCCAAGTGCCGGGCGACGTGCAAGAAGTGGGCGTCCGGGTCGGTGGCCAGCGCGTGCAGCCGAGGGAAGTTGAATTGGCGGACGGGCTACTAAGAGTCGGACTGCCGGAGCGGGTGCGGGAGGATTCGGTGGAAGTGCTGTTTACCGCGCAGATAACGACCAATGCCACGCTCTTTGAGGCCTGGGCTGGGGACAGCCAGCAGAATGTGCGCCAAGGCGTCGAACCCTTAGAGCCGCGCTCGATGATCGTTTTTGTGCCCGACGTGGCCGGTGGGAACTTGCTGCGCAACGTGCAGGTGACTCAGGTCGTTACGCCCAACGGCGATGGAGTCAACGACGAAGCGCAAATCGACTTTATCGTGGTCCAAGTCGAGAGCAATCCCAACGTGGATATCTACGACCTAACTGGATCGCACCTGCGGACGCTCGACCTAGACGCCACGGGTTTCGCGTGGGATGGCCGGGACGCGGCGGGAGCGGTTTTGCCGCCGGGGGTATATATCTGCCGTATCCAGATGGAAGCCGACTCTGGAGACCAGTCGGTATATCGCGCCATTAGTTTGGCCTATTGACAACCAGCGCGTTGCACAGCAGTAAAAAAGGGAGGGAACAAATGGGCCAGAAGTTTTTCGGTGCCCTGTTAACGGTTTGTCTTTTGGCAGGTGGACTATTAGCCGAAGGCCTGCAATCGGGTTTTCTCAACCCCTATGTCACCAGCGGTGTGCGGATATCGCCCCAGACCATCACGCCGACTATGCGGAAGTGGTACCTGCCCCAGACGCTCTACGATATCTACGGCTGGAGAAACTGGGAGTACACCAACTACGCCAAGGATCGCTACGAGCGCTATACCGACATCGTGCTACAGGGCCAGCGCTTTTACGATATCTACGGCAATTACATCACGCGCGGCTGGAGGATCTACGAGTGGGCGCAACAGCACCCCACGGAGACGGGTAGCGCAATCGACAAGTCCGTGGAGTTCAACAACTGGTTCAACAACTTGGTCATTTCAACGGCGTCGCAGGGCCAATATCACATGGCGTTGACCGTGGGCGAGCAACTAAGGACCACGCTGACGCCGATGACCTTTTCCAAGCCACTGTTCAACGGCGTGCAATGGGATTTCCTCTCCGATAAATACGCCCTGACGCTAATCGCCTCGCGCACGGACAACCCCGCCCTGGCAGCCACGGCGACCAACCGCGATCAGGGGGCTACGGTGCGGACGATCTTCACCAATTTGCTTGGCCTGCGCGGTACGGCCCAAATCGGCGACTTTATCAAGCTGGGCACGACCTACGTCAACGCCGGGCACTGGAATAGCTCGGAGAGCTTCGGCAACAATTCTCTCAAGGGCACGCTCGGCGGCAACCTGCAGGCGGGCAACGTGCAGCGTCTCCTAGTGCGTCTGTCCGACGATTCACCCGAGGACGGCGAGGGGGGGGCGTTGCTCTTTCTGCACCGCGTGTACATAAATGGCGTGGAACATCCCGAAATTTCCGACCGGGCGCTGGTTGACGGCGGCATCCGGCGGCAGGGGCGCTGGGAGGCCAGCGGCGGCAACAACATCATCATTACCTACGACATCGAGCGCGACTTTACGCCTATTCCCGGCGAAGACGAGATCATCGACTTCAAGGAAATCAAAAAGATCGAGATCGAACTGGTCTTAGCCAATGACTATGCTGTTGAAGTCACTTCCAATATGCAGGTCAACAACACGGGCGAACCTGTATTTTTGCCCGTCACCCGTGCAGAGAAAAACATCAAGGACGGCTCCAACCAGCGCGTGGTGCGCTTTAGCTACGGCTTGCCGACGGCCAACGAAGTCGCCGGTCTCACCATGGAAATCGACGACCTCTTCGGCGGGTTTAACCTGCGCGCCGAATACAACATCAACCGCAAATACCGCCGCTTCCCCAACCAGAATTTTACCTACAATCAGGCGCTGGGAAAAGAGAGCGCAGAGGGCTACTACGCAACGGCGTCGCACAACGTGTACCCGTGGTTTGCCTACGGCGAAATTTTTAGCATGGACCCGGGCTATCAAACATTTATGTTCGTGCCCGACAGCAACGGGCGCATTAACTACGAAAGTTCTGTAAACAACGTTTACGAATTCGTGGACGACAACGACGACCAAGACCGCTTTCCCGACTGGCGTAGGCGCACCTTTAGCAGTTCCTCGTCGGAGCGCTTGCTGATCCAGCGAGCTGACGTGGCCGTCTTTCCCGGCTACGACGAAAACAACGACCTAGTGTCGGACTTCAACCAGAACGACAACGGCATGCCGGACTATTTGGAGCCCTTTGTGCGCTACGATGTCGATCCGCTGGAGTTTCTCTACGGCACGGACATGAACAACAATACCGTGATCGACCGCTTTGAAAACGACGAGGAAGCAGACTACCCATATCCTCGCGACCACCGAGGTTACAACTTCTACGGTGGTGCCGAACTCAAGCCGGGTAGCCGCATAATGGTCGGTCGCCTGCGTGAGTGGCTGCTGAGCAGCAATCGCCGCAACCAGTCGCTCTATGGTTTGCTGACGCTGACGCACGAGGTGCCTCGCCACGGTTTGCAGATGCAGCTCTACAACGGTCTTCGCCGCGTCAAGGACAATATCCCCGAAGACATTATTCTGTGGGTGCAGAGTCCGCGCACGCGGGGCGACATGCGCCCCTTCGTCGATCCTATGATCGCGCAGGATGCGCTGATCAACACCTCCTTTCTGAGTGCGCGTACGCGCAAATACGCCCCGCTCAATCTGGAAACCAAGCTGAAGTACGAGATCTATCACCAGCGCGGAGATCAGCAACCGGCAAATTGGCAGGACGAAAAGCTCCTCGCGCTGATCACCAAGGCGGATTTGCCCATTCCGATAGGTAAACACGTGCTGTGGCCTAGGTGGAAACAGCTCTACAAGCGGCGCTCGCCCACAGATAAAAACGAGTTGGAGAATAACGAGCTGTCGGAAATTTTCTTCTTCGTGTGGCAGCAGGAGCTGATCAGCACGATGCGCCTAGAATCCGGCATCGAGTACGAGATTTTCAGGAATATGGTCGAACGGACTGATCCACTACCCGCCGGATATGTGGACGATTTTGAACAGTTCGTGATTGCTGCACAGCTGTCCAATCGCTCGGACTATCTGGGCTATCGCCTGATGACCAACATCGGCGGGCGCTGGGAGCGGCGCGATTTCCGCGACGAGACAACGACGGATCTGGTGCTGTTTCTGAGTATGTTTGCCGGATTGCAATAACGCCTGACAAATCTGCCTTTGTGCAGTCTGATGTCCGCGCCGATTAATAGAATTGCATCGACTGCATATTTCCCGCGCTATGCGCCCTTTTTACATGCCCATCGTTGCGGCTCTCTTTAGCTGGGGTATGGCACTGATCGTGGGGTGCTTAAATGAAACTTCCGCGCCATCGACAAAAGCCACTGCGCCCAAATTCAAATTGGCTAGAAGTGCACTGCCGAAATTCGTCGATGTCACGGCCGCTGCCGGCATCCACTTTGCTCATGTCAACGGCGGCAGTGGTCGTTTCTACTACGTGGAGACCTATGGCTCGGGAGCGGCTTTTATCGATTACGACAGCGACGGTGACGAAGACCTATACCTAGTCAACGGGGCCGTATTGCCGGGCTTTTTGGAGCGGCGCGTACCGAAAAACGTCCTATATCGAAACAAGGGCAATGGGAAGTTCGAGGAAACAACAGAGGACGCAGGTGTCGGCGATGAAGGATATGGCATGGGTGTCTGCGCGGGAGATTACAACAACGACGGTCATGTGGATCTCTATGTCACGAACTTCGGTGCCAATGTGTTGTATCGCAATGGCGGCGATGGTTCATTTGTCGATGCGACAGAGACCGCTGGCATCGGCGACGAGCGCTTGAGTATGAGCGCGGCCTTTGCCGACATCGACAACGACGGCGATCTCGACCTCTACGTTTCCAACAATACCGATTTTACCCTCGAAAACCACAAAGAATGCAGGCACGGTTCCATACGCGTCTATTGCGGTCCCGGTCAATACAAGGGGGCATCGGGGATTATGTACCGCAATGAAGGAGATGGAACGTTTGTCGATGTAACAGAAGCAATGGGCGTTTATAACGACCGCTGTCGTCAACTCGGCGTAGTGTTTGGCGATTACGACGAAGACGGCGATGCGGATCTGTTTGTCGCCAATGATATGACCCCGAACTTCCTCTTTCGCAACGAGGGGGGGACGCGATTTTCCAATATCGGACTGGATTCCGGCGTCGCCTTCAGCCCGGACGGCAAACCCGAGGCGGGCATGGGCACGGACTTTGGCGACTACGACCGGGATGGACGCCTCGACCTCGTCGTCTGTAACTTCCAGTGGGAGCACTGTCGCCTATTAAAAAACGAGCGGGGCGATGTGTTTAAAGACCAGATACACGAGTCCAAACTGGACGAACCGACCTTCTCGACATTGACCTTTGGCACGGACTTTTTCGACTACGACAACGACGGCTACCTCGACCTGTTCCTAGCCAACGGACACGTCGAACCGAATATAGAAATTATCGACCGCGCCGGACCTTCCTACGCACAGCGGGATCAGCTATTCCACAACAACGGAGACGGTACCTTTACCGACGTCAGCACTGACTCGCCGGGCTTGGCCACCGCCTCGGTCGGACGCGGATCAGCGACCGCCGACTACGACAACGACGGCGATCTAGATCTGTTCGTCAGCAACAACAACCAGCGCGGCCTGCTGCTGCGCAACGACGGCGGCAACCGCCAGCACTGGCTGTCAGTGCGCACCATAGGCACCCACAGCAACCGCGACGGCATCGGCGCACGCATCCAGGTAGTAGCCGGCGACCTACACCAAGTAGAAGAAGTGCGTTCAGGCAGTTCGTATTTGTCGCAGAATACGCTGCGGGTACACTTTGGCTTGGGGACCCACACGCGGGTGGATCGGGTGGAGATCCGTTGGCCAAGTGGGATGCAGCAGGTGTTGGAAGACGTGGCGGCTGACCAATTCCTCACCGTCCGAGAGCCGGAAAAACTATAGGACCAAAAGGACAAGGCGAACGTGAAGTGGTTTAATGGCGTGCTATGGCTGGCGTGGATAACGGCCCTTGGCTGCGGTGGTGCACTAGAAGAAGCGCCTGTAGTAGAGGAAAAGGAAGACCCACGCGCGATAGAACTGAGTTACTTGGATCGCATTCGCGCCGATTCCAGCGACGTAGCAGCGCACTACGAACTGGGGGCGTTCTATTTAGAACACGCCGTGTATGGAGAAGCGCTGCGATATTTCAGTGAGACCTTCCGCATCGACTCACTGCACGTACGTGCGCTGCTGGGAGCCGGCGAAGTCATGACCCGACAGGGCGAGCTGGAACGGGCGTTGGCCGTATATCGCAAGGCCATTGCGCTCGCGCCCGATAGCGCTGCGGTCTATCGCCAGCTCGGCCAACTCTATTTGCGCACAGACGACGATGATAGGGCGCGAGCGACGTTTGCAAAAGCGCTGCAATTGGCACCCGATCACGCTCCAGATCACTACAATCTAGGCGTGGCACATGCCCGCGATCACGACTACAAGACCGCAGCCCAGCACATGCAGCGAGCGCTGGAAATAGACCCCGAATACGCGCTGGTGTACTACAGTTTGGCGGATATGTACTGTGCCAAGATGGGGCAATGCGAACGGGCTGTGGATATGGCGAGCAAAGCCGTTAAAATAGAACCTAGGCACGCGCGTTACCGCACGGCGTTAGGGCGCATCTTCATGCGGTTAAATCGCCACGAAGAAGCGGAGGCGGCCTTTCGCGCGGCCATCAAGCGCGATTCGGCGGCTGTAGAGGCGCTAAATGGGCTGGGGATGGTGCTCGCCCAACAGGGCAAAGAGGTCGAAGCAGCCGCTGTACTCGAGCAAAGCATCGCCCTAGACCCCGCCTATCCAGAAGCGCACTTGACCCTGTCCAAAGTGTATATGAAGCTGGGAAAGCCAGACGAAGGGCAGAAGCAGATCGAGATGTTCAAGCGCCTTGAGCCGCATTTCGATACCATTCGCGATCAGCGTTTGCGTCTCAAAGGCCACGCCGACGATGCCGTAGCCCGCTATAACTTGGGCGTGATCTACGCGAAGTTAGGTTTTGCTGAAATGGCTGCGCAAGAGTACAAAGCCTCGCTGAAAATCAACCCTGCCCAGATACAGGCTTGGCAGAATTTGGGCACAGCCTATATGCGGCTGCAGCGAGTTGACGATGCCATCACAGCCTATCGCCAAGCCCTGACTTTAGACGAGGGCTATGCGCTGGCGTGGTTTAATCTCGGCAACGCCTATTTGATGAAAGACTATCCGGTGCAGGCCCGTGCTGCCTATGAACGCGCTTTGGCGATAAAGGAAAACTACGTCGATGCAATAAACGGCCTCGGTAATGCCAAACTGCGCGAGGGCAATGCCCGGGAGGCCATCGACGATTTTAAAGCAGTTTTGCGAGTCGATTCCACCTATGTCGGTGCCCATTATAGTTTGGCCGTGGCCTACCGCGAAGTGGGGGACTCACTCGCGGCGCAGCAGCAGATACGCCTTTTCGCGCGCAAGCAAAAAGAGCGCACCCGGTGACGCGGTTCAAGAGCCAAAAACCTGCCAAAGGAAAACGCGAAATTGCCACAATGGAGGTCCTTATGAAACGCTGGAATCTTGTGGGCTGTGTAGTCATGGCCCTGCTGTGGACTAGCTGTGCGACACTCTCTCAACTCGAGGCAAAGCGCATCGATATTAATACGGCCTCGCACGCACAGCTAGAAACGCTGCCCGGGATAGGACCGGCAGTGGCGCAGAGAATAATTGAGGGCCGCCCCTATTACAACTCAAAAGGCTTGCTCAACATAAAGGGCATTGATATGCAGCGCCTAAAGGACATCGAACCCTATTAGGACTTACGCAAGCGCCATTGGAATAGCAGGATTTTTGAGTTGCTGTCTCACGTAGTCAGCCAGCCCCCCGTATTTGACCTGATAAATGGTTTGTCCTGTTTGGTAGGCCACCTGC
>JAJEFJ010000005.1 GCA_022820485.1 Candidatus Latescibacterota bacterium
ATGCGGTCATTGACCGACCTGGAGCCCCGGGCAACCTGTCGGGACGCCCCGGCAACCTCTACACGCGGGTGGATTTGAGTTGGACGGCGGCGGAAGCCCACGGCGCACCGATTACGGACTATCAATATCGCTACCGGCGCAGCGGCACGAGTAGTTGGTCGGGTTGGACGAGCGTGGGCGTCGTAACCAGCCACACGGTGTCCGGTTTGCAAAGCGGGGCGGCGTATGCGTTCCAAGTGCGGGCGGTCAATACGGTGGGAGCCGGACCGAGCGCGGATACTACGGGCACGGTGCGGGCACAGGCCGAAGAAGCCCAAGACGGACAAGCATCCGACGAAGAAGAGCCAGAGGAAGAAGCTCCCGACGAGGAAGCACCTAGCGAGGACGCCCAAGCCGAGGACGAGGACGCTCAAGACGAAGAAACTCCCGCGGCTAAGCTCACCGTCCCAGCCGATGCCGTGTTGGCCCTCCGAGTTGCACCCAACCCGTTCAATCCAACTACCAGTCTGCATATCCAACTGCCAGTTGACAGTCCCGTCTGGTTGACCATTTACAACATAACTGGCCAAGTCGTATATACGCTCTTGGAAGGGCGTAGGCTTGAAGCGGGCTACCACACCTTCGACTGGGACGGACGCAACCAACAGGGGTCCCCCATCACCTCGGGGGTGTACCTGTATCGAGTGCAAACGACCAAGCAAGTCCTAATGGGAAAAATGGCCCTCATTCGATGATCGATGAGGCTTTCAAGGAGACTCTAAAGCGAAAAACAGATGAAGACAAAAAAGACGACCTATCGCGCCCGGTTCGACGGCCACCGGCGGCTCGCTGCCGCAGTCATCATCCAAGCCGTCAAAGACATGCAGACCACAGATTGCAACCAAGAGCGGCAGACGGCTATCGACTTCCTCTCAGGCGACATGTGGCCCTTTTCCGACGTGCTCGACCTGCCCTTAGACGGTCGCGCCCTCTGTGAGTACCTGCGCACCATGGAGATCGCTTCGATCGAACCTCTTGGCTGAGCTGCACAGAAGCGGTATTTTCCGTGGTGCCTCTAACCGTTCGGCGGAGCTCACGCCCAAGCCCGGAGACGATCCCTCATGGAACTTTCACCCGCGCAGATTCGCTTCTTTAAGACCTTCGGCTACCTCTACTTCCCGCAGCTTTTTGCCCCCGACGAGATCGTCTGGATCACCGAGGAGTTTGAGCGCTCCATCCAAGCCTACGGCAACGGCGCGCAACACGACGGCAGCAAGCGCACCATGTTCGGCGGCCCCATCGAGCACCGCGAGCGGCTGTGTACCCTCGTAGACGACGAGCGCATCGTCGGGATCTGCAACGGCGTCCTCGGCGAAAACTTCAACTACGCCAGCGGCGACGGCAACTACTATAGCGGCGATACCGGCTGGCACCCGGATGGCAATTGGGGTCAGCTTTTCTCAGTCAAAATCGCCTTCTACTTAGACGACCTGACCCGCGATACGGGTTGTCTGCGCATAATTCCCGGCAGCCACCACCCCAACCACTTCGTCCGCGCCGAAGGCATTGACCTTAACAACGCCGTGGAGTTATTCGGCATCGAGCCGCGCGACTTCCCTAGCCACCTCGCACTCGAAACGACCCCCGGCGACCTCGTCATCTTCAACCACGACCTCTATCACGCCTCCTTCGGCGGCGACCAACGGCGGCGCATGTTTACCATGAACCTCACCCGCCCCTGCACCAGCGACGCCGATCTAGCCACTCTCAGGGACTATCTCAGCCGGCATTCTCCCGGCGGCTACCAAGTAGTAACCGGCGGCGGCATGTTCTATCCCACTATGCTCGATACCGCCAGCCCGGAGCGCATGATTCACCTGCGTCAATGCGCCGAAGTCCACGACGAACTCTTCCCAGAATTAGCGCGGCATTGACGACCAGCCCACTCGTGCAGATATTTTCTCTGCGCCCGTAGCTCAGTTGGCAGAGCAGCTGACTCTTAATCAGCGGGTCCAGGGTTCGAATCCCTGCGGGCGCACCATTAAAAAAACAAGGGGTTATGAAAAACAGGTGATAGCGGCAAAATTGTAATCAGAAGAACCGAAAAAACCCCCGTGCCAAATCTCCCGGCACGGGGATTTTTCTTTAAAAACAGCCTTTGTTAAAAAATTATTTTCAAACTGATTCACTACTCTTTTTCGGTAGTGGGCTATTTTGAACTCGGTCGTTGCGATCCGTAGCGTCTCAATAACCACTAATCACTAGTTCAGCCTGTTCCAAGACGGTGCGCGTCGCCTGTTCTTGTTTGTCCGGCGGGTAGCCGTAGCGTCTCAGTGTGCGCTTAACTAATCTGCGTAAATTCGCACGCACGTTCTCCCGCAGCGTCCAGTCGATGGTGACGTTGTTGCGGACGGTCTCGACTAACTCGCGGGCTATCTTGCACAGGGTCTCGTCGCCCAAGAATTGGACGGCGCTGTCATTAGTCTCCAGTGCGTCGTAGAAGGCCATCTCGTCTTCAGAAAGCCCTAGTTGCTCGCCACGGGCGTTGGCCTCGCGCATTTCCTGGGCAAGCTCAATCAATTCCTCAATCACCTGAGCGGCCTCGATAGCTCGGCTCTGATAGCGGCGCAGGGTCTGCTCTAGCATCTCGGCGAAAGAGTGCGCTTGCACTACGTTTTTTCGCCGACGAGTAGTGAGTTCGCCCTTGAGCAGCTTCTGCAACAACTCCACGGCGAGGTTGCGCTGCGGCATCCCCTTTACCTCGGCCAGAAATTCGTCTGATAGTACTGAGATGTCCGGCTTTTCCAGTCCGGCCGCCGCAAAGATGTCCATTGCTCCCTCAGAAGCCACGGCCTGCGAGATGATCTGGCGCACCGCGTGGTCCATATCCTCCTTGGACCGTGCGCCGCTGGGGGCGCTCTTGGCGAGCACGGATTGCACGGCTTGGAAGAACCCCACGTCGTCCCGGATACGCAGCGCGTCCTCGTGTGGCACGGCCAAGGCAAAGGCTTGGGACAGCTCGCGCACGGCCTGCACGCAGCGGTCTTTCCCGTCTTCTTGTGCCAAGATGTGTTCCTGAGCGGCGGGGAGCAGGCCCAGCCGTTCCTGCGGCGTGCCGCTGATCCACTTCGACCAGTCGAACCCGTAGAACAGGCCACAGCATATCTCGTACTTTTCCAGCATTACGGCCACGGCCTCATTCTGATTCAGTGCCGTTTGCCCTGTGCCGCCGCTCTCGGTGTACGTGGCAAGGGCGCGTCTTAGCTCCTGGGCCAGCCCCAAGTAATCCACCACAAGGCCACCGGGCTTGTCCTTGAACACGCGATTGACTCGGGCGATGGACTGCATCAGTCCGTGGCCGCGCATGGGCTTATCTACATACATGGTGTGCAGGCTCGGCGCGTCAAAGCCAGTCAGCCACATGTCGCGCACGATTACCACTTGCAACGGGTCGGCGTCGTCGCGGAACCGCTTGGCCAATGCTTCGCGCCGGGGCTTGTTGCGGATGTGCGGCTGCCACTCCAGCGGGTCGGATGCCGAGCCGGTCATCACGACCTTGATAGCACCCTGCATGTCGTCCTCGCTATGCCAGTCAGGGCGCAGGCTTACCAGTTCGCGGTAGAGGTCAATGCAGATGCGGCGGCTCATGCAGACGACCATAGCCTTGCCGTCTAGGGCTTCAAGGCGCTGCTCAAAGTGCTGGACGATGTCTTGGGCGATCAGCTTCAGCCGCTCCTTAGTGCCGACAATGGCCTCCAACTGTGCCCACTTGGTCTTGATCTTCTCCTTGCGCTCTACCTCTTCGCCCTCGGTCACTTCCTCGAACCTAGGATCAATGAGCGGACGTTCGCGTTCGTTGAGGGCCAGCTTGGCGAGCCTGCTCTCGTAGTAGATGGGCACCGTGGCTCCATCCTCGACCGAGCGCTGGATGTCGTAGATGCTGATGTAGTCGCCGAACACGGCGCGGGTGTTGGCGTCCTGTCGCTCGATGGGGGTGCCGGTGAAGCCGACAAAGGAAGCCTGCGGCAGGGCGTCGCGCAGATGCCGGGCGAAGCCGTCGATGAAGTCGTACTGGCTACGATGGGCCTCGTCGGCGATGACCACGATGTTGGGTCGCGGGGAAAGCACTGGATGCGCGTCGCCCTTTTCTTCGGGGAAAACTTCTGGATGGTCGTGAAGACCACGCCGCCCGACTCGACCGAGAGCTTGCGGCGCAAATCGGCCCGGCTGTCCGCTTGCACCGGCGACTGGCGCAGCAGGTCTTGGCAGCGCGAAAAGGTGCTGAAGAGCTGGTCATCCAAGTCATTGCGGTCGGTCAGCACGACGATGGTGGGATTGCCCATCGCCGGCTCGTGAATGACAGCCCCAGCGTAAAAAGCCATGGTCAGGCTCTTCCCCGACCCTTGCGTGTGCCAGACGACGCCAATGCGCCGGTCGCCTAACTCACCGCCGGGCTTCGAGCCTGCTTCGTACCGCCCTTGCACATCTGCGGCGCGCTCATCTGCCTGCTGAAGCTCAGCGGCCCGCAGGGTCTCACCCACGGCCACCCGCACCGCGTGGAACTGGTGGTAGCCCGCCATCTTCTTGGCGAGTACACCACCGCCGTTGTCCTCAAACGCGATGAAATCGCCCACGAGGTCGAGGAAGCGCCGCTGCTCGAATACGCCTTCAATCAGCACTTGCAGCTCCGGCAGAGAGGCTGGCGCGAGCGCTTCGCCAGCGACCGTGCGCCACGGCTTAAACCACTCCCACCCGCTGGTCAGCGTCCCGATCCTCGCCTCGACCCCATCCGAGACCACCAGTGCTTCGTTCATGGCAAACAGAGAGGGCAATTCGGCCTTGTACGTTTGAAGCTGTTGCCAAGCGGTTCGGATGGTGGCGTCTTCGTCCGCCGGGTTCTTGAGTTCGATCAGCGCCAGCGGCAGGCCGTTGACGAACAGTACGATGTCCGGGCGGCGATTATGCCGGTTTTCCGTGACCGTGAACTGGTTGACCGCCAGCCAGTCGTTGGCTGCCACATCGTCAAAGTTGACAACCTGTGCTTGCGCTCCACGGATCGAACCGTCGTCGGCCCGATATTCGACCGTCACGCCGTCCACCAGCATCCGATGGAAGGTGCTATTGCGCGCTTCGAGGGTTGGGCCTACCGGGCGGGTCAGCTTGCGGAGGGCGTCGTCGAGGGCATCTGTGGGTAACGAGGGATTCAGCCGGGCTAAGGCATTCCGCAGCCGCTGCTCCAAGATGACCTGACCGTAGTCGGTGCGCTCCTCGGTAGCGATGTCCGGTCCGTGGGCAATCGTCCAGCCGAGATTTTCGAGCCAAGCGAGGGCGGCGTCTTCGACGACGGCTTCAGTGAGGGAGGTCAAGGTGTGTCCTGCGTGGGATTTACTGCCATCGGATTTTCTCGGTCAAAGGCCCATTGCGCCGGGTTGTCGAGGATATACTGGCAGATTCTTTCCATAGACTCGTCGGTTCGCACAATATGCTCGTAGAAATTCCGCTGCCATAACCGCCCGTGAAAGGGTGGCCAATTCATATCGCGAACCCCCCGCGCATATTCCAACGTAGTCAACGACTTAAATGCACCGACTACATCCCCCAATCCGACCCTTGTAGGGGCACCCCTTGTGGGTGCCCTATTCTCTACGGCAGTGGTTGTCCTAATTCCTCCGGCGGTGATTCCTGCGGCGGCAGGTTCTGTAGTGGGTTCTGACATGGTGGTTGTCGCGTCGTTGGGGAGATGGGCACCCACAAGGGGTGCCCCTACCATGATGATTCCGTGGATGTGGTTGGGCATTGCGATAAATGTGTCCATAGCGATGGATGGGAAACGGTTGGGCATTTCGTTCCAAACCCGCTGGACCATTTGTCCGGCGGTGTTCAGCCGCATCTGCCCGTCCACCACGATACCAAACAGCGGCAACCTCCCCTGCACTACAACGGTCACGAAATAGGCACCCGCTTGCGTGTAATCGTATCCCTTCAGGCGAAGAGAGCGTCGGTGTTGGCGGTCTGGATCATAGGGACGATTCAAAAGTTAGCCCCCGTTCACGATGCGGTCGATATCTTGAACATCCATCGTAGGGGCACCCCTTGTGGGTGCCCTTTACCTCCCCGAACTATTACTTCGATCATCGCGTCGGTCTTCCACCGAGGATGTTCATCTTCCACAAGTCGCCCAATGCGTAGTCTTCCAACCAATCGCGCAGGCGTTCCAGATCCAACCGCTCAAACTCCGACTCTCCCTGTTCACGGCTGACCACGATCACGTCCTCCGGTGCCAAGGCGCTGATCAAATCGACCGATTGGGTTGACACAATGAGCTGCTTTGTTTCGCTTGCCTGTTGCAGCAAAGCACCAAGCAGGTTCACCGCGTACGGATGCAGCCCAAGCTCTGGCTCGTCGATGAGGATCGTCATCGGCTGCAACTCGGCAGGCTGCAACAGCAGGGTCGCCAGACAGATAAACCGGAGCGTCCCATCGGAAAGCTGGCGCGGTCCGTGGACCGTATCTGGATCGCCCGCTTCAAACCACTCCAGTTCCAAACGTTCCCCTAACTCCCTGCGGTACACAAAATCGCCAAAAAACGGTGCCGCCATGCACGAGGTATCCACGATGCGTTCGTAGCTTTCCGGGTATTGTTCACGCAGGTAGCGCAGGAACGACGCCAGATTGCTCGCGTCCGGTTTGAGCCGCAGGTTATCGCGCACGGCTTGGGCTTGGCGCATGGGCGACGACGGACTGGTGTCGTGGAAGTGATAGACGCGCCAACTGCGGACGACGGGCCGGATGTACTCGGCGACCGCGTCGTCCGCAACATCCGGCAGCCGCGCTTCCTCGTGTCCGCTACCGAACGACTGCCGCTCCCCTAAACCTCCACCAGCACTCAGTGTCTCGTCAGCGAAGATCAATCGTTCTCCTGCCGGTGCAAGCGCGAATTCGTAGCCGTTCTCGTCAAAGACGAATTTCGCCTCCAGTTGCTGCGTCCGCTTCCGACTCCCAAACAGCAGGGCATCCGGCCCGTCCTGCTGGCCAACGAAGAGTTGCAGCCGCTTCTCAGACAGCTTGGCCAACATCTGGAACAGGCTGATAAAATTGCTCTTGCCAGCCCCATTGGCACCGATCAGCACGTTCAGGTTGCGCAACTCAAAGTCTTCGAGGGCGCGGATGGATTTGAAGCCGCGGATGGTGACGCTCTTCAGCATAAGGCACTACCAATCACGTGATTGGATGTATCGAGGGCGATCAAGGTGCGTCCTGCATGGGATTTACTGCCATCGGGTTTTCTCGGTCAAAGGACCATTGTGTTGGATTGTCAAGGATGTATTTCCTGATTCTGGCCAGTTCATTCCCATCTCGAATAATACGTTCGTAGTAATTCCGTTGCCAAATCGGGCAGCCTTTGGTTCCATGAGCGAGATTGAACTGCTTGGTCATAAAGGTCTTGAATGCACCAACGAGACGGCCAAGGGGTTTCCGCTTGGACGGCATGGTAGGGGCGGTTCGCGAACCGCCCCTACGGGTGTCAATGACGATGATGCCATGGAAATGGTTTGGCATGACGATATATTCGTCCAGCATCGGCGATGGTGAATGTTTGGGCTGCCGCCTTTCCTTCGGCAACAGCGCTAGGACGATTCCACCCGTGGGTAGTCGTCCAGCCGAGGCTTTCGAGATAGGTGAGGGCGGCGTCTTCGACGGTGGCTTCGGTGAGGGCGGCCGTCATGGAGAGTCGTCCTTGTCGAGATTTTCGAGGGCACGTTCTGCTCGTGTTATCAAGTCTGTGTTGCCCGCCTTTCGGGCCAAATTGAGCGCCATCTCAAAGTCCTGCCGGGCCTCGTCTATACGTTCCAGTTGGGCCTTTACGTTACCTCGGCTGAAGTAAGCGTCGGTATGATTTGAGGACAGACGGATCGCTTCGTCATAGTCTGCAAGGGCTACTTCGTATTGGCCAAGGCCCTCCTTCGCCACGCCTCGGTTGTAGTAGGCTTGGGCATAGTCTGGATTCCGAGCGATTGCCTCGTCAAGGTCTGCAAGGGCTGCTTCGTATTGGCCGAGGGCGTTCTTCGTTGCACCCCGGTTGTAGTAAGCTTGGGCATAGTCTGGATTCCGAGCGATTGTCGCATCGTAGTCGGCAAGAGCCGCTTCCCGTTGGCCCAGGGCCTCCTTTACCACGCCTCGGCTGTAGTAGGCTTGGGCATAATCTGGCTTCCGAGCGATTGCCGCATCGAAGTCGGCAAGAGCCGCTTCAAACTGGCCGAGGGGGAACTTCGTCAAACCCCGGTTGTAGTAGGCTTCAACGAGATCTGGATTCATACTGAGTGCCTTGTCATAGGCATTAATAGCCATTTCCAGATCGAATTTCTCTAGGCCCTTCTTTAAGAACGTCAGATAACCGATAGAAAACCATGCACGGGCCGCAAGCTCGTTGTCATCTCCTTCTACTACATTGGCTATAGAGTTCCACTTTTCAAGGGCCTCCTCAATCCTGTTTTGCTGCTGAAGCGAGAGAGCAGCGGCGACCGCCCTGTCTATCGGGGACGAGTCGGGATTCTGCTGGACATTTTCCACGACTTCACTTGCCTTGTCTGGATCGTCACCAACGACATTGGCATTCATTCCTTTTATAAGTGAGTCGGCTTCGTCCCGACGTGCCTTTATCTCTTCAACATAGCGTTGAGCCTCTTCTTTAACCTCGTTGAATTTCTTGAAACTGAAACGTCCTCCAATAAAGGCGGCAATCGGGATAATAATGGCGAGGAACGTAAGAAATATCGCTGTAGCGGCGAGCCACCAATCGATCATCTTCGCTCGGTTGTCAATCATCTTTGCTCGGTCGTCGAGAAGCTCGCGCCGCAGTTCGTTGAAACGGCGTTCGATCTCGACATCAGCGGCGGCTGTGTCTCTATTCGGCGCAAGCGCCGGTTGCTTTTGTTCGGGTTCGTCGCTGCTCGATTGGACTTCGACACTGTCCGATTGGGCTTCTGCCCCGCTGGAAGCACTGACGGCGGAAGGTTCCCCCGTTTGCGCGGAGAGAAAATTCACCGTCACTGTGAATACCAATAGTAGGGCAACGATTCTCCACCATCTTTGCGAAAATTTCATTGGTGCCCTATAAGGAGTGTGCGAGGTAATAGACGGATTCATCGACTCCCAAGCCCGATCTCCTTTAAAAGCAGACGGCCAAGACTAGTGATTTCATATCCCTCTACTTCCTGTGTGCCAGTCCATTCGTCGAAAGCCGGTTCCTTTGTATTGTGATCCATTCTGTACCGACGTTCAAACAGTCTTAGTTGAAAGAGATGCTCCTTATAACTCTCTTGTAAGGTGTGTTTGTCCAGCGTTTCTTGCGATGAGCCAAAGGTTGCAGGGACAGGCTCTAGGACATTCCTGTGGGTTTCCCGGAATTCTTCGTCGCCACCCATAGTCGGCTCTAGGTAAAAGCGCAACCATATGATCTCGATGTCATTCACTTCGTCAAGAATTCTCAATAAGTGCCTCGACTCAGCATAACTGATGTTCTCCGATGATAAACTATTGGTGATTATCGAGGCGATGTATTGCCGCCGTTCGTCACTAAGCGAACGAGCAGCCTGTCGGAAACCTTCTTCAATGAGATCGCTAAATTCGCCGTTGTTAAGCTGTGACTCCAACATATTCTTCTCGACGGAACTTAGCCTGCGTTCAAGTTCCGCCGCAAATTTAGCGATCCTATCAATGCGCTGCTGAGGAATGACAACTCCGAGGACTTCGGCGAGAACCGGACCGACGATTGGAATAAGGTTTGCGGCTCCTCGTGTCGCGGCGACTGAATAGTCGGCCAAACGCGATTTTAAATCCTCATGCTCAGAATTACTGCTCATATAGATCCCTTTTATACATTCTCCCTGACTCGTACTTCCCCCGACACCAGCTTCGGCAACAGCGCGTCACGCTGGACGGTAAGGGTTTGGGATTCGTGTAGATTATTGAGAATGCGTTCCATAATTGGATTTATGGTACATTCAAATGCCTCAGTCACATTCACAGGCGGCAGCACCATATCAACAATTTTGAACGTCTGACGTGTGATCGTGTCAAAGATTGTACCATGGGTTCGGCTCTGTAGTTCATCTACTGCCTTTCTGATTGTCCAATAGGTAAAGAAGTCTGAGTAGCCTTGGGCACCTTGGATACCGTAACAGGTCTGATTCATGGCCATTGGTATTCCAAGGCAGGCTAGACTTCCTACTGTACCTCTCGCAGTGATGATAGTTGTTCCAACGGGAAGGATTTTGGTACTACTGTTCTCAACTCCCGCTTGTGTAATGGATCTCTCGGTGTCCAAAGCAAAAATATCGCTCAAGGATGGGGCATCCTTTGCAGTATACCAAGGGATGTCTCCATTCCAGTAGCTGGCTACCGATGTGCGAGGGATTCCTCCACTGAGGAGTTCTATGGCATCATCCAGAACTCCAACCTCCCATCCCTCCGGTATCTCCCCCAATTCCGATTCCATCAGCCGATCAGGAAAGAGGCCGTCAACCTCCGGCGGCAGCCCAGTATCCCGCCCTTCCATCTTGGCGCGAATCGGATCGAAATCGACGAACCAAGACTTGAACAGCGCTCGCGCCATCTCCTCCAGCGTCTCATTCATGCGCCGGTTGAGTTCAATCTTGTCGTCGAGGGTACCGAGGATGTGGGCGATGGCGCGTTGCTCGGCCACGTCCATCGGGGCTTGTACATCGAGCGATTCGATCATCCCCTTAGTCAGAGCATTCCTTGTTCCGCCAGATCCTGCCCATGACAAGAGCATTGCCTGTATCTCGGGACATACGAGGAAATAGCGCAAAAAGCGTGGCGACAGCTTATTGGGGTCCGGTCGGATGATGACGACATGCTGATTCACACGAGCTGGGAGTACGTCTGGTGCTACCTGACATGCCCGAGCCACCGAATCCCCGGTGATGTTGAGCAGAACGTCGTCAGCAAAGACCTCAACATTGTCGAGGGCGGTTGCCTGCTGCTGGTTGATGAACGCCAAGCCATCATAATTGAATCGATTATTGTGGACGTTTTGGCTCCTGATTAGCGCATAAGGCCCATCCTTCAAATAGACCTCTTGTCCGCCGCGTGGGGTCGCCCCGCTTCCAATTTTTGTACAGACATCGCCGAGACGCAAAGATCCCCAACCGTCACTCACCATACCCAAATCTCTCTCCTCCACCAACACTACATACTCGGCTTCAATCCACCTCCGAATCGACTCTGGCAACTCATCCCAGATAAATAGGTCCACTGGAAAAGGCAGACTGCTCTCTTCCAAGGCTTCCCTTAGATTGAGCACGGCCGATTTCTGTTCGCACGAAGCAAAAGCAACCAAATCCAAGTCGGACTGCGGACGTGCAGTCCACTTGACCCGGGAACCATAAGCCCACACGGCGACATTGGGCAGATGCTGTTTCAGCAAGTCGAGGACTAACTTGTGATCGCCAACGCTGATGTCGATGGCGTCGGTCATTCCCAAGTCTCCTCTGTCAAGGTCTGATAAAGATCAATAGCGTCGTCAATAAAATTACCCACAATTCCAAGAGCCTTCTTTGCTTTCTCCCCACTGTAGTCGTGGGTCGTATCAATGCGAGCTTGTATGTATTGGTCCCATTGAGAGAAGGGAGACGAAAGCAGGTTATTGGAATCGGCCATACGTAAGATCGGCCTAGGGCCTTCGGGAACCTCAGCAAGTCCCAATACTTCTTGCAGATATCGTTTCAACACCTTCCACAAGCAATCATGGCAAATTTCAAACCGATGAATTGTCGCCTCGGCTACACCCTCTTTCATAAGTTCCGGGAGTTCATCGTCCAGATTTTTGTAGTTGTCATACTGCAACTCAAGATTCTTCAGAGCCTTGCTAAAATTCCCATAATCAATCATCGGTCTATTGCCTGAAACAGGTTTGCCTGTGAGTTCTATGTACAGAGCATCGGCGGCGTAGTCGCCCGTGCCCACAATCACGGCTTGAATGGCCGATACTCCACCAGTGCCGACCGGCCTACGATATAGACGATACGCCCCCACATTTCGACGCCATTGGCATCCATCAGTCGCAAGTCTTCACCAAAAGAAAAGTGAACGGGTTGGCTCTGGCCTTGATTGATGGTGATGTTCGAGGCATAGAGATAGGTTCGGTCATGGGGGCCGCGAATGGGATTGAGCTGCCCCTTGAACCCCGGAATGGTGCCGGTTGCCTCGGGAAAAATCACCGCGCCGCCGCCAGAAAGGGATTTGAGTTCCACCGCCAGCGCACCATCCGCCGGAACCCACCCATGTTCAAGGTGTGCGGCACAGCCCTTGGCGGCGACGAACACAGTCATGGGCAGGTTTGTCGCGTACAAGTCCAGTGCCGCTTCTCCGTTCTCATCTGTCGTAGCTCGTTTCCAAGTGTTGTCGGGGAATAGCCCTAGCAAGTCGGCTCCCGCGACCGGGCGACCCTCTCGACGAACCGTCACCACCACAGTAGCTGGCGTGGCATTCGTGGCCGCGGAGGGCAGCGTCAGGAAGAGGTCGGACTCACTAAGGATCCAGTACGTGGGGGCTTTCCCGCTCAACGCCTCGGTCTCGCGCAGGATAATGGGAACCCCATCGCCGCGCCGCTCCATGAAGAATTGACGCTTTTCAGAACCGGGAATGTCGCCAACGGGCATTCGTCCGAGCGCGGATGCAATGGTTTCGTTGCGCGTCGCTTGCCGAGCCGCCATGCTGTCAATAGTGAGATTGTTGGCCAGCCCTCCCGGCGAATTGATCTCTATGCGGTCGGCAAACATGGATACTCGAATTCGGCTGACGCGGATCGAATAGTCCCGATGGGCGACGGCATTCACCATCGCCTCGAAAAGTGCTTCGGCACTGTACTGTGGAAGATCTAGACGGGCGGGTTTCTTGTACGCCCCAACGCGCATGTTGCGCATCACAAAGGCCATGGCGTCCGCCACCTGCTGGTTGATCGGCCCCGTGATGACCCGCGTATCGAGTTGGCCGGACGCCCGGTCCTCGCCGCGATAGTGGGTCGCGGTAATGCAAGCGCTGGGAAGCCACTCCTCTGGCGCGTGAGTACACAGGAGAATCCCCGCCACCGTGGCTCGCATTACGCCGTCCTCATCCCTACCCAACAGTGCGAGTTTTTCCAGCGCCGTTTCGGGATCGGCCCGTCCACCCACACTGAGCAGCGGTTTCCAAAGTGTCTCCTCCAGCGTGCGGAATCCGGTATCCGGCACGGGCTGCTCATCGAACCAGCGATAACGCGCCTGACCGCGCTGTTGAGCCAAGCGCATTCGCTCGTCGCTGGCCATCTGTCGTTTGGAACTACCGACGCGCCGGAAGCTACCCCCCGGGCTGTCGTGCTGGGCGGTGCCTTTGGCTACTGAAACGGCCAACAGTGCTTTGTCGTCGAGTTCGTGGCGAGTAATGGTTACGTCGAAGAGCGGTGGCCTGATCGAGTGAGAACACAACTCGACGACCATGCGTTCCAAAGCGTCCATTTGTTCACGCGACATGCCCTGTACTGCACCGTCATCGGTGACACCACAGAGCAACACACCGCCGCTGGCATTGGCAAAAGCCGCTATTTCATCTGCCAAATCGTCTCGTTTGGGTACCGTCGGACGGTCGGCGCGGAACTCGACCTGCTTAAACTCCCAGTAGCTATCCTCCCCCAAATCCAATTGGCGTTTGATGTCTTCTGTGTTCATGCGCATCATCTTTCTCCAAACCCCAGCTTCGCCAAGTTCGCCGCAATAGCCGCGTCCAGCCTTTGCCCCTCGGCCTGCTGCTCCTGCCACTGCGCTGTCAGCCGCTGCATCTTCTCCGCAAAAGGCTCCCCATCGTCCTCCTGCACCTCAGCACCAACGTAACGCCCCGGCGTGAGGACATACCCGTGCTTGCGGACCTCTTCCAGCGACGCACTCTTGCAAAAGCCGGGAACATCTTCGTAGTTGCCCACACCCTCCTCGCCTCGCCAAGCGTGATACGCACGGGCAATGTCCTCTGGTGCAAAATCGCGGTGGGTGCGATCCACCATAAACCCCAACTTCCTCGCGTCGATAAACAGAATCTCGCTCCGGCGGTCGCGGTATTTGCCATTGCGCCGATTGCGCGACAAAAACCAGAGGCAGGCCGGTATCTGGGTCGAGTAGAAAAGCTGGCCGGGCAGCGCGACCATGCAGTCCACCAAGTCGGCCTCTATCAGACTCTTTCTGATGTCGCCCTCTCTCGACTGGTTGGACGACATAGAGCCGTTGGCCAACACAAAGCCCGCCGCGCCCGTGGGCGCAAGGTGGTGGACGATATGCTGTACCCAAGCAAAGTTGGCATTGCCCTTCGGCGGTGCCCCAAACTGCCAGCGCTGGTCCTCTTGCAGCCGTTCGCCGCCCCAATCGGAAATATTGAACGGCGGATTGGCGAGAATGAAGTCGGCCTTCAAGTCGGGATGACGGTCGTTGTGAAAGCTGTCGCCGTGGGCGATCTGGCCCTCAATGCCCCGGATCGCCAAGTTCATCTTGGCCAGCCGCCACGTAGTGTAATTGGACTCCTGACCGTAGATGGAGATGTCAGAGCGAGCACTGCCCGAGGTATGGGCGTCGATGAATTCTACCGACTGGACGAACATGCCCGAAGAGCCGCAGCAGGGATCATAGACCCGGCCTTGGTACGGCTCCAGCATCTCGACTAGGAGCTTGACCACGCTGCGCGGAGTGTAAAACTCGCCCCCTCGCTTGCCTTCGGCGCTGGCAAACTGAGACAGGAAGTACTCATAGACCCGGCCTAGCACATCCTTAGAGCGAGCCTCGGCGTCGCCGACGGTGATATTGCTCACCAAGTCTATGAGCTGTCCAAGCCGCTGCTTGTCCAAGATGGGCCGGGCGTAGTCCTTGGGCAGCACATCCTTGAGGGCAGGGTTGTCGCGCTCGATACCGGCCATAGCCTCGTCCACGACTTGGCCGATGGTGGGCTGCCGCGCCTGCTGTTTGAGACGCGACCAGCGGGCCTCCACCGGCACCCAGAAAATGTTCTCGGCGCGGTACTCGTCTGGGTCTTCGGGATCAGCCCCTGCACCCCGCTCTGCCTCTAGCCGGGTGTATGCTTCCTCAAAGGCGTCGGAGATGTATTTGAGGAAGATCAGGCCGAGGACGATGTGCTTGTATTCAGCCGCGTCCATGCTGCCCCGCAGGGCATCAGCCATCTGCCACAGCTCGGCCTCGTAGCCAGTGGTGGCCCCGTTGCTGGTCTGCTCACGCTCTGTGCTGGAGGATGTCCGTCTCTGTCGCGTTGTCGTCATTGTATTCCATTTCTAAATAGTATCCTGTGGGACGATCATAAAAGCCAGCAGAACAAATTAATACACCGGCAGACGGTTGCCCACCGTCCCGGACGCCTGACTCGTGTGCGGGCAAAATGGAGCCTTAGACGGCTTACAGGGCCGTTTCCGCACTCCCTTCGGCTGCCAATTCGCTCCTTCCCATCGCCTTGCCCCATCCTTGACATTTCGCAGTTCAAAGCATAAAATAGCCTCGCGTTTTAGTCGCCTTAGCACCCCATCCCTAGCGCCATGGCCGACTCCATCGCCAAACTAGAAAAGGCACTTCGCCGCGACCCGGATTCCCCGCGCTTCGCTCGCCTCGCTGATCTCTATCTCAAACGCGGGCACATCGAGCGCGCCATCGAACTGTGCCAAAAGGGTTGTGCGAGTTTTCCCGGTTACGCCACTGGCTTTATCGTCCTCAGCAAGTGCTATGAAAAACGGGGGAACTTAGAAGAAGCGCGCAAGGCCATGGAACAAGCTCTGCGGATCGACCCAGAAAACCCCAGCGGGTACAAGCGCCTCGCCCACCTTTTTGAGCAACTCGACATCGCGCCGCAGGCTTTGCAAAGCCTGCGCCAAGCCGCGTATTTCGACCCTTTCGACACCTCGTTAGCCGAACAGATCAACCGCTTCGCCCGCCAAACCCACCAAGAGGCACCCGAAGCCAAACCCGAAGCTGAACCCGAAGCCGAACCTAAACCCGAAGCCGAAGCCGAAGCCGAACCTAAACCCGAAGCTGAACCCAAACCCGAAGCCGAAGCCAAACCCAAACCCGAAGCCAAACCCAAACCCGAAGCCAAACCCGAAGCCAAACCCGAAGCCAAACCCAAACCCGAACCCGAAGCCAAACCCGAAGAGTTCCCGACCGTCGCTAGCGCGGCCCCGGTCGAATCCACTCAGCCCCAAGCGCTGCCGCCAAACCAGCCTCCCGATGACGACCGCGACGACCTGTACGGCGACACCGACGACCGCGAACTGCTCCGCCTCTTGCAGGAGATCGAAGAGGAGGATGCCGCCGAACCAGCGCCCGCACCGGAAGAGCCACCCACCCCGGCCGACAGCGAGCCAAGCGCACCGAAAAACAAGCGCATTGCCACCATGACGCTGGCCGAGATCTATACCACGCAGGGTTTGACCCAGAAGGCGATCGAAACGTATCGCGAGCTGCTCGAACAAGAGCCGAACAACACCATCATACGCAGCAAGCTATCTTCACTAGAACAAAAACAATAACGCACACTAACGGGAAAGATATGGCAGACACCACGGATTTTAGAAACGGCTTTACCATGTCCCTCGACGGCGAGCTCTTCTCCATCGTCGAATTTCAGCATGTCAAGCCGGGCAAGGGCAGCGCCTTCGTGCGCACCAAGCTCAAAAACACCAAGACCGGCGCCGTGCTCGACCGCACCTTCCGCTCGGGCGACAAAGTCGAGCAAGTCCGGCTCGAAAAGCGCCAGATGCAATACCTATATTCTGACCAAGGGCTATACTACTTCATGGACTTGGACACCTACGATCAGCTCCAGGTGTCCGCAGCGCTCGTCGGCACGGCCAGCAACCTCCTCAAAGAAAGCGAGAACGCCTTCCTCCTCATAGCGGGTGAGGAGGTCGTCTCCGTCGAGCTACCCAACTTCGTCTCCCTTGCCGTCACCCACACCGAACCGGGCATCAAAGGCGACACCGCCACCGGCGCGGTCAAGCCAGCCACCCTAGAAACAGGCTACGTGGTGCAAGTGCCGCTCTTTATCAACAAGGGCGACCAGCTCAAGGTCGATACCCGCACGGGCGAATACGTAGAGCGCGTTTGAGAAAGGACGACACCTCCTGTGAACGAAGACAAGCTCCGCAAACTGCTAGAGCTTTTTCGCGCTAGCGATCTAGAAGAGATAGAGGTCCAACACAGCTTCTGGCACGGCACGCGCATCCGCTTAACTCGCAGTCGTGCGCCCTCCCCTGTGGCCCCTGCGGCCTCCGTGCCCGTTGCGCCGATTGTGTCCACCGCGCCCACTGAGCCTGCGGCCCCAGCACCTGCTGAAAAGACCGATGACGGCCTCCACGAGGTGCTATCGCCCATGGTCGGTACGTTTTACCGGGCCGCCTCGCCCGAAGCCGATCCCTTTGTGCGCGAGGGCGAGCGCATCGAAAGCGGCCAGACCCTCTGCATCATCGAGGCCATGAAGATCATGAACGAGATTCCCGCGGATGTCCAAGGCGAAGTCGTAGAGATTCTCGTCGGCGACGCCCAGCCCGTTGAATACAACCAAGCACTGTTCAAAATTCGCCCCGACTAAGCGGCTGTGTTCGAGAAAATCCTCATTGCCGACCGCGGCGAAATCGCGCTGCGCGTCATCCGCGCCTGCAAGGAAATGGGTATCGCGACGGTGGCCGTCCACTCCCAAGCCGACACCCGCTCCTTGCACGTATCTTTTGCCGACGAGGACGTCTGCATCGGGCCGGCGGCTGGCAAGGACAGCTACCGCAACATCGTCAATATCATCAGCGCCGCCCAGCTAACCAACGCCGACGCGATCCACCCCGGCTATGGCCCCTTGGCCGAAAACGCCGACTTTTCCGAAATCTGCGCCGATTGCGGCATCCAGTTCATCGGCCCGCCAACTGCGGCCATCCGCAAAATGGGCGACAAGGCCGTCGCTCGCCACACCATGCAGGAGGCCGGCGTACCCGTCGTGCCGGGCAGTGAGGGCGCGCTCCACTCGCTAGACGACGCCCGTCAATGGGCGGAAAAGATCGGCTTCCCGCTACGTCTCAAGGCCTCGGCTGGCGGCGGTGGGCGCGGGATGCGGGTCGTTCGCGCGATGGATGAATTGGAGGAAGCCTATCAGATGGCGCGCCGCGAAGCGCGCACCGCCTTTACCAGCGACGCCGTGTACATGGAGCGTTCCATCGAAGAGGCGCGCCACATCGAAATCCAAGTCCTCGGCGACCAGCACGGGAACATCGTCCACCTCGGCGAGCGCGAGTGCTCCATTCAGCGACGGCACCAAAAGCTCTTGGAAGAAAGCCCCTCGCCCATAGTTGACCCCGACTTGCGCCAGCGGCTGGGTGCGGCCGCCCTCGCCGGCGCAGCCGCGGTCGGCTACTACAGCGCGGGTACCATTGAACTCCTCGTCGATGCAGACCACAACTTCTACTTCATGGAGATGAATACCCGCATCCAAGTCGAACATCCGGTTACTGAGATGGTCACCGGCATCGATTTAGTCAGGGAACAGATTCGCATCGCGGCCGGCGAGTCCCTCCGCTTTAGCCAAGAAGACATCCAACTCACCGGGCACGCCATTGAATGCCGGATCAACGCCGAAGATCCCGCGCGCAACTTCATCCCCTCTTCGGGCATCATCGAAGCGCTCCACCTGCCGGGCGGCCCCGGCGTCCGCATCGACAGCCACATCTACCAAGGCTACGAGATTCCTCCTTACTACGACTCCCTACTGGCCAAAATCATCGCCTACGGCTCCGATCGCCCAAGTGCCATAGCGCGGATGCGGCGCATCTTAGGCGAATGCACCATAGAAGGCGTGTCCACCACCTTGCCTTTTCACCGAACCCTACTCACCGAACCCTACTTTATCGCCGGGCAATTCGACACCAACTACGTAGCCAACTCAAAGTGGTCGTCTTAAGCAAGCACGAGAGGCAATTATGAGCCAGACCCAGATTCCCGAGCACCTGATCTACTCGGAAAGCCACGAATGGCTTCAGCTAGAAAGCGACATCGCCACTATCGGCATTACGGATTTCGCGCAAACCGAGTTGGGCGACATCGTATTCGCCGAGTTGCCCGAGGTGGGCGAGCACCTCGAACGAGGCGAGGCCTTTGGTACGCTTGAGGCGGTTAAGACCGTCGCCGACCTGATCGCTCCGGCTTCCGGCGAGGTGCTAGAAGTCAACGACAGCCTCGCCGAAGAAGCCGAACAAATCAACGAAGACCCGTATGGCGGCGGTTGGCTGCTCAAGATCCGCATCGACGACGCTGCGGACTTGGAGGACTTGCTCAGCGCCCAAGACTACGCCGACCTGATCGCCAACCACTGACCTTGCATCTGTTCACTACAAGTGCGCTTTTTATGAGGAACGCACATTGCATCATGGGAAACTGGATAATTAATCCAATCCCAAGGGTTGGAACATGCCAAAAGTAGCTTAAATTTAATTAGCTCTACGCCGTGGATAGACTCTTGCTGGAAAGAACCGTACTGGTCCTCAATCAAAACTACGAGCCTCTAAGCGTATGCAGCGTGCGCCGGGCCTTGCTGCTGATTTTGCGCGGCAAAGCCGAAGCCGTCGAAAGAATGAACGAGGTGATTCATTCGGTCTCCCAAGACTTTCCGGTGCCCAGCGTCGTCCGCCTCGGGCGCTACATCCGCGCGCCGCGCCGACGGGTCGTGCTTTCCAAGCGCAACATCCTCAAGCGCGACAATCACCAATGCCAGTACTGCGGCAGCAAAGAAGGCAAGCTAACGGTCGATCACATTGTGCCGCGCACCAAAGGAGGCCAAGGGACTTGGGAAAACCTCGTCTGCGCCTGCGCCCTGTGCAACAACAAGAAAGGCGAACACCGGCCCGAGCAGGTCGGCCTCGAGCTGCGCAGCAAACCCAAGCGCCCCAATAACGTGAGCTTCATCCGCAATTTCGTTGGCATCGACGATCAGCGCTGGAAACCGTATCTTTTTATCGACTAAGGCAGGCGCTCTTATGGAACGCGACGCAATCGAACAGGAAGAAACGGCTCTCTACGAAGTCAAGCTCGACGTCTTTGAAGGTCCGATGGACCTATTGCTCTATCTGATCCGCAAAGACGAGTTAGACATCTACGACATTCCCATCGCCCACATCACCACTCAGTACTTGGGATTCTTGCAACACATCCATCAACTCGACATCGAACAGGCCAGCGACTTCATCCTCATGGCCGCCACCCTGCTGCGGATCAAGTCGCAGATGATGCTGCCCCGCGAAGAACTCGGTCTCGACGGCGACGGCGAAGAAGACCCACAGGCCGAGTTGATCCGCCGCCTGCTAGAGTACCAGCAATTTAAGGACATTGCCGACTGGCTGGGCGTGCGCAAAGACGAGCGACGCGACGTGTACCTGCGCCGCCAAGGGCCGGGCGACAGTATCGAGGAGTCAGCCCAGCTCCAGCCCGTATCGCTCTTCGACCTATTAGTCGTGTACAAGCACGTGCTCGATACAGTGCCCGAAAACTTGGTCCACCAAATCGTCGAAGAAGAAGTCTCAGTCGCCGAGTGCATCGACTACCTGCTGGCAGTGCTCGAGCGCAACTCGCGCATCAACTTCATGGACTTGCTCCAAGGCCGCGACCGCCAAGCCCTAATCGCCACCTTCGTCGGGATCCTAGAACTGCTCAAGACGCAGCGCGTCCGCGTGCAGCAGGCGCGGCCCTTCGACGAGATCTGGATCGAGCAATCGCCACCCCAACCAACCGCAGCCGGGGCTATTCAGACCCGTGAGCCGTGAACCCACAGCGGCCTCGCGCGACGTCAATCCTGCGCAGGCTCGGGCGATCATTGAGGCCATTCTGCTGACGGCAACCGAGCCGGTAACCCCGGGTCGCCTCGTTGATCTGCTCGCCGGATACAATGGCCGCGATATCCGCGAGGCCATCGACGCACTCAACGCCCAGTACGAAGCGGCCGGGCACGGGATCGAAGTCGTCGAATTGGCCGGCGGCTATCAGCTCGCCTCGCGCCAGCAATGCGCCCCTTGGCTGCGCAAGTACCACAAGACCTCGCGCCAAGTGCGCCTCACGCCAGCGGGCCTCGAAGTCCTCGCCATCGTCGCCTTCAAGCAGCCGGTCACCCGCGTCGAGATCGACAACATCCGTGGCGTTAGCTCGGCCAGCGTGTTGCAAACGCTGATGGAACTCAACATGGTCCGCCTCGCCGGCCGCTCCGAGGGCATTGGCAAGCCCATGCTCTTTGGCACGACCCGAGAATTTTTGGTCCACTTTGGGCTGCGAGGGCTGGGCGAGTTGCCCAAGCCCAAGGAATTAGCAGAACTGCTCGCCGAGGGCCAGCAGCCGACTGCCGCCCGTCAACTCGCCTCCGAGCTAGACGAGTTGCAAAAACAGGCAGAAGAAGGGAGCGACGATGAACGCTCCTGAGCCGCAAATGCGCCTCAATCGCTTCTTGGCTCGCTGCGGCGTGGCCTCGCGCCGCCACAGCGATGCGCTGATCCAAAGCGGCGCGGTGCGCATCAATGGCGAGGTAGTAGCCGAGCCGGGGCGAGTGGTCGCAGTAAGTGCCGATCAAGTAGAGTGCCGCGGCCGGGTCCTCACCCTGCCCGGCCAGTACGAATACGTGCTTTTGCACAAACCAGCCGGATATCTAGTCACTCGCACCGACCCACGCGACCGGCCCACGGTCTTCGACCTTTTGCCCGACCTCCACCCAGGCACCGTGCCCGTAGGTCGTCTCGACCTCGACACCACCGGACTTTTGCTACTGACCGACGATGGTGCCCTCGGCCACCGGCTGCTGCACCCGCGCTTTGTCGTCGCCAAGCGCTATGAGGCCGTCGTCAGCGGCGACCCGCACGAAGACCAGCTCGACCGGCTACGCGAAGGCATCGCGCTCGGCGACGGGCCTACCGCACCGGCTCAGATCCACGTCGAGGAGCGCTGGCGCAGCGGTTGGCACAAACGGGCGCGGCTGAGCCTTTGCATTCACGAGGGGCGCAAGCGCCAAGTTCGCCGCATGCTCCGCGCCGTCGGCTATCCGGTGCGGCAATTGACGCGAGTCGAATTTGCCGGGCTGACCCTCGGCCCGCTCGCCGCCGGCCAGCACCGTCGGCTCAGCCCCGAGGAGGTCCGCCAACTCAAAGCCGAGGTCGGCTTGTGAAACAGCGCGGGCTAGTCATCGCCATCGACGGCACTGTCGGCACCGGCAAGACGACCACGGCCCGGCGGGTGGCCGAGCGGCTGGGCTATCGCCACCTCGACACCGGAGCCATGTACCGAGCCGTGACCTTAGCGGCGACCCATCGTGGGGTGGCACCCGAGGACGAGGACGCGCTAGAGGCCCTATTGGCGACTGCGACCATAGATTTGGACTCTGGCCGGGGGCGCGTCCTGCTCGACGGACAGGACATCAGCGAGGCCATCCGCCAGCCCGACATCACCCGCCGGGTGGTCGCATACGCAAACGTGCCCTTGGTGCGCCACTCCCTAGTCGCCCAGCAACAGCAGTTGGGTCGAGAAGGCGGGGTGGTCGCCGAAGGGCGCGACATAGCCTCGGTGGTTTTTCCCGACGCCGAGCTAAAAATCGCCTTGGTCGCCGACCTCAATGAGCGCGCCCGGCGGCGGCATCGGGAATTGACTACTAAAGGAGTATGCATCACATTGGAACAGGTCCGTTCCGACATTCAAACCCGGGATCGGCAAGACGCCGCGCGCGACTACGGAGGTACGAGCGCGGCAGACGAGATCGTCGCAATCGACACGACTCGCATGACTTTGGCAGACCAAGTCGATTGCGTCGTCGCATTGGCCCGCCAACGCGGAGCCTAACGCTGGTGCGGAAAGCCCGCGCCAATATCACACTAGGCGAAGTGCGCGCTTCGCCTTAACCTTTTTGAGGATCTGCGCAACATGACCGAAGAAACCACAGTAACAGCAGAGCCGCAGGAAGCTCCTGTGTACGGCAACGTCAGCGTCGAAGAGCTGGAAAAACCCGAGTACGATCAGGACCAATACGACGAACTTATGGCCCTCTACGAGGAGAGCATCTCCGGCATCAAAGAGGGCCAAATCGTCAAGGGCACAGTCGTCTCCATCGGCCCCAGTGAAGTGATGGTCGATATCGGCTTCAAGTCCGAAGGCGCGGTGTCGATCAAGGAGTTTTCCGACTCCGAGTCCATTGAGCAAGGCCAAGAAATCGAGGTCTTCTTAGAGGACGTCGAAGACCAAGAGGGCCAAGTTGTGCTCTCCAAGCAAAAGGCCGACTTCATGCGGGTCTGGGATTTGATCAAGGATGCCCACGACACCGGCAACACGGTCGAGGGCCGACTGATGCGGCGCATCAAGGGCGGCATCGTCGTCAACCTCTTTGGCGTCGAGGCCTTTCTGCCCGGCTCGCAGATCGACATCCGCCAAGTCAAAAACTTCGACCAGTTCATCGGCCACCAGTTCCCCTTCAAGATCATCAAGCTCAACAAGGCGCGGCGCAACATCGTCGTCTCGCGCCGCGCCGTGCTAGAAGAAGAGCGCGCGCGGATGCGCGAGGAGATCGTCAAGGTGTTAGAGGAAGGCCAGATCCGCGAGGGCGTCGTCAAAAACATCACCGACTTCGGCGCTTTCATTGACTTGGGCGGCGTCGATGGCTTGCTCCACATCACCGACATGTCGTGGGGGCGCGTCAACCACCCCTCGGAGTTGGTCTCCATCGGCGACCGCATCAAGGTCAAGGTGCTCAGCTACGACCGCAAACGCGAGCGCATCTCCTTGGGGCTGAAGCAGCTAACAGCCCATCCGTGGGAGAACATCGAGAAGAAGTACCCGATTGAGAGCCAAGTGCGCGGCAAGGTGGTCTCCATCACCGACTACGGGGCCTTCGTCGAGCTAGAAGAGGGCATCGAGGGTCTAGTCCACATCTCCGAGATGTCTTGGACCCAGCACGTGCGCCATCCTTCCAAGCTGGTCAACATCGGCGACATCGTCGAGGTCAAGGTGCTCAAGATCGACAGCGAGAACCAGAAGATCTCTCTGGGCATGAAGCAAACCGAGGACGATCCTTGGGATACCCTCGACACCAAGTATCCCCCTGGCACCAAAATCGAGGGCACGGTATGTAGCCTGACTAACTTCGGGGCCTTCGTCGAGTTGGAGGAAAACATCGACGGGCTGGTCCACATTTCGGATATGTCTTGGACCAAGCGCATTCGCCAAGCCAGCGAGATGTTCAAAAAGGGCGACGTGATCCCCGTGGTCGTCACCGAAATCGACATCAAGCGCCGTCGCATTTCGCTCAGCCATAAGGATGCCTTTGAAAATCCCTGGCCTCGCTTTGCCGAGCAATACGCCGTAGGTGTCGAGATGCGGGGCGCGATCTCGCGGCTGCTCGAGCGCGGCGTGGTCGTCTCGCTCGTCGATGAAGTCGATGGCTTCGTGCCGCTGTCGCATTTGGCCATCGAGGGATTGCAAACCCCGCGTCAGAGCTTTGCCGAAGGGCAGGAGCTTCCGCTAGAGGTCATCGAGTTCGACAAGAACCAAAAAAAGATCGTCCTCAGCGTGCGCGAGTACTTCAAGGACAAGGACCAAGCCGACTACGAAGCCTACTTAGCCGAGCATCCCGTCCAAGAGGTCGTCGCCGAGGAGACCGACGAGGACAAGGACGATGAGATGGAGAGCTGGGGCGACGTCCACGACGAAGAGCAAGACGAGTCGTAAGCTCCGCAGCAACAACCAAGCGCGGTGGGACGAACAATCGTTCCACCGCGTTTTTATTTTCCCACCCCTATTCCCTACCCCCCCAATCATGTCACCGAGAGCCAAACGCACGCCGGGCGGCAAACTCACGCCGGCGATGGAGCAGTACCTGCACTTTAAGCGTCAGCACCCCGACGCGATTCTCTTCTTCCGCATGGGCGATTTCTACGAGATGTTTTTCGACGACGCCAAAGAGGCCGCCCACCTTTTGGGCCTTACCTTGACGGCGCGCAACCACGGCAAGGCTTCCGGCGATGTGCCCTTAGCGGGCGTGCCCCATCACGCCATGGAAGGCTATCTGGCCAAACTCATCCAACTCGGGCGCAAGGTCGCCATCTGCGAGCAGGTCGAAGATCCCAAAAAGGCCAAGGGCGTGGTCAAGCGCGACGTAGTCGAAGTCGTCTCTCCGGGCACGGCACTTTCCGACGCCATGCTCGACCAGCAGCGCAACAACTTCCTCGTCGGCCTCTGGCCCCACTCCAACCACGTCGGCCTCGCCAGCGTCGATTTGTCAACCGGCGACTTCGCACTCGACGAGATTCCCATCCCCGATCTCGCCGACGAGTTGGAGAGCTTGGGACCGGCCGAGTTGCTCATCGCCGAAGGAGCCAACCAGCAGTGGGTCGCCACCCTGCAAAACGCCCTGCCGCGCGTGGCGCTCAGTCGCCTCGCGGACTGGCACTTCGCCGCGGATACCGCGTACGAAACCCTCACCAGCCAGCTCCGCGTCCAGACGCTGAAGGGCTTTGGCTGCGAGGACATGGAGGCCGCGATCCGCGCCGGTGGGGCGACGGTAGCTTATTTACGCGAAAACCAGCGCGGCGCAGTCGAGCACATCAACCGCCTCCAGCGCAAGTACCGCGAGCACTTTGCCCTCATCGACGCCACAGCCCAGCGCAACCTAGAACTGCTCGCCAATCGCCAAGACGGGGGCCGCGCCAACACCTTACTCGAAATCCTCGACCGCACCCGCACCCCTATGGGTGCGCGTCTGTTGCGCCAATGGGTCGCCCAGCCGCTCAAGTCCCCACCCTTAATCAACGCCCGCTTAGAAGCTGTTGACGAACTCCTAAACCAGCGCGAGATCCGCCGCACCCTCGGCCAATGCCTAGAGCAAGTTGGCGACCTAGAGCGGCTGATCGCGCGGATCTGTTGCCTGCGGGCCAACGCCCGCGACATGGTGGCCCTCGCCCGCTCGCTCGACCTCGCGCCCGCCATCGGCACCGCGCTATCCCCAGCGCAGAGCGCGCTCTTGCAAGAGCTATGCTCCAAGGGGCTACCCGACGTCAGCGAATTGGTCGCCGAAATCCTCGGTGCCCTCGTCGATGCACCCCCGGCGACTCTGACCGACGGCGGCCTAATCCGCGACGGCTATCACCCAGACGTCGATCAGTTGCGGCAGATCGCTCGCGGCGGCAAGGACTACATCGCCCGCTTGCAGGCCACCGAGCGCGAGCGCACCGGCATTGCCTCGCTCAAGATCGGCTACAACCAAGTCTTTGGCTACTACATCGAAATCAGCAAGGCCAACCTCGACAAAGCCCCCGCCGAGTACCATCGCAAACAGACCTTGACCAACGCCGAGCGCTTCATCACGCCCGAGCTAAAGGAGTACGAGGAAAAGGTCCTAGGGGCCGAGGATCGCCTCAAAGAGCTGGAGAACGAGCTGTTCTTGGCCCTGCGCGATCGCGCCGCCCGCTGGACACCCCAAGTCCAGCAGATCGCCCGCGCCATCGCCCGCATCGACGTGCTGTATTCCCTCGCCGAAGTCGCCGCGAGCGAGTCCTACACCCGGCCCCAAGTAGATGACGGCCAGCTAATCAACATCCGCGACGGCCGCCACCCGGTCGTCGAGCGCCAACTCCGCACGGGCCGCTTCGTGCCCAACGACGTGCGCCTCGACGCCAACGGGGCGCAGATCATGCTCATCACCGGCCCGAACATGGCCGGCAAGAGCACCATCATTCGGCAAGTGGGTCTCATTGCGCTGATGGCGCAGATGGGCAGCTTCGTGCCCGCACGCCAAGCCACCATCGGCGTGGTCGATCGCATTTTCACCCGCGTGGGCGCATCCGACAACCTCGCTGGTGGCGAGAGCACCTTCATGGTGGAGATGCACGAGGCCGCCAATATCCTCAACAACGCCACCAGCCGCAGCCTGCTCCTCATCGACGAGCTTGGCCGCGGCACGAGCACCTTCGACGGCCTGAGCATTGCCTGGGCCATTGTCGAATACCTGCACCAGCACCGTGCGGTCCACCCGCGCACCCTTTTTGCCACGCACTACCACGAGATGACCGAACTCGAAAGCCACCTAGAGCGCGTCGTCAACTTCAACGTCCAAGTGCGCGAAGAAGGCGACCGCGTGGTGTTCCTCCACCGCCTAGCCCCGGGGTCAGCAGACCAAAGCTACGGCATCAACGTCGCGCAGATGGCCGGGATGCCAGCCCAAGTCGTAGCCCGCGCCCAAGAAATCCTCGCCCGCCTCGAAAAAGACCAGATCGACACCAAGGACATCCATCACGTGCGCGAGCCCCCTCTTCCACCCTTCCAGCAGCAACTCCCCCTTTTCTCCACTGCGCCGGATGCGCCGTGGGTAGCAGAGTTGCGGGACATGGACCTCAGCCAGATTACGCCGCTGCAGGCGTTGCTCAAGCTAAATGAGTGGAAAGAGAACATTGAGAATGGGGAATAATGAAGCCTAGCGGAGGCAGCACCATGATTCAGCCGACCGAAGTCCACCCACGAGCGGGCTACCGCATTTGGCTTCGATATGCAGATGGCGTCGCCGGTGAGATCGACTTGTCGCACCTTGCTGGAAAGGGCGTGTTCAAAATTTGGGACGAGCCAAGATATTTCGCAAAGGTGCATATAACTCCCCACAGAGCCATCGCTTGGGACGATGACATTGAGCTTTGCGCCGATGCGCTGTACATGGAACTCACGGGTAAATCTATTGAGGAAGTGATGCCCGGCGTGAAGCAGGTAATGCAGAGCCGCGATGCCTGAAATTTGTAGATTCTATGGGATCAGCATTCGCATTAACTTTCGCGACCACAATCCGCCTCATTTTCACGCGCTGTACGGTGAACATGAAGCTGTCATAGAGATAAACAGCATCAACGTGGTGGAAGGGCGGCTTCCCGCCCGCGCTCGCCGTCTTGTGGTGGAATGGGCATCCCTTCACCAAGAAGAACTGATGGCAGCTTGGATACGTGCGCAGCATTTGGAACCGCCCGGCAGAATCGCGCCGTTGGAGTAAGTTTTATGGCAAACGGTGTATCCATACGAGGGGAGATTGAGCGGGAATATGTGGTGTTTTCGGATAACGCAAACGACGATCCGGCAGGAAGAAACTGGCTTTATCATCCCCAATTCCCAAGGCATTGGAAACGGGAGCCATTATATGCCATGGCACAGTGGGTGAACGGCCTCACCTTTCGGAAAATCCAGTTTAGCACTACTGGCAGACCGGTCATCAAAATCGCCGAGATCAAGGGGGGTATCTCTGGCCAGACCAGGTTCACACAGCAGACCTTTGATGAGTCCGTTCGCATTCGCTCTGGAGATCTGCTGTTTTCGTGGTCTGGCCAGCCGGAGACCTCTATTGATGCTTGCTGGTGGCGTGGCCCAGAGGGTTGGCTGAACCAGCACATTTTTCGCGTTACCCCGATCGATGGCGTCGATTCCACCTTCTTCTTTTATCTCTTGCGATACCTGAAGCCCAATTTCGTTGCCATTGCACGAAATAAACAAACAACGGGCCTCGGGCACGTCACGAAGCGTGATCTGGAAAACATTGAAGCGGCGCTCCCCAATCTTTCTGAACAACGCGCCATCGCCCACATCCTCGGTGCCCTCGACGACAAAATTGAACTCAACCGGCGCATGAATGAGACGCTGGAGGAGATGGCGCGGGCACTGTTCAAGTCGTGGTTCGTGGATTTCGATCCGGTTCGCGCCAAGATGGAAGGGCGAGATACCGGGCTGCCGCCGGATGTGGCCGACCTTTTTCCCGACCGGCTCGTGGAGTCGGAATTGGGGGAGATACCGGAGGGGTGGGAGGTGAAGGCGCTGGGGGAACTTATCGAATTAGCCTACAGTAAAGCCCTGAAAGTAGGCGACCGGAAAGGCGGCTCCATTCCGGTGTATGGCTCAAATGGACAAATAGGTTGGCACGACAAGAAATTAGCAGCCGGTCCAGGCATTATTATTGGCAGGAAGGGCAATCCCGGCGTTGTCACTTGGGCGCATAGCGATTTCTTCCAGATCGACACGACATTCTACGTCGTTCCAAGAAATACAAACGAGGAACTGCCTTTCCTATTCTTTGCCCTGACTGCTCAAGACCTCCCGTCCGTTGCGGCTGATTCGGCGGTGCCGGGCCTCAATCGAAACCTCGCGTATATGAACAGGCAGCTTGTCCCTGATAAACTGGTGATAGAAGAATTCAACCATTATGCCAGTGCAATTTTCACACGTCGCCATAGCCTAGAGGAAGGATCCCGCACCCTCGCCGCCCTGCGCGACGCCTTGCTTCCCAAGCTAGTGTCCGGCGAATTGCGAGTAACGCAATTAGAGACGGCATTACCATGATTGATCCCGTTCATTCGCTAGCATTCTCGATTCAGGCCAATCGCGGAGTTTACGCTGTTTTTGTTGGCTCAGGCGTGTCTCGATCAGCGAAAATCCCCACGGGTTGGGAGATAACGCTCGATCTGATTCGCAAGCTAGCCCCGACCCAGAACATTGGTATCGGGAGAATTTCAAACAGGAGGCGAATTATTCTGATCTTCTCGACGCACTCGCCAAGACGCCAGAGGAGCGGCAGCAGCTACTTCGTGCGTACTGGGAACCGAATGACCAAGAACGCGAGGAGGATGAGAAAAAGCCTACGGTAGCACATCACTCCATCGCGACGCTGGCCGCGCAAGGATTCATAAGAGTCATCATCACCACGAATTTTGACCGTCTCGTGGAAACCGCCCTTACCGACGCAGGAGTTGTATCGACGGTCCTGAGTTCTCCTGATCAGGTTCAGGGTGCTCTCCCGTTGATTCACACGCAATGCTGTGTCTTTAAAGTTCATGGTGATTACCTCGACACCCGCATTAAGAATACCCCTGATGAACTCGATCAATATCCGCCCGAATTCGATCAGCTCCTAGATCGCATCTTCGATGAGTTCGGCCTAATAGTATGCGGCTGGTCAGCAGAGTGGGACGGCGCGCTACGCTCTGCCCTTATTCGTGCATCATCGCGCCGGTTCACGACATACTGGGCAGTGCGGGGCGAGCCAAGCGATAAGGCTCAACACCTTATTCATCATCGCAGAGCCCAAGTAATTCCCATTGAAGACGCTGATAATTTCTTCCAGACCGTCCAGCAACAGGTCGAATCCATTGAGGAGTTTTCGCGGCCTCACCCGCTTTCAACCGAAGCCGCCGTAGCCAGCCTGAAGCGCTATATTCCCGATCCCCAACATCGGATTCGACTGTCGGATCTTATCGACAACACAGTTGAGCAAGTTGTCGAGGTGACGTCTGGTGAGGCTTTCTCTGCAAGCGCCCCAGAGCCGACCACCGAGTCGCTAACGAAGCGTGTACGCGGATACGAGGAAGCCTGTTCGACATTGCTGGCGCTGGCGATGACCGGAGGCTATTGGGCAGAAGAGGAGCACTATTCGGTATGGCAACGAGCACTGGAACGCCTTGGTTCGACACCATCACGCAGCGGCTTGACTTTCTGGCTTGAGTTGCAACGATATCCGGCAACGCTCCTGCTCTATGCGTTGGGACTCGGCGCGGTAGAAGCGGGTCGGCTTCGATTTCTTGGACGAATGTTAGGGACCACGATCCACAGAGCACATCAGAAGGATGTACCCGCAGTATGGATACTTCCACCTGTCTGCTTGTTTTCGTATAGCGGACAGCAGATGCAGATTCTAGAAGGCATGGACAGGCGTAAGGTACCGCTGAACGACTGGATACACGATACATTACGGCCATGTGCCGAACATATCATCCGTGACAAAAAACGGTACACCTCGGTTTTCGATAAACTTGAAATACTGATGGCGTTGAGCTACGCTCACCATAGCTCCTTAGAGCGTTACTCGATACCTTCTGGTGCTTTCGTACACCGATCTGAGAACAGAGTTCAAATTCTTCAGGAGATCGGAGAATCTCTCTCAAAAAAGCGAGACGACTCCCCGTTCGTAACGTGTAAAATTTTTGGCGAGACCGCTGAGGACTGTAAGCAAGGCTTAGAGGCTTTGGAACAATTTATTCCGGAGTTGGATCGGATGTTGTACTAGCCCGTGCATCTTTCATCGAATCCACCGTCGAGAACACCATCCAGACTAGATGAAAAGCCTCGACCAGTGTGCCTCCTACAGTTCAGACCGGTCACCCCTAGGCGGGAACGGGTCGTTGCCTTAGACAGAGTAAGGACCACACCCTTGGACAGTTTGATAATGTTCCCCATTTGTGGTACATTATCGTCGCATCACTACAATACGGAGATATACCCATGGCTAAGACCGAAATGATCCGTGCCCGCGTCGAACCGGAGTTGAAGTCCCAAGCTGAAGAGGTTTTCTCGGAACTTGGGCTGTCGGCAACCGAAGCGATCACACTGTTCTATACCCAAGTCACCCTGCATCGAGGTTTGCCTTTCGCAGTGAGAGTTCCCAATGCTGAAACCATCGAAGCGCTGCGACAGGCTCGCGTAGGAGAGGGACTCACCGAGTACGCCGATCTTGAGGATCTCAAAGCCAAGCACGATTGATCTATCCACCTGCTCATCACGGACCAATATGGGAATACGCATACAACCACGCGAAATAGACGTACCCGAGGATGACCCTTTCAAAAACGACCTTCTTGGCCGGAAGGAACCGGCGGAAATTCTCACTCACCTCGTCGGTTCGATTGAAGGCCCATGCGTCCTAGCGAAGCTGTTGAGTTATTCAGAGACATTTAGCGACGGTAATTTTTATCATGGCGATACGAATCATATTTTCGGCGGATTGGGTGAGGATTTCAAAATCCTTGGCCAAGCGTCGAAATCCGCCCAACCACGCCAAGGTACGTTCGACAATCCAGCGTTTGGGAATCACCTTGAATTCGGGCGACGGTTTAGCGGCAATATCGATGCGTAGCCCTAACAGGTTTTCGACGAATTCAACGGTAGTACCGCTGTATCCTTGGTCGCCGGAAAAGGCTTCTATTGAATCATACTTTTCCGCGACTTGGCCGCAGACATCCCCTCCTTGGCTGGTGTCGGCGATATTGGCCGCATGGACTTGGACGGTCAGCATGTTGCCCAAGGTATCGGTGGCGATATGGCGTTTACGGCCTTTGACCTTTTTTCCCCCATCAAGGCCGCGGTCCTGACTGGCATATTGGGTCTTAACCGATTGCGAATCAACCAACGCGTAGGTCGGATGTTGGTGTTTGCCCTGCTTTTGACGCGCTTGCCCATTGAGCGCATCCAGGGCTTGCTCCCACACCCCGCGTTGATTCCAACGTCGGTAATGGTCATAGACGGTGTCCCACGGTGGAAAATCCAACGGCAGCATCCGCCACGGAATGCCCCCTTTGACCACATAGAAAATGGCATTGACCACATCCCGTTTGGCATACCGGCCAGGATTGCCCCGAGGATCGGGGCGGGCAAAGAAAGGAGCCAGCAAAACTAGTTCCGAGCGAACTGGCGCACTGACTACCTTACCCCGAACGGCCCATCCACCGTCGCTCAGAACGATGTGCTGATTGCGTTCCGCCACATTACCGCACCCTCCCAACTTTCAATTATAGTCGCATCCTAAACTTACAATCAGACGAACTCGGCATTAGCGCAGTATCAGTCGATTGCCAAGAAGTGGGAAAGAGCGTCTTTCACCGCTTGGCCATCTCGTTTCGACAACGTGCCGACCTTGCGGACAATCAGGGTATTATCGAGGGTGAAAAGCTTGAAACGAACCTTGCAGGGGACGGTGAGACCTGCTTCCCGCCAGTCTTGGATCGTCACGTCGCTCGGCCAATCGCTTCCGGCTAAGGTGATCATGGCCAAGGTCGATTGTTCGTGAGTCTTATTAAAGCTCGCCGATGAGACGATCAGAGCCGGTCGGCGCTTGGCAACGCTCTGGTCAGTGAAGGGAAAGGGAACGACGACTACATCAAGCGACTCAAAGGTCACGCCACGCTTCCTCGTCCTCGGGCGAGGCCCATTCGCTCATAACCTCGGAGAGGCCCTGCAGGTAGTCGTCCCGACTCGGCGTCACCTTGTGCACCACCAGATGACTGCCCTCAATCTCAAAGGCGATCACGTCCCCTTCCCGCAAGTTGGCCGCCTCGCGGATGCGCTTGGGGATCGTCGTCTGGCCACGTGATGTAATTTTGGCGAGTTCCATTTGCTTAATTTGCAGATATTCTTATTAAACAGAAAATAAGAAGAAACAGAGCTAAATCAATCTTCCGACCATCGGCATTTGTGCAAACGCGCCGACAACATCTCTACCATCTAACCTGCATATCGAGTATTTTTAATCAATTACGTTGAGACGACGGTGGAGTAAGACTACCCTCCCTTTAGCTCTAAATTTTCAATTAGCCGAATCCTAAACTTACAATTAGACGTCTCAACATTTACAATTAGCCACCCAGTCCTCCATGCCCGATAAACAAACACCCGACGACCTAATCTGGGGCCGCCACCCCGTACTCGAAGCCCTCCGCGCCGAGCGCCCCCTGCGCCGCCTGCTCATCGCCAAGGGCGCACACGGCCCAGTCATCGACGAAATTTTCGCCCGCGCGCGGCAGGCCCACATTCCCTATGACCTGCGCGACAAAGCCCAACTCGACCGCCTCGCCGGCCCCCGCCACCAAAGCGTCGTCGCCTACGCGGCCGCCGCAACGTACGCGGACTTCGATCACGTACTCGCCCACCTACCGACTCAAGCCCTACTCATCTTCCTCGACCAAGTGCAAGATCCCCACAACCTCGGAGCCATCATCCGCAGCGCCCACGCGCTCGGCGCGCACGGCGTAGTAGTGCCCGCCCGGTCTGCCGCCGGCCTCTCGCCAGCCGCGCTCAAGGCCGCCGCCGGTGCAACCCAACACCTGCCCGTCTGCCGAGTTGACAACTTGCAAAAAGCCCTGCAAAAAGCTGCAAATTGTGGGCTTTTCATCGTCGGACTCGACGCCCAAGGCGAACAGCCCTTGACGACCGCCGACTTTGCCCAGCCCTGCGCCCTAGTCATCGGCAGCGAGGGCAAAGGACTGCGGCGCATGGTGCAAAAGCGCTGCGACGCGCTCTTGCACATCCCCATGCAGCGCGAGGCCATCGGCTCGCTCAACGCCTCGGTGGCCGCTGGCATCGCCCTGTACGAAGTATTCCGCCAACGCCAGCCATGATCGGCCTGCTAATCCTCTGCTTCGCCCTCGCCTATCCGCACGGCAGCGAGGCGTCCGATACCCAACTGCAAGAGGCCCGCTCCCTGCTGACCCAAGCCAAGGGCCAAGACAAAAATCAAGGTTTTGCCTACCAAGCCACCTATATGCGCTATTACGAGGTCGGCGACTCGCTCCTGTTGCAGGGGCAGGCCCGTATCTCGCACAAGGGCGCTGAACTAGAAGCCGCGGAAATCGTCTTCCGCCGCGCCCTCAACCAAGTCGAAGCGCGGGCAGCCCTCGATTCGCTTGGGCGGGTCGTCGGCCGCCCAGTGTTGCGCCAAGGAAACCAAACCCTGCGCGGCGAGCGCATTCTCTACAACCTCTCCACCGAACAAGGAACCATCCTCAAAGGCAAGATCCACCGCGACAAGGGATTTTACACCGGACACTTGATCCAGACCCGCAGCAGCACCGAGTTCCACGTCCACCAAGGCTCGTACACCACCTGCGACGCCGACCACCCGCACTTCGACTTCTACAGCCCGCGCATCAAGGTCATAGCCGGCGACATGGCCGTGGCGCGCCCGGTGTATTTCCGCATCAAGCAGCGACGGCTGTTGTGGATTCCCTTTTACGTATTCTCTCTGCGCGAAGACCGCCAGTCGGGGATTTTGACGCCGAGTTTTGGGCAGCGCACCCCTAGATTTGGGGCGCGGCAAAACGAGTGGGAGCTACGCAACTTGGGCTACTACCTCGCGCTCAACGACTATTGGGATCTATCCCTCGCAGCCGACTTACGGCAGCGCTCGGGCTGGCTGGGGCGCGCCCGCCTCAACTACTCCGTGCGCTACCGATTCAGAGGCCACGTCAGAACCCAGTTTGAAAACCGCCAAGAGGGCCGCACGGCCTCGCGCAACTGGCGACTTGAATTCAGGCACAGCCAAGAGTTGGGGCGCGACGCGAGCTTGCGGGCCAACGGCACCTTCCAGAGCAACAACAGCTTTGCCCAAGACAACAGCGCGAGTCTCCAAGACCGCCTCAACCGCACCCTGCGCTCCAACTTCAGCTACATGCGGCGCTGGCGCGGCTCGGGCAACAGCTTCGGCCTGAAAGCGAGCCAGACCAAAAACCTCGACACCGAAACGTCCTCCACCGTTCTGCCTGAACTCAGCCTGCGCAAGAGTCGCAAGCCGATTTGGGGCCAAGCGGGCCAAAGCCGTCAAAGCCGCCAAAACCTCCCCTGGTACAGCCGCATCTACTACGACGGCAACGCCAGTCTGCACAACACTCGGCGCGGCACCCGCACGGACACGACCAGCAAAACCAGGGCCCAAGTGAACTGGCGCGTCAGCGCGCAGTACCGCCCCTTTTCTTGGCTCAATCTCAGCCCAGCGCTCAACCAAGGCTGGAGCGACCAAGACCTGCGCGAAGGCGCAACCCGCAGTCGGCGCAGCGACCGCTTCTCCACCCGTGCGGCCCTGAGCCAGACCTTCTACGGGCTTTTCAACCCGTCCATCGGCCCACTCCAAGCCCTGCGCCACGTGCTCAAACCCAGCGTCTCATTCAGCTACCAAGCCTCGCGTGCCGACACCGGCGGCGTCTTGGGCTTTGGCGGCGACGGCAGCCCGCTCCAACACCGGCGGACCCTGAACTTGCGCCTCGACAACACCTTCTGGGCCAAAATTTTGCGCGACGAGGAAGAGCACAAAGTGCGCCTAGTCCAGCTCAATTTTTCTACGACCTATGACTTTGAGAAAAAGGAGCGCCAGCTAGCCGACCTGCGCACGACCCTAAGCGTCGAAGCGGGTCGCTACCTAAACTCGCGACTGACCTTGCGCCACGAATTCTACGACGAGCAAAACCGACTGCACTTGTTGGCACCGCGCTGCGAGCAACTCGAAGTGCGGACCTCAGCTAGCTGGTCGCGGCGGTCGTCAGCTTCGCGCGAGGAGACCGACCGGACTAGTAGTTTTGACAGCTCCAGCCGCTACGGATCGAGTGGCTTTGACACTTACAACTCCTACGGATCGAGTAGCTTCGGTATCTCCAACCCCTACGGATCTAGCAGTTTCGGCTCCTCCAGCCCCTATGGCCGGGAATCCTTCGGCTTTGAAAGCGGCCTCATGCGCGACATCGACAACCGGCGGCGCGGCAGCCGCTTTCAACTCAGCCACTACATCTCGCACCGCCGCGCCACCGCTACGACCGCTAGCTTCATCCGCTCTTGGGTGCGGGCCTCGACCGGCTTTAGCTTGTGGTCGAGCTGGTATTGCAATTATTCGCTCAACTACAATCTGCGCGCCCCAAGAACGCGGCTGTTAGCCACCGAGCGCATCACTTCCGAGCTGTTGTCCCTGCAAAAGGAATTCCACGACTGGACCGCAACCCTCAATGTGCAACCGAGTACCTTCCACAGAAACCGGGCATTCTTTCTTAAGGTGCAGTTAAAAGACATTCCGCAGCTCAAACTCGAGCGCGGCCAGCGGCGCTTCTAGGGTAGTTGACAGTAGTACGATGGGGGGTACTTTAAGACTTATATGATCGTTTTCCCTAGCGAGTTTTCCCAGATGCCGACGGCGTCTCCGCCGATCTTGCACTCCCTCCCGTGAAAGTCCTCGTCCAGCGCGTCAGCCACGCTAGCGTCCACGTCGATGGCCAACTCCACGGCCAAATCGGTCAGGGCCTAGTCCTGCTCGTCGGCTTCGGTCCCGACGACGACGAGCAAGCCCTGCGCTTCTGTGCTGAAAAGTGCGCTCACCTGCGCATCTTCGCCGACGACCAAGGCAAGATGAATCGCTCGGTCCTCGACATCGGCGGCGGCGTGCTCGCCATCTCGCAGTTTACCCTTTACGGCGACTGCCGCAAGGGCCGCCGTCCCAGCTTCGTCCAAGCCGCCCCGCCCCAAGTCGCCGAGCGCCTGTACGAGCGCTTTCTCGACCTGCTCGCCGAACAAGGCTTGCCGCCCCAGCGCGGCGTCTTCGGCGCGTACATGCAGGTCGAAATCCACAACGATGGGCCGGTCACCTTAATGGTGGAGTCGCCCGCGTGAAGCCCCTCATCCTCGGCTCGGCCTCGCCCCGGCGCGCCGCGCTGTTGCGCCAACTCGCCCTGCCTTTTACCGTCGTCCCCAGTCCGGTGGCAGAGCCGGTGCCCGCAACAGCCATCCCGACCGACTATGCACTCGAATCGGCCGTGGCCAAAGCCCGCGCCGTGGCCAGCATAGTCGCTGCAGACGCCATCGTCATTGCGGCGGACACCATCGTCTGCTGCAATGACGCTATATTGGGCAAGCCCGCCGACGCAGCCGACGCAGCCTCCATGCTCGGTCGCCTCTCGGGCAAAGTCCATCAGGTCTATACCGGACTAGCCATCCAAAGCGGAGACCAGCTTCTGCGGGAAGCTGTTTGTACCCAAGTGGAGATGCGGCCCTTGACCTCCGCCGACATCTCCGCTTACGTCGCTAGCGGTGAACCGCTCGACAAGGCCGGTAGCTATGGCATACAGGGGTTAGGCGCACGCTTTATTGAACGCATCGCAGGTTGTTATTATAATGTAGTTGGTCTGCCCTTAGCTCGTCTTTGCGTCCTTTTGAGCGCGGTGGGGTGCGACCTAAACGATCAGGCCACAAAATGAGCGAAGAAAAACAACAAACCATCGGCGAAGAATTGTCGGCCGCACGCCAAGCACGCGGCCTCGAGCTCGAAGAAATCCAGCGACAAAGCGGCGTTAGTCTTTTGGTTTTACAGGGTATAGAAGCCGGCACGCTCGATGTAGTTGAACCGGTATTCGTCCGCTTAGCCCTGAAAACATATGCCGAACACCTCGGCCTCGACCCCGAGCCATTCCTGAGCCGCTTTGACCAACAGTACGGCCGGATAATGAAAGCTCGCTCCGAACCTGTGGTCGTCCTATCGCAGCCTACTCCGCCGCGCCGCTCGCGTAAGCCGCTTATCGTCACCGGCTCGATAATAGGTGCCGGCTGCGTCCTCGCTGTGGCGTTCTTCTACTTTTTCGGCGATAAACAGACCCCAACACAAGCGATTGAAACCCCAACACAAGAGACCGAAATCACAACACAAGAGACCGAAATCACAACACAAGTGATTGAAACCCCAACGCAAGAGACCGAAATCCCAACGCAAGAGACCGAAATCCCAACGCAAACGGCCCACATCTCGGCCCAATCTCAGCCGACAACCACTCCAAGCGACTCATCCGCCCAGTCATCCACCGAGTTGGCTGAGCCTCCCGCAACCGGGGCGACTGCCCAAACCACCGAACCCGTCCCCGTGGTCCTCGAACTGGAGGCCCGCGACTCCACTTGGGTGCAAATCCGCTGGGATGACGCAGCAGAAAACTTTGAAGCCATCGTTCCACCCGGCGAGCGCCACCGCTTTGAGGCCCGCGACCATTTTGTCGTGCTCTCGACTCGTCCCCACGGCTTGAGCTATTGGTTGAATGGCCAACTGCTTGGCAATGGCCAGCTCGGTGACCCCAGCCAAGTGTTGTACTTCCGCGCCGCGGCCGACGGCATCGAGCTTCTAACATTGGACTCACAGCCTTCCGCAGGAGAGGCCCCCGACACCCAACCATGATCCAAGGCTACGTAGAGGTCTCCCTGCCGCCCCCCGTAGCGCGCGAGTTGACCTATGGCGTACCCGCTGAATTCGCCGCAGAAGCGCAGCCTGGGGCCTTAGTGTTGGTGCCGGTAGTCCAGCGCCGACTCACCGGCATTGTCTTAGGGCCAGCTACACTCGGCGACCTTCCCCCAAACAAGATCCGCCCTATCGAACAAATCCTCGACACCTCGCTCCTCAGTCCAGAGGTCGTCGCACTCTGCCGCTGGATGGCTTCCTACTACATGGCCCCCCTCGGCAGTGCGCTGATGGCCGCTCTGCCCCCAGGCGTCAAACTCAGCTCCAACCGCCTCGTACAATTGCGCGACGCACCCACTGGCCACCACGCGGGCATAGAGGCGCGGATCATCGACGAACTCCAGCGCAGCGGCTCCCTCAAAGTCAGCACCCTCAAGCGCCGCCTCGGCAGCCGGGGTTTGGAAAAGGGCGTGCGCACCCTGCGCCGCCGCGGACACATCGAAGTCGCGCCCGTGCTCGAAGACCGGCGACCCCGCGCCCTGAGCCAACGCTGCTTTTTCCTAAACGACGAACCAGCCGCGCATACAGCCATCGCCGCCATCGAAAAGCGCGCCCCGCGCCAAGCGGCCTGTCTGCGCTACTTGCTCGACCACCCCACGGCCGCGCGCAGCGAACTGAGCGCGGCTGGCTTTTCCTCGGCCGTACTCAAGGCGCTCGAAGGCCGCGGCTTGATTTCACTAACGGCCGAGGAAGTCATCCGCGACCCCCTCGCCCACATCGCCAGCGGCACCCCTCCAGACCTCGTCCCGACCACCGATCAACAACAGGTCCTCAACAACCTGTCGGCCGCACTCGACGCCCAGCAATTCTATCCGGCCTTGCTGCACGGCGTCACCGGCTCGGGCAAGACCCTCGTGTACATCCAACTTGTGGCGCAAGCGTTAGCTGCCGGACGCGGCGCAATCATCTTGGTGCCAGAAATCGCCCTCGCTTGGCAGATGGTGCGGCGCTTCAAGGAACACTTCGGCGAGGCCGTCGCCGTCTTCCACAGCCAACTTTCGGCTGGCGAGCGCTACGACACCTGGCGTCGCTTGCGCCGCCGCGAGCAGCGCGTGCTCATCGGCGCTCGCTCGGCCATCCTCGCACCGGTAGAAAATTTGGGGCTGATTGTCGTGGACGAAGAGCACGACACCTCATACAAGCAAGAAGACCTAGACAGCAGCCACCCCCTCACCTACAACGCCCGCGACCTCGCCTTAGTGCGCGGGCAGCGCGGCAACGCCGCCGTCGTCCTCGGCTCAGCCACGCCCAGCTTAGAGTCGCACTGGAATGCCGCCACCGGCAAGTACCACCTCCACACCTTGCCCCGCCGCATCGACGACCGCCCCTTGCCGCAAGTGGCAGTCGTCGATATGAAACAGGAGCCTTTCCAAAGAAAGCAGCGCGCCATCTTCTCGCACGACTTGCGGCGCAAGATGCAAGACCGTCTCACACGCGGCGAGAAAATCATCCTGTTGCAAAATCGCCGCGGCTTCGCGCCCTTCATTAGCTGCACTGCCTGTGGCGAACCGATTCAGTGCCCCAGTTGCCGCGTCTCGCTGACTTATCATCGGCGACCTTCGGCTGAGCTCAGGTCGAAGCCTACCCCCGCCGAGACCCGCTGTCACTACTGCGACTTCGCGGCCCCACCACCGCCGGTCTGCCCGTCCTGCGGCAGCTCGGAACTGCGCTTCGCCGGCGTGGGCACCCAAAAGGTCGAAAGCGCCCTATTGGCCCAATTTCCCGGCATCCGCGTCATCCGCATGGACGTGGATACGACCGCTTGGAAAGGCGCGCACGACGCGCTGGTCGAGCGCTTCCGCAACGGTGAGGCCGACGTGCTGCTCGGCACCCAAATGGTCGCCAAGGGCCTCGACCTACCCGAAGTCACGCTAGTCGGCGTGATTTCCGCCGATACCGGCATGCACCTGCCCGACTTCCGCGCGGCCGAGCGCAGCTTCCAGCTTCTGACCCAAGTCGCTGGTCGCTCGGGGCGCGGCCACACCGCCGGTGAAGTAGTAATCCAGACGCTGCTGCCCGACGACGCAGCCTTGCGCGCGGCCGCCAACCAAAATTACGCGGCCTTTGCCTACAACGAGCTAGCCCAGCGGCAGCAGGCCGGATTTCCTCCGTTTGGCCGCCTCATCGTCTTCCGCTGGCGCGGCCCCTGCGAGCAAGCCGTTGAAACCGGGGCGCAACAGGGCGTCAACGCCCTGCGACAGGGCCTCGACCAAGATGCGCTCGTGCTCGGGCCGGCCCCAGCCCCGCTGGCGCGGCTGCGCGGTCACTACCGCTGGCAAGCCCTCTTGCGCGGCCCCTCGGCGCGCCACTTGCGCACAACAGCCCTCAGCGCGCTGCCGGCCATGCGCGAGGCCGCCAAAGATCACGCCCTTCACTTTTCCATCAATATCGACCCTTTAACTATGATGTAGGCCGTTCCCATGCTTTTGCTCCGCCTTGCTCCACTCCTGCTTCTGGTCCTGCCCGTCCGTGCCCAGCTATCCGGCGAACGATGGGAAGCCTATACCAGTATGCGCCAAATCAACCGAGTGCTCGTCCACCAAGACGCAGTCTGGGCCGGCACCAGCGGCGGCGTCCTGCGCTACGACCAGCAGACCCAATCCTATACGCGCTTCACTCGCCGCGACGGCCTACCGGGCAACCTCATCTTGAGCCTCTCCGTAGATGCCAACGGCCACCTGTGGTTTGGCACCCGCTCTCAGGGTTTGAGCCGCTATCGGCCCGAGCAAAACCGCTTCGACCCGCCCTTCTTAGACTTTCAAAACCTCCGCATCAACGCCCTTGAGCCGCATGGGGACATCCTCTACGTCGGCAGCGAGCGCGGCGTCAGCGCGTTTGTCATCAGTAAGGAGGAGGTCAAGGAAACCTATCGCCGCTTGGGCGAGCTGCCCAAAGATACCGAGGTGACCAGCATTGAAGTGTTTGCCGGTCGCCTGTGGGCCGGGACCGTCAATGGCCTAGCGTGGGCGGATTTGGCCCAGCCCAATCTCCAAGATCCCAGCAGTTGGGCGATTGAGCCAATAAGAGGCGAGGTGCGCGACATGCTGGTCTATCAAGACACGCTATTCGTCGCAGCCACGGACGGCATCTGGCGCGTACATCCCGCGCTCGACCGCCCTGAGCTCGATTACTCTACGACTAGCAGCGTTGCTCTCGGCCTCTTCGAGGGGAGCATCGTCGCTGGAGCGGCTGACGGCACCTTATCCCAGCGCCAAGCCAACCGTTGGCAGCCGCTAAATACGTCAGGTATCAGCAGCACGGCCGACCTGTCCGATACCGACGGCCCCCTATGGGTCGCCAGCCATAGCGGCCTCCGCGTCCTCGGCACCAACCAACCGCCGCCACCCCGCGAGCCTAGAGCCAACTTCTTCTTCGACATAGCGCAGACTCCCAACGGCCACCTGTGGGTCGCCTCTGTGCCCAAGGATAATCTGCCCGCTTTTGGTCTGTACGAGTTCGACGGCGAGGGCTGGACTACCCACACCACCAATACCGACCTGTCGTCCAATACCGTCTCGGCCTTGGAGACCGACGACGAGGGCCTGCTGTGGGTTGGCCATTGGGGCCGGGGCATTGACGTGCGCGACGCCAACGGCCAGTGGCAGCACCTCACCGCCAACAACTCGGCTCTCGAAGGCATCAACGGCGGTACCTTTGTCGCTATCAGCGACATCGACCGCGACGCCAACGGCTTGCTGTGGATCGCCAACGTCCAAAATGGGCTCGTCGTCATGGATGGGTGGCCGCCCCAACAGGCCGCGCTCAACAACCAGTTGGACTTCGGCATGTCCTCAGGCCGCGACATGACCAAAATCGCCATTGGCCCCGACGGCCTGAAGTGGATTGGGACGGCGCTCGACGGCTTTTTCCTCTTAGACGATGGCGGCACCCCTTTTGAGCTCGGCGATGAGACCGGCTTAGTCTTCGACACCGTCGCTTATCCAGACCTGACCAGCAATGCCGTCATCGACATCCATGTCGATAGCTCGGGGCAAGTGTGGATCGCCACCAACAACGGCCTCAATGCCGTGCGCGGCGAGTATTCGCGCACCAACGCGGATTTTGCGGTCGCAAGCTGGAAGGTGTACAACGCCAACAACGGCCTGCCATCCACTGCGACCACGGCGCTGGCTGAAGACGACTGGGGACGCATTTGGGTCGGCACCGAAGGCGGCTTGGCCCGCATCAGCACCGAGGGCCAAGTCGAGTTTGCGCTCGACACCAGCGACGGCCTCGTCAACAACCGCGTCAACTCCCTGTACTTCGACCGGGAAAACGACGCGCTGTGGATTGGCACGCTCGCCGGGATGAGCCGCCTGCAACTCGGCGTCTCGGGAGCGGCCGCTGGGCCTCAAGCGTACGCGTATCCCAACCCCTTCCACATCGGCGTGCGCGGCGCATCCCTGACTTTCGCCGACCTGCCGCTGGGCGCTGGCGTGCGCATTTTCACCGCAGCGGGCGAACTCATCCGTCAGCTCGACGGCGCGGCCGGCGACGGCGCAGTCACTTGGAATGGCCAGAGTGCGGCGGGCTTTCTCGTGGGGTCGGGTATTTACTACTTCGTCGCGCAGGCTGAAACCGGCGACGCCGTGCGCGGCAAAATCGCCGTGATCAACAACCGCTGACATGCGCGGCCTCTGCATTGCACTCGCCGTCGCGCTCCTCGCTGCGGACGGCCCGGCCCAGCCCCTATTTACCATTGCGCGGCTGCAATACGGCGGCGGCGGCGACTGGTACAGCGACCCCTCTTCCCTGCCCAACTTGCTCCGCTTCTTAAGGGAACACACCCAAATCGACGCAACCGAAACCGAGGCGCGGGTGCAAATCATGGACGAGGAGTTGTTTTCCTATCCGTACATCTACATGACCGGGCACGGCAATGTGGCCTTTTCCGCTGAGGAGGCAGCGCGGCTTAGGCACTACTTGGAAAGCGGCGGCTTTCTCCACGCCGACGACAACTACGGCATGGACGAGAGCTTCCGCCGCGCCATGCGCCAAGTCTTCCCCAACGCCGAGTGGGTAGAACTGCCGCCCGAACATCCCCTGTTCCACTGCCACTTCGAGTTGCCAGCGGGCCTGCCCAAAGTCCACGAACACGACGGCAAAAGGCCGCAAGCCCTCGCGCTTTTCACCGGCGAGCGCCTAGCTGTGCTGTACACTTATGAGGCGGATTTAGGAGACGGCTGGGAAGACCCCGACGTCCACAGCGACCCGGAGGGCAAACGACTCGACGCCCTCAAAATGGGGGCCAATATCGCAGTGTGGGCGCTGAGCCGCTAGCCTCACAGCAAGTAAGCGCGGTGGTATCTTGGTGCTCCGCGTCTTTTGAATACGAGGTCTCAACTGAACCGATACAGCATCCAAAAGATACAGCATCCAAAATTTAGCTTGATTCTGTGATACGGAGATATTACCTTGCTAACTCCCTTTGTGAACTGGAACTTGGATTCTTTTAGCCATGACCAAATCCTCGCCAAATTCGCTTACGTTTGAGATTGACGGTCCGCGGATTACGGCCCAGCGTTTTAGAAAAGGCTTTAATGCGTTCTTGCAGATGGCCGATGAGGTAGCCGATAGCGTCGCCGGGAAGCCTCACGCTGTAGAGTGGCTTCTTTCTGTTGAGCCGGGCAGCGTACGCGTACACATCGCTCCAGAAGCAAACCAGATCCACCCCGAACAGATCCCTGTAGCCATTGATGCGATTCAAACTGGGCTTGCGGCTCTTGAGGTAGGGGATGATATCTGGCCTGATCATTTTTCGGAAAAAGCGTTGGAGGCTGCCAAGACGATGGGAGAAGTACTCTCTAAGTCCGAGGGAGAGTTGAGTGCAGTACAGGTCCGATATAATGGACAGGCTACTAAAATGTCGTCTCGGTCCATTGCGTCTGTCGACCAGTTACTACAAGGGAAATACGTTGATCACGGTACGGTTGAAGGACGAATTCAAGTGCTCAGCAGGCGAGGCAAGACGCGCTTTTCCATTGATGACGATATATCGGGCCGCAATATCAACTGCTATTTCCCTAGTAAATTGTGGGACGATGTGCTGCAGTCCTTCGATCCTAAGATGGATCGGCGCGTGTCGGTTTCAGGGCCTATTCTATATCGGCACGATGGTGCGCCGGTCAATATCACTGTTGAAAAATTTAGAGTACTGCGCCCCAAAAACGAATTGCCATCTTGGAACGATGTGCTAGGTATTCTTGCTGAGTAAATTTATATGCAGAAAGTATATTGCGATGCCGACGTGTTTATCGGATGGTTCAACGAAGAGGATGATAAAGTAAAAGCCTGTCGTGGATTAGTTGATGCCTCTGAAAAAGGAGACGTGCAAATAATCACTTCAGCATTGACATTGACAGAGGTTATTAAGATCAAAGGCAAGCAACCATTGCCTCAGAGTAAGGAAGAGACCATCAAGGGGTTTTTTGAACGAGAGTTCGTAAGTATTGTCAACGTGGACCGACGAACGGCCGAATTTGCTCGCGATCTTATATGGCGTTATCCTCACCTTAATCCCAAGGACTCTATCCATGTAGCAACAGCCTCGATGACCGAGGACGTTGACGTGTTGTACACTTTTGACGATGACCTTTTACGGTTGGATGGCCAATTGGGAGAGCCACCTCTGAGAATTTCTATTCCAGATATACCAGGTCAGCTTTCTATGTTTGTATAACTCACTTTGACCCGTCCCTAGCCCCCCTCCTCAATCCTCATATACGTATCAATCGGCAAATCGGCCAGCCGTTGCAACGCGCCACTCGGCCAATAAATGTGCAGCGAATCCGCTCGGTCCACCGCGCCCAAGCCAAAATGCACGCGCCGGTCGCCGCTGCCCAAAAAGCTCTCGCCGCACAGCACGTCCCGCCGCTGCCTTTGGCCGCCGCTCCACAATACGACCTTCGCGCCAACGGCCTCGCGGTTTTTTTCCGCGCCCAAAAGGTGCAAACCGAGCCAGTGATGACCTGCGGCCGTCTGATTGTGCAGCAGAGAGGGCTGGCCGTTGAGATTGGTAACGAACAGATCTACGCGGCCATCGTCGTCAAAATCCCCGGCCACCGCGCCCCGGCTGACCGCCCGATCCTCGCCTAGCTCGACGAGACGGAAATGCCCGGCGTCGTTAGCGAATAAGTGATTGGCTTGCGCGTAGGTCGCGCCGCTGCCCGGGCGTTCGATCTGCGGATACACGTGTCCGTTGGCCACGAACAAGTCTTGGTCGGCGTCGTTGTCAAAATCGAGAAAGACCGCGCCGAACCCCACGAAAGGCAGGCTGATGCGGCCCAAGCCCGCGGCAAAGCTCACGTCCGCAAACGTACCGCCTCCGGCGTTGCGATAGAGCGTGTTGTAGTCGTCCTCAAAGTTGGTGACCAGCAAATCGCCGTCGCCGTCGTTGTCGTAATCGCCCCAAGCCGCGCCCATGCCGGCCTGCGCCAAACCCGTTTCCCCCAGCGCGGCATTGGCCTGTAGCCCCACTTCGGCAAAGGTGCCAGCGCCGTCGTTGCGGTAGAGGAAATTGGGCGTCGAGTCGTTGGCGACGTACAGATCCAAATCCCCGTCGTCGTCGCTGTCGATGAACAGCACGGCAAACCCATAGCCCGGGTCGTGCTGACCGAGGCCGCTAGCCGCTGTCACCTCGACAAAGGTACCGTCGCCATCGTTGCGGTAGAGCGCGTCCGGCAACGCAGGCAAGCCCAGCGGGCCGATGAATACGTCCCGGCCCTTCCACTGCGTGCCCAAGGGCCGCACCGCAGTCGAATCAAAATCCGCGTAATTGGCCACGTACAAATCCAAGTCGCCGTCCAAATCCGCGTCGCCCATGGCCGCGCCCGTACTCCACACCGGCAGCGCCAGCCCGGCGCGGGCCGTGGCATCGGCGAATTGCTCCAACCCGTCATTGCGATAGAGGATGTTTTCTTGTAGGCACGTGATGTACAGATCGGCATCGCCGTCGGCATCGTAGTCCGCACTCAGCGCGCCCATGCCCCAGCCGCGACCCGTAACACCGGCTGCGGCCGCTTTATCGACAAAGCCCCGGCCACGGTCATTGCGATAGAGGGCATTGTCGCCGCCCTCGCCATTGACCCAATAGATGTCCAAATCGCCGTCGCCATCCGCGTCGAGGAGCGCGGCCCCACCGCCTTTGGCTTCGACGATATAGCGCTTTTCCGCACCGCCGCCGACGTGGGACTGCTCTATGCCCCAATCGCTGGCTTTGTCGATGAAGGGGGGCCCGTCAGCAGGAGCGCAGGCCACCATGCACAGCAGCAGCCCACCCCACTTCAATCGCGCCACAATCCTTCAAGACCCGGTAACCGGCGCGACCTCGGCGGGTTTCTCCACGACCAACCGCCCCCAAAACTCTTGAACTCCCACCAACAGGCGCATTCCTATCGGGACGCCGAGCAAAATGATGAAGGTGGCAAAGAGGATGCCAAAGCCCAAGCTGACGGCCATTGGGATCAGGAACTGCGCCTGAAGGCTTTTTTCGAGGATCATCGGCAGCAGGCCGAAAAAGGTCGTCAGCGAGGTCAGTAGGATCGGACGGAAGCGCGCGGCCCCGGCAGAGACCAGGGCTTCCTCGTGCGACGATCCCTCGCGCCGCATCTGGTTGTAGAAGGTCAGCAGCACCAGCGAATCGTTGACCACCACGCCCGAGAGCGCGACGATCCCAAACAGGCTCAAAAGCGCCAAGTCTATCCCCATGAGCAGATGCCCCCAAACCGCGCCAATGATGCCAAAGGGAATCGCGCTCATGACGACGAGGGGCTGAGTGTACGATTTGAACGGCACGGCCAGCAGCACGTAGATGGCGGCAAGAGCGATGATGAAGTTGAATAACAGGCTCTGCAGCGAATCATCCCGCTCCTTCTGCTCGCCGCCGAAGCTGTAACGCAGACCGGGGTAGTCTTGGACTAGCGCGGGCAAGAAAAACGCTTCAAGATCGCGGTTGATCTCGTCGGCGTTGGCGATTTGGTCATCTACCGAGGCACTCACCCGCACGACGCGCTGGCCGTCAGTGCGCTGGATGGCGGCATAGGCGTGGCCGATGGTAACACTGGCAACCTCGGCAAAGGGCACCTCGGCACCCGATGGCGTGCGTACTCGCATCGAACGCACGTCGCCTACGTTGCGGCGCTCGTCTTTGGGATAGCGCACCATCACCCGCACGTCGTCCGAGCCGCGTGGGAATCTCAGCGCTTGGTCGCCGTAGAAGCCTTGGCGCACTTGGCGGGCTAGATCAGCGAGCGTGAGGCCGAGGGTGCGGGCTTGGGGCTTGAGCTGGAGCTTCATCTCCAGCTTGCCCTCTTCAAAGCTGTCTTGGATATCGCCGGTGCCGGCGTACTCGGCGATTTTGCCCTTGAGCCGCTCGACGGCCAATAAGAGCTGGTCGAAATTGTCCGAGGCCAGCTCGACCTCGATGGGGTTACCAGCGGAAAACAGCGATGAGGAAAAAATAATGGATTCGGGGCCGGGCACCTCGCCGACTAATTGGCGCAGCCGCGCCTCAATCTCGGCGCTGTCGAGCGCGCGCTCCTCGGAAGGCAGCAGTTCGATGGTAACTTCGGCTAGATGCCCTTGGCCGCCCGCCCCCGGGACACTTGAAAAGGAAGAACGCCGGGCCATAGGTTGGTCGCCGATGTAGGTGAAGACATTGCGGTAGATTGAATCCCCACCCCCGCGCTCGGCGTCGATCTGATCGCGCAGGACGATGGCCTTTTCCTCGATGTGTCGCACGACCTTGGCGGTCTGGGTCGCCGTGGTGCCCTGCGGCATGTTGACCGAGATCGTCACCCAATCAGACCCGATCTCGGGCATAAACACGAACTTGATATGACCGCCAGCGACCAGCCCGGCGGTACACAGCATGAGCGATAAGGCCAAGGCGGTACTGGAAATCGGATGGGCCAGCGCCAAGCGCAGCGTGGGTTTATAGGCGTTGCGGATGACGTACTGGAGGCCGCGGTCAAAGCGGACCACGACCCGGGCGTGCCAATCGAGCGGGCGGATGAAAACCCGGCGAAACAAGCGGCTGACTGGCCCGTCCCCCTTAGAAGACAGATGTGCCGGTAGAATGAACAGGCTCTCGATCAGCGACAGCAGCAGCACCGAGATGACGATCACCGGGATGACCGACATGAACTTGCCCATCATGCCCTCGACGAAAAACAGCGGCATAAAGGCCGCAATCGAGGTCATAATCGAGAACACGACCGGCGTACCCACTTCGAGCGCCCCGTCAATGGCGGCGCGGCCAAAGGACTTCCCCTGCACGCGGTGGGAAAAGATGTTTTCGCCGACGATGATCGCGTCATCGACGACAATGCCCAAGGCCACGATAAAGGCAAACAACGACAGCATGTTGATCGAGGCGTCAAAAGGCTCCATCAGCACAAAGGCACCCAAAAAACTAATGGGGATGCCCATCATCACCCAGAACGCCAAGCGCAGGTCGAGGAAGAAGCTCAGACAGATGAAGACCAGCACCAGACCGAGTTGAGCATTGCGGATCAGCAAATCGATGCGACCGCGCAGGATGCGTGCGTCATCGCGGGCGTAGCCAATGTCGATCCCTGCCGGCAGGGTCGGGCGTTTGTCCTCAATGTACTGATGGACATAGTCGGAGATGTCGAGGGCGTTCTGGTCGCCAATGCGATAGACCTGCACCACAGCCGCTGGCTGGCCGTTGAAGCGCGAGACGAGATCGGTATCCTCAAAGCCATCAACGACCATGGCCACGTCTTTGAGCTTAAGGGCCGTGCCGTCGGGACGGGTGAGCACGACGACCTCTTCGTATTCGCGCCCCACCCGCATCAGCCCCTGCGTGCGGAGCAAGATCGCGCCGTCCTCGCTCTCGACGCTGCCGGCAGGTAGGTCAATGCTCGTGCGACGGACCGCAGCGGCCACCTGCGCGAAGGTCAGGCCGTAGCGCCGCAGGGCCTCTTCGGAGACTTCGATGGCAATTTCATCGACGCGCACACCCTTGAGCTCGACCTGCGAAATGACGCCGCTGCTGCGCAGATCGTCGCGCACTCGTTCGGCCGCGACTTTGAGGGCTTTTTCCTCGACATCGCCGTAGAGCACCACATCGATGGCTTGATTGCGGCGAGTCAGTTCCTTGATGACCGGCTCTTCGACCTCGGCGGGAAAAGTGTCGATGCGGTCAATTTCGTTTTTGATGTCGTCGAGGAGTTTGTCCATGTCGGCACCGCGCTCTAGCTCGACGCTGACTGAACCCATACCTTCAGCAGCCGTAGAACGCACGCGGCGCACCCCTTCTAGGCCGCGCACCCGTTCCTCAATGCGCTTGCAGACGGCGTCTTCGACCTCGGCTGGTGTCGCGCCCAAGTAAGGCACCTGGATTTGCACCTGATCGAGCGACATCTCGGGAAAGGTTTCTTTCTTGGTCTGCATCATGGCAAACAGACCGCTCAACATGATGAAACCCATCAGCAGATTGGCGGCGACGTGATTCTTCGCCATCCAAGACACAGGTGCTTTCACAGTTGACCTCCTGCGTTGCCGTCCGCGAGGCGTACCTGCATCCCGTCGGTAACGCCGCTGAGCTGCGAGACGATGATCCGCTCTTCGGGAGGCATGTCGATATAAGCGAGTACTTCATCCTCAAGGGAGCGCACCACTTGTACTGGGCGGATGCTGAGGACGCCGTCGCGGCCCACCGTCCACACGCGATCGCCCTGGCGCAAAGCCACGCGGGGCAGGACGCGGACGCCATCGACCATGCGGCCGGCAATGGCCACCTCGACGAACATCCCCACCGTCAGCGGCGGGATCCCATCGGCAATGCCGCCGTAGGGCGCTTCGACCTCTACTACTAAGCGCACCATGCGGCTTTGCGGGTCGAGCTCGCCCTCGGTGCGGACGACGCGCCCGTTCCACTGGTGGCGGCGACCGGCAAAAGCGCCGCTGATTTCGGCGCTAGCCCCCTCTCGGCTAAAGGCAAAAGCGCGGGAGCCGCCCTCGGCGTTGAGATCATAAATGGTCCCGGCGTTAGCAGTACTGGCCTCAGCGACGTCGATGGGCAGCGGCAAGGTGAACCACCCGAGGTCTTCGTCGGGGACGGGAACGACGATCTCGGCCTTTTCGATGCTGTATAGTTGGGCGATGGATTGGCCGGCGTTGAGGTGCTGGCCGACATCGACGCGTGCAGTGCGCACCCGACCGGCAAATGGAGCATGCACTTTAGTTCGGTCCAAGCGCAGCCGCGCTTCGGCGAGGCGCGCTTCAGCTCCTTGGAGACTGGCTTCGGCCGCGCGTAGCTGGGGTTTGCGCAACACCAAGTCGGTGGGAGCTTCTTCGGCGTGCAGCCGCTGCCACTCCTCCTCGGCGATGGCGGCTTCCTCGCGGGCCAAGTCGAGTTGATAGCGCGCCTGCGCCACTTGGACCTCGGCCTGTTGGACGACGAGTTCGTAATCGCGTGGATCAATCCGAAACAGCAGCCCACCCTTGGTAAAAGTCCCGCCGGGTTTGAAGTCTGCGTCCTTCCACACCACAATACCCGACACCTGCGGCACTAGGTCAATCTGGGCGTCGGGGCGCACCGTACCCTGCCCTTCAACGACGACCTGGACCTGTTGCAGCGGGGCGGCTACAGCTTCGACGAGCGGACCGTCATAGGAGCGAGAGACGCGCTGGGGCGGCTCGCGCATCGAGGCCAGCAATTGGTAGGCCCCAAAGCCGAGGGCGAGGATGAGGATCGGCAAAACTATTTTGAAGACGCGTATCATTGAGGAATCTCCGCGTGCGGCTCGACTGAGTTCGCCGAAGTCTGAGAGGCAAGGGTAAAGCCGCCGCCAAGGGCTAGGTGCAAGTCAATGCGCGTATCGAGGCGCTGGCGACGGACGGCGAGCAAGCGGCTTTCAGCGTCAAAGGCCCGGCGCTGCGACTCCAGCAGGGCAATGAGATCGGCGAGCCCTCTGGCGTAGCGATCTTCGGCTAAGGCGCGCGCAGCCACGGCTTCTTCCGCAGCCGTGGCTAGTGCTCGTTCTTGGTCGGCGAGCAAGCCTTCGGCATTCAGCGCCGCCTCCACCTCGCCGTAGGCTCTAAGGGCACTTTGCGCGTAGGTAAAAAGCGCTTGCTCGGCCGCGGAAGCGGCCTGATCAACGCCAGCGCGCAGACGCCCACCTTGCAGCAGGGGCTGCGCGATATTGCCCACGAGGTTCCAGACCGAAAAATCGCCGTCGAGCAAATCGCTCAACGCGCTCGACGAGCGGCCCGTGGAGGCCGTGAGACTGATGCGGGGCAACAAGGCGCGCCGGGCTTGGGCCAGCCGACGATCGGCCGCGGCGAGACGGCGCTCAGCAGCCACGAGGTCGGGCCGCCGACTCACGAGTTGGGCGGGCAGGCCGGCTGGAACTAGGCCGCCGACTGCGGGCAGCTCGTCCCCGACCTCAATCCGGGCGCTAGGGTAGCGGCCCAAGATCAATTCGAGCTGGCGCAGCGCAGCATCCCGTTGCTGGCGGCGTTGGGCGAGGGTTGCTTCGGCTGTGGCCAAGCTCGACCGGCCCAAGCGCACGTCGAGCGACGAGCGCAAGCCGCGGCGATAGCGATCCTCTATCTGCTCGGTGGAGAGCCGGTAATTTGCAACGGTCGCGCGCGCTAACTCGACTTGGTGCCCTGCTTCGACCGCGGCGAAATAGGCCCGCGCTGTCTGCGCTGCCAGTGACAGGCGCGCCGCGCGAAAATCAGCGGCTGCGGCATCGGCGTCGGCGAGCGCAGCTTGGGCACCAGCGCGCAGGCGACCCCACAGGTCAGCTTCCCAACTCGCCGTCAAATCGACGCCAAAGGACGTGCTCTCGGAGGTCAAGACCTGATCCGGGGCTCTCCCAGGAATGGGCAAGCCGACGAAATTCTGTTTGCGCTTCGAGCCATTGCCATTGGCGCTGAGTTGGGGCCAGAGCGGCGCACCAGCCACCCGGGCTTGGGCTTGCGCTTGGGCCAGACGGGCACCGGCGATCTTGAGATTGTAGTTGTGCTCCAAGGCCAACGCCACCAGACTGTCGAGGCGCACGGCCCCCATGTCGCGCCACCATTGGTCGGCGACGGTACCCTCTGAGGCCCCAGCCGTCCATTGGTCCGGCTGGGCCAAGTCAAGGGCCGGGTATTCGACTTTGGGGGCTGAAGCACAGGCGAGCAGCAACAGTACCGGGAGGCACGACGGCCTCATGGCAATTCTCCAGGGGAAGCAGCAAAGTCCGCGTACAGGGATTCTATTTGTGTGGGACCGGGGTCCTGATCTAAGACGAAGAAAGCGTGGTGCAGTTCCAAACACTCGCCAGCGGCTAGCTCTAAGTCGCCTTCCATCAGCAGGCCCGTGCCCAGCAAGTTGGCGCGGGTAAACCAAGTAACCGGGTGGCGCGGGTTGGTCGGGTGATCCATGAGCGCGACAAAGCCGCCGCTTTTCCCGCGCGCCCCCACCCAACGGGCGCGCTGCTGCATAATATCCGCGTGGCCCCGACGTCCCTCACTGCAATAGTGATCGGCTTCGGCGAAGGAAGGCCCCATGCGCAACACCAGCCCCGAGTAGCGCGCCGCCCGCGAGGCCCCCATCACCAGCCGGTCGCCGGCTGGCTCGATGCGCGTGGAGATTCGCAAGCAGTAGCCGCCCTCAGTGCTGCTAAAACCAAAAGAGCGCGACTCCCGCGCCATGAGCTGGTCGTGGCCGTCGAGCCAAGAAAGCGACTCAGTCACACCGTCCGCTGCCAAAGCCGTAAAGCAATCGTGCCGCTGCACGCCGTGGCTGTCGTCAACGTGTTCGTACTTCTTTGTCTCCGGCAAATACCAACGCCCACCCCACAAGTTCGCGTCGTTGACGTGGACCCAGCCGAAGAACAGCCCAGTGTGCCAAGCGTGGTCGGGTGGACGATACTCGGTCACGAGCTGGCCGGAAAGCGTGTACAGCGGCGCGAAGCAGGGTTTGGGGGATTCGCCGCGAGGCAGTTCCTCGGTGGCGCGGTACAGGGCGAGCAACTGATCGCCCGCGTGGATTTCAACGCCGAGGGCGTTTTCTCGCAATTCAAAAGCACACATAGCTATTTCTCCAATTCTCGTTTGAACCATGCAATCGTCCGGCCCAACCCCTCGTCCGGCCCCACGCGGGGCGTCCAGTCGAGCAGGGAGCGGGCCTTGGCAATGTCGGGCAGGCGCACCCGAGGGTCGTCCTGCGGCAGCTCGCGGAAGGCGATGCAGCTCTTGGACTCGGTCATGGCGATGATCTTGTGGGCCAAGTCCAGCATGGTGATTTCACTGGGGTTGCCGAGGTTGACCGGAGTGGTCACATCCGACAGCATGAGGTTGTAGAGACCGGCGATCAGGTCGCTATAATGGCAGATGCTGCGCGTTTGCTGGCCGTCGCCATAGACGGTCAGATCGCGGCCCTTGAGGGCTTGGATGATAAAGTTGGGCACGGCACGACCGTCGTCTTGGCGCATGCGCTCGCCATACGTATTGAATATGCGCGCAATGCGCACATCCGTGCCGTGCATGCGGTGGTACGCCATGGTCATGGCCTCGGCAAAGCGCTTGGCCTCGTCGTACACGCCGCGGATGCCAATGGGGTTGACGTTGCCGAGGTACTCCTCGGACTGGGGATGCACCAAGGGATCGCCATAGACTTCCGACGTAGAGGCCAGCAGGAATTTGGCCTGCTTGGCCACGGCCAACCCCAAGGTCTTGTGCGTGCCCAACGCGCCGACCTTGAGGATGTTGATCCCCAACCGCTCGAAGTCGGCTGGGCTAGCCGGGCTGGCGAGGTGCAGGATGAAGTCGAGCGGACCATCTACGTGGATGTAGTTGGTGACATCGTATTGAATAAACTGGAATCGCGAGTGGCCGAGCAGATGGGCGATGTTTTCAGGCCGACCCGTGAGGAAGTTATCCATGCAGATGATTTCGCAACCTTTTTCCAGCAGCAGGTCGCTCAAGTGCGACCCCAAGAAACCTGCGCCGCCGGTGATCAGCACGCGCATTATGTAGGCTCCTTTCTCTGCTGGTGGTCCGGCAATTCGCCGCTCGCCCTACTCCTGAGTTAAACGGCACAAGAATGTATTGCCGTCCTAAGGAACTTTCAACCTCGACGCGGGAACGCCGGCCTTAGAAAGCTGGAAGACCCGTGCATTTTGAACTATATTTATGATTTATTATAAACCATAAATATGAGGTAAAAGCATGAAATCTCTGACTATCCACATGGACGATGCCTTGGCCCAACTCATACACAAGAAAGCCGCCACCGAGGGAAAAAGTCTAAACAAGACTATAAACGGTGTGCTGAAGGAGGCCTTGGGCCTGCAACCGCCGAATCACCGAGCTGATTTTGTGGATCAATGCGGCGTGTGGAGCACCGAGGAACGGACTGAGTTTGACGCCTTGACTCGCCGCCAAGTAGATCCTGAGGACTGGCAGTGAAGGTCCTGTTAGATACCAATGCGCTAAGTGCCCTGTGGAACGGCGACGAGCGCGTACTCGATGCCTTGGGTCAGGCCGAGTGCGTGTTTGTGTCCATCATCGTGCTCGGCGAACTGTTCGCCGGTTTTCGCGGGGGGACGCGGATGAAAGAGAATCGCGCCCGTCTAGCTGGGTTTTTAGCCAAACCCACCGTGCGCACGCTCGAATTATCTACCGAGACGGCCGAAGTTTACGGTCAGATCAAGGATGCCCTGCAGAAAGCCGGTACGCCTATACCTATTAATGATGTCTGGCTATCGGCTCAGGCCATTGAAACCGGCTCGGTTCTCATCACTTTTGACAACCACTTTGGCAACGTGTCAGGAATCCGCCTGTGGGACCCCTGATCTGTCAGCGTTCTTCCAAGTAGGGACGTTTCGCGAATCGCTCCTACAGTGGGCGAAACCGCAAACATCAGACCCTGTATAAGGATGTGTAACAGCCGTTAAGAAGTCTCCAGCCCCATCTTCTGGTGCTGGCTTTGCAGGGACTCTTGGTATCTCCTCCGACCTTCCTCATCGACTTTGCAACTGACGCCTTCAAAGACCATGGCAAAAGCGCGGCGGTGGCGCTGCGACGAGCGGTTGGGGTCAGCGCGGTGGATGATTTCGCCGTGGTGGACGACTGCGTCACCGGGCTGCAGATGCACCGCGACTTCATTGGCTTGGTCTTGGGGGCCGTAATCGGCAATGCCCTGCGAAAAACCTAAGACTGCGGTGCGATTGTGCGGCCGGATGCCCTTGTGATGAGAGCCGGGGCTGTAGCGCAGGCAGCCGTTTTCCTCGTCAACCGGATCGAGGGCCAGCCAGATGGAAGCGACGTTGGGCGGCGTGAGGTTGAAGTAGAAATTGTCCTGATGCGGCGGCGTGGGGTGTTCGGTCTGCGGCGGCTTGTTGAACCACTCGGGCTGGCTCACCTGCGCGGCTTCGCCGATGAGGGTCTCGGCCAGAGCCTTCCAGCGCGATTGGTCGCGGTACTCGGCGAAGAAGGCGTCGTAATCGCCCATGCACTGTAGTTGTTTCAGGGTTTCGGGCCGGGCCTTGTCTTGGTAGAAGGCCGCCTGATCGGGCAGGGTCGGCACCACTTCGCGGACGTAGCGGTCAACCTGGGCTGTTAGGGCTTTGAGTTCGTCGGCGGGCAGGAAGCTGCGCACGAGGACGAAGCCGTCGCGGTCATAATCAGCTTTATAGGAAGTGTAGTCGGACATGGTGGCGCTCCCTTCGGCTCTGCTCAGGGCAGGCTCTCAGTTTTTTGGTCGCTCTGCGAAATGGGCTCGTATTCAACCGTATCATTTTAATGAACTTCATCGCTGAATGACAGTCAATGCGCTCTATCCCCGATTTTTTTCATATCAACTAAAAAATTAGTTGACAAGCCGAATGCCGTCGAGTATGTTCAACTAAATTCTTAGTTGAAAGGACTTGCCATGGCGACCAAAGACAACCCCGACAAAAGGTTGACCCCGCTCGAAACGCTCATTATGAACGTCCTGTGGGACGAGTCGCCCGCGGCCGTCAAGCAGGTACAGGTGCGGCTAACGTCCGTCAAGCCGATGGCTTACAATACCGTGCTGACCATAATGCGCATCCTGCGCGAGAAGGGCTTTGTAGTCTCAGAGCGAGAAGGCCGGTCCGATCTCTATCGCCCGGTGGTCACGCGCGAGGATATGGGACGGCGCTCGCTGGGCGAAGTCATTGACTCGTTCTTTTCCGGCTCGGCCGAAGCACTGGTCAGCCAACTGCTGGACGGCCAATCGCTCACGGATGAGGAGTTGACGGCGATTCAGGCGGAACTGGACCGAGCCCTCAAGCGCAGAAAAGGAGACCAGCGATGAATGCGGCTTTGAACGGATTAGGCAGCCAGCTATTCGGCTGGTTTGGTCAGTTAAGTATCGAACTAGCGGCACTCGCGGTCTTAGTCCTAGTCGCCTGCCACCTATTGCCGATCAAGTCGCCAGCCTTGCGCCACCTGTTATGGGCTGTCGTGCTCCTCAAGCCGCTCATCGCCGTCGCGGTCAGCTCGCCCTATACGCTATTCACACCGTTCGTGCCACTTGTGGAACCCAGTCAGGACACCCTCGCATTCTCGCCTGTCGAGCACCCAAAAGTGCAAGTAGCGGCTTCTCCGGCAATTGCCACCAGTAGTGTGCCGCTTACTACAGCCGGCTGGGGAGCGATACTGTGGCTGGTAGGCGCGGCGCTGCTCATCGGACGAATCCTGATCGGCTACGGAATCGTCTGGTGCTTGCGGCAGCAGGCGCAGGTACAGCGCGACGGTCCGCTTTTCGACGCCCTGCAGCAAGCGCGTCGGACGCTCGACGGCTACCCCAAGGTCGAGGTGGCAACCTCCCCTTCCATTGGCTCGCCGATGACACTGGGCATCCTGAGACCAATCATTGTTTTCCCCGCCGATCTCGTAGAAAAACTGAGCGCCGATAAACTCTCCTTAGTCCTCATGCACGAGCTGGCACACGTGCGCCGCTGGGACAACCTCACGCTGCTACTACAGCGGTTAGTCTCCGCCGTATTGTTCTTCCATCCCGCCGTGTGGCTGTGCGGTCGCATGTTGCGGCGGGAAGCCGAACAAGCCTGCGACGACCTCGTCGTATATGCCACTGGCCGCTCAGAAGCCTATGCGCGCGGCCTAGCTCACGTCGCCGAACGGGCGGTTCACTTAAATCCTTTAATACGGAGAATCCCCACGATGAACGCCTTTGCAGCAGAATCGGATTTGGCACTGAGAATCCGCAGGGCGCTTGGCGGCGGTGCGCGCCGGATGGGCATGCGGGCGCGTGTATTGACAGCCGTACTGCTATGCCCTCTGGCCGCCGTGACGCTGCCTTCCTGTGGCACTATCTCGAAAGTGCCCAAAGTTGCGGCTGAGTCGAGTAAGCAGAGTATTCATATCATCGTGGATCAAGACGGCAATATGAAGCTGAAGGACAAACCAGTGACGTTTGCGACCCTCAAAGAGGAATTGCAGGCAAAGAGACAACAGTTGGGCAACACCACGATGATTATCATCCAGTCGCCCGAGCGCATCTATCTCAGCGGAAGCGGGCGCGTCACGCATGAGCAGCTCTTCCAGATCATGGACATTGCTGACCAAGTAGGACTCGTCGATCAGGTCATCGCCCACATCGCCACGGAACCGCAACCGGCGAAGGCCAAAGGCGCGGCTGAGCCGAGTCCGGATAACAGAATCTGGCAAGCGGTGAGGACCGGTCCGGAGGAATGGTCTGAAGAGGAATGGTCTGAAGAATTAGAACGCCAGCTTCTATTCGCCGAGGAGGTCCGTCAGCGCATGCCCTGGCAAGAGGCGACCGACCCGGACAAATGGCCCGACGAACTGAAGGCCAAGCTTCGCGCGCTCAAACCCGTTGTCCCGGGTATCTCGTATGATATAGCCACCACCACATCGGCTGAATTAGATATTTACGATGTAGCCGGACAGCACGTTCGAACCTTTGCTTTGGGCCAGCAGATTCCTGGCAGATATAGCATCCTCTGGGACGGGCGAGACGATGCTGGCCGCGAGCTCAACGATGGCATGTACTTCTGGAGGTTGCAAACCGACGCAGAAGAGGCGGTGGACAAGCAGACATTGTACAGGACGATATTGGTTAGATAACAGATAACCATCAGACACCATTGGCCGGTACGCGGTACTTGTACTTAACCTGAGAATTGGCTAATCGCATTATGCCGAAACAATGGAAAACGTTCTAACTGGCGTCGCCGAACACTAGACCAACTCCCCAATATCCCGCCATCCCAAGACGACGCCATGGGCGCGTTCCTGACGCTCCTCCCCACCGTAGATCAGATAATAATCCTGCTCCACCGGCAAGGCCGTCGCCAACTTCTTATAGTAGCGCAGCCCCTTAAACTGGTCCGTCCCGAGCGTCACACCCGCCTTGATCTCGACCACCTGCCGCCGACCTCCCCGCTCGTAGAGCAAGTCTAACTCATTGCCAATATTGTCGCGCCAGAAGTGGAGGTCTGGACGGCGGCCCGCGTTGACGTGCTGTTTGACTATCTCGGCGATGACCCAATTCTCAAAAATCGCCCCGCGCAAATAGTGGGTGGCGAGTTGGTCGGCCGCCTCCAGCCCCAAAAGCGAGCACAGCAGGCCCGTGTCGTAGAAGTAGAGCTTGGGCGACTTGATGAGCCGCTTGGCAAAATTCTCGTGATGCGGATAGAGCAAGAAGGCGATGTAGCTCGCTTCCAATACCGAAATCCAAGCGCGCACCGTTTTGTAGTTGATCCCCAAATCGTTGCCGAGGCTGCTCAAATCGAGCAACTGTCCGACCCGCCCAGCACAGACCCGCAAAAAGCGCTGGAAGGCACTCAGATCGCCGATATTGCGCAGGCTCCTCACGTCGCGTTCGACATAGGTCTGGATATAGGCCGGATAGTAGTCGGGCGGAGCGACGCCGCGATCGTAGAGGACGGGATAGCCGCCTTTGAACAGGCTCTCGTCCAGACTTAAATCGGGGCTAGCCGCAAGTTCCTGCCGAGAAAAGGGCAGCAGCGTGTGCAGGGCGACGCGCCCGGCCAGCGATTGGCTGACCTGCTCCAATAGCAAGAAATTCTGCGAACCCGTAAGGACGAATTGACCCATAGTGCCGCGCTCATCCACCAGAACCTGCAAATAGGAGAACAACGCTGGCACCTTCTGCGCCTCGTCGATGATTAACCCTCGATCCTCATACCGCGCTAGGAAGCGCCGTGGATCTTCTTCGGCAGCTAAACGGTCGTCGAGCCGTTCGAGATTGACGTAGGCATAGTCGGGGAAAACCTCGTGCACGAGCGTAGTCTTGCCCGACTGACGAGGACCGGAGACCGAGAGGATTGGATAGAGCGGGGCCAGCTTTTTGAGCTGGGAGCTGAGCTGACGTTGGATATACATTCTTTACAATATAGGATTTAGACTCCTATTTTGTAAAGAAATTTGCAATAAAGTTTACCTTTGAGGGAGGTAAAAGGCATCAATGATTAGACGAGTTTTACCGGTAGTGATTCTCATAGTTATCTTCTCGCTCGGCGCAGCTTCCGCTGAATCTACCCAAGACTTGGAGACAAACATGGTCGAACGCTGGGGCGTGTATGAACTCACACTGACTGGCCCGGAGACGGGCAATCCATTCGTCGATGTCGAATTGACAGCAGAATTTGCACTAAACGGTCGCGTCTTCGCGCCGCACGGATTCTACGATGGAGACGGCGTGTACAAAATTCGCTTTATGCCCGATGCGGTCGGCGAGTGGACGTACATCACGAAAAGCAACCACGCCGCCCTTGACGGCAAGACCGGCCAGTTTACGTGCATTGCACCATCCGCAAACAATCACGGCCCCGTGTGCGCTCACAACAACTTCTACTTCCAGTATGCCGATGGAACACCCTATCACCAGTTCGGGACAACCTGTTACGCTTGGGCGCATCAAGGGGAAGCGATGGAGGAACAGACGCTCCAAACCCTCGCCAATGCACCGTTCAACAAGCTGCGCATGTGCATCTTTCCCAAGGATTACGTGTATAACAAAAACGAGCCGGTGTACTATCCATTCGCAGGCACGCCGCTGAAAAATTGGGACTTCACGCGATTCAATCCCGAATTTTGGCGTCATTTTGAGCAACGCGTTCTCGATCTCTTGCAGCTTGGTATTGAAGCCGATTTAATCCTGTTTCACACCTATGATCGCTGGGATTTCGAGAACATGGACGCGGCCAGTGACGACCGCTACATCCGCTACGCCGTCGCTCGGTTAGCCGCTTTCCGCAATGTGTGGTGGTCGCTGGCCAATGAATACGACTTCATGCCAGCGAAAGAAGAATCAGACTGGGATCGATTTTTCCAAATCATCCGCGACCACGACCCGTATCAGCGGCTGCGTGGAATTCACAATGGGCGGCGCTGGTACGACCACAGCAAGCCGTGGGTAACGCACGTCAGTATTCAAACCTCCAACATGGCGCACGGCATCCGCTATCGCAGCCAATACAAAAAACCCGTGATTTACGATGAATGCCGCTACGAGGGAGACATTCCGCAAGGGTGGGGAAACATCAGCGCCCGGCAGATGGTGCAACACTTTTGGGCGGGGACTGTTGCCGGCTGCTACGTCGGACACGGGGAAACGTACAAACACCCCGAAGACTTACTCTGGTGGGCAAAAGGCGGCGTACTGCGCGGCGACAGCCCAGAGCGCATAGCATTCCTCAAATCGTTTATGGCAGACGCGCCAGCATTTGACACGCTCGAACCAATCGGCGACGACAGCGGGCAGTATGTCCTCGCCAAACCTGGAGAATACTATCTCGTTTACACCACCGATCCGCAGACGATAACCCTCGAATTGTCGGGCAATCAACCGTATAAAATCGACGGCATCGATACGTGGAATATGAAAATCGTCCCGATTGGGACCGCACAACCGGGAGCATATACATTCGCTGCGCCATACAGCGACTTTGCCTACCGCTTTACGCCGTATGCACCGAACGAGTCCGCCTTGTAGGGGCAACCCTTGTGGTTGCCCTTTTAAGCACCCGCAGGCTGAATGCGCCGTGTAGCTTGGGCGCCCACAAGGGACGCCCCTACACCTATCGGTTCGGCCCAGCTACGTAACATCAGGTCTCTACTCCGATTCCTCCAACGTCCCATCATAAGGCCCGGCCAGCGCTTCTCCTTGGGCTTTGATTTCTTCCAAGCGGCGCGACAGATTGCGCACGATATCCGGGTGCTGGCCGTACAGATTCTGCCGCTCGGCGATGTCGTCTTTGAGGTTGAACAGTTCCCCGGGAAAATTGTGGTCACTATAGCCCCGCTCCGCCTTAAACCAATCCGGCTCGCGGTTGTCGTCGCCGGAAGGGGCGTCGATAAAGACCCAGTCGTCTTGGCGCAGGGCAAAGCGGCCCGCGCAACTGTGATGCACAGCCGAGCGGCGCACCGGCGCATCAACCTGTCCCTGCAATAAAGGCAATATGCTAATGCTGTCCTCAGCCGCTCCCGAAGGCAACTGGACCCCAGTCACCTGAGCGCAAGTGGCCATAAAATCGCCCAACAGAGCGAGCTGGTCGCAGACTGATCCGGCCGGCGTAACCCCAGGCCAACGAGCGACAAAAGGCACGCGGTGGCCCCCCTCCCAAGTATCGCGCTTGGCTCCGCGCAAATGGGCCATGCTGTAGTGGCCGAATTGGCGCACGTGCTCGTAGCAGCCGCCAGCCGCGGCCGGACTGCACTCGGGGCCATTGTCGCTGGTGAAGATGAGCAACGTGTCGTCGGCCAACCCCTGCTCGTCGAGCGCGGCCATAATTTCCCCAACTACCCAATCGACTTCGCAGACAAAATCGCCATACAGACCCGCGCCGCTGCGACCGATAAAGTTCTCGTTGGGAACAATCGGCGTATGCGGCGAGGTCAGCGGCAAGTAAAGGAAAAAGGGATCGGAGCCAGCTTCGGCGATGTAAGCGCGAGCGCGGCGAACGAATTCGGGGACCATGTCCTCCAGTTTCCACCCCGGCTTCATGGCTCCGGGCAGGCCGAACATCCCCTCGGGCTTTTGCGCTGTCGGGGCCGCGGCCAGCCGGTCCTGTTCAAACCAAGTGTAGGGCGGAAAATTCGGCACATCGACGCCAAAGTAATAGTCAAAGCCACAGGTTAGAGGACCGCCGCCGATGGGCTGGCTGTAGTCGATATTGCGCTCTAGGGCTTGGCGCTGCTCGCGGTTGAGGCGGCCAATGGACTCGTCGCCGTAGGCTGGTTTGCCGTCCTTGGTCGCCCATTCCCAACCGAGATGCCACTTGCCGATGCAGGCGGTGCGGTAGCCCTGCTGGCGCAGCAGCTTGGCTACGGTGGGGCGGTCGGCTTCTATCAAGGGCGGATCCCAAGGCCACAGGACGCTGCTTTTGAGCGGGGTGCGCCAGCAATAGCGGCCAGTGAGCAGGGCGTAGCGGCTGGGCGAGCAGACGCTGGAGGAGGCATGGGCGTCGGTGAAGCGCATCCCTTGGGTGGCGAGGCGGTCGAGGTGCGGCGTGGGAATTTTGCAACCGGAGTTGTTACATCCCATATCGCCGTATCCCATGTCGTCGGCGAGGATGTAGATGATGTTGGGCGTTTGCTGAGGCATGGCTACTCCTTGAGGCCCGACGCAGGGGCCGACCTATGGGAAAAAGTTCATCAGTAAATCCGCTGGAATGCCCAAATGTGCTCTCAACGCGCCAATCTGCCGAATAGAGAGCGGGCGAATTCCATTAAAAAATTCCGATGTTCGGCTTCTACCGCCCAGCCACTTCGCCAGATCACCCCGGGAAAGGCCCTTCTGCTCCAGCATAAAATCAACCACTTCTTGGGGCGTGGGCTTCTCATAAGCCGGGAAATGAGTGTCTTCATAAGCCTGCACCAGAACAGATAGAAACTCCAGCCGCTCATACTCCTCCGATCCGGACTGAGGATCTGTGTCGAGGAGGGTATCGATTTCGGCGACAGCGATATCGTATTCTCCTTTGTCTCTCAACACATGAGGTTTAGTAAAATCGAGTACTTCAGCCATTGGGTACTCCTTGGCTATAAAGTGCCTGTTTGGGTCCGACGAGCGTATTCTGAGTGCGTGAGGACATGGCGGATATACACTCTTCCCAAATCATAGCGCATATCCACGATTAGCCGATATTTGTTGCCGCCGATATTGAAAACCGTGCGCCATTGTCCCAAGAAGCTGGCAG
>JAJEFJ010000033.1 GCA_022820485.1 Candidatus Latescibacterota bacterium
GATGAGGTCCATGAGATACTCCTTGGAAACAGTGGCCATGATCGTCTGCGGATTATACACCAACCCACTCAAGATCGCCAGTCCCGCGAGAAAATCGGCCTTGCTTGGCCGATCCAGCGGTAGAGCGGCCGCCCGTGCCACGCACTGCGCTAACCACGCCGCCTCGGTCTGACCGGCTGGCGGCTGCATCAACGGCGCAAAGGGCAGCAAGCCCACAAACGCGCCGTCGAGCACCGCTTGACCGGCCAGTTGGCTCGGGCGGATTACCTTATAGCGAATCACGACCGGATAGTCGGGATGCTCTTGAATGTAGTACCCTCGGTCGCGTTGCCCGGCAGCCGGGCGCAGGTAAAAGACGTGCGCGTACACCGGCAGGCCGTAGTGCTCGATCATGCGGCCGATGTAGCCGGCCATGCGGCGGGCCATAGCCGGGTGGTCGGTGGTTTGAAACTCGTGGTGGACTAAGGCGTCCTCGCCATCAATGCACACGCGGAGGAGGCTGTCGGTGCGGCGGACCGTGGGTTGTTCAGTGTCCAGCACTTCGACGGCTTCGATGTCGTCGCGCTGGAGGGCGAAGCGGGCGAAGTCGGCCGGGTAGGTTTGGATCAGGTGCTTGGAAACGATGTCGATTTCGGCCATACGCCATGCCTTGGGTTGCGAGTAGGGAGGTCCCCGCAACAGGCAAAAATCGTGCCAAGGCGGCGGTTCAGAGGGGAGGCGGGGAATAGGAGGTCTGGAGTGTAGCGGAAAGGATACAGGGATGGGAAGTTGGGGACAAAAGCTGCGTAACATCAGTTACAAGAGATGGAAACCGGAATTTTCAGACGGCTTCTAAGGCCAATTCTTGACAGTACCTTGTCTATTGGCTAAAGTGCCCTGCTGCGTGGAGCGGTCTGAGATGCTTCGCTTCGCTCAGCATGACAGCATGGGGCGTCATCATCGGTCATGCTGAGCGGAGCAAAGCGGAGTCGAAGCATCTCAAATCTCCCATGCCTAACGTCCAGTGGATTACTGGCGTGTACTTTAGGTCTTCTGCTAGTACTGCGGCCGGGAAAAGGGGCACCCTAAAAATAGCTCGCCTTATTGCAGCCATGTTCGTCCCACCGTCCCAAACTAAAACCGCGACTCCGGCCGGCCTTCCCGTGCGATGCGTCTGCCATGCCGGCGACCGATTCTACCACACCTGACCCCGGCAGAGTCGGACGGCTGCTGCCCGCCGCCTTTCGCTCGCGGCTGGAGCTGGAGCCTGCCGACCCGGAGCCTGCCGTAGAAGAGGCTGGCTCGGCCTTTACGCTTAGGGCCTTTGCCTTGGGCACCTTTTTGGCCGCTTTCATCGGCGGCGGCGTGGCCTATAGCACCCTGTACCTGCAAGGCTCCTTCATGGCCTTGGGCTTTAGCACGGTCGGCGCGGTTTGCCTGCTGGCCCTGCTGACCGGGCTGATCAATCCCCTGCTCAAATTGTGCGGGACGCCGGGTTTGCGCCGAGGCGAATTGCTGCTGGTGTATATAATGATGGTGATGGCCTCGCCCATCCCCATCGTTTTTACCTCGAAGATCATCAGCCAACTCGCCGCTCCCTTTTACTTTGCCACGCCCGAAAACGATTGGCAAAGCCTCATCCACCCCCACATTCCCCACTGGATGATGCCGCGCCAACTCGGCGACGCCCAGTTTTTCTTTGAGGGAATGGGGGCCGCCTACGTGGTGCCGTGGAAGGCTTGGCTAATGGCGCTGGCGGCTTGGCAGCCGTTTGTCTGGTCGCTCTTCTTGGTGATGATCGCGATCATGGTTGTGCTGCGGCGGCAGTGGATCGACAACGAGCGCCTCGTCTATCCGCTGGTGCAAGTGCCGCTGGCCATGACTGCAATGGGAGAGGGCACAGAGCGCTGGCCGCCCTTTTTCAAGAATCGGGGGATGTGGATTGGTTTTGCGCTGGCCGCTACTTGGAGCACGCTGCACGGCCTGTACGCCTATTTCCCGGAAGGCGTGCATTTTGCTCGCGACGTCGATTTATTCCGCCAAGAACTGCCGATTATGCGCGGCACCTCTACGCTGTATATCACCTTCCGCTTCCACATCCTCGGTTTTTTCTACTTCCTCAAGACCGAAGTCGCGCTCAGCCTGTGGGTTTTCAATTTGCTGGCCAATGTTTTGCGCGGCACTTTCGCCATCCTCGGCGTAGGCAATGCGCCCAGCTTGGGCAGTGGCCACGGCATCGGGCACACGCTGCAGGTCTATCACGCTATGGGTGCGATGTTGGTCCTGTTCCTCGGCGGCTTGTGGGCCGCTCGCCGCCATCTGGCTGCGGTCTGGCGCAAGGCTTGGTCCGGCGATCCGGCCATTGATGACGCCGAGGAAATCCTGTCGTACCGGGCGGCGGTGATCATTCTCGTCGTCGGTACGGCGATCATGGTCGGCTGGCTGTGGCTGGCTGGATTGCCGCTGTGGGCCGGCGCGGCGTTGCTGTTTCTGGCCGGTGCCCTTTTTGTCGCCTTTACTCGGGTGGTCGCCGAGGGCGGTCTGTCCGACGGTGCTCCGCCCGTGGTGCCGGCTGGCATCCTCATCTCCGCGGTCGGCTCGTCGGCGCTGGGAGCACCGGGCTTGGTCTTGCTGGCTAGCACCTATATCTGGACGGCCAATGTCCGCAGCTTTGTTATGGCCTCCTGCGCCAACAGTCTGAAGCTGGGCCAAGAATTGAACCGAGGGCGGCGGCCTTTGTTTTGGGCTATGGTCGTGGCTATAGCCGTGGCGCTAGCGGCTTCGACTTGGATGATTTTGGAGCTGAGCTACGAGCACGGCAACCTCAATCTGCGGGGCACGGTCAGCCGCGAAGCGCCCTATCGCTATGTCGAGGGCTTGTTGCGCTATCCGAGCGAGCCGCACCTGTGGGGCTGGATCAACATGGGTTTGGGCGCGGCCATCATGCTGGGCTTGACTGTGGCCCGATGGCACTACGCTTGGTGGCCTCTGCATCCTTTGGGCTATCCTGTTGGGCCGACTTGGATTATGGACCACCTGTGGTTCAATATGTTTTTGGCCTGGTTTATCAAAGTCCTAGTGCTCAAGTACGGCGGTGCCGAGCGCTACCACCAGACTAGACCGTTTTTTATGGGCCTGATCTTGGGGCAACTGCTGCCGGGCGGCATCTTCTTAGTCATCGACCATTTTACCGGCACAGTCGGCAATGTGATTTTTTGGGGTTAGCTACTGCCGGCCGAGAAGGGGTAGGTTCGTCTTTGAAATAGCCCTTAGAAGCTGAAAATGAGCGCGGTTGACACCTCTCTATACCGTCCTGTACTTTCACTCCAAAGGAGAATGCTATGACCAACACCCCTTTAACTCCTGAAGAACGTTTGGCTAGGCTTGAAGGCGTGTACGATCATCTGGCTACTAAAGCCGATCTTGCCGAGCTCAAAGCCGAGCTCAAAGCCGATACGGCCCGGCTAGAGGGCAAGATGGAGGCTGCGATTTATGAACTCAAAACCGAGTTACACAAAGGCTTGAACCGCAACCTCTATATTACAATAGGGGCCGTTGCTGCTGTGGCAGCTCTTGTTAAGTATCTGCCATGAATTGAAGCCCAACCCTTTCCCCAATGTCCGCGGTCCCAGTCGGTCTATCCTACAAATAGGTCTCGCCTTCTGGTTGGGGTTGCTGGGGACGCCCTGCTACGGCGAGGTGGCTGCTTTGCGCGCCACCATCGAAGCCCTGAGCGCCGTCGATTCGCGCTTGGCTGGTTATCCCGGTGCCGAAGCGGGTGCTGCGTTGGTGGAGCGCGAATTGGTTGCGGCTGGCGTCGAAGCGGTGCGGCGCGACTCATTTGCCGTGGTGGTGCCCGTAGAGCGCGGCAGTCGCCTGCGCTTGGAGTCAAGCGGGGAGGAGGTGCCGCTGTGGGGCTTGTGGCCGAATCTGGCGCGGACGGTTACGCTGCCGCCAGAGGGCTTGCGAGCGCCGATGATCTACGGTGGTCGGGGCGAGTGGGACGATTTCGACGGCCACGCCATGGACGGGCGCGTTGTCCTGCTGGAATTCGACAGTTGGAACCACTGGCTGCGCACTACGTCGCTGGGTGCCCGGGCCGTGGTATTTATTGCGCCCGAGCAGGCCAACCGCCACCAAGCCGCGGCCAAATACGCTCACGTGCCGCTCGACATTCCCCGGTTCTGGGTCGAGCGCGAAGCGGGCCTCATGCTGCGCCAGCGCCTGCGAGGTGGAGAGCTGTTGGTACACTTGCAGGGCCGCATGGACTGGCAACGGCGAACGGCGTGGAATATCTGGGGCGTGATCCCCGGCACCGATCCCGAACTGGCCGCCGAGCGCGTCGCTATCGAGGCGTACTACGACGGCATTTCCGTGGTGCCGGGCCGAGCGCCGAGCGCTGAGACTGCCTGTGGCATCGCTGCTTTATTGGAATTGGCCCGCCATCTAGCGATCTATCCACCAGCGCGTACCATCATTCTAGTGGCGACCTCGGCTCACTTTCAAGGCCGCCAGGGCATGGCCGACTTTCTTGCCCGCCACGCCCGACGCTTGGAGGAACCGCTCCACATAGACCTGTTCATCGGCCTCGATCTGTCGAGTCGCACTGATCAAGTCGGCATCTGGAACAACACTGCCAGACCCGAATTGCGGCGCTTTTTCGCTCCATTTGGTCGCCGCTTCAGTGGCTACGCCAGCACTCTGGACTCGGCTGCCGTCGGCAGTTTGATCAACGGCATTACCCCCATCAAGGGCTTGGACTGGTCGGCGTACATGCCCGGCGGCATCGCCGCCAACAGCCAACTCGCCCTCGAAGGCGGCTTGATTTCTTTGAGCCTGATCACTGTCAACGACGCCCGCCTGCAGATCGATTCGCCGCTGGACCAGCCCGCCGCAGTCAACTACGACAATCTGGCGCGCCAAGTCGCCTTGATAAACGGCGTGCTGCAACAGGCCCTAAACGATCCGCAATTGTTGGAGGAGAAAGCGTCCTTTGGGCCGGTGTTGCCGGATCGCTTGCGCGACTTGCGTCTCAAGGTGCGGACCTTTCCGCGCCGCTCGCAAACGCCGGATCGGCCAGTGGCCGACGCGGTAGTCGTGGTGCGTTCGCAACGGGCGACCGCTGGCAAAGCCGTCAAAGGGGTTCGCACGGCCCAAGTCCATCTGAGCGACGACGAGGGCGAGTTGCTCATAACGGGGCTGCCGCAGGCCCAGTACCGCACCAACGTGTACGTCTTGGACCCGCAAGACGGGGCCATTACCTACGCCGCCGACCTGAGCAAAAGGGCGGACGGATTCCACGGGAAACCGCTGCCCGATGGCTCCATCCCCATCACTGTCCAATGGGCACTTACCGAGAAATCGGTGGTGGTTTTCCCCTGCCTGAGCCGTCCTTTTTACGGCCTCATTAATCCGCGCTCGCTCAATTTCTTGGGCGGCATCACCGTGGTCAATCGCTACGACACCGCCCCGCGCCAATACGGCTACGCGCTGGGCAGCAGTCTCGACGAAGCGGCCGGGGTGATATTCGGGCCGCAGGACGCTGACCCGCAAAACCGCATCAAAATTTTAGCGGGACGACAACTGCTGCTGCTCAACAACGGCATCCCCGGCAGTCGCCCCAACGGCGAAGGTTTTTCCCTCGCCGAAGAGCGGCTAGTGCCGACGCTGTTGCAGGCTGCTTGGGACATGTGGCGTCTCGACGAAGATCGGCTACAGACCATGCGCGACCACGCCATTGAAAACCAGTACTTGCAGCGCTTGCACCAGCGCACCGCCCAAGTCCTCGAAGCCGCTCAAGAGGCCGCCCAACGCAAAGAGTGGAGCCGGTACGTGGCCCATCTGCGGGTGGCGCTGGGGCTGGAAAACCAAGTCTATCCGCAGGCCATAGCGACCTTAAACGACGTCATAAAGGGCATGGTATTCTTCTTGGCGCTGCTCATTCCCGCGGCTTTTTTGGGCGAGCGCCTGCTGCTGGGGGCGGCGCAGATCACGCGGCAACTGACTGGTTTTGGCGCGTTATTGGCCGCAGTCTGGCTGGCGGTCTCGCAGGTGCATCCCGCCTTTGCCATTGCCCATCCGCTGGTCATCCTGCTGGCCTTTGCCATCATGGCTATGGCCGGTCTCGTCCTCGTCCTCATTAGCAGCCGCTTCAACAGTTATATGAAAGAGCGCGGCGACCGGATCCACCACGTGGAAATGCGGCGTTTTAGCGTCGCTCATGCCGCGTTCATGCTGGGCATATCCAACATGCGGCGGCGCAAACTGCGCACCGGCCTGACTCTGATGACCTTGGTGCTGCTGACGTTTACGGTGCTGTCCTTTGCCTCGTACGAGAGCCGAGCGCGCTTTATCTCGCTGCCGCTCGAACACGAGGGCGAGTACGAGGGTGTCTTGGTGCGCAACCGAGCTTGGAATCCCTTGGGCCAGCCCATGTTGGATTACATCCGCTCTCACTTTGCCGCGGTCGGCCCGATCAGTCCGCGCAACTGGTTCATTTTGCAAGAGGACAAAAAAACGTACCTCGAAGCTGCGGCCGGCCGGCAATTGGTGCGGACCTACGGCTTGCTCGGCCTAAATCCCGAGGAAACTGACATCACAGGGATTGACCACGCTCTGACGGCTGGACGCTTTTTCACAGCCGCGACCGAGGCTAGTTGTCTGCTGCCTTTGCCGATGGCCGAGGCCCTGGGCTTGGATGCCGGCGATTTGGGACGGGCGCAAGTGAAGGTGATGGGCAAAACACTGACCGTGGTGGGCTTGTTCGATCCAGAGGTTTTCAACGACATCCACGACCTAGACGACGGGCCGCTGACGCCGGTGGACTTTGAGCTGTCCCAGACCGCCGGCAGCACCTTGCAGCTCAACCAGAGCGCGGCCACGCCAGCCACCGCCTCCCAGTACCGCCCCTATGTACACATACTGCCGGACAACGTGCTCATTGCGCCCTATGAGATCGTCCGCCAAATGGGGGGGAGGCTGCGCTCGGTGGCTGTTGCCTTTGACCGGGAGCGCCTAGACACTGGGGCGGCCCAAGCGCTGTTGGAGGACTTCCTGCTGCGGGTGGCTGTCAGCCTGTTCGTCGGCTTGCGGCAAGACGAAGCCGCAACTATCGACGTCTGGGCCTATTCGTCGATTGGGGCGACGGCGATAAAGGGCTTAGGGGTGCTGATCGTACCCATGCTCATCGCCGCCTTCATCGTCCTCAATACCATGCTGGGGACGGTGTACGAGCGCCTCAAGGACATTGGCATCTACGCGGCCGTAGGACTGGCCCCGTCCCACATCGCCCTGCTGTTTATCGCCGAAGCCTGCGCTTATGCGGTTTTGGGTATTACACTGGGGTACTTGGGAGGGCAAGGGACGGGTTTGGTGCTGAACTACTGGGACATGCTGGGCGGACTCAATTTGAATTATTCGTCTCTAGCGGCCGTGTTTTCGGCGCTCATCGTCATGGGCGTGGTCTTGCTGTCCACGGTGTATCCGGCCCGGGTGGCTGCCCGCACTGCTGTGCCCGACCTAGTGCGGCGCTGGCAGCCCGAGCCGCCGGTGGGTGCCGAGTGGGAATTTCGCTTTCCCTTCTTGGTGTCGGCGGCCGAGGCTAAGGGCCTGTGCGGCTTTTTGTTGGATTATCTAGCGTCCTACGGCGAGGCTTCGATTGGCTCGTTTTACACCGAGGGCACCCTGCTCCAATCCTTTGCCACGCCCCAAGGCACGGCCTATGCCATCGAAGCCAAGGTGTGGCTGGCACCGCTGGATTTGGGCGTGAGCCAGCACGCAGTACTGTGCATCCGTCCCGAGGACCAAGCCAATATTCACGGCCTAGTGTTCTATCTGCGCTGCCTCAGCGGCGACAATGATTCGTGGCGTCGAGCCAACCGCAGCTTTTTGCAGGCAATCCGCAAAGAGCTGCTGATCTGGAATACGCTCAAAGCAGCAGAGCGGAGCGCGTTTCGGCAGCGGGCGGAGGAAGAGCTTCAGCGATAATAGACCTATCTGGGCTTGAGGCCGCTGCGGACTAGGGATTCCCAACACCGCATGGGCGACTTTGCGAGTAGCGCCGCGACTTCCGCTTGGAGGTCGCTCGCGGTTTCGTCCTCGGGACGCAAATGGGCTAGGCGGCCCAGTGCATCCATGGCAAAGCCGACGCAGATGGCGTTCTCGTCGCTGCGGATGACCTCTTGCAAGGCCCGTGTGGTCGGCTCTAGCGCCGGGCCGGCAATCGCGGTGCCGTGGGAACAGAGGATGACCATGGACCACAGCGCGTTCTCGCGCACGGCCGAGCGGACTGGCTTGAACCGCTCAAGACCAAAATCGACGCCACCACCCTCGCACACATCGCACTCATCGGTGGGCCGCACGAACTTTATGCTCCGTCCTTGTGCCCGGTCCATGGCCAGCCGGTTTTCCTCGTGGCCGAGACTCTGCACCAGCGCTTCGAGGCAGGCGGGAATCAATGTTCGGCCTACCCCGGTGGCGACGGCGCGGCGGCCGAGACAGCCGAGCGTGCCAGCGGCGACGGCTCGGACATATACCGACGGATCTTCGCGCAGGCGCGTCGCTACAGTCTGCAAGGCCTCTTCGTTGAGGGGGCTGGCATCGCCTAAGCCGTACACGCCGGCCTTGCGGACCCATTTGACGGGTGAATTCGCCGCTTCTAGCAAGGTGTCGGTAGCCTCCGCGCCGACGGCAATGAGGCCATAGGTGGCGGCCCGCCGTACGCTCTCCCGGTCATTGTACAGAGCCTGACCGAGCAACCGCACCGCCAGCGCCGAGTCGCCGATGGAGGCCAGTTTGTACGCTGCGCCAATGCGCGCTGGCTCGGCCTCTTCGCCTTTGGCGAGTAGTTGGGTAAATAAGCGGTTGGATTCCGCTTCTCGGTCTGCCGACGATAGGGCGGCGGCCTCGGGGCGCGGCGGCGGCGTTTGGCCCGTCTGCATCCAGTGGTGGTGATAGCGCCAGACCGAGGTGACGTCGTCGCTGGCGGCGGAGCGATCGATGTGGGTCAGCGGATCAAGCTCGTTCCAATGCACTGCGGCTGGTGAGCCATTGTCGCCGGAAGGGTCCGTGGTGCGATAGATCCAGAAGCGCCACATGAAGCGCGGATTGTCTTGCCAGGTGCGCCAATCGTCGCGGCGGTGGTTGCCCCGGTGGAAGGTATTGTGCGAGTACAACACGACGCTGCCGGCGCGCAGCGGGGCCGCTTCAAAAGGCTGCACCAGCGGCCACTTTAGACTGGTGACCGCTTCTCTCATGCGCACGTCGTGTGCGGTGCGGCGGTGGACAATATCGCAGGGGTCGTATTGCGAGTCGGGGCCGCTGACGGGCTGGCCTTCCATGCCGTTGAGGTGGTAGGCGAAATCGAGGTGATCGGCCCCGGCGAAATTGTCGTGGTTTTCTTCGTGGTTGAAGGTCCAGTAGTGCGAGTAGGGCACGGTCGCCGTCGGGCCCATGTCCTCGCGCACGGCCTGCGGATAGTACAGCATTTCGATTTGCACGGCTTGGTGGTGGCGCTGTTTGCGGCCGTTGAACGGGCCGTTGTCGTCCTTGTGCCAGTGCTGGTCGCGGCCACCGCTGGTGAAGGTCGCATTGTGGGTGAACGGCACAATGGCCCAGTTTTCGCCGACTAGTTGGTTGCAGGCCGCGACGACGCCGGGGGCGTTGATGACTTCGAGCACGTCTGGAATGAGTTCGGGTGTAACGCGCTCGCCAGTGCCGACCGCCTGCTTTTCGCGCTGGTAGATCCGCTCGTGAACTGCGGCCGGAATGCCCAGGCTTTCCGGGGCTAGGACGACCAGTCCTCGGCTGGCGAAGTCCTGTACTAGTTGTTCTGGCTCGCTGTAGGCTAGTTGGGCCGGGGCAGAAGAAAGCTCTTTCGCGGTCATGTCAATTTACTCACCTTCCTGTTTAGTTTAATCCAATCTAACCACGGGTTCTTTCCCATTCAATTAGGCTACTAAGACAGGAGTCATTATGGCGCAAAAGAAGACGCTCAGACAGCGCATGCGAGATGGCGAAGTGCTAACCGCCCTGCGCGGTTCGCTGACCACGACCAAGGAGGAGTTGGCCGATATATGGTCAACCGGTGAGTTCGACTACATCTGGATAGACAGCCAGCACACTCCCTTCAGCGAAGAGCAATTGGTCAACTACTGCCGGGCGGCTGAAGAGTTGGATATCGACGTGCAATTGCGCATCCCGCACACCCGGCAGGCCTACATGGTCGGGCGCTATCTCGACTTGGGTCCCAGCGCGGTCTTGATCCCCGAGGTCATGGAGCCGGAGACTGTAGATGACGCCATTGCCTATGCCTATTACGGCCCCATTGGACGGCGCAGTTGGGGCGGCGCAAATCGCCGCGGCCTGCGCGGTGTAACTCAAGGGGTGGACCGACGCGCTTATGCGGCGTGGTGGAATGACTACGCAATTTTGGCAATCCAAGTAGAATCCGTCGAAGCGGTGACTAACATTCGCAAATTGGCCAAGCCGGGCGTGAGTGTGGTCACGTTTGGCCCCAACGACCTTTCCTTCAGCTTGGAGGATCACCCGGATTATCCGCTGCGCACGGTCGATGACTGTATGCGCAACGTCGCCGCGCAATTGGCTGGTACTGGCATCAGTCTGGCGATGGGAACGGGTACTAGTGCCGAAGAACGCGACAAGTATCTGGAGATGGGGTTTACGCTTTTCCAAGGGGATGCGCCGAGCTAACTTTGGCCGTAGCCGTATGTTAATCGTCTATTACTAAACCGACCTTTCGGAGGATACGCTATGTACATTGGATCGCAATTTGGGGAACAGACCGACGAGGAAATGAAGGTCTTGTCGCAACTCGGCATCAAAAACGTCGATCAGACTCCTGCCGCGCCGTGGCGGGAGTGGAGCACGGAGATGCTGTTGCAGATGAAGGAGCGGTGGGCCAAACACGGCATCAGCATGGAGATGATCCACATCCCTTTAGGCTCGCGCAGCGCCTACGACAACGAGGCTGGGGCGATCTTTCTCAAACCGAGCGACGAGCGCGACCGCCAGCTCGACTGGATGAAAGAGACGGTGCGGATGGCGGGCGAGGCGGGCATTCGCGGCCTCAATTACAATATCACCATCTTGGGCCACCTGCGGACGCCCTCGAAGACGGGGCGCGGTGGTGCCGTCGTATCGACTTTTGAACTGGACAAATTGGACCAGTCGCTGGGCGAGTTCGAAGACGGGCCGGCCGATGAGGACGAAATGTGGGAGCGCATTGACCACTGGCTGCAGGAGATCATACCCGTGGCCGAAGAGTACAAAGTCCAGATGGCCTGCCATCCGTCCGACCCGGGCATTGGCGTGGGCAATACGTATCGGGGCGTGGCGCGTCCCTTGGGGATGGCCGAGGGTTTCAAAAAGCTCATCGCGCTTTACGACAGTCCGTACAACGGCCTGAATTTTTGCCAGGGCTGCATGTCCGAGGCGCTGGCCAATCCGGCGGAGGAAATTTTTGATGTCATTCGCTACTTCGGCGAGCGCAAGAAGATTTTCAACGTCCACTTCCGCAATATCAAAGGCGGTCTGGGTAACTTCGTCGAGGTTTTTCCCGACGAAGGAGACATCAACATGATTCGGGCGCTGAAGGTGTACAAGGAGGTCGGCTACGAGTACATGATCATGCCGGACCACGTCCCCGGGATCAGCGGCCCCGAGCCGGGCAAAGTCGGCTTTGCCTATACCTTTGGCTATATCCACGCGGCCTTGCAAGCAGTGGAGGAGTTCTAATGCAAAGAAAAGGCGTTTCCTTTTCCGTTTTCACCAAAATGTGGAAGGACAAGTCGCCAACCGAACTCGGAGAGTTTGTACTCGATCTGGGTTTCGACGGCATTGAACTGCCCGTGCGCGAGGGTTATCCAGTGCCCCCCGAAAGTGTTGGACGCGACTTGCCCAAAGCGGCACAGGAACTCGGTGCCTTGGGTGTCGCCATTACCAGTGTGGCTGGACCGACGGACGAAGCAACCATTGCGGCTTGCGGCGCTGCCGGAGTTCCGGTCATTCGCACCTGTCCAGCCATCACTGCCGAAGGGTATTTGGCCAGTATAGAAGTTCACCAGCGAGCCTTTGACGCCCTGATTCCCTTGCTCGACAAACACGGGGTGGCTTTGGGCATCCAAAATCACGAAGGCCGATGGGTGTGCAATGCCATGGGCATTAAACACCTAATCGACCGCTACGATCCCAGCCATATCTGCGCCATCCCCTGTGCCGGGCACAAGGCTCTCAACGGAGAATCTCCCGAGATGGCGATCGATATTGTCTGGTCGCATCTGTCCCAGTTCAAGCTCAAGAATGCGTACTGGCGGCGGCAGAGCGGACCGGAAGCGGAAGACGTGGAATGGCGTCCTTATTGGACCACGGGACGGCAGGGCTTGGCTTCGTGGCCGCGGTCGGTCGCGGAACTGAAACGAAGGGGCTTCAGCGGTGTCGTCTGCCTGGATGCCGAATACCACGATACGGCCTCCACAGAGCGACTCCTCGCCGAAGACTTGGCCTTTGCCAAATCTCTGTTTTGAGCGTTATCCGGCGCGAAACCCCACTTCGACCCCATCCCCTACATCGACCGTGGCTCGCAGCACCCGGGGCCGCACTAACTCTGCGGTCTGCGCTACGCCATCGACCCATATACGGGGAAAGTTGCACCAGGCCGCTGGCACTTCCGCTTCAAAGGTCAGTTCCTTGCAAGCCACGCCTGCCGGCAGATCGGTGAAAGAGATTTGATACCGTTGCTCATCGGCACTGTCCCCAACAACGTCAATGGTGGCATGACGCCGGCTCAGATGATAGAACACGACTTCTTCGGGCACGGCGCACCAGACTTCGTCGCCGCCCTCTGCAAGCACTGTCTCCAAGCGCTTGCGGAGCTGGGCTGCGGAGCAATCCTTATTGATGTGGATGGGCTCTTCGATCGGGCAGTGGCAGTAGTCGATGACCCAACTGCGGGACTGGCGGGCGGGGAGAATATTGCGGAAGGGATCGTGTTTGCTGAAGAAAGGCGGGGGGTATTCGTGGATCAGCGGACTGCGGTCGAGCCAATAGCACTCGTCTGCGGGTCGATTTATTCCCTCCCTGATGCTCATCGCGCCCAAATAGCCGAGTTGGCGGCAGGCCTCGAGAATGTGTGGGGCCATATTGCGGTTGCTGCCGGGGGCACAATACAGCGGCACCGGCGCGTCAATGGCTTGCTCTAAAACCTCCCTAGCCACGCGCAACTCCTGATCGACCATCTCGGGTTTGATAAAGACGTGCGTCCACGAGTGATTGCCGACGCCCCAGCCGCGCGCCATCAGGTCTTTGAGCTCATCGGCATTCATATGTCGGTAGCCATTGAAGCTCGACCCTTCGATCTGACGCACTTCTCCTATTTGCCCGACGACTACTTCCAAGTGCCCAGGAATACCGAATTCTTCGTGATAGGGCACAGCAAAGCGGTGCAGATCGATCAGGGCCTCGTCGTAGGTAATGGAATAGACCCAGCGTTTGCCGTATTTCCAATCGCAAATGCGCAGCGACATAATCAATCCTTCGCGTCGAGTTGTTGTACTGCGACCAACTGCTTGTCTAACTCACTGACGTTACGCAGCTATCGTTATCTGCGGTTTCCTACCGCCCCGCCCGGTGTCATTCCCGCGCAAGCGGGAACCAGTCTTGTACGCGATGCGGATTTGGCGCGACACCCTGTAGGGGGCGGTTTGCAAACCGCCCCCTACGTGCGCCGACATGACAAACGCGTGCGTAACGTCAGTAACTCAGAAAGTTGAAGGACGAAACTGCAACTCCGTCCCGTCCTCTACCTCCACCGTCGTCCGCAGCAGGCGAGGGCGCACCACAGAGGCCGACTGGGGCACCCCGTTTACCCACACTCGGGGCGCATTGCACCAGGCCGCCGGCACTTCTACTTCAAAGGTCAACTCCCGGCGCTCAACCCGGGCAGGCAACGCCTCATAGCGGATCCGGTATCGTTGTTCGCGCGCCGTTGCGGCCACGGTTTCGACCACCGCGTGCCGCCGGCACAAGTGATAGGAAATGACCTCTTCGGGCACGGCGCACCAGACTTGGTCACCGCCTTCTTCGATGATCGTCTGCAAACGCAGGCGCAATTGCGCTTCCGAGCAGTCTTTGTTGGGGTGAACGGCCTGTTCCAACGGGCAGTGGCAGTAGTCGATAATCCACCCCTTGGACTCTTGGGCCAGCAGAATATGGCGGAATGGGTCGTAAGCGCTGTAAAAGGGCTCCTCGTAGCTTTCGTGCAATGGCGTGCGATTGAGGTAGTACAATTCATCGCTCGCCGCGTTCACCCAATCCGTTATGCTCATGGCCCCCAAGTAACCGAGTTGGCGACAGGCGTCCAGCACGTAGTCGGACATATTTTCAATGCCGTTGGGGGCGCAGTACAGCAAAACAGGAGCGCCGATAGCCTGTTCTATAACATCGCGAGACAGGCGGATTTCCTGATCGACCATATCGGGCCTGATAAAGTGGTGACTCCAGCCGTGGTTGCCCACGCCCCAGCCGCGGGCGAGCAAATCCTTGAGCTCATCGCCATTCATGTGCCGGTAGCCGTTGAAACTCGAAGTGCCGATATTGCGGATTTCGCCGATTTGCTGGCCCACGACCTCTACGTGTCCGGGAATGCCGAATTTCTCGTGATGGGGAATGGCAAAGCGGTGTAGGTCGGCCAGCGCCTCGTCGTAGGTAATCGAATAGACCCAGTTCTTGCCGTATTTCCAGTCGCAGATGCGCAGGGCCATAGTCTCGTTGTCTTTGTTCATCTACGCTTCTAGCATTGCAACGGCGGCTTGGAAATCCGCCCATGTGGTGGAATAACCTACGGCTATTTCAAAGCGGTGAATGCCATAGCGCGTGGCTAGGCGCTCGGGAAAGGTATCGGGCGTTTCCACGCCCACCGTGCCGTCCCGCATGAGAATGCAGCGGTAGCCCGCCCGCAGCATGGGGCGGCCCCCGCCTTCTGAGTTGAGAATGCACATATCCGCGGCAAAACCCGTATAGATGAGGGTTTCGACGCCGCGCTCTTGCAGGTATGCGTCGAGCTGGTCGGTGTAAAAGACGAGAGGCTCGTCCCCCATTGGCTCGACGATTTTGGCCCTTTTCATGCGCGCAGCGGGCGATTTGGCTAGATCGACGCCGGTCGATCTTTTTTCGATGGTTTGGAGTTCGCCGGTGCGGACGATGGTCCAGCGGTCCGACTGGGTCTGCAGAGAGGCTGCGCGGTGCTGGTTTTCCGGGGTGCGGCGAGAAGGCACTTGGGGGTAGTGCTTGTCAAAATCATCGGGCTCGACGTGGCACACCGGCATACCGATCCGCCGGGCGATATCCATGGCCGGCCGGATCACTTCTCTCATAACGCGCCAGGATTCTTCGGTGGCCTGAGGCCAGCCCATGCCCGTGACGTAATTGACGTCGATCTCAGGGCCATCCGGCAGCCCCACATTCCAGCAGTGCAAACCAATGAGCGCCGTGCGTTCCACTGGCAACTCAAAGACGTCCTCTGCGTAGCCGGCTTTGTCTATGGGTAGGGCGCGGTAATGGCGAGTCTTGAGTTTAAGCGTCTTACTCAACGGACCTATCCCCCCCGATTGCGGTCCGCCACTTCTTCGACAATGGCCGCGATCATCTCTATGTGTTCGTCTTCCCATTTTTCGGAAATCGAGCAGGTGCGGACCCAGTTTTCGAGAAAAGCCCAGGCCGTGGGGCAAGTGGCGGAACTGTAGTGGTACACATGCGAGGCCGGCGGCCGCGAAAACGGGTACTTGTTGGCGTCCACGTATTCCTGGAGAAAGGGGAGGGCGGCGGGCATCAGGTAATACTTGCCCTGGCCCGCTCCATTTACTCCGGCTTCTAGGACCTGGGCGGCAAACTCCTCGCCCGTGCATTTGAAGGCCGCTGGGTCGATGCTGAAGCTGGACATCCAAGCGGAATACTTGGTGACGTAGTCGGGAATGGGCAATGGCGTAATGCCGTCAATAGAGGAGAGCTTGTCCGTGATCAGCCGCACGGTGCGGTCGATCTTGGCTACCTGAGCGCGGATGGTCTCCAGTTGACCCAAGCACAGCGCCGCGGTCATGCGGCTCATATCGTAGGCATGGCCAAAGGCCGTGTGGGTGCGGCCGAAGTGGGGCACATCCACCCCGGCGCGGCCCGAACTGAGGAAGCGCACTTTTTCCGCTAGTTCGTCATCGTCAGTAGCGATGCAACCCCCTTTGTCCGAGCTGAAGGTTTTCTCCGAATCCAGCGAGAAGGCCGAGGCCGTTCCCAAGGTGCCGACGACGCGTCCCTTGTATTCGCTGAATATGGCCTGACAGATGTCCTCGTACACGATCAGTCCGTGTTTGGCGGCCAATTCGTTGATCGGATCCATATCGTTGGGCAGGCCGCATTTGTGCACCGCCAGAATTGCCCGCGTGCGATCGGTGATGCAGGGCTCTATGGTCTCAGCACTGAAATTGACCGTGCCCGGCGCCGTATCGGGAAAAACGGGAATGTAGTTGTGCATGAGTACGCCGTACACGGTGCCGTAATCGGTGAGCGGGCTGATGATGACCTCGTCGCCGGGATCGAAGTCAAAGGCCAGCGCTAGGGCGGCCATGGCCGTGGTGCAGGTGGGGGTAGCGATGCAGTGCTTGACGCCTAGTTCTGCGGCGAACGCCTGCTCGAACTCGCCCACTGAATCGAGGGTTAGCCCCGAATCCAATACCTCCTGTACGTACTTTAAACTGTTGGGTCCTATGGTGCGGGGAAAGAGAGGAGGCACGATGCCGTCGCTGCTGTGGGCTTCGGCCCCGCGCTTGATGGGTTTGAGTGCTGATTGCTGGGACATTAGACTCTCCTATGGGGATAGACATTTATTGATTTGAATTGCCGCATTTTTTTGGTCATTGCGACCCAACCTATCCCTTTTGTCTATCGGGTGTCAAGTCTTGCTGATCGCAAGTGCGGCCTAGCCCTATGGCCGTTCGCGCTCGGCTTGCTTTAGATGTTGAAAATCCCGCAGTAACCGCTGCCCTTCTTCCTGGCGACCCTGTTTGAGATAAAGCTGAGCTAGACGGTAGTGGGTGGGAATGTGGCGGGGATCTTTTTTGAGCGCTTGCTGGTAGAGATAAGCGGCCTCTGTTGGCTCTCCTTGCTTCTCCAGGACAGCGCCTAGACGGCAATAGGGGTCGGCAAAGTCGGAATTAACCTGAATAGCCTGCTGGAAATAGCTTCTGGCAGCTTTCAATTCGTTTTCTCGCTCACTGACCACCCCTAGATCGTAGTAGATCTTTGCCCGTCTTACTCCCAACTCAAGAGCGCGTCGATAGGCCCTCTTGGCTTCGGCATAATCGCGCAGGTCCATGTAGGTTTTTCCGAGATGCATGAAGAAAATCCCATTCTCGGGTGCTTGGGCGATGGCCCTTTTGTAGTACGGAATGGCTTCCCCTGGTCTTAGCTGCAGCGTATAGGCCAAACCGATCTGGTCCAGGGCTAGGGCAAAATCTGGCTTCAGATGCACGGCCCGGCTGAATTCTCCGACCGCTTCTTCATACTGACCATTCTGCAGGTAGCGACGACCGCGACGATAGTAAACTTCGGCAGCAATCTGCTCCTCTTGTTCGACCTTTAGCGGTTGGGATTTGCCTTCCTTTTGCGCGTTGGGTGACGGCTCATCAGCCGGTGTTTGTCGTTCTTTTTGATCGCAGCCGATCCATCCCCAACTGCCGATAAAAAGAGCTAGGAGCAGCGCCAGCCCGGTATGGTTCCGCGATACGCTTAGAAGTCGTTGCTGATACGCCAAGGTTTACGCGTCCTTTTCTTTGACAAGCCGTCTTGCTAGCATTGACCGCTAAAGTTTTCGCTCCTGATACTCGACAATATAGCGCAAAAATTTAAAGACTCCGGCGGTCGGCTCAAAAGGTCGACGCGCTGCGCTGTTAAAGAGCCGACCGCTTGCACCATATACCTCTACAGAGTATCTATATTTCCCATGTGGATACTGAACTGGGTTAAATCGAAGTGGGCCGTCCTCGCCCTGATAATCGCTCTGACCACGACCGTTGGTGCCCAGCCGAGCGCTTTGACCGATACCACTATCGCGGGCCGCAGCTACACCCTGCTTGAGGCCGGGGAATTAATGGATCTCCTGGGCTCGGCCAATGATCATAGCCGTCTTGCTGTACGGCAAACAGCCGTAAAGGGCCGCCTCTCCAGCTTAGCGGCCAATCTCGACACCGTGCGGGCGGCGCTGGAATTGGTTGATGTGCTTTTCCTCGATGAAGTTTTGCTGGCCGAGGTTGTGTTTCTCGGTCCGGTGATCTTTTCTCGCACTACCTTTGCCGCTGATCTTTCGCTAGCTGAAGCGCAATTCTTGCAATCCTTTGCCCTGCGAGAATGCGAGATAAGGCAAAAAACCAACCTTAGAGATGCTCGCTTCACGGCCACGGCAGACTTTACCCAAAGTCACCTCGCTGCCGCATTTTCCTGCGCCGGAGCCCACTTCAGCGACGCCACTTTCGCGCGCCTGCGCTGCGAGGGCGGGGCCTATTTTGAGGACGTTCTCTTTACCGGCCAAGTCGATTTCAGCGACGCCCGCTTTGCTGGTGTGGCCTCGTTCAAAACAGCGAACTGGCGCGCCCCCGTCTCCTTTGCCGGGGCGCGTTTTCTGGACCGTTCTTTTTTTTGGCAAGCCCAATTCGCCGCCGCGGATTTTTCCAGCGCCCGCTTTGCCGGGGAAACCTCGTTTAAGCAAGCCGCTTTCGCGCAGCGGGCGACTTTCGCAAATATCGCTTTCGCCCGCTCTGCCCACTTCGAACAAGCCCGTTTTGACGACGGAGCCGTCTTCGACGGCAGCATCTTTGCAAAAGAAGCGGTCTTTACTGGTGTCCACAGCAGCAACGATCTCCTGCTCAATGCCCTTTTTCGCATCAGCCTCGACTTGCGCCACCTAGTCACCCCCAGCTTGGATCTGCGGCCTTCCGCCGCCATGCCCGACTCGCTGCTGGGCCCTAAGGCCCAGCTCTTGCTGCAAAACGCGCGTTTCCAGCGTCTGTTTTCGACTTGGGATCATTTGCGCGGCCACTTGGCCCAGTCCCCAGAGCAGGCCAACTACGATCTGGATCGCGTCTATGCCGGCCTGCGCCACCAGTTCCTCCTCTCCGGCATGGCCGCAGATGCCCGCGGCTGTTATATGGAGTCGCTGGATCGCCGTCGTCACCACCTGCCCTGGACCTCTATCGAGCGCTACGCCCTCATCGCCTTTGACCTGAGCTCGCGCTACGGCACCGACTTGAGGCGCTTAGCCCTAGTCGCTTTGGCCTGGGTGGCGCTTTTCGCTCTGCTGTACCGTTGGTTGCTGATAGATGATCTGGTGGAGTGCCTGTTTTTCAGCCTGCATACTTTTTTTGTGGTGGGCGCGGCATCCGTGCGTCCCCAGGGCAAAGTGCGCTCCCTGGTCCTGTTTCAGGCCCTTTCCGGCTGGCTCTTCTGGAGCCTTTGCACTGCTGTCCTGCTCTCCTTTTTACTGCGCTGATTCATGTTCCGCTCGGTCTGTGTCCTTTTCCTATTCCTATTGCTGGTGGCCTGTATCCGGGAAGAACCGACGCCGTCCCTGCGCTTTGTCGATGTCGCCCAGATGGCCGGTCTTGACTTTGTCCACTACAACGGTGCCCAAGGCGACTATTTCTACGTAGAGACTTTTGGTTCGGGAGCTGCTTTCTTGGACTACGACGGCGACGGCTGGCAGGATATCTATTTGGTCAACTCCACGTATCTCACCGGCTTGGCCCCCGAGCCCCTGCCGACCGATAAACTCTACCGCAACCGGGGCGACGGCCGCTTTGACGCCGCTTCTGGCAGCGGCGATAGCGGCTACGGCACGGGTGTGGCTGCCGCCGACTGGGACAACGACGGCGATCAGGACTTATACGTGACTCGCTTTGGTCCCAACGCTTTATATCGCAACGATGCGGGAAAATTCGCCGACGGCGACAGCGCCAAACGGGCGGGCGTTGACGATGGCCGCTGGGGTGCCAGTTGTGGTTTTCTAGACTACGACTTGGACGGTGACCTCGATCTGTTCGTTGCTAACTACGTGGACTTCACTACGGCCAACAACATCATCTGCAAGCGGGGCGATATCCGCACCTATTGCGACCCGGACGAATACGGCCCAACGAGCGATCTACTCTACCGCAACGACGGCCAAAGCCAATTCACCGACATCACCTATGAGGCGGGCATCACCTTAGAGGGCCCTGGTTTAGGCGTGGCCTTTTCTGACTACGACTGGGATGGGGATACCGATATCTACGTGGCCAACGACGGCACGCTAAACTTCCTTTATGAGAACCGCCAGACTCACTTCGTCGAAACAGGTCTGACGGCCGGGGGCCGCTACAACCAAGACGGCCGCGCCGAGGCCGGCATGGGTGTGGACTTTGGCGACTGGGACAACGACGGCAATCAGGACCTGTTCGTCACCAATTTCGCCCACGAGACCAATACGCTCTACCACAACGACGGCCAAGGCCAGTTCGCCGATATCAGCGCTGAGGTTGGCCTCTTCGAGCCCAGCTACAATCCCCTCGGTTTTGGCACTAAATTCTTCGATGTCGATCTGGACGGCGACCTCGATCTCTTCGTCGCCAACGGCCACGTCCTCGACATCGTGGAACAGATCGACTCTACGCTTAGTTATGCCCAGACTAACCAGATTTTGCGCAACGAGGCCAACGCTTGGGATGCCGTCTCCACCGAGCCGAATCCCAGAAAATTTGTCGATATTTCCTCCTCTTTGGGTCCTAGTTTTGCCACCCCTAACGTCGGTCGCGGCGCGGCCTCGGCCGACTACGACAACGACGGCGATCTCGATCTGCTGGTTTGCTCTGTGGCCAGCCCCGCGCGCCTCTTGCGCAATGACGGCGCCAAACAAAACCACTGGCTCCTAGTCGAATTAATCGGCCGCCAGCAGCGCGACGCAATCGGCACCCTAGTCGCCGTCACGGCTGGGGGCCACCGCCAAGTGCGGGAACGCCAGTCCGGCGGCAGCTACCTTTCCAGCCATGACCACCGCCTGCACTTTGGTTTGGGTGTCGTTGCTAAGGTGGATATGAAGGTGCGCTGGCCCGATGGCACTGTGCAGACGCTTGCCGATGTCGCGGCCGACCAGATTTTGCGCTTGGTGCAGCCGTAGGAATTTTCACAGGAGGAATGCTATGAGGAGCGAAATATGCCAGCGCTAGAAACGAGAGTTTTTGCCAAAACCGGGATGCAGCCCAAATCTCTGGGACTGGGTGGAGCCTGGTGGGGCAGCGGAACGGAGGCCGAGTGCATTGCCGGCATCCACCGAGCCCTCGAACTGGGCTTTAATTACTTGGATACATACCCCGAACTGGAAACGTGGTGGGGCAAAGCTCTAGCCGGCGGCAGAAGGCACAATATATACCTGCAAGCCAAGGTCACTACTAATGGTCCCAAAGAGACGATTTCAGATCACTCGGGGCCGCAAACGCGCCGCAGCGTGGAAGCTAGTTTAAAGCGCTTGAGAACGGACTACCTCGACAATGTTCTCATCCACGGCTACGACGAGCCCGAGGACGTTGGCAACAAGGAGGGCATGGTGGATCCACTGGGTCCGGGCCATGCTCTAGATGAATTGGTAAAGATGAAAGAAGAGGGCTCAATCCGCCACATCGGCATTGGCGCGCGCAATTCGGCCGTGCACCGCCGGGCGATCGAGACCGACCAAATAGAAATCTGCCTCACTTATCTAGAATACAACTTGTTCAATACGGACGCCGCTGTGGAGCTATTTCCCCACGCCCGCCAGCGCCAAGTAGGTCTCATTCTCGCCAGTCCCCTCGGCATGGGGCTGTTGACGGGCGATGAAAAAGTATTCGAGCGCTCGGCGGTTTACTTCGACAACCGCGAATATCCCGAACGCGGACTCCATCCGGCGGTCCGCGCCCGGGCCATGTGGGACTGGTGTCGGAAACGAGACGTGAACATCCGCCATCTGGCCATCCAGTTTTGTATGGCGGCACCCGTCAGCAGCATTGTCCTGCCCGGTGCGGCCTCGAAGACGCAGGTCGAAGAAGCCTACGAGGCGGCTACGGCGGATATTGCTCCCGAGATATGGCGCGATTTCGAAGTGGAGTTCGGGGTGGGGATTTAGGTGCTAGGGTTCATCGGGAGCCAATACCCGGACTGAGAATTTCTGTCGCAGTGCATCCAAGTGCCGACGCTCTTTTTCCTCTCTGGCCAGCCGCTCGGCTCGCCGTTGCGAAGCCCGATCCCACTGGTCCCCTTCCCGCACTTTGTCCACTACGACAAATACGGAGAACTTTCCGGCCCACTCCACCGGCTCCCCGACGGCGTTGATCTCCATGCCTTTGGCGTGCTCGTAGCGCATTGATGGCATGGTATATGGACTGAGCTTTACGCGCGCCCCGCTTGCTCCGACGTCCTGGGAGAATATGGGGACTAGTAGCTCTGGATCGACGCCCTGCGCTATTGCTAGGTGCAAATCTTGGGCCAATTTGCGATTGTGGACCACAATCTCGGTGATGGTGATGGCCTCATAGGCGGGAAATTGATCGGGATGACGCGCAAAATAATTTCGCGCCTCTGTTGGAGTTACGTCGATCTGTTCCAGATAATAGCTCAGGAGTACATCCTCGTCGATGGTTCTGAGTTTTGCCTGTAGCTCGGGTTCCTCGTCGATACCGCTTTGCCGTGCTGCGGTATAATAGAGATCGGCGATACGGGCACTGTCGGGTCCAACGGACGAGGAATCGAATGTGCGAAAGTCAGATGGAGTGCCGGTGGCGTATTTATCGCGCAGAGAGATTCCGAGATCCCGCTCCATCTTTGCACTGATGCGGGAGCGCAGGCGGCGTTCAATAAGCTGCCGCACGGCGATGAGAGGGACGCGCTTTTCATCGAGAATTCTGAAGGCCACAAAGACTGTATCCGCTTTGATCGGCAGAGGAAGAGCGGGGGAAATGGATCCCACGGGCAGCGCGAACAATTCGTCGGCCACTTGCTCATTGACTTGGCCTTTGAGCACATAACCGGGGAGACTCAAAATGGATTTTTCCGCGACCAAGTCCTCTACAGCGGCGGCTTTTGTCGCTCTTACAGAATAGATAAACTTGAGACCGCGATTCCAGTTCGCGTCATAGTATTCCTGCAGAATGTCTTCTGCTGTCACGACGATTTTCGCTTCGATCTGGCGCTCGAGATAAGATTCAATCACTACATCTCGCCGCTGGCGCTCCAACCGGCGCACAAAAACCGAGTCAGCGGCCATACCGACCTTGCGGGCCTCTAGCAGCAGTAGCCTTCTGGCGATGAGCTGTTGCAGCGGATCGCTCGTATCGGAGATTGCAGTGCCGACTCTTATAGTTCTTTTTTCTTTCCGCTCCGCAAAGTTGCGAAGTTCTGCCGCCGTGATCTTTTCGTCCCCGACCAAGGCGATGACCTCCGTCTCGGGCTGGCCGCAGCTAAAAAAGAGCAGGCAAAGGAATGCGATTAAGCGTTTTGATTTTATCATTACAATAAGGTCGGCGGAGCAATTCGTCTGGTGAATAAACGGTACACATCCTACCGGGCCCACAGCCCAATTAAACCGCATAGGTTGCCATTTTGAGCCGCGGTGCCCACATCTTCCTGCTGGTCCTGTTCTTCCTTTCCGGTGCCTGTACCTTGGTATATCAGGTGGTATGGGTGAGAATGCTCGTCCTTGTATTCGGCACCGGGGCTTTTGCGGTCAGTACGGTCCTGGCCGCTTTTATGGCGGGGTTGGCGCTGGGCAGCTTCTACTTCGGACGCCTGGCCGACAAGAGCAAAAACAACCTGCGCCTCTACGCTTTCCTCGAACTGGGCATCGCCGCCTTTGCCCTAACTTTCCCCTTAATCCTGAGCGGGCTGGACGAAATCCACACTTGGCTCTACCTGCAACTGGAGTCGACTCCCTATGTCTTTGCGCTCATGCGCTTCCCGCTTTGTTTCCTCGTCCTACTAGTTCCCACTACGCTGATGGGGGGCACCCTGCCGATCCTGATCCGCTTTGCAACTCGGCACATGTCGCAGGTGGGTTGGAGTGTGGGGACCTTGTATGCCGCCAATACGTTCGGAGCCGCCTGCGGGGTCGGGATCGCAGCTTATCTGACCATTGAGTATTTGGGCATCAGCGGCACTACGACAGTCGCCGTTGTTGGCAATGTCCTCATTGCGGTTTTTTCCCTGATGTGGTCTCGCCGTTTGTCGGACTCAGCCGAGCCATACCGGGTGAGTTTAGGCAAGAGAAACAACGCGCAGCAAAAGAATTCTCCGGCACTACCAAACTGGCTGGTGCAGTTGACGCTTTTGGTCTTCTGCGCATCGGGTTTCACCGCGCTGGGATACGAAGTGCTGTGGACGCGGGTGCTGACCATGATACTGGGGCTGAGCACGGCCCAAAGTCTCAGCATCATCCTGATCGCCTTCTTGTTCGGTCTGGCGCTCGGAGGGGCCATAGCCTCTCGTTTTGTCGGCCGCTGGCCGGATCTGCTCATTGCATTCGGCGCTATTGAGATACTCCTCGGCCTGTTTGGTCATATCTCCATCGGCGCATTCGGCGTTAGCACTCATTTCATTCCGTATCTCAGTGCGCTTACCTCGTGGACGGGCTATCTTTTCGCAACAGCTACCTTGGTCTTCTCGATCGCGCTCATTCCCACCTGTCTGATGGGATTGCTCTTTCCGCTCGTGGGACAACTCAACGTTACGAATTTAAAGACCTTGGGCACAAAAATCGGCAAGGTCTATGCCGTCAATTCACTGGGATCTATCGCTGGCGCTTTTAGTGCCGGTTTTTTATTGATTCCGCTACTGGGCACAGAGCGTGCGGTGCAAGCCTTGGCCTGGACCAACATCGCCCTGGGGGCGCTGCTGCTGCTGGTCCATCCAAACGCCAGTAGCCGTTTTAAGCTGCCAGCCATAGGCCTACCTGTCGGCGCAGTACTGCTGCTGACTTGGGCCATGCCGAGCAATCTTTTTATCGCGCTGTTTACAAATACAGAAAAAGACAGCGAGCTTGTCTATTATCGCGAGGATACTGCTGGGACGGTAACGGTCCATCAAATGAGCCACGGCAACCGCATCCTCAAAGTAAATGGCATGGGCGAAGTGCCGACAGACCATGCATCAATCAAAATTTTTCGACTGCTGGGCAATCTGCCGATGATCCTGCACAGCGATCCCCGGCAAGTCTTGGTGATTGCCTTTGGGGGTGGCATTACTCTCAATTCGGTCTTGCTCCACCAACCCGAGCGGGTGGATTGCGTCGAAGTCGTGCCCGGTGTGGTCGAGGCCGCCGATTTTTTTGCCCGCTACAACAACTACGTCTTCAACAGGGTGGGCACGGATCGCCTCCGACTAATCCACGGCGACGGCAGAAACCACGTGATGCGGACACCAGAGCGCTACGATATTATTATCGCCGACGCGACCCATCCCGGCACGGCGGATAGCTGGGTGCTGTATACGGAGGAGTTCTACCAACTCTGTCGCCGACGACTTAAGAAAGAAGGCTTCATAGCCCAGTGGATCCCCCTGCACGGGCTGGCCGTAGCCGACTACGAGATGATCTTGCGAACATTTCGCGCGGTTTTCCCCCACGCGACCCTGTGGCTGACCGACAAATACTCCATTGTGCTGGGTGCAAACCAGCCGCAACACATCGACTTTGAATTGTTGGCACAACGGCTGTCAGCCGCGGCTTTGCAAGAATCTCTGCAAGAGGTAGATCTGGCCGATCCGGTTTCTTTTGCAGGGACCCTGGCCTTGGACGAGCGCGCTTTTTTAGGCTACGCCGGCCATGGTCCTTTAAACACCGACGACCGACCCTATATAAGCTTTACCGACCGCAGGCGCGGGGATACGGGCGCGGGTCTGCCCGCTCTGTCAAGCCTGTTGCCCCACTTGGTGGTGGAGGCGAACGAGTCTCTTTTCGACGTGGACGAAGAGGAGAAACAAAATATCGAGCGCCGCTTCCGATCCCGTAAATACTCGATCGAGGGTGCGGTGTCTCTGCTAAACGACAAAACGGGCGACGCGATTTGGCACTACAGACAGGCCCGCAAAACCGATCCGGACGAAAGAACGGCCCTGCGGGCGCTGAGGAGGTTAGAAGGAGCCGGCCAGTAGCCGAAAAGGTAATGCGTTCTCTCCACTAGAGAATAACTAGCGGCGAGTAACCAGCTAATTGTCGGCCTGAAATTTCCCGTCTTTGATCATGTTGGGAACATTGGCGGAGAAAATTTCCACGTCGTATTTCTCCCGCAAAGCGCTGACGAACTCCACATAGCCGTGCTTGGCCTTGTCGATCCTGACATAGGCGATGGCGCGTTTTTTTGAAGCGGCATTAAAAGGTTTGAGCTTGGCCGCTTCCCGGTCGATTATTTTAAATACGGAATACCCTTCCGCTACCTTGATGGGGCCGCCGACTTGGCCTATTTCCATATCCTGGGAGAGATCGTATAGATGGGGGTAGTGAAGTCGCTTGTAGGCGTCGAGGCGCACAAATCCCCTTTTTTCTCCATGGACCCCGCGAGTGTCGTATTTTGCGATCAATTGTTCTGCATCGGCTCCCTCTTGCAATTGCTCTTTTACTCGCTGAGCTTCCTCTTCATTGGACAAAAGCACCTCTGCGGCTATGGTGGCTTCGAGATAGCGAAATTTTTCGGGGTTTTTGTCGTAAAAGGCGCGGGCTTCTTCTTCTTCAACTCTGATATAGGCATCGACATTGATCTTGCGCAGCAGACTCACGAGTAGATTTTCGCGCTCGTTTTCCACGCTGGCTACCAAGGTAGAATCCCGATCCAAGCTTAGGGAGTAGGATTCTTTGAGTAGCATCTGGGCCGTGAGCAGACTGCGGGCCTTGGCCGCTACCAACGCAGTATCGGCGAGTTGGTGTCGGGTCTCTGGACCGGCTTTGTGTAGCACGACGGAAAGAAATTCGCCAATGGTCAGATTGCCGTCTCGATAGGAACCCAAGGGCATAGTGGTCTCTGCCTCGGACACATTGATTTGGCCGTCGGCTGACCGTTCGGCCAAAAATGCCACCCCATCGGCATCTACTAAAGGCTTGTACACGCCTGCTAGCGAATCGGTCAAGGCCGCTCTGCGGGCCATTCGTTTGGAGCCGAAAATTTTCTCCTCGAGAACTCCTTGCACCTCGTTTAAGGCAATGGGCATCTCGTCCAGTACTTTGAATACGGCGTAGTGCTTTTTCCCTTTATAGGCGAAGGGAAACGGCTTTGATAGGTCACCTACCTGCAGGGTCAATAATTCCTGCAGGGATTCATCGGCTGTGTCTCTGGACAAATAGCGTCCCGTGTCTCCACCCCAGGCTTTGGTTGTCTCATCGACAGAATAGGCATCGACGAGCTGGCGGAATGCCTTGCCGCTGTTGAGTTCGGCTACTAGTTCGTCGGCTTTCTCCCGCGTCTCGACCACTATGGCTGCAAGGCGCAGTGCTCGGTCCCAGGCCTCGTCCCGGTAAAGTTCGGTCAGTTCCTCTTGTGAAATCGAAATTTGCCGATCCACTTTGAGATGGTTGTACAACTTCATCATTTCCCGATCTTTGAAGGCGGATAAATCGAGGGCAAAGCTCGGATCGCTCTGCAATTGCTGTGCCTCTGCTTCGGCTAGCAGCACTTTTTTGTCGATCAGCGCATTCAAGACCATGATATTGGCCTCACTGTCGCTTTTGCCTTCGTGGATGCCGTCCGGCAGGCGGGCGGCGAATGCTTGCAGTTCGACCGTGGCGATTTCTTGCCCCGCTATCCTTGCGACAGCATGGCTTTGGGGTTCTGAGCCGCACCCGACCTGCAAAGTTAGAACAAAGCAGACGGACAAAATGGTCCATGCAGTATCGCACGTGGTCGTTCGAGTAAAGACGGGGAAATACATTAATAGTCCCTTTTTTATTTCAGTGCTCCATCCGCTGCTCACGGCAAGGCTAAGTCGTGGTCTTTGAGATCGGTGACAAAGCCGTGTCCCGACGAATGGGTTATCATGAATGGAATGGCGGAAGCCTGCGCCACCGTCTGCGGCGTAACACTACAAGCCCAAAATAGCGCTACATCGCCGGGGGGAATGCCGTTGGGGGGCGCGGGGCCAATGGTTTGCGAAAGGTCGGTGATGCCTATGGCGGCGGGATCGCCAATGTGTATCGGGGCCCCGTGCGTGGCCTGGAATCGCGAAGTCACCTGCACGGCGCGCGCCACCTTTGCCGCCGGCAAGGTTTGCATGGTCACTACCATTGGCCCGGCAAAACGCCCCGCTGGTTTGCACATGATATTGGTTTTATATAGCACGACGCCAACCGAACTGACGCACCCGGCGTCGGCCAGAGCTTGCAAAAAAGTCAGGCTCGACCCTAAAAAAAAGGCTACGAAATCATCCTGCCACAACGGCGCAATATCGGTCACTTCTTCGACCAATTCACCGTCGCGCCAGACCGAGTATAGCCCGACCTCATGGCGAATATCCGCATCCGGTGCCAGTGTTTTCGGCGTCGGACTGCCCGGGTCTGTCACTTCGAGCAGCGGACATGGCTGCGGGTTGCGCTGGCAGAAGACGAGAAAATCATAGGCCTCGGCTTTGGGGAGAATGACCAGGCCGGTCTGCACATAACGCCCCGCCCGGCCAACGGTCATACCGCGCCACTCGCCGGTACTAATCTGGCGACGAATTGTTTTAGCATCCGGCATTGTTGAACCTGCTGTCCATCTGGGTGGCAGCACTGGTGCCTGTGGGCATAAGTAGCTTCCTAGTTTGCGGGGAAGGAATTCTGTCTATGCTAGTAGGCGACCGCCACCGTGCGGGTGAGATCAATCGCGTCCAAGCCAGCTCCCTCAGTATTGGCATCGATTTTGAGCAGGACGACGTACACTCCGGGTGCCACGAGATTTCCAGCATGGTCTCTGCCGTCCCATTCGAGTTCATGGGCACCAGTGACCACTGGACGCCGCGCGGAAATACTTCTCACCCGACGACCGCCCAGATCGTGGATATGGATTTCGACGGCACTGCTCTGACGGATCAACACGACGTCGAATGTAAACCTCACCGCATCGTTTATATCGTCCCCGTTGGGCGTGAATACCTGCGGCTCGATCGCTAAGTTGCGGAAAATTTCCTTGCGTCTCGGTACCGCGACCAGCGTTAGATCGTTGTCGGTGACTTGCGCGGCCGCGTCTCCCGCGTCCACGCGCTGCCACCAACCGTCGTCTCCCCGCCGCAGGGCTGCTCTCAGCGGTGCACTTACCGTGAAAAGAGCCGTGGCGAAATCGAGGCGGAACAGTTCAATATCCGACTCCGACAGTACGGCCGGAAAAGTCAGATGCAGGCTATCCGAGTGATCGCTACGAATCTCGACATCTGCGATCTCCAGAGAAGCCAGGTCGGCGACCGGCGAAAAATCGCTGCCTTTGCCCCCGTATAGCCCTCGATAGGTCAGACGCATCTGGGGGGGAACCGCGAGCAAGAGCTGATCGAATCCGTCGGCACTGACAGTGTCCGGCCGGATGTAAACTGAAAAAGGACGCTGGACGCCGAGGCTATCGACCTGTGTAGGGGTAACTTCGCCCAACAGGTGCCGAGCCACCGGCTCGGCAAAATTGAGCCGGACCTCTTTGAGGGTGGGGTGGACTTCTGGATCGTTGGAAAACAACGTGGCGCGAATGCGGACAAATTGGCGCGGTGAGGGCGAGGTGATGGGGCTGCCAGCGGCGTTTTCGTACGGTGCGCTAAAGGACTTTTCCCACTCCGGTCCATCGACCCAGATGCCTATTTTGTTGCCTTTGTCGCGCCGGTTTTTGCGATCGTAGTATTCTGCAGCACCTCCTTCGTAGAGTCTTATATTGTCGCCGTGATAGTAGAGCGTATCCGAACTGAAGGTATCACCCGTCCGCGTCTGTAGCTCTACTTTGGTGCCGGGAGGCGTATCGGCATCCCATTCGATAGACAGCAAATTTTTGCTGTTTCCCAGCGGGATGCGCCCCGACGTCAGCTCGACTTGGGGCTGAAAGCCCGCGCCGAAAAGCTGGAACTCGCTCAGTGCGGTCAGGATCCTCGCGGCGATGGGTTGGACGTTCCACTGGATTTTGAAAAAACGGCCAACGACGGGATCGAAGTTATTGCCCTCTGTGATCTTGCCGATCAAACCGCCCAGGGTTTCGGTCTGTCGGCGATCTACGGCGATGGACCACTTGAGGCTGCCATCGGGCTCTCTGCTGCCGTCCGAGACTTCTAGGGTATAGTTGCCAAAAGTGTGGGCGTCGTTATCGATGAATGTATAGGTCATTCTTTGCGCGTCTATCCAGAAAAACGATCCTAGATCGAGAGGCACCGTGCCGATGGGACTCAAATTGAATTTGGGATCTCTGTAGAGGTCGAGAAAATGAGCGGAGTCCACATCGCTATCGAGGAGGATCGCTCCATTGCGGGGATCGGGCGAGCTTATGGTCCCACCCCGTCGCAATATCCCGTGGAAGATATCATCTCCTTCGATCCAGACATTGAGCTCAGCTAAGCGCGGGCGCTCGCGGATATAATAGCGGATGTCGCCGCGCGTTTCCTCTGCGAGGCGGTCGAAATAGACTTGCTTCGACACTTGCAACTGGCCGCCGTCTGGCAGTTTTTTGTAATACTCAACCGCACCTGTATCGGCCGGGGCGAGTTGCTCGAATTCCGCTTTTGTGATCTGGTGGCCTCGGTTCAGGTCGCTGCCTCTTATGACGACTTGGACAAAACGTCCGACCAGCGTCGCCATGTCGGTTGTCGGACCAGACTCCTCCGCCAAGTCCTCAAATTGGATCTGTTCCGCCAAAAACTCATCCTGCTCGCCGCCCAATTCTCTGCGACCCGTGATACCGCGCAGGTCCACCTCGACGCTGCGTTGGGTCTTATTGGGCTTGAGAGAGATCAGGACGGGGAAAAATTCGGGTGGGGCGTTTCCCGATTGGGCGGCAATGGGTTTGCGTCCGTCCGATACGAGGACATCGTACAACAAGAAAGGGTCTCCTAGATCTTCATCGACGAATTTCAGCTCGATTTTTTTGAGGAAAACCAGACGTCCCAGATCCACCGTAAACCACCAAAGGGCGCCGACATCCACATCCGCCGGATCCACACCCGCCGGCAGCGGTGCTGGTTCCCAAAAGGTAGTGGGGTCGCCGTCGAGGACATTAGCTACTCCTGCGGGATTCGAACCTGCTTCCACGACGGCATCTCGCAGAGAGATCTCAGCGGCCTCCTTGCCCTGCAGGCGCTTGGGAATTTTGAATAGCGTGGGATCGCGCCGTGACGCTTCGATCTGGAAGCGCAGAAAATCGACAATGTCCTCCGTAGCGTCTGTATTGCGATTCCAGCGGCGCGGCTGTACCTCCCCCTGGGGAGAAATCTCAAGAGTGCCTGCGGGAAAGTCCCAATCCTGCCAATGCCTCTGGGCGTTCACAACGACCTGGTTCGGTCGGGTGCGAAACTCGTTGGTGGTCTGGGCGCAGACCGAGGTCCAGCCGCTGAGGAGCCAAAGAGCGCTCGCGCCGATTGTAAAAATTCTGGGCGAGGTTTTAGGCATAGCAAGCACTCCCGGCACCAACTCGCACCGCTAATACGCCACTGCTACGGAGCGAAACGCCGCGTCCGTAGCGCGGTCCACATCGACAGTTAGACGGAGGATATAGAGGCCCGGCGGCAGCTCCTGGCCATCGCCATCGGTGCCGGGCCACGAGAAGTGAATCCGGCCGCTGGTTATCTGGGTTTGCTGCAACACTCCGATGCGCGTTCCCGTCAGCCCGTAGAGTTCGAGCCGGGCGATGCCAGCACCGGCGTTATCGACGTTGATGAGGTCGTACTCGATCAGCAACTCGTCATTGACCCGATCTCCATTTGGCGTTACCACCCGAGAAGACAGATCGAAGCGCCCTATGGACTGCTTGCCCGTTTGTTGCAGAGCCACACTGAGCTTGTTGTTATCCACTAGATCGTCGGCATTGCCCGGCGTCATTGGTTGGCGCACTTCGTAGGGCCGTTCGCTGTCCCAGACCGCGCCGGGAAATACCGTGCCAAAACGGAACACCTCGGCCACGAAAACGACTTCGATCAACTCCCCCGAACGGTCATCGCCGATGCGGGGGATCCGCACTTCTAGGCCGGTGTCGTCCACCCGCAGGGCCTCCCACTCCACTTCGACACCGCTAATGGACACGGATTCGATCCTCGGCTCGATCGGCGTGCGGATCTCAATAGTGTCGAAACCCGACTCCCCCAGTTGGACCTCGGGCAATACCTTGTAAACAAACCGCGTCGGCTCGCCAGCACCGACGACAGCGGGTGCTATTTCGGCCACGACGCCCGCTGCCATGGGCGGTTGCGTAACGGCGAATTGGAGATAGTCGAGCTGGCTGTTTTCCTCTCCTGGCGGCGAGTGGAAATCGGCCTTGAACTGGAGGAACTGACGGGGTTTGAGGCGGCTCAACTCGGCCCGGCCGTCCGCAAAAGAAAAGAAAGGGGGCCACAGTTCCCAATTCTGTTCGTCGGGGGTTATGCCCGCCTTCTCTCCGCCTTCCAACCTGGCGTAGGTGGTGCGACTGAGGGGTTGGCCATTGGCAGCGAAACGAGACCTTTCATCTCCTCTGAAGGTAAAACGCCAGTACGTATTGGGATCGGATGTGTCGCCACCGCGGGCAGTTAGGTCGATGCGCCCGGTCGGTGCTTGGTTGCCGGACCAGGTCAATTCTCCCAGCACGGCCGGGCCGCCCAAATCGATAATACTCGAAATGTAGCTGGCAAAGGGAGCCGACCCCGTGCCAAAAATCTGGAACTCGGCGATTTCCCATTTGCCCTGAGGAGACTCGAACATGAGGATTTGCACAGGCTCGGGAGGCAACTGAAAGTCTAGGACTGCGTCTGTGTTCTCCAGGTGCTCGACGACGACATTCCAGTCGACAAATGCCTTGCCGCGCCAAGTCAACTTGATTTCCCGCTCTCCGTCTTTGAGCGCATCCCCGTCGTTGGTGCCCAACCGGAAGGAGCGCGGGAAAAAGGTGTCGCCCCGTCTCGGAGTGCCAAAAAATCGAACTCGGTCGATGATAAACGCCCCGCCCAAATCGAATTTGAAATACCTGCATTGCGCAATGGGATCACCCCCGAGGGCATCCATGATGCCTCTTCTCCCCGGGGTGCCATTAGCACAGCGCAGACTGCCTCCTATATCCCCTGAAAAGGCCGTGGTCTCGTCGTCGTCAAAGAGGAAATCTAGCTGCGCCTCATCTTTCCAGCCGTAGCCATCGTTGATCTTGATGGACCCTCCTCGTTCGCGGATCAACGGCGTGAGATTGACCTCTTTGTCCAGAGTTTGGGGCCGAATGTGACCCGGTTCTAGGTCGAGCAGGTTGACGCTGCCAAAGTCGTCATCCTCGAAAGACATCCAAGATCGCTGCTCGAAGCGGAAAGATTCGGGTGGAACGCCGAAATCGGCCGCCTCGGGCGCGGGCAGATCTTCGCCGCCGATCCGGTAAACCGTCAATGCCCCGCTGTCTTGGTGCCCCCAAAGGGCAAGACAGAACCCAAAACACAGCAGGGACGTTAGGCGGCCTATTTGGACCAATGGCATTATTCGTTCCTCTTTTTCAGGGGTGCTACACATTAATATACAAAACGTGATGTGCGACTTTTTACATCTGTACGAGTCCGTCGAAGTCCAGCGGTTGTCTTTTGAGTTGTATATTGAGCCCTACACAGATGGTATGGGTGAGTATCTTGGTGGTCCATAGGCTCTGCA
>JAJEFJ010000019.1 GCA_022820485.1 Candidatus Latescibacterota bacterium
CATAGCGTACATTGGATGGCAGACGAGTCAGAGCCAGCATCGGAGTTGCTCCCGCTTAGAGGGTGCTTTGGTCGGTACGACGCTAAGCAATATAGAGCAACTCCGGTGCTTTTTCTATCCATACCTGTCGAGTTTAAGTACTTTACAATTATTCTCAATTCCCTTCAGGAGCGTCCCCATGAACGCACCCGCCAATTCCTATCCCCTCCGCTTTGACGTCGATTATCCCGACCGGCCCCGCAATCGCCTTACGACTTTTTTCCGGCTTTTTATCGTCATTCCCATCGGGATCGTCTTGGCCTTCATAGACTCCAGTATGTACAGTCTCGGTTATCTCGATTTCCTCTTCAGGTGGGTTTCGTGGGTCTCAGACAATCTCTTCAATGGGGTTCCCAACAACTTCTTCAACTGGGTCTCAGACAATCTCTTCAATGGGGTCGGCTTCTTTGGGTGGGTCCAAAACGCAGAAGGAGAATGGGAGTGGAATTCCGGCTTCGGCCTGCTTTTCATCCCGGTCCTGCTCATGCTGCTCTTCCGTCGCAAGTACCCCCGCTGGTGGTTTAACTGGAATCTCGAACTCCTGCGCTTCGCCTTCCGGGTCTCGTCCTACTTCTGGCTCCTGCGCGACGAATACCCCTCTACCGACGAAGAACAGGCCGTTCACCTCGACATCGATTACCCAGATGCCCAGCAAGACCTCAACCGCTGGCTGCCTCTAGTCAAGTGGTTTTTGGCCATTCCCCACTATATCATCCTGATCCCGTTGAGCATTGTAGCTTTTCTCTGCACCATCGTGGCTTGGTTCGCCATCCTCTTTGCTGGGCGCTATCCTCGAGACTTATTCGATCTGGTAGTTGGTGTTGATCGTTGGTGGCTGCGCGTTGACGCTTACGCTTTTATCCTAATCACCGACCAATACCCACCCTTCCGGCTATCTGAATAGGACCGCTTATGCCCACCTTTTCCAGTCTGCGCCTCGCCGACCCGCCATCCTCTCGAAATGCTTGGGAAGCCCAACGTCCTGCGCTCTTGGAGGCCATGCAGCAGATCATGGGGCCTTTACCCGGACCGGAAAAGCGCGGGCCGCTCGATGTCCAAGTCGACGAGGAAGTGGACTGCGACTCCTATACCCGTCGTCTCATTACCTACGTCTCCGAGCCAAACTGTCGGGTGCCAGCCTATCTGCTGATTCCCCATGCTGCTCTACAATCTCCGGCACCGGCCGTGCTTTGTCCCCATCCCACGGACGACCGCATCGGCCACAAAGTGGTCGTCGGTTTGGGCGGTTGCGCCAACCGCGCGTACGCCAGCGAACTGGCTCAGGCTGGTTTTGTTACCCTAGCTCCGGCTTACCCTCTGCTGGCCGACTATCGTCCCGACTGGCGTGCTCTCGGCTATCAGTCGGGGACCATGAAGGCGATATGGGACAATATGCGCGGCCTCGATCTGCTGGCTGAGCTACCCTTTGTTGCGGGATCATCTTTCGCCTCCATCGGCCACTCGCTGGGCGGCCACAACTCGATCTATACTGCTGTCTTCGACCCGCGCATCGCCGTTGTCGTCTCCAGTTGCGGCCTCGATTCCTACCAAGATTATATGGACGGCGACATCACGGGCTGGACCAGCGATCGTTACATGCCGCGCTTAAAAGACTATGCCCTAGCGGACCTTCCCTTCGACTTCCACGATATGATCTCCGCGTTATCTCCGCGCCCTTGCTTTATCTCCGCGCCTTTGGGCGACTCCAATTTCCGCTGGCGTAGCGTCGATTCAGTGGTCGAAACCGCTCGGGCGGTGTACGATCTGTACGGTGCCGGCGAGGCTCTCCAAGTGGTACATCCCGATTGCGACCACGACTTTCCCGACGACATCCGACAGCGGGCTTACCAGATTATCGCCGAGACGTTGGGCCGTATGGGATCTTTTGACGCTGGAGAAGCTCATAGTTAGGTTCAATAGCAGTTCCCAAGAGGATGAGACATGAGCGATAATTACCAAAACTATCAGTTGCTATTAGCAAAGGCGGCTCAGCTTTACGAGAAGCATGGGATTGGACGTCCGGAGCCTTTACACACAGACTTCAGGGGGAAATATATGGACGCCTTAAAGCAACTTTGTTTGGAGGACAACAATTTTGTTCTCGTCCATGACTTGAATAATGTTATGCTTGAAGCAATGCGCGAGGCAATATGGAAAGAGATTGAAGCTGAGTTGAGATCGGAGGATCTAGATTTAGTGAGCAAAGGTGAAGATGGCCTAAGTTATGAACTAAACGAAGTTTCTCAGATACACGTTGGGGCTCATGGTGGAGATGGCCGTATCTGGTTTGGTGTGTATTGTTCCGAAAAGGATCACAAGCACAAGTATGACAAAATAAAGAAATCACTGGAGAGCTTCTTAAGTGGTGGAGAACTAGACAAGGAAAAGAAGTATCCTTGGTGGAGATATGTTGATACAAATCTAAACCTGAAGAATCCCACCCGAGAAGCCCTTGAGATCCTGTCGAACGAAGATAAAAGGAAAAAGGTCGTGAAAAAAATAGCCCAAGGCTTGCAAGAGCTTTTGGAGGTTATTGAAGATATTGCCATGGTGAATGCAATCGAGGAAGGAGCAAAAACAGGGCTCGTTTCCGAAGAAGAGATATTTAAGATACTAGAAAGAGTATCTTGAATCTTGAAAGTCTTATTCAGAAGCAGTTTTGGAAGAGAACTCAGACATATCCGAAATCTATCTATTGAAGAGCGCGTCAAGGAAGCAATAGAGCAAGTCAAGGGAGCAAACAATCTTACAGAGATACGTGATGTTCGAAAACTCCGTGGCGGTGGAAACCATTACCGCATACGAGTCGGCAACTACAGACTTGGCTTTCGGTTGGAAAATGATATCGTAGTGTTCACGCGATGCTTGCCGCGCCGAGATTTTTATCGACATTTCCCCCAATAGTCAACAACAAGATTACCATCTACCAAATGCTCAAGTTCCTCCTGCTTCTATTGCTTACATCCTTCCCTCTCTACGCCAACCCCCGCTTCCACGACGCCACCCAAGAAGCGGGCATCGGCTTCGTCCACGTCAACGGGGCCAACGGCCAGAAATTCGTCATTGAAACGGTGGGCCCTGGAGGCGGCTTTTTCGACTACGACGGCGACGGCCGCCTCGACATTTATCTAATAAACGGGGCCGCTGTGCCTGGGACCGAATACGATCCTGCGCCGCAAAACGCGCTCTACCACAATCGCGGCAATGGCACTTTTGCCGATGTAACGGCGCACGCCGGTGTCGGCGACACGGGCTATGGTATGGGCTGCGCGGTCGGCGACTACGACAACGACGGCGATCTCGATCTATACGTGACCAACTTCGGCGCGAATGTGTTGTATCGGAACGAGGGGGATGGAACGTTTGCGGATGTGACGGTCTCGGCCCAAGTCGGCGACGAGGGCTGGGGGGCGAGTGCCGCGTTTGCCGACATCGACCGCGACGGCTTCGTCGATTTATACGTGGGCAACTACCACAACTTCTCCTATACCAATCACCGCGTCTGCGCTGAGGGCGGCAGTGGGCTTCAGCTCTATTGCGGCCCGGAGGCCTTTGATGGAGTGACCGATGTGCTGTATCGGAACGAGGGCGATGGAACGTTTGTTGACATTACAACCGAGGCTGGGTTAGGCAGCGTAGAGGGCAAGGAGCTAGGCGTGGTCTTCGGCGATGTGGATCTCGACGGCGATCTCGACCTCTATCTAGCGAACGACAAAACCTTGAACTTCTTGTACCTCAACGACGGCACTGGCCGCTTTGCGGACGAAGCGCTGCTGGCCGGGGTTGCGTACAACGAGGACGGCGATGTCGAAGCGGGCATGGGCGTTGACATGGGCGACTACGACAACGACGGCGATCCCGACCTCTTCGTCACCAACTTTCAGTGGGAGACCAATACGCTGTACAAGAACCTCGGCGATGGCACCTTTGTTGATGAAACCTTCCTAGCTGGGTTGGGCAAGGGCAGTATTGCCTACTTGTCGTGGGGCACGCGCTTTTTCGATGTCGATAACGACGGCGACCGCGACATTTTTATCGCCAATGGCCACTTGGAAAGCGATGTCGAGCAATACGAGAACGCGACCTTCCCGCAGCGCAATCAGCTCTTTCTCAACGTAGGCGATGGCCGCTTCGAGGAATACGCAGAAGGCGGCGGTGCCTTGTCGTTGAAACGGGTCAGTCGCGGCGCGGCCTTTGGCGACTACGACGACGATGGCGATATCGACGTGCTGGTGGCCAATGTCGCCGCCGAGCCGACCTTGATGCGCAACGACGGCGCGGGGGGCCACTGGGTGCGCCTGCGGCTAGAGGGCCGCGACAGCAATCGCGCTGGCATCGGCACTCGCGTCGAAGTCACAAGCGGCGGGCAGGTGCAGACCGACGAAGTGCGCTCGGGTGCCAGCTATCTCTCGCAGAGCGACGTACAGTTGCACTTTGGGCTAGGAACGGCCACCAGCATTGAGCGCGTGGTCGTTTATTGGCCGAGTGGCCGGGTCGAGGAATACGCAGATTTAGGTGTCAACCAAGAGCATTTGCTCGTCGAAGGAGCGGCGCGATGAGGATTTTGTCAGTGGTCAGTGGTCAGCCCCACATCACTCTGCCTCGGTTGACAGGGACTAGCCACTGGTCACTGCCGTTGCTAATTTGCCTAGCATTGTACGCCTGTACAGAGGAAAGCTCGCAAGAAAAAGTGCGCCCTGGCGCGGCTATGGACGCCGAAGTGCTCTTTACGCGCGGCACTGCGCTCGCCTCCGAGGGCCGCCACACCGAGGCCATCGACGCGTACCAGCAGGCCGCCGCGCTTGCACCTAATTCCGCCAAGATCCACTACAACCTTGGCAACGCGTACGCGCGCCAGCTCGATTACCCCAGCGCGATGACAGCCTATCAGCGCGTATTGGCGTTGGATTCGACGCACGTATCCGCACGGCACAATCTCGCGGCCATGTACGTCAAACAGCTCAACTACGCCCAAGCTATTGACGAACACCGCCGGGTCCTCTCGTTAGATCCCGGTCATCTGACGACCTACTACGACCTCGGCTACATCTACTTTTTGCGCGGCGAGTACGGCGAGGTGGAAACATTGCTACAAGCGGGGCTGGACCGCGACTCGACCAATGCCTCCTTCTACCGGCTCTTGGGCCGGACGCGCCTGAAGGAACTCGACTTTGAGCGAGCTGCGGCGGCCCTGACACATGCGGTCGAGTTGGACAGCACAGACGCGGCCGCGTACGTCGATCTGGCGCAGGTGGAACTCAAGCGGCGCGAGTACGCGGCGGCTGAACGCGCTGCTCGCCGCGCTATTGCGCTCGACTCCTTGTCCAAGGAGGCGTACTTTGCGCTGGCCAATGCCCTCAAGCGGCTCGGCCGCCGCGAGGAGAGCAGCGAAGTGCTGGAGCAGTTCCGGGCGCTCGACCAGCAGCTCGACAAAATCGACGACCAATTGCGGATGCTGGGCAATACACCCGACGACCACGAAGCGCGGGCGCAATTGGGCCTGCTGTACACCGAGCAGGGCCGCTTAACTGAAGCGGCCGAAGCGTATCGGTTAGCCGTACGCCTCGCGCCGGACAGTCTGCGCTACCGCAACAACCTAGGCAACCTGTACCTGCGCTTAGGCCAATTCGCCGATGCCGTCGCCGAGTATCAAGCCGCGCTGAATTTGGATTCAACATACGCCAAGGCGCACTACAATTTGGCTCAGGCATACATGCGATTGCAGCGCTTTGACGAGGCGCTAGCCAGCCTCGCCGAAGCGCGTCGCTTAGCGCCGGAAGACGCGGAGACTCATTACTTTTTGGGACTGCTGCACGCACGCGCTGGCGACTACGCCAAAGCCGCCGAGATGCTGACCGTTGCGGTGGCGGCCCGGCCAGACTGGCTCGACGCGCGGCAGAAATTAGCGGTGGCGTACTTGAAGTCTGGCAAGATAGAAGAGAGCAAGCAGGAGCTAGCAACACTTAAAAAGATGCAGGAAGAAAGTGAAAAAAAACAGTAGGGGCGTCCTTTATGGGCGCCCCATCCCCGTCCGCGAGGGCACCCCGAGAAATGCGCGACGCGATCATCCGTGGACACGCCCCATCTCCTCCCGCGAGGGCACCCACAAGGGGTGCCCCTACATTTTCGCCGCTTTTCTCGTCCTCGCCGTCCTAAGCGGCTGCGCTGAGAACGGACCGACCGTGGCCACTGAGGATGCCGTCTTGGTGGAGGTAGGGCAAACGGCTATTCGGGTGGCGGATTACCGCCAGTTCATTGCACGGGTGGCACCGGAATTGCGGGCGGAGTACGGGGCTGAGAAGCTGTTGGAAGCCATCGTCGAGCAAACGCTGCTCGTGCAGGAAGCCGAGCGGCAGGGGTTGGGCGAGAGCGCGGAGTTTGTGCAGTGGCAGGCGCAGGCGCAGGCGCAGTTGGTGCAGCAGGCCCTGTACAAGCGCGCCGGAATCGTCCAGCCTGAGGTTGCTGAGGAGGAGCTGCGGGCCTATTTCCAGCGCAGCCCGTACAACCGCCGCGTGCGTTTCAGCCTGCTGATGGTGCGCGAGCAAGAGCAGCTACCGGAGATTTTGGCCGCGCTCGCCGAGGGAGCGGACTTTGAGGAACTGTCGATGCAGCACTCGCAGGACTCGCGGATCCTAGAGCGCCAAGCCGACATGGGCTATCACCGCTGGGGCGATACCATGGCCTCGCACGCCCCCCTGACCGAAAGGGCCTTCTCCATGCAGATCGGAGAGATCTCAGAGCCGATGCAGGTGGCCGATGGGTACTTTCTCATCAAGCTCACGGACATGCACCCAGTCAGCTTCGAGCAGGAGCGGGAGACCATTGAGCGCTTGGTGCTGCGGGAAAAGTTAGGGCGGCAGCTCTTGGCTTATTACGACACTTTGCATGTGCGCTATAATGTGCGCTACGAGCCGGACGGGCTGACGGGGTCGCCAGAGACGGTTGTGGCCGCGTACGACGGTGGGGTGCTAACGGTGGCGCAGGCCCGCGAACTGCTAAAGGGCCAGGGTGCAGGGGAGAAAGTGCTGCGGCGCGAGGTTGGGCGGCGCGTGTTGGTTCCACTCGAAACTGCACGACTCGCGCTCGCCGCCGACCCGGACCTGCAACGCGAGCTAGAGCGACTGCGGCAGATGCAGCTCGCGCGGCACTTGCAGGACGCGCTGCAAGCGCAGGTGCCACCGCCCAATCCCAACGGCCTGAGCCTGTTTTACGAGGAGCACAAACTCCGGTACACCGCGCCGGCCGAGGTGGAGGTGCGCCGACTCCTCGCCCGCGACGAGGCCGAGGGCACTGCCATTGTCGAGCGGATACGCGCCGGCCGCGATACGACCGAACTCGTGGATCGCTTCGTCAGCGTGATTTACGGCAGCGGCGCACTGGAGGGCGACAATCCAGTCAGCCGCGCCCTGCGCGCCGCCGAAGGGACTTTTCACGGTCCCTTTGCCACGGATAATGGTTATATTGTCCTACAAGTATTGCGCCGCCGCCCGGACCGACTGCCGCCGCTAAGCGAGATCCGCGAGCAGGTCGAGGCGGATTGGGCAGTGGCGCAACTCCAAGCTGCGGTCAAGGAGCTGGCCGCGTCTTTGCGCCAGCGCCGCGCCAATGAAATCCGCTTCAGCCCGGACGCTGTGGCACTAGCCCTGTTAGCCACTACTTCTCATGGCGAATAGTTCAATCGTCCTGCAACCTGCCTATATCGTCGATCGCCGGCAGGACTATATCTGGTTTGTGAGTCTGCCGTTTGCTGCGGTTTGCTTTGCGCTCGTGTCGGGGCACTACCTGCCGGGGGCGGCGCTGGCGGCCATTGCCTTGTGGGTGACGATTCCGCACCACTTCGTCACTTGGCTGCGCGTGTATGGCTCGCCGGCGGAATTTGCCCGCTTCAAGGAGCGCTTCATTCTCGGGCCGATAGTATTGGTCGCCTTTGCCTACGGCCTGATCCAATGGGCGCCGTTGAGCTTGGTGTTGATCGTGACTTTGTGGGATCACCAGCACAGCTTGATGCAGCAATACGGCTTTGCGCGTGTGTACGATTTCAAGGCCAAGGCCGGTACTCCTGCGACTGCTAAGTTCGACTTGGCGTTTAATTGGATCTTCTTTGGCAACATGCTGGTGGTGTCGCCGCTGTTTTCCACGGTTTGGGTGCGCATGTTGCACGAGTGGCATTTGCCCATCAGCGCGGAGGCGGTAACGACGGTACACTTGGTCTCGTGGACCATTGCCATTGGCTACGGCCTGATCTACGTGGGGCACATCGCTTATTGCGCCTGGCGCGGCTATGCGCTCAACCCCCTTAAATACGCCTTTTTGCTGTCGAGCTATTTCCTGTGGTACTTCACCAGTTTTACCACGGCCTATCTGCTCGTCTTTGCGGTGGCGCACCGGATCATGCACGGGATTCAGTACATCGTCATGGTGTATTTCTACAACCGCCACAAGGTCGAGCGCACGGGCGGCGACTCGGCCCTGCTGCGCTACGTGGCGAGCAAGGGGGGCGTCAAATTCTTTCTCTTGCTGTGCGCGGCCTATGCCGTCGTCTTTCACGCGCTGAGCGAGGGCTTGGTGCGCGATTTTGGCTTTGGTATAGTCGGCTTCAACACTAATTTCGACCTCTTCAGCTATTCGCTGCTCAGTTCCTTTGCCCTGATCCACTACTACTACGACGCATTTATATGGAAGGTGCGGAAAAAGGATGTGCAGGAGGGGCTGTAGTAGGGGCCACTGGCTACGACGCATGACCCGTAGGGGCGACCGATCGGTCGCCCCTACATAAATAGGAGATTGAACTATGGCCGATGCGTCCTACGATCTCTCCGACGGAGAGCGCCATCCGCACAAATGGGGCTACACGGACACCCGCTTTGAGTTCGACGGGCCGAAGACCGTGCGAGTGACCGGCAGCCGCTATCCGCTGGCTGGCTTCACCATGCCGCACTTCATCCCGTTTGTCGAAGAGATGCTGCAGGTCCCGATTGACCCCGACGAGATGGCCGTTGAAAAAGAGAGCCACGAGGTGCCGCCTTCGCGGGCAGATGAAAGCCTCGTCGCCGCTTGGCAGGACGCGCTCGGCACAGAGCGGGTTTCGCTCGACGACGAGGAGCGCCTAATCCACAGCCACGGCCAACTCAGCGTCGATGAGGTCTATCGCCTGCTCTACGGCGACGCCTTGGAGCGAGTGGTCGATCTGGTGCTTTATCCTGAGAGCGAAGACCACGTGCGTGCCATCGTGCGCCTCGCCTCCGAGGGCAATGTTTGCCTCGTGCCCTACGGCGGCGGCACCAACGTCAGCGGCGCACTGGCCCTGCCGGCCGACGACGACCGAGTCTTTGCCTCGGTCGATATGCGGCGCATGAATCGGATTGTCGATCTCGACGAGGACAACCTGCAAGCCTGCATTGAAGCGGGGATTTCGGGCAAGGAGTTGGAGCGGCAACTTGCCGCTCGGGGCTACACCGTCGGCCACGACCCCGACAGCATCGAGCTTTCGACCCTAGGAGGCTGGATTGCCACCAACGCCAGCGGCATGAAGAAAAACCGCTACGGCAATATCGAAGACATCGTCCTCGAAGCGACCTTGGTGACGCCGACCGGCGCGGTGGAGACCTTGCACACCACGCCGCGCAACTCGACCGGCATCCAGCCGCGCGGGCTGCTTTTTGGCTCGGAGGGCAACCTCGGCATTATCACCAAGGCCGTGCTCAAGATCCATCCCCTACCGGAAGTGCGCGAATACGGTTCGCTGGTGTTCAAGTCCTTCGCCCAAGGCGTGGAGTACTTGCAGGCGCTGCGCCAGACCGGGACTTTGCCGGCGAGTATTCGCTTGGTCAACAACCAAGAATTCCGCTTCGGCCAAGCTCTTAAGGCCGCGCCTTCTCCCCTGAAGCACCTCAAGGAAAAGGTGCAGAAGTTTGCCTTGTTGAAGGTGTTGGGATTTGACCCGCTAAAAATGGCGGCGTGTACGATTGCCATGGAGGGTACCCGCGCCGAGGTGGACCACCAGAAGCGGACGATTTTCAAGCTGGCCAAAGCCCACGGCGGCAAGAGCGCCGGTGCCACTAACGGTCGGCGCGGCTATATGCTGACCTTTGGGATCGCCTATATACGCGACTTCTTGAACCAGTTCGATTTCTTGGGCGAGACCTTTGAGACTTCCGTGCCTTGGACCCGCATCCACGACGTAACGCAGGCCGTGCAAGCGGAGTTGACCGCGCAGTGTAGCGCACGCGGCGTGGCCGGGCGGCCCTACCTATCGTACCGAGTGACGCAGACCTATCACACGGGAGTGTGCATCTACTTTACGATGGGGTTTTCCGGGCGGGGACTGGAGCATCCCATTGAGGTCTATCACGACATTGAGCATGCGCTGCGGCAGACGATTTTGGACAACGGCGGCTCGCTGTCCCACCACCACGGGATAGGCAAAATCCGGCAGAGCTTCGTCCAGCACATCCAGAGCGACAACAGCATCGAAGTCCTGCGCAAGACCAAAGAAGCGCTGGATCCGCAGAATGTTTTCGGCATTCAGAATGGGATTTTTGGGAGTGCACGCCGGAAGCCTGAAGAATAAAACCGTCGTTATCACTGGTGCTTCTGCGGGCTTGGGCGCGACGCTGGCGGTGGAGTGTGCCCAGCAGGGAGCGCGGCTGGTTCTCTTGGCGCGGAATGCCGAGCGGCTGGAGGCCGTTGCCCGCGAGTGTGAGCAGTTGGGGAGTGAGGTGCTGACCGTCGTCGGGGATGTCGCCATAGCCGAGGATGGTAGGCGGCTGGTGGAGGCCGCGATCGAGCGGTTTGGGCGCATAGACTACTTGGTCGCCAACGCTGGCATAAGCATGTGGACCGAGTTTGCCGCGATCGAGGATGTAACATTATTCCGCACGCTGATGGAGGTGAATTACTTGGGGGCCGTGCATTGCGTGCATCCAGCACTGCCGCATCTAAAAAAAAGCAAGGGCCTATTCGTAGCTATTTCGTCTATTCAGGGACAGGTGGGGGTGCCGCTGCACACGGGGTACTCGGCGTCCAAACACGCGCTACAGGGGTTTTGCGACGCCCTGCGGATGGAGGTGGCCGAGAGCGGGGTGGGGGTGATGACCGTGCTCTTGCACTGGCTCAAGGGGACGGAGTTGCGACAACGCGCATTGGGGAAAGACGGGAAGGCGTTGGGCGATGCATCGCGCGAACACCGGGCGGAGGCGGTGAGCTTGGAGAAGGCGGCGCAGGCGATTGTGCGCGGGATGCAGAAGCGGCGGCGACAGCTCTACGTTCCGAGGCGGCTCAGGCTGCTGGCGATGGTTCACGCCCTATGGCCGGCGCTGGCCGAGTGGGTGGTCAAGGGGAAGGTGGCGCGGGAGGAAGGGTAGGCCGAGGGGCTAGGAACGTTCGACGCGGACCTGATCCTTCAGTTCGAGATCGTCGAGAACCTGACGTAGCTCGGTTTCCATGTTCTGGGCAAATTGCGAGTCGATGCACACGGTGAATTCTATGCCGACGCTAAGGTCTTCCCCGGCGCGTAGCTTGGGCAGCAGCTTGGTTCCTAGCCGGTTCCAGACTTCGGGCGGCACGGTGCCGGTAAGCTGAAGCGTTGTCTTTTGATTGTCTGGACTCGGTGCAGGAGCCGGTCCTGATTCAGGCTCTGGCTGGGGTGCTGGCTCTAAGCTCGGCGCGGGTTCTGGTTGCGTCTGAGGTGAATCTTCAGGTGCGGCTTTGAGTTCTTTGGCTTTGGCTTTGGTCACCAAGAAGACGTTCTCCTCAAACGCCACTTCTGCGACTTCGACCGGCTCTTCATACCACAGCCGATTAAAGCCACCGTCGTCCTTGGCACCGGAGGCTAGGCCGAACTCTCCATTCGCCACGAACTCAACGACCTTCTGACGCAGGACCGCATCGGGATCAACCAGCCGCGTCAATGCGCCGTTCAGAAAGCTCTGTCGCAGACTTGTGAGTGGCCAAGCGCCAGTGTCTTTGAATATCGGTGGCCAGTGGCGGTCGATATAGCCCGCACCCACGTTCTCGTTGAGCAGGGCCTCGGACTTCAAAGCGCTGATAATTCGTCCACAGAGGGTTTCACTGGCGCTGGCGTGGCCGGCTCCAAGGTCGATGATCTTGAGCCGGTGCTCTTCCTGAGCGTCCGCAAGCGCGACGAAGCGATAGCCGGCCCATACTTCGTCCTTGGCCGCTTCCTCCGCGTCCCGAACGTGGATCTGAATCTCGGAGAGATCGGCGCGGTCGTATTCTGAGCCGAGGACGCCTTCGGACACCTCTTGCGATACGCGCTTCCAGGCGAGCCATAGCTCGACCTTGTCGCGCAGTTCGCGCCCTGGTTTCCTCGCACACCAGACCAACGAACCTGGGTATAGCCGTGGCGAGGTGCCCCGCTCCTGCGTCCACTGGCCAATGCGCTCGACCACCTGATTGCCGTTTATCCATTCCTCATCGGGGTCGAGGACGATTAGGGTGAGGCGTGGAGAATCTTGGACTGTGGTGCTGTCCTGCGGGAAGAACGTTGTCAGCAGGGTTGTGCCGCGTTTGAACTGCTCCTCGACGAACTTGCGGATCGCTGGCTTGATTTCTGTAGCTTCGTCGAGCGAAGCCCGCCGGTCGCTGACGACCTTGCGCAGTGTCGCTTGGTGGTAGATGCGATAGCCGTCCGTGCCGACCTTGCGGATAAAGAATCCCGACCCTTCGAGAGCCGTTGCCGCATTGTCGATGGTCGTGGTATCGACGTCGGGTGGTTCGCCGAGCGCAAAGCGCAATTCCGGCAGATGGGCCACTTTGTCCATCTGTCCGCCGGAAGACTCGAACAGGATGGCCGTGCCTACGCGACGGTGGATGTCGCGCAGCGCGCCCGTGGCATCCGCATCTAGAGGTCTGGCACGGGCCGTCGTCCCGGCGAGGTCGGCGTCAATCGCCGCATCGAGCCGCGACTCGCCCAACTGACCCAAGACCACGGCGCGAAACTCGGGCACGTCCAACGGTGCCGACCCCAGCGTAATCAGCGGCTCGGTTCGCGCCTTGGTGAACTGCTCGCGCGCGGCCCAAGAAATCCACTGCGCCAGCATGGCCAGCGCGCCTCGGGTTTGCTGGAACTGGGTGAGCGCGCGCCACTTGCGCTGAAAGACCGAAAGGGTCGCCGGATGAAAGGGATAGCACGCCTCAAACCGACCCCGCAGAAATTCTCTTGCCTTGGCCTCCGTCGTCGCGGTATCGACGGCCAGCCACTCGGCGGGCAAGCGAGCGGTGCGTTCAAAACACCAGTCCGCGTAGGTTTTGGCGACGCGCTTGCGAATGCGCTCATTGCCAAGGTCCTCGAATAGCCGTCGGCGCACTACCTCGCTGATCTCGGATTCGTCATTGGCAATCAGGTCGCGAGCGACGCGGCGCACCACTTTGGTGATTCGGTCCTGCCACTGCTGATCCCAATCGGTCATTTCGACTTGGCTGCGCGGTAGGCTGATGACCGCTGCGGCTTGAGTGGTACCAGTGACGGCGACGGTCAGGTTTTGTAGGAAGGCGTGGAAAGGTTCGGCCATGGAGCGATGGCGATTGACGAAGTTCAAGACTTCATCGAATAACAGCAGCACGGGCGCGTCCGCAGCGGCGAATACATTGGCTAGTGCCCCGGTTCCCGGTGGCGTGGTTTTCGCGGCATCACCGAGCGCAGCGACGCCCTTATCACCCGCCAGTTGGCGGGCTAGGTCGATCCAAGGCGTTTCCCGGTCTTCCGCAGGATCCCAAGCATTGCCGACGAAGACGCCGACGCGGGCGGGAGGAGCTTCTGCGATCCCCGCTTCGTTCAGGAGATCTGACACGCCGGGGAACTTGGCGGCATCCGCGCCAGCGTTGGCGATATGGTATAAGGAAGCGAGTGTATGCGTCTTGCCGCCGCCGAATTGGGTGACGAGCGTGAGGACCGGTGCTGTGTTCTCGGTCTTGCCGGAAAGACGCCGGAGGACCATGCCAGCGTGTTCTTTCAGGGCGCGGGTGAAGCAGGTGCGCGAGAAGAACTGCGCTGGATCGCGGTAATCTGCGGGAGCGGTTTGGGCTACGATCTGCTCAAGGGCGATGGCGAACTCGTCTGGGCTGAACGAACGGCCTTCGCGGACTTCTTTGCGGAGCGTTACGATTTTATACCAAGGGTCGAGGGCCATTTTCAGTTCCTAATTCTCTTATCGTTTCTTGATGTCCTGTAGAGGAATCATCCTAGATGTTGTGCTTAAACATCCTCTGTCCAGGTAGCGGGAGGCCACACACCGATATCCTGTCCCATGGAACGAACCAAAAGCCCGAATGAATGGGCGAGCTTGCGAAACGATCTGGACCGGCGGTACGCATCTGGCAACGAGAACTTTGCGCTAAATGCCGGTTGATGTATGCGCTCCTGATAGCTCATTCTATCTCGCATGCGCTTTTCCAGTTGTCCCTTCGCGTCACGATGCCTTTCCGGGTTAGGATGAAGTCCCGCATCGTTCCTGACAGTGGGATGCTCTCGTAGCGACTCAATCGCGGCCAGAAACCATGCCTCGTACTCACGGTGCGCGATGACGACTTCACACGGCAGCTTGCAAGCAGACGCTGCCGCCCAATGTTGCACCTGCGGTCCCAACTCGGCGGGACAGTCCGAGTCCCCATCGAATAGGATGAGGACCGCGCAACATTCTGGCTGTAGGCGGGCCAGCTTTACTGCTGTATCCACTTCGGCCTCACTCGTAAGTTGATTACGCTTTCTCCGAATTGGTCGCCCGATATTGACACTCCAAACTTGAGCTTCCGTGACAAAGCGACGAAGTAATACCGGAAGTGCTTCCACCTCCCCATACCCTTCCACGATTGGTTGGATATTCACGATAGATCGTCCTGCGGGAACAGCTCGTGCTGGCGAGGATGCCAAGCGAACTGATCGTCGGGGGTTAGAGCATTCGACCATAGTAGCTCTCCCGCCCCCATAAGGTGCTCACGTAAGGCCGTCCGGGCCGCCGACGAGATCGGACGAACCCGCGTCGCACCTTCTGCCCAACTGGCAATGCGAAGGTGGCGATCTTCAATCCATTTAACGTCGAGTACATCGCGACTGTGCGTCGTCACTACGACTTGCATAAAGCGCCCGGCATGACGCAGCGCATCCAAAACCACCCCTAGGGCACCTGGGTGTATGGTAGCTTCTGGTTCTTCAATTACGAGAAGCGAAGGGGCCGGACGCTGGAAAAGCGCTGTGAGTAGTCCCAAGACGCGAAGCGTACCGTCGGACATGTTGAAGGCTTCAAACTTCACCGATTTCGGTTGCGCTCTGTTCCGGACAGACTCGTTCTCCCAACTTTGGGTAAACTCCAGCGTCAGTTTGTTGCCGTGCTCTTTGGGCTGGATGTCAACGGTCCCGGGGACCACGATCTCTAAAAGCTCGCGGATTTGCTCCCAATTGTCCGGAGACTCACGTTGGATCTCGCGCAACACACCGGCGGCGTTGCTGCCATCAGAACGCAGACGCCCACCTCCCTCCAGGTCTTGCATCCCTCTCAGAGTCGTCGGTTCGATCCGGTACACCCGCATGTCCGACAAGAAGCGAAAAACCGCCTGAAACCGCCTATCGCCTCCGATCAGGGGAAGTGCCAAGGCGTTCGGCTCCACAGCCGGCTTTAGGGAATCAACGGTGCTTTCCCATCCTATGAGAGGACAAGATGGAGGGGCAGGCTTAAAGCGCTCAAACCAATCCCGCGAACCATTAGACCTCTGCACGACGCAGCGCTCATGTACGACCTCTAAGCGATGGCCCCTAGAGCCATACAACCGAAAGGCGTACCGCGCCCAAGAGGTATCTTTATCTAGGTTCTCCAGTTCTACTGCCAAACCCAGCCCCGGCTGAGCGCCCTTCACAGAGCTGAGATGACCAACGGCGGCCGATCCACCGCGCTGTTCAAGAACCGCTTGTAGCGGCAAGGCCATCGCATCCGCTAGGAACGCAAACGCATCGGCTAAGTTGCTCTTGCCAGAGCCGTTCTGACCGACGAGAAAGGTTGGATTGTCGAACTCTATCGCCTCCTTTTCAAAGCTGCGGAAACGATGTAATACTAAGCGGCGTAGAATAGGATCGGCCATAGGTCACCTCGGCACCGCCAAGAGCATGGCGTCTAGTAGGCGTTTTTCGTTGCAGCCTTGAGGATAGAGGGCGGATAGGGCATTGGCAAGGCGGAGGAAGTCGGGGCCGCGGTCTTGTTCGGCGTCGATTAGTGTCCGCAGGGCGTTGGCGTGGCCGCTGGATTGGAGCAGCATGGCGGTGTGGACGTGGTCGAGGGTGGTGTCGCCGAGAGTGGCGGCGAGGTGGTCGTCGGAGGATTCGCCGTAGCGCGGGCGTGGCTCCCGGACGAGAGTGGGTGCGCCGTCCTGCAAGTCGGGGAAGAGTGTCTGCTGTAAGCTGGCGTGCGGGTCGCTTTCGATATAGTTGGCGGCGGCGGCAGCGCCGTCCTCGCCGAAGAGCTTTTTGGCCCGCTCGGATACTGGTAGTAGGCGGACGACGCCTTTTTCTTGGCCGATGATGCGGTCGGTCCAGGTGTCGAGGTCAATGCCCATGGGCTGGGCGAAGCGGCGCACGACATCGAAGGGGAGCGCAAATCCCGTGGCCGCGGCCTTGGCGACGGCTTCTTCGTCGGCCTCTTCGTCTTGCTCCTGATTCTCTGCAACAGGGGTCGTGCTCTGGAGCGTCCACAGGAAGAGCGCGGTCAGGCGGGCGTCCTCTTCGAGTGCGCCGGACAGGCCGTTGCGCGCTTGCGCCTCTGCGGTGCCGAGCACCTGTTGCAGCGCGGCGCGGCCGACTACCTCCCAGACTTTTTCCAAGTAATCGGGCAGGCCGATTATATCGCCCTCGGCGGTTTCGACGGCGCGGTAGCGGCTGAAGATTTCGAGTGCCGGGCCGATGCAGGCGAAGACCAGATCGGCACCACGGATGCCTTCGCCCTGCAAGCGCTCGATCCAGTCGGCGACGCGGACCGGCAGTTCGCGCAGGACATCAGCCCAGTCGCCGATGGGGGCGTCCTCGGGACGCGGGCGGCAGATGAGGTGAATGCTGGTGGCGAGGGCGGCGGAATCGCGGGCGCGGAGACGGGATGCCATTTCGGTAGCGATAGGCCAAGAGCCGGTAATGGTCCAGCCGCCGCGAATCATGCCGGAGAGCAGTGCTTCCCATCCTTCGGTTGTTTTGTGGGCGAAGACGACGGAGCCGACGCCGTCTTCGCTGAGAACGCGACGGCCTTCAGTGAAGGCTTTTGCCATTGTTTCCTCGAACCACTCGCGGTCCTTGGGTCGGCCATTAGCCTGCTTGGTTTCGTCCTGCACGGCCTCGGGTGTCTTGGGCGAGAGCTGATTGTCTGAATCGAACGGGTCGCGCAGTAGTGAGTCGCCCGGCAAGGCTCGCTTGAGCCAGACTAAGAAAAAGTCCGAGAGGTCCGCGTAAGGAACTGCGTCGTAGTAGGGAGGATCGGTGAACCAGACGCTAGCTGTTTGATCGGGCAGTGGGTGCTGAGTGGCGTCGGCCGATTGAATTTGCCCGGTCTCTTTGAAAGGGATACAAACGGACTCAATGGCATCCGCCATTCGGCTAGCTTGGCTTAGAACTGAACCTGTAGCCTCGGTCCAAGGATTAGCTTCCGCAAAATCCCAAACTATTGGCAACGCTTGTCGGGCAAGAGCTTGGACGGGACATTCAGCATCTGATTTCCATCGGGCTGAGGCAACCAGAAAGTCCGCCATTCGGCCAATTAGCATTGATGTAGCTGATGCTCTCCCTTCTTGCAGTCCAACAGAGACCAACCGCCCCAACGCCCCCAACGCCATCTTCTGCCGCGCCGTAAACAAATCGCCCCACTGGAGCATCCCGTAACGTTGCACGCGGAAGCCCAATGTGCCAATTGGCGGCAACGGCTCATCTGGTATCGGACAAAGTCCCTTTTTCCCGCTCTGCTCCCATTCCTCCAGAATCTGCGCTATCCGCTCCTGAGCTTTCCGCACTGCCTCGTAGTCTGCATCGTTGGGCAGCCGATAGTGCCTCCCCGTCTGCCCAGACTTTATCGTCACCACTGCCGTCATCCGCGCCCCACCCGTCCGTCTCCCGTCTGCGTCGAAAATCACATCTGCGCCACCCCGTTGGGCTGCAAGCTGCGCCCGCACCCGTTCTGGTGGCAGTACTGCGCCGCAGCACAGACAGGTCGCTCTCGCTCTCGTCACCGTACCGCCGCGCACCTCTTTATCTGCCTTTGGCTCGAATACCTCGAACTCGACACTCGGCGGCTCCCCCTCGCGCCGCTCGACTCGATGCCGCAACGCCCGCTTGCGCTTGGCCTTCTTGCACAGCCAGAACGAACGAATCAGCGGAATCTCCGCTCCGCAGTTGGGCGTTTCGCAGCGCACCGTGCGCGCCCACAAATAGGCAATCGGCGTCGCCCCGTCCGGGTCCTTGGGATACAGATCGGCCAACTCTTGCTCTGCCTGCTGCTTAATCTCGCCGCCGACCCGGCGCAATTCTTCGGCCAACCCCGGCCCGTGGCGCGGAATGTCCTCCAGCATCACTTTGAGAATCAGGCACGCCACCGGATTCAGGTCGCTGGCAAACGCCTCGCAGCCCAGCCGCAATGCCTCCAGCGGAATCGAACCCCCGCCCGCAAACGGGTCCACCACGAGTGGCGGCTCCTCGCCATGTGCCGCCTTTACTAGCGCCCGGCTCACGTCGAGATGGGTGCGATCCGCAGCATTTTTCCAGTTAGAGAAGTTAGCGATGAACGACAGCAATCCTTGGCGCAGTTCTGCGTCATTCGTCGGAGGCTGCCGCACCTTGCACAGAATCTTCCGCGCTTGCTGCTTAAAGTCCTCCGGGCAGTGCTCATCACACGGGTCCGGTAGCAGCAACGCCAGCAACACCGCCCGCGACGAGGCCAACGGACGCCGCGCCCACCATAGATGCAGCGTACTCGGATGCCCGTGCCGAATCGACTTCTCCCGCGCTGCGTGTTTGGAGACCTCGGCGATGGGGAAATCGACTTCGGCGAGACGCTTGCATTCGCGGGGGATCATTGCGAACAACACACTCCTCTGCACATAACTCGTAAAAATCGCCAAATATTGTCCATGATCTACTTGAACGTTAGCCTTTCGAAGTATTCGTGTAATTTGTCTAGCTTGCCGTACTTTTCAACATCTGGGTCCGTGAGCAATCTGAGAATCACAACTCTGGCAGCAATTCGAATCTCATCGCGCTCATCTTCTGTTACCTCGTAATGACCGCTGTGAACGATCTTCGACCGGACGTCATATAGCTTTTTTGTTCTCTTAGCTAATTCCAGTCTCTGATCCATATCCTCTCCACATAACTGTGCAACACGCTGAGACAGGCGATACCTTAGCTCATCTTTATCCGTCGGTAAGACCAAGCATTCTAAAGCAATCGCAAACAGCAGAAATGACTCCTCCCGTGTCCTTGCTACAGTGGCTCTTCCTGCCCAACGGACAGCCGTCAGCAGCAATTCCTCTACTACATTCCTGTTTTTTTCGAGTAAAGACTCCACGCGGTCAAACGCACAGCGAACCATCCCCTCAACACTTTTGCGAATCTCAGCAATAGAAAAAATCCCTACCGGCCTGTCGTCAGAATAATCGGTTTCCATACTTCCACTGTCAGAGACAGCCAAACGCGCAACCTCACTAGGCGATTCTTGATTGGTGGGCAAGAAGAGCGATCCATGATAGCCAGGGATCGTGTCCGAGAAGAAGTTCAGACATTCGATTATGGCGCGGACCTTGCGCTCGGCTAGTGATAGGGCCGCCTTCGCATCGCGTGCGTTGACTCTCACGACGGCAGTTGGGCGATCTAATAGACGGTCTGTTAATAGATCGATGAACCCCTCTAATTGCCCGATAATGTGTTTCTTTTGGCCTGCTTCCTTGAGGTTCTGAATCTGCTCTGCTCCAAATACAATGAAGCGAACGCCCCCAAAACAGGTCGGGAGAGAAACAACATCCAAACCACCAACCTCAATCCAACACTCGTACTCCTCGGATGGGCTCACTAGGAATGTCCGCAATTTCTCTAGGGCGTGGTCCAACCGTACAGACAGATTCTGATCGCGACGCTTCGGAATATCGACAACCTCGAAAACGGCAGTCCTAAGCACCGAATCAATGGCTGACTCTGAGAGGTCTTCATCAGGAGCGAACTTTTCCAATAGCTTCTGGCGAACATCCCTGTATTCTGCCAGTGTCTCAGGCTCTAGGAACATCGACCCCTCGTCCTTTTGCGACGGGAATAATGGACTATTTTGCCCCAATTTTCGCCTAATCCCTTGTTTTTCAACTAATTCCCTAGTTTCTTAGGCGGCTACCAACCTATCCCTTGCCGCTGTTTCCGTTATTTCCTATATTTTCCTCCGTCTCAACGCTTTTTGCAGATACCCGCACGGCTTTAAGTCGGGTCATCTGCTGAATACAACAGCCAAAGACCCGGCAAAGGGTAGCTCCCTGCGCCTTGGCAAATAGGCGGAGCGTTTCTGTATTATCTGCAGAAAGCGTTGGACTGGCCCGGCCCCAGATATCTGGGCCTTTCCCTCATCTCCCGTCCAAGGAGATCGTCATGGTTTGCCGCACTGTCGTACTTCGTATTATATCCATTGCCATTCCCTTGACATGCTCCACCGCGCATGGAAAATCCGACTTGATCGAGCGATATCAAGACTGGGCGTTATGGGTCGATATAGACCCTATGGGCATAGAAAGGCCACAGTATTGGCTAAACGCAATAGCAAAAGTTAGAACTAAAGAAGCAGACATTATATACGAACGCCCCGGAAGGCAAGAAATAGCGCAACTGACAGTCGAATGCGGCAATCTTGTCCAGCTTTATGTCAAACATGATAAACAAATCTACGGCATGAGAACAAGCAAAACGCGAGCCGTGTGGATAAGTGGAGAAAAAAATGAACCGCATCACGTATATGCATCATCTCCAAAATATGCCATTAAACTATTGCAACTTAAAAGAATCGATCAAAAGCCAACCATGATATCCCTAATGAGAAAATGGGAAGAGGTAATGCTTGAGATCGCAGTAGATAACCGATATGTGTATTTGCCATTCTCGTTGCGCGGATTCACCAAGGCCAGCAAGGTGCTGGACAGTAAGTGCAACAGATCGCCATGAGCGGCATGGAAGGGCCCCCACCTGTTCATGGCTACGGTGGAGGTGACCGTTGGCAGTCCAAATGCCAAACGGCCCTCCACCCAATATAAGCCATCACCCATAACCATAGGAGGAATAAACGATGGCAAAAATAGTTGAACTCGAATACATCGACCAAAGTCGAGTTCTTGATGAAGCAATAGCAGAAAAAAAGGCTCAGGTGTTTATTCCTAATGAATGGACACTTATGGAGTTTAATGGAAACGCGGATCGTATTCCATTAGGACACACCGTCGCTCTGTTATTTCATGGAAGGATACACAGGCTGGATGGCTCGAATGAACCTTGCCGTCTAGCCTTGGTAATACCAGACGAGTCGCTACGCGAAATAACAGTCCAGCTAGCCGACGCTTTGAATTGCAAAGGAGATATCGCAATCTCCTTATTAAAAGATATTGCACCTTCTTCATAATACGCCCCCTCTTTGGTGGTTGTGAGTAAAAGTTCCTCTCACACACACCAAAGCCCCACGTCACATAAAGATGACGTGGGGCTTTACTTTATTTATTTGATATTAGGTGGCTATTTCTTATCGTTTTTCTGGTCTTTCTTGTTTTGCTTGGGCCTATTACGAAGATCGGACACAGGAGTATCGGCGCACCTCTTGAGTAATTCTTCAGGGGTTAAATTGATTTTTACTCTGGGCGATTTATTCTTTCCCATTACATGACACCTTAACTCGAACTCCCTGTGAACTGTCCAGCAATTTGTTCACTTTCTCCGGCGGCTCCATATCTTTGGAGTTTTGCCGAAAAGCAAACTCGGCCAAGTAGAAGTCCATATACTTCTTGCTCCAGTGGTGAAACGTGCCCCGATAGCCGCGCCGCAATAATGCCCACATGGATTCAATGCCGTTGACGTGGACATCGCCATTCGCATATCTCTTGCTTGAATGGTTAATCGTTTTATGATCGTAGATTTCGCTAAGACCATTATAGCCCGAATTCTCGTCCGTGTAAAGCGTCGATCCCTCTTCTGCGTGACGATGAACAAAATCGTGCAACGCCTTCATGTTTGCAAAATCGACATGCTCGTATCGAACTTTTCCGTCACGTCCTCGCATACCAACGACGGGCATCTTACCAGCCCCACCACGAGCCGTGGGGTCTTTCTTATCAAAGTGCTTCCACTTCTGCTGGCCACCCATATACACCTCATCGACCTCCACTTCCCCACTTAGCTGTTCCTACTCTTCTGCATCGTTTCCAGCGGCAGCACGTAACCGCGTCAACATACGCCATGCCGTCTTTTGCGAAACATCTATGGTGCGAGCCAATTGGTAGCTACTTATCCCCTTGGGCGAATTGGTCGCAAGCCAAACTGCAGCATACCACTTGCGGAGAGGGATATTACTTCCCTCAAATACTTAAACTCGACAGGTATGGATAGAAAAAGCACCGGAGTTGCTCTATATTGCTTAGCGTCGTACCGACCAAAGCACCCTCTAAGCGGGAGCAACTCCGATGCTGGCTCTGACTCGTCTGCCATCCAATGTACGCTAT
>JAJEFJ010000080.1 GCA_022820485.1 Candidatus Latescibacterota bacterium
TCGTTGCCACTGCCAAGACACATCATCATCCCAGTCCGACTCCGACATATTTGGATCGGCCGGTGTAGCCGTCAATCGGTCGCCCACCCTCGGAGCAGCAAGAGCGCCAGACGAACCCAACGCGACCATACCGGGACGGTCGAAAGTGAACGATGCTTCATTCGACGGAGAACTCACGTTATGAGGGACGACCCCATCGGTGACCGTCCGCACTTGGAAGGTGTAATTCGTGCCTTTCAAATCCGTGATAATGTACTCCGTCAAGGCCCCAATTGGAGTCACTTCACTGCTCTCAATCCCAACCCAATCATCACCCCCGTCGACACTATACTGATAGCCAGTGATCGTGTCTCCGTTCCGGTCAGGAGTGTCCCAGCGCAGCGTCACTTGATCCGGATTCGTGCTACCCGACGAAGCCTTCAACTTTGTCGGTGGCAATGGGATAAAGTGGATATCGACCGAAGCATAAGTCCCATCGTCATCGCTTGTGATGGTGATGTTGGGGCAGGAGCTGGATTGGCCCTTGGAGCAGTGGTAAAATGGTTTTCGAGGATGGAGGTCGCCTCGTTTACGGTCGGCCCATACGTCTGAGCGGCCGCAGCAAACGGATCGGACGACAGATCGTCGAACATAATGTCATCAGGATCGCTCGTTGGCTGATCCATAGCATTTCGTCGCCGAGCGTCAAAAATCGAGCGGCCGTCCGCTGGGATGAGCATTGGGTTGGAAGCGTTCGTACCAGTTTGGCGGCGCCAGATGAGTAGCCCGGACGAACTCAACTCCTTATAAGCCGCATATTGCCCAAAGTCACCGGTCCTGCTGGTGCTCACATCGCGGAGATCCAAGAGGTAATCTTGGCCGTTGATACTGGGAACCACATAAATATGTGCCGGGCCAGGACGAATTTTCTTGTTGTCACCAGACTCATCTATTGTCTCTACGTTGTTCCAGCCCAAGTCCATTCGGTAAAACGGGTTATAAGGGTTGGGGCAAGAACCGTAGGGTAGCCGGTAATTGGATGGTGTGCCGTTTTGTTTCTTGCCCGCAATGACAGGACCATGTGCACCGTTCTGCATTGCCCCCCAGCCCAATATGTTGGCCCGCCCAGAGGACATTGTTTGGTTGTTAGCATGAGGATTCATCCCTCCCCACACACCATTGGGATGGAAAAAGCCAAACAAGTGGCCCCACTCGTGGACGTGAATGCCGATACTAGTAAAGCGATCCACCGTACGATCTAGTGTTTGGAGCTCACCTGCAGTCGGCGATCTATCAGGAACGCTTACCGAAAGGCCCCAGTCCCAGCCTTGGCGCTCGGCTATCACCATCCGAGCACTAATTCTAATTGTGTCCGTAGCGGAGCTAGTGATCTGCCTCACTACAGGATGCACATCCACCCTAGGATGCAGCGGACTATAGTTTGTAAGCGCGAGACCAGCATACACGTAGATCGCGCTTGTTGGCTAGTCGCGTGGCGGCAATTGTGGAAACGGGATCGGAAAAGGTCCCCGTTCTGAAGGGAAAAGTGGTCGGCACATCGTTTAGCACGTCCCCGTTCGTGTCATCTCCCCGGACCGCAGCCTCCGCATCATTCCAAAACGTAAGATCTCTGCCGGGCAGGGAGGCGTAACCGTATTTCGTCTTGGGAAGCTGAAGCCACATCGGAGAGCCATCGGTGTTTTTCTTGTTCAGAAGCTCAAACTCTATGATGTCCTCGCCATACACTTCGTCAAAATAGGCCCTTAAACTGCCAAAAACTGCCTCGGTTTCCGCCGCTTGACCCGTCGCCTGACGCGGGAGTGCTGTAGTGCCTTTATAAGCAGCCAGCCCGTCGTAGCCCCCATTGAAGAATTGATTAAACAAATCCCACGAATAGCCATAAGGTTGGTCGTCGTCCTTATACCAGCCCGTTGTTTTATCCGTAAAGGAGACCAACACTACATAGGCTTTGCATTTGGTCTCTTTGGTACAAACAAAATAGGACGGGGTGCCAGCCGTCCCCTGCACCGCGCTGTTGGGGGCTATAGCATACCCGTCGGTGTCCATCGCGCATAGGTCAACGTTCCAATAGGCCCAAACGCCAGACGCCAGTACCATTAGCATCGTCAAAGCAGCAAGATAGGTTCTCATTGGGTACTCTTAATCCATCTTTCGTTCACTTGTGAAAGAGTATGCTTCACGGCACCCCAAGAGTGTTGTTGGACTACCGTAGGCGAAGACCGATTTGGTACTACCGCCGGGTTGTACCCGGGCGGATCATCAATGCCGACCTTGTAAGGCGATGCCACATACTCACCGCGGGCGTTCTGTAGGCACACACCCGATTCGTGCGAAAGACAATCCGCGTAGTAATACCAGCCACTCTCTTCATCATACACAAAGGCCCAAAAGGGGTCGCCACCATTGTAGTTTATGAGGGGAGTCTCATAATCTATGGCGATGACATAGCCGTCCGCAGGAATGGGGAATATAGTCCCACCCTCAAGCCTATTCCTGCTTGGGAGTGTACTTCCCGAATAAACATGAAACGTAATTCCATCAGGCTGAATAAGAAGACTAGATTCGTCTCCTATTAGAAACGCCGCGTCTCTTTCGGCTTGGCGGACGGCACTCCGCTGTAGATTCAGAGGAATGCCTATCTCCAGGGGGTCGTCAACGCGCACTTTATAAGGCGACGCCACATAGTCGCCGCGGGCGTCCAGTTCTGCATAGTAATACCAGCCATCGCCCCCCGAAACGAACACATAGCCGTCCACGAACCAAGTACGATGCCATCCCAGTGTCCAGTACTCAATTTCAGTACCGTCAGGCTGATAGACCCATTGCGGCCTTATTTAGAAAAAGTCAGGATTGGCCCAAACGACAGACCCCAGCGCAACCAGTACCGTCAAAACAGCAAGATAGCTTCTCACCGATTACTCCTATCTTTCACTTGTGAAAGAGATGTTTCACAGTACCCCAAGAGCGTTCTTGGTCCGCCGTAGCTCCGTAGCCGGGTGGATCGTCAATACCGACCTTATAAGATGACGCCACATATCTGACTTGCACAGAGCAAACAACGTTGCCTGTCAGCATCATTCTGAATAGCTCATAAGTCGACGGCACAGATACGCCTTGCAGTAGTGTCTCAGTTTGGAATTTCCAGTCCTCTGATAAAGGGGAAAAACATCCGAAAAATTTCAAACTGAGACACTACCTTTTTTCGGTTTGTCTTTGATTATAAGTTTTCCCCGAGAATTTTTTTCGCCAATGCCTTCTGCTCAGCCTCGATGCGCTGCTGAAGTTGGGCGTGCTGCTTTCCTTGCTGATAGCGCACCCCAGCGTCTCGTGCCTCTGCGTCCCGCCCCAATTGGCTGTACGCCTTGCTCAAGTGGCCTTGGACCCGCCAGTTGTGAGGCTCTAGTTCGGCGAGGCGCAACCAATGGGTCAGAGCCTCGCTGGGTCGTTTCTGCTCTATGAGCACCTCCCCGAGCAGAAGCAGTGCCGCGCGGTGGTCTGGCGCTAGCGCTAGGGCTTGCGAGAGCAGCGGCTCGGCTGCCGCTAGCTGGCCGTTGTGGCGCAAGAGTGCGGCCGCCTCCACCCGTGCCTGCACGCCATAGGTCGGACTGTCTAGAAGCTGGCGATAGGATCGTTCGGAGGCTTCCATCCGCCCGCTGGCAGCGTAGGCTCGCGCCAATTGGTAGCGCACCCGGCTGCTGTCCGGGCTCAACGTTAGCAGCCGCTCGTAGGATTGCACGGCCTCGTCGAGCGCGCCGCTCGTCAGTTGCGCATCTCCCAAGCGCCCCAGTAGGGCCTCCTGCCCGCCCGCGACGAGTTGTTGGTAGATTGTGCGCGCTTGTTGGGGACGGCCTGCCGCCATGTAGCGATCGCCGAGTGCCCGCTGCCCGCGCTCGTCGGCGGGCCAACGCGCGACGAATGCTCGGCTAATGCCGAGTGCTCGCTCGGGTTTGCCGCTGGCGTCGTAGAGCGTCGCCAAGGCCCAATACACGTCCTTGTCGGTGCTGCCCGCAGCTAAGGCCTGTTCGTACGCGGCGATTGCAGTGGCCGTCATGCCCAACTCCACATAGGCGTGGCCTAAATAGCGGTGCTGCGAGGCTTGCGCTGCTCGGTCCATGGTAGGCGTACTGGCGTTGACCAGTCCTGCGACTATCACCAATCCCGCCACGGTTATCCCCTTCCATGCCCAAGACAACTGCGCCAGTTGCCCGACCCCGCTCACCGCAAAGAGCAGGAGCACGGGAACCAGCACCATGCGCGTCTCAGCATGGGCACCGTAGAGCGCCGTTCCGACCGCGCTGGTTGCGACAAACAGCAGGGCGAGCAAAGCACCCCGCTCCCGCGTCGCCAAGGCAAAACCCACGCCTACTAGCGCGAGCGGCATAACTAGGCCGAAGGGAAACGCGAGACCCCATTTCCACAACAGGGCCGCTAGGACGGTTGAATCGCCGCGTCCGTGGTACATATCCAGCGCAGGCAAGTGCTCCCCGCCGCGCACGAGGAGGTCGGGCGAGCCGTCGGCACTCGTTGCCACTCCCCCAAAATACCAGAGTGCGAGCGCGCAAACCGTCCCCAGCGCACAGGCCCAACCCACCCGCTGCTTTCCTCCTGCCCACAGCCACCACAGCACGGCCGGCGCAAAGAGCGCCACTTGCGGCGCGGCCAAAAAACAAAGCGCCAGCAAAATCCCGACGCCTAAAAACGCTTTTCCATCGCTCTGCCGGTCGGTCCACAACAGCGCCGCCAACAGCAAGAGCACTAGGAATACTGCGAGGACCGCAGGCAGCAAGGAGCCGGTGAAATAGATGGCCGGCCCGTACAGGGCTGCGCCCAGAGCCGCGATGAGTCCGGTGCCCGGCCCCCAGATCGCGCGGCCGATTAGAGCCAATAGCGCACAACTGGCTGCGCCTAGTAGGACTTGGACGTAGCGAGGTGCTAGGCCGACGGCGACGAAGCCACGCAAAAAGAACGGGTACAAGGGGCTGGCAACCGCTTCCTTCCCTTCCCCCCTAGCGGCTTCGACATAGGGCATACTCGCCGTTGTCGGCACCTCCAAGAAGGGGTCTTGCGCGACCTCATCCAAATAGGTCAGGCGCGGCCAAAGGGCCACGAGCGCAATGCCGATGACGGCTGCGGCGAAGTTGTCGTTGCGCCAAATCACGCGCTATTCCAATCCTGCGTAGATCGTTATAAAAGTCTGACTCGTGTATCGCGCTTTGGTCTCCTTGAAGTCCTGGCGCTCAATGCGCAGCCCGGCTAGGGCGTGAAGGCTGTAGCCCAAGTACTGAGACTGATTGGTAAACTGAACCGCGCCGGTAATGGAGTTGAAGTCGTTAGCATCGACGTCGAAGTCGTTAAAAATCAGGTACTCGATGCCCGCTTGGAGTTGAGTGGCTCTCAGGAGGCGCGTTTCAACGACGGCCGAAAACAGCTCGTAGAGGCTGGTAGAATGCTCTAGAGCAAAGAGACTGCGCGACTGCTTGCGAAACTCGCTCTTCCAGCGCGGCTCCAAGCTCAGCCGGCCCAAGGCATAGCGGTAGCTAGCCTTGTTAATCACCCCAAAGAAGAAATCTTGTTCGTCTAGCTCTAGGGCCTGCCGGCGGGCTTCGCTCATCAGTTGGCGGAAGCGCACGTAGTTGACCTTGGTCTGCACTTTATAAGAAGCCGACTGCAAGTTGTGCCCCACAAAGAGCTGGTTGATCCACGTGTCGCGAGCCAACAAGGGGTCTTCGACCTTGGTCAACTCGCCGCCGCGCAAGGTGTTGTCCGGTGCCCACTGCAAGAGGGGGTTCGGGATGTCGTCCTCTACCAATTTGCTCATTTCAAAGAAGCGCAAGCGCCCAAAGCGCGGGGAGTTGTTGTCGTACGTCACGAGGGCGTAGGTGCTCTTGTTTTGCTGGGTTGACGAGATGAGTTCCTCGCGCAGCGCGCCGACCATCACCTTGAGCCGCGGCGTCAGGTCCGCTCCGCCGTACACATTATATCCGCGATGGTCGCGGCGGTAGGGGTAATCTGGCTCTTCGTCGTTTTCGTATTGGTCGATCCAGAAGTTGTTGTTCATGTCCATCCCGAAAAGGAATTCCGGGCGGTCGGAATGGAAGCGGAGGAAAGGCTCTTCGTAGTCGGGTACGGCGTTGGAGCGCACGAAGTTGTCGTTTTGGTTGATGTCGGGCACGAAGTCGTTGTTTTGGTCCCAACCTGGAAATACTTGGGAATCGCCTTGGAGCCAGTCGAAGCGCACTGTGTCGGGGTAGCGGTCTTGGTCGTCGTTGTCTTCGACGAGTTCGACGATGCCCTCGCGCTCGCTGTCGTATTCGATTTCGCCCGTGCCCGTGGTGACAAAGGTCCGCGTATTGTAGAGCGGATCCATGCTGTACGCCTCGCCAAAGACAAAGAAGGGGGCGGCCTTTTTGGACGCGTTCACCATCCAAGCCAGTGCCCGGCGGCTCCCACCGATGCCGGACGTAGTGTGGTGCTCGTCGCGCAGGACGTTGGGGTATTTGCGGTAGCTCATGCTCAGGTCGTATTCGGCGTACAGGTCAAAGCCCTGGTAGTCGCGTATTTCGATGTTGCCGCCGAAAATGTGGGTCGCCGTCGGCAGGCCGTATTCGAAGCGGACGGTCTGCAAATTGGTGATGTCTTGCACGTTGCCCTCGGCTTGGGCCATGAGCAACAGCACGGCCTCCCCATCGCGGTTGACTTGGCGGTCGGACGTCATCCAGACCTGGTAGTCGTTGCCCAGCACGAGCCGGAACTCGACTTTGACGATGTCCTCTTTGGGAAACGAGGCCCGATCGACAAAGGCCGGGCTGTCGAAGTCGTAGCTCAGGCGGATCTCCTCCGGGCCGTTGGCGGCGATGTAGCCCTGCTGGACAAAGCCACCTTCGATGACCGGCTCAAACTGGATGTCCTTGCCGGCATCCACGGTGCCGTCTTCGTAGGTGATCAGTACGTCCGAGCCAGCCTGAAAAAAGGCGGCTCCGCCCGTTCCGTCGCCTGGGGAATCGTCGCGCAGGACGATCTGAATCAGCGACACGGTCTTGTTTTGGGCCACGGTCAAAGCGCCGGAAAACGGGTTGCCCACTAGGCGGTCCGAAAGCGTGTTCGACTGGTGGGCGTTGACCGCGTGCAGGCCCAATTGCAAGGCGTCGCTGAGTTGGTAGGCAAAGCGCCCGCCAAAGAGCGTGGTGTTGTTGGTGCGGAGTACTTCTTGGTCTTCGGTAGTAGAGCCGCCTGGATTGCTCAAGCGCGAATAGATGAGCGTCCCTTCGTAGCGGTCGGTGGCGAGGTCGAATTGCACGCCGTCCATGCGCGGCTTGGAAAAGACCATCGGCGAGATCACCGAGCGCATCTGCGCGCTGGTCGTCAAGGTGTAGAAGTATTGCCCCTTGGCGTCTGAGGCGATGACCACGTCGGAAAACCACTGTTGAAAGCGACTGGATTTGAGCAGCGAGTTGCCGAACTGCTGGGGCTTGCTCTGGGAGTTGTTGAAGATCAGCCAGCCACGGGTGAGGAAATTGCCGTACAGGTCGTAAAAATAATCGCCTTGGAGACTGATATCGACGTAGCGCTGGTAGGGGTTGCGGGCGTAGTTGGTGTACTGCCATTGGCGCCAGTGGTACTCTTTGTAGAGTTCCTGCGGCACGTACCAGCGGCGCACCGCTGGGTCGAGGACGCCGAGCATGACGTCCGGCCCTTGAGGCGCAAAAGAGGTCTCGTCTCCCTGTTGCAGCCCGAGACGCGAGCTGTAATCGACTTGGCCGTTCGCCTCTTGGGCTGCTCCGGCAGCGAGTAGCAAAACAACGCTTATTCTAATGGTAACAGTGTGCATGGCGTTCTCTTTTAGCCCCTAATAGGCTACCGCAATAAGGTGAGATTGCCGTTGTCCGGCGCTGTCTTCGACGTCGGTTTCTACGTCGATCTGGCAGATGTAGAGCCCGGGCGGCACGACGCGACCTTGGTCGTCCTTTCCATCCCAAGCAAAGCGCTGGTGCCCGCCTTGGGCCGTGCTTTCTAGCCGGCGCATGGGCCGACCGTCGAGTGCCCATATACGGACGGCTGCCGGCCGCTCGGCATAGACTTTGAACAGCGAGAATTCGATTTGGGCGACGTCGTTTACGAGGTCGCCATTGGGCGTGAATGGGTTGGGCGAGATCGAGATGTCAGCGACGATCTGCGTGGCACCGAGCGCGGCGATCGACAGGGTTTGCGACGGCCGCAGCGCAGTGGCGTCGGCGGCGTCGGCGGGCTGGTAGGGCGTGCTGGCCGCTTGGTTGCGCACGGCCACCTTCAGCTTGGTGCCGTGGAGAAATACCTTGGATGCAAAGCGCAGGCGTACGAGTCGGCCGTGGCCGACGACCCACCCTCTGGCACGGCCTAGCCGACCGTACTGGGCCGCGCTGAGCGTGTCACCGGCTTCGTCGAAAAGAGTCTGGGTTCCCAGACCGACGACCTTGCGGAAGTAGCGCACGGGTCCCTGAGATTCGGGCGGTAGCTCGTCGTAGGCCGCGCGATCTACTTCCACTAGCTCTTCTCCGGCAATGCGGAAGTAGCGCACCGCGCCGCGCACCGCGTCTGGGAGCAGGGCATGCGAAGTCGCTGTCAAAAGCTGGCCGTCGATGCTGGTGGGCACTTCCTCGCCATCGTCCGCCGTGCGGAAATATAGCTGCGGCAACTCGTCGGTGTCGCTAAGGGCGACCTCCGGGAGGCGCACTAGGAGCGAGTCGCCTTGCAGCATCTGGCCGTCGGTGCTTGCGAGGTCCAAGAGCGATTGTGGTGCTCCAGATGCAAACTGCTCCTCAGTGCCGATTACCACATCAATGAGCTGCATATCGAGCCCTGGATCGGCGCTGATGAGCAGCTCGTCGAATCCGAGACTGCGGACCGCGGTGGGCCGCTCTAAGAATTGGGGTTGGACGAAAACCTCAAAAGTATCCAGAACCCCCACTTGGGCCTCGGGCGGCCAGACTTCGGCTCGCAGCCCGAGGGCGACCGGGGTGTGCAGCTCTACGGAGATGCGCTCTAGCGCGGGTGCGAGCTGGCGGTCCTCGCTGAGCAGGCGAGCCTGAATCTGCATGAACTTGCGCAGGCTGGGCGACGTTACCGGGTCGCCGGGCTGCTGGTATTGCTGGCTCCAAGCACTCCAGCCCGGGCCGATGGCAAAGGATGTGTCGATCGGCCCCTTGAGAAAGGCAAGAAGCTTCTTGTGCTCGGCCGCGGTCTTTTCAATGCCATTGCTGTCGAAGAAGCGGATCCGCTGGATGAGTTGGTCGCCAGTGCGGGTGCGAATCTCGACCTTGGTGCCCGGCGGCGTGTCGGCCTCCCAGTGGATACTACCCAAGGTCACCAGCCCAGGCAGTTCAATCAGAGCGGACTCTATCTCGACTTCTGCGGGCACACCTTCGGCAAACAGCATGAGTTCGTTGAAGCGAGACCAGAAGCGGTCTCTGCGGTTTTGGTCGTCGCCGATAAAGTTGGCAAAGGTCAACAAATCGAGAAAGCGCACCTTGCGCACGGGCTCCTGCACGTCGTTGAGGTAGCCAAAGAATCCGTTATCGACATTTTTTACCCGCTCCGGCGGGGTGATTGCACGCCAGCGCAGCTTGCCTTGGGCATCGCGCTCCCCAGTGGACGTCCGCATCTGATAGCCGCGGATATTGCTGCCGGCGAAACGGACTTGGTCCAGCCACACCGTGCCGCCGATGTCGATGGTCAGCACATTGGCACCCGGGTTGAGGGGGTCTCGGGTGGGTTGCTGATAACTGCTGCCGATATCCCCGTCGAAGGCCGGTCCCGGCGTTTTGCCAGCCGAGGTCAGATCCAAAGTGCCGCCCCCTTCGACTAGGCCGAGGCTGATGTTGTCTCCCCATCCCCAAGCTTCGACCTCGGCCAAGCGCGGCAACTCCCGGCGGTAGAATTCCCGCCGCCCACGGCGCTCTTCCTCCAAAGACTCATAGGTTTCGGCCTCCACCGGCTCTTCGCGGCCGGCAAAGTCGCGCACGAAGTAAACGATGTCGCCGCGTTCATGCGCTGGCAGAGCCTCCCAGGCGGTTTGGTCGATTTGCTCGGCCCGCCCCCCGCGCGTATCGGTGATCACAATGCGAATGGTTTCGATGAGCTTGCCCGTCCAAGCTGGATCGGCGCTGTTTTGTCGCAGTTTCTTTACAGCGCTAATCCCACCGGTGGGATCTACGAGGCCGGGATTGACCGGGGTCGCAAGGGTGGCTCCCCCAGTTGCGGCGGCACTTTGAAAGAAGAAGGTGCGCTGCTGGGTATTAGGCCCTTCGTGGGGGACGAACAGTTCGAAACTAATCCTGCCGTCGTCGGTAAGCGATAGCGTCTGATTGGGTGCAAACAGGAGGAGATACTTGAAGAAAGGATCGCCCAGCCCCTCTTCGACGAAGTGAACGAAGATCCCCTCCACAGGTACGGCACGGCCCAGATCGACCTCGACCCACCACTGCTCGATCGGGTCGTCTGGATCGGGTTCCCAGAAGGTGGTCGGATCGCCGTCGATGATATGGGCCGCCATCTCGATATTGGAGCCTGCGCGGCTGGCTCCGGCCCGCACCAGGTAGTCGTACACGAAATTTTTCTGGGTGTCCTGGACCGGTCGGCCGAGCACATCTACTTTCAGGGTGCTATCCACATTGAGGATGCGCGGGTCTTTGTTGGTGATTACGACCGGACGGGCGATGCTGGGATCGGAGAGGACATTGTAGATCGAGCGCAGGTGCCGCGGACGCACCGCGCCCGAGTTGTCGATGGTGATTAGGTGTTCGGGTTTTTTCCAGTACTCCCAGTGGCTGCGCCCGGAGACGACAATGCGGTCGTCAACGATGTCGTACCCTTGCTGGGCGCTGGCTGGCAGCCATGCCCACAACAGGCAGTACGCGATGGCACTCCATTTTACTTTTAACACGATGGCACCTCCTTACAGGTGCTCGGCGAACAAGGCGACTTGGCTTGCGCGCTCGGTGCGCAGGCGTTGGATGAGCTCGTCCATGAGCTCGTTCTGACGCCTTGCTGCCAAGATGGCCCGCGCTCGCGTTCGCGCTTGAGCGAAGGGTTGGATGTCGCCGCCCTCCTTGTGGAGTACCCGGAACACGGCGAATTGGTCTAGCACCTCTACTGGCCCACCCCATTCGCCGATCTCTGCGGCAAAGGCCGCATCTACAAGCTGGGGGTAGCGCGCCCGCACCACCTTGCGCAGGTGCAGCGCACCGTCGTCGTGCGGGTCGCCGTGGGTCTCGACGCCCGGTCGGGCCAACAGTTCGGCGACGGTGCTGCCGTTTGCGAGAGCTTCGCGCAACTGTTGGGCCTGCTCGCGGGTGGGTGCGAGAAGCTGGTTGATGTGGACGGATTCGGCCGTGCGGAAGCGCGTCTTGTTGGCCTCGTAGTATGCGACGACTTGCTCCTCGCTGGGTACGGCCTTTGTCGCCGTTTCTACCTTGGTGAGCTGCTGTAAGACAAGGGCCCTGCGCTTGCGCTCGCGCCACTCGGCGAATTCGGCCTCTTGATCCCATCCGCGCTGCTGGGCTGCCGCTGATAGCAGGTAGGCCGGCAAGAACATGGTGCGAGCCAACGAGGCAACTTGGGCGCTGTCTTGCAACGCGGCCCGGAAGCCGGCCGAGCGCAGGTCGTGGAGGTATTCGCCCAAAGAAATCGCCCCGCCGTCAAAGCGGTAGAGCGGCAGCGCGGCGAGCGAGTCGGCGAGATTCGGCTCGGATAGCAAGGCTTGCAGACCCTCGGGGTATAACTGGAGGCCCAAGGAGCGGCTCAGGGCTTCCACTTCGATTTGCAGGCGACTCTCCCACTTTTCGCGGTACGCTGCGCGGGCAGCTTCTTCCGCGTAGTCAGCTTTGTCGGCTGGTCGGTCTTCGACAAAGCGGTAGATTTGCCAGCCGCCCGCTAACCGCAATGGCTCGGCGATTTGGCCGACCGGCAGGGAGAGGAAGGTCTGCGGCGGAATGGAAAAGCGCTGCGCTTGGGTGCGCCCAATCCAACCGACGACGCCGTCGCCTTGGGGGGCGAAAAGGTCGTTGGCCGCAAAGCGCTGCGCTAGTTCGGCGAAAGGCTCTCCCTCGTGTAGGGCTTGCAATACGCGGTCCATCTCTTGTTGCTGCCGCACCAGAATCCGCGCAAAAAGCCGCTCGCGATCGAAGCCCATCTCGACGAAGGTGCGCTCGATTTCCTCGGGCGTTACTTCGACTTGAGGGGCGAGCACTTCGGCTTGGTAGCGCTGGGAGAGCTGTTTGCGCACGAGGGCGTTTAGCTGGTAGCGGACTTCGTTGCTTTGCTCGATCCCCCTAGCACGGGCCTCTTGCAGCAGCAGTTCCTGATCGACGAGGGACTGTAGGTGGTCGCGAGCAGATTCGCTCTGCAAGCCGGGCGGCAAGCGCTCGACAAAGCGCAGGTACTCGGCCTTGGTAAGTGCCACATCGCCGACTTGGGCCACGACCGGGTCGTCTGGCGCACAGCCAAACAGGGCCAAGAGGGCGAGCGAGCGCCACAGAGCGCGGGTAGTAGCGATAAGCATGGCGTTTGATTTAAGCAATGGCTAGGCGAGTGTCAAGTTTTTTGCCGATATGACTAACTGTATGTAATTGTTGGCTTTATTTGTTTTTCAATACATGCGGATCACGTTGCCCGTCATTCCAGTAAAGCCATCCACGACCAGCCACGCCCCGCCCGAAGCGAATTGCCCGAGTATCACTCCCAAAAAGAACCAGCGCGTCGAGCGGTAGCCATTCGGCCCCATGTATTTCAAGACGACGGATTTAATCAGCCAAGCTAAAAAGATGCTAAACCAGACGTTGTTGAGGATCCAAGTGCCGCTGGCCACGTAGCCGATGGGATGCAGGGGCCACCATAACAAATGGTGGCGCGCCCACAGCAAGAGCGCCATAACTGCGGCCCCCACCCCGTTCCAGAGCCACCCCAGCCAATACGGCCCGGTCGGCGTCTCGATGAAGCGGGCGGCAAAGCGAAACGGCTCCCAGGCGAAAAGCCCGGAGAAATACTGGCGATGCAGGTTGAGCGCCCCGTACTGGTAGCCCAAGTTCAGAGTCGCGTAGATTGAGCCTAAAAGGCCAATAGCCAGCGCCGCCATTAGCATCGCTAGGACGCGCCGCCTTCCGACCTTGAGGCCGTGCAACATGCGGATGCTGTTGGCGCAGGGGGCCATCATAAAGACCAGCAGGTCGCCGGCCCAAGCGAGGGTAAAGCCCAGCGCCATCATCCCCGTCGCCCCCAGCGCCGACGAGCCGACGCCCGAGACCACAAAGCCCGCGCCCGACAGCCCCTCCACGGCCGACGAGAGACCGGCTTCGACGATCACGCGGGTGAGGGCGAAGAAAATGGCAAACGCCGCGCCGAGAAACAGCACCACCGCCCACCAAGGCAAGCCCGTCTGCCACAGCCACAAGCCCATGACGAGCAAACCCACGGCCAATCCCACCACGGCCGTCCGATAGGACAGCAACTCCCCGGCTGCGCTGCCGCCGGCTTTGGCCTGCTGCCACACGGCCTTTAGATGCCCGCGCGCCGTCCACAGCCCCAAGACGACCAGCGCAACCATCGCGCCCATGCTCTGATGGCTCAACATGCCCGTGGTGGGACCGGCGTGGCTGTAAGCGTCGAGCTGTTCGGTGGTGAAGATGCCCAGGGTCGAGCAGGCCCATTCTTGGGCTTTGGCCAACACATAGAAAAACCACAGGCTGCCGGAGATTCCGGTGTTGATAAAATAGGCCAGGCCCATCATCAGATAGTTGAGCCGGATGCGCAAGACGACCGCGTCGTGCCCTAGGGCTAGCGGCAGATTGAGATCGACGCGCGGCGCGAATTCGTAGTAGTGGCTAAAGGAGTTGATCGTATTGAGGATCGCCGGCACGGCAAAGCCGGCCCACATGATTGGATTGCGCAAAAAGGGCTTTATGCGCATTGGCCGCGGGCCATCCTCTATCATCCCCAACGGCACTTGGACCAGCGGATAGAGCAGCCGCTCGTGGTCCATCCACTGCCGCCGCATAATTACCATCGCGCAGATGAGTACGAGGTAGAAAGCGGCCATAAAGAGCAACCACCAAAAAAGCGGCTCGACCCAAGCTCCCCAAGGAATGGATTCGCCTCGGGGTAGCCCTTCGTAAAACTGCTTGATCGCCACCTCGTCTTGGACGATCATCCAAGTGGGGATGTGGGGCACCAGTAACTCGGCCCAGTTGTTTTCTGGAGTCGCGTAGTAGAGCACGCTGGAAATGGCGGGGATCGTGGCACCGGTAAAGCCCCGCGATGGGATCGCCGTTGCCAGCATCATCATCGCGGTAATCAGCAGCAGTTCGGCGCGGTTAAAGGCCCAGTGCCGTCGCACTAGTCCCAGCAGCGGTTGCACCAGCGCGAGCAGACAGAAGAGCAAAAAAAAGGCCGCTGGCGTCGATGAACTCAGGCCCAGCCGGGTGCCCTTGATCACGAATTCCCCGTAGGGGAGGCCGACGGCGATCAGGGCGCAGAGTCCAAGGCCAGTCAGTATCGCCGGGAGGCGAATTGCGGGGGAGGGCTGGGGGTCTGGGGGCATGAATTAGGAATTAGGAATTGGGAATTAGGAATTGGCAAACGTAGCCAAATCCTTGGGTACCCGTCAATAAACGGCTACTCGTGCCTCAAAAGATGGCGGCGATCTGGTTGCTGTCTGTGGGAAAAAGCCGCTAACTATCTGAGAGAATGTTCTTAGAGGCCCTCGTTGATCCGCTTGGCTTCTGAGGCCATAGATACATTTGAAAGACCAATTCCTAATTCTCAATTCTCAATTCTCAATTCTTAGACGAGGAGATATGGAGCGCAAAATTTACGCCTTTGGCATGGACGGCTTTATCGTCCCGATGATGAAGCGATTCGCTGCAGAAGGGGCTTTGCCCCACTTTGAGCACCTGCTGCGGGAGGGGACGGTCAACCAGACTCTGCCCTCTTTCCCAGTGTGGACCCCGACTAACTGGGCCACGCTTTCGACGGGGGCGCACACGGGCACGCACGGGGTGACGCGCTGGCGGGTGGAAGTCGCGCCGGGCCAGCGGATCGACAGTTTTGACGGGCGGGCCAACAATGCCGAGCGCATCTGGAACGCCTTGGAACGGGCGGGCATGCAGAGCGTGGCCGTGCATTATCCGGCGGCCCATCCCTCTGGGGTGGAGACGGGTTTTGTCGTCGATGGTTTTGGCCATCCCGGACACCGCAGCACGGATTTTGAAGTGGCTATCTGCCAGGCTTATACCACGGAGGCCGCGCTAGAAGGTGACATTGAGATGGACCACGATGGGACGGCCGTACGGCAGACCCAGCGCAGCGTCGAGCCGATTCCGCCGCTAACACCGGCGCAGGGGTGGCAGAATCTACCTGCAAGTCATGCGCCGCCGCTGGAGAGCCGCATTGAGGTAGTGGCTCGGTTGGGTGGGGATGTTACCGCGTTCTACTTGCTGGCAGTGGATGGTGCGGGTAGGGGTTACGACCGGGTGTTGGTGTATCGGGACCGAGATGGGGCTAGTTGCATAGCCGCTGCTGGGGTGGGCGAATGGAGCGAGTGGGCGGTGGAAGATTTTGCTATAGACGGGAACAGACGCTCGGCGTCGGTGCGCTTCAAGCTGATGGAACTGGCCGCGGATGGTAGCCGGCTCAAGCTCTACCGCACTCAGGTGACTTATACCGACGGCTTCACGCTGCCCGACGAGTTGGCCGGGGAACTGGTGGAGCGCTTTGGCCCGTATCAGGAACACGCCTCCATGTTACCCTATACCTCGGGAATGGCCGATTTTGACACGGCCTTGGAAGAATGCGAGTACCAGGGGATGTGGTTTGCCGAGGTCGCTCGCTACATGCTGCGCGAGCGGGGCTGTTCCTTTTTTATCTGCCACTGGCATCTGTACGATTATCTCAACCACATCCACCTCGGGGACGTGGATCCCGTGTGTCCGGGGTACGAAGCCGAACGCGCCGAACAGTACGTGGACTATTTCCGGCGGGCCTATCAGGTGGGGGACCGGATTTTGGGACGGCTCTGGGAAGACGCGGATGAGCATACGTACGTGGGCGTGGTGTCCGACCACGGGTGTTCGCCCGATGTGCGGGTGGCCAATATCCGGCAGTTTTTGCACGAGCAGGGCTTTCTGGCGCTCAAGGGCGACGGGGAAGAGGCGCTGGTGCGCGACCAAGTGCGCGAGGAGGATATCGACTGGGAGCGCACCCGGGCCTATATGAAGGACGACAAGGGGTTTGACATTTTCATCAACGCCGAGCCGGGGCCGGAATTCGACCGCATTGAGGCCGAGTTGCTGCTGGCCCTGCGCACGTGGGTTGACGAGGAAGTGGGGCGCAATCCTGTGGCCATAGCCCTGCCTCGGCGGGACGCGTACATCCTCGGGCAGTGGGGCGACCAGTGCGGCGACGTGGTCTTTGCCTGGGACCACGGGTACGTGAGCGGGTACTATGGCCAGTGGCGCGGCATTGCCGGCGGAGGCTGCGTTGGAGCGCCCAATGTGTTCGGGGCGCACCACGGGGGTTTTCTGCCGACCCAAAGTGAAGCCTCGTCCAGCTTTGGCTCGTGGTTGCTGGCCGGGCCGGGCGTAAAGCAGGGCTACGAGCGGCCGGTGGACAAACTGGGGTACATCCACGCCGCCGACGTCGTGCCGACCTTTTGCCAGATACTGGGGGCCGAGCCGCCGCGCCAGGCCCAGGGGACCGTGGCGCGGGATTTGTTCGAGGGGCACGAGATGGTCAGGGAGCGGGATCCAGTCTGAGATCAATCCTCCTCGTAAATAGCCTCCCCTCGGTGCAGCCGCTGGGCGATCTGGAGCGTTTGGAGCAGCTCGCGCTGAGTTGGTGCCTTGGCCGCCAGAAAACGGGCCGCAGCCACCATCAGAATCCGTTGCTCGCCGACGTCGGTGCGCTCACCATACTGGCGGATGGCTGCCTCGAGCATCTGAAAGCTGTGGAACTCGGCGTCCTCTCTCACCAGAGATTCCGCCAGCGTGCGGAACAGGAGTCCCGGTTCACCGCCCGATGTCAGAAAACTATTGACGAGTCGCCCGGCTTCATCGACTTGTTGCTGCTGGTTGAGTAGCAGCAGGTATTCCTCCATATGGTCATCGCCCGCCTCTGCCGCGCTGGAGTCAGGTAAGCGGGCAGCCGGAACATTGAGAAAACGGTCGAGATAGACGCGCATCGCCCCGTGGTAAACGCCGCGCAGCATCTCGGGCGACTCGGCTCTCTTCAGCATCTGATGTAGTGCGTTGGCGTACGAAAAGGTGTGCAGCACTGAGATCCAGTCGGAGAACTCGTTGCGCACGTGGAACCTGACGATGCGCAGCGCCGCGGCCAGCGCTACCGCCTCCGCCAACTGTACTGGGTGCGCGCCCTGCCTCAGCGCTTCGTTCAGCGCCGCTACGATCGCCTGAGGATCGTCCCGTAGAAGCTCCTCCGCGAATCCACTGTCTCGTTTCCACTCCCTTCCTCGGCCTTCTTCTAGCACTTGATTCAGCGAGTCAAAGGTCTCGTTCAGCAGCGTCACGAGATCGACGGGAGAACGCCAACTGTTCTGCTCTTCGCTGCGCTGCGCCCCGCTCAGTTGGCGAATCAGGGAGGGCAGAACGTCGGCCGCGTGCTCCCAGCCAATGCGGTCGAGCAGCTCGAATGCCTTGTTGATGAAATCGATGACGTGGCCACCGTCGAGGTAGAAGTGGTCGGTTGCCGCCGTCACCATCATTTCGGCTAGGTCGGCCTGGCTCGAAGGGCGCTCGATGGCCGTTAGCAAGGTGCGTTCGGCTCCGTCGGCATTGCGCACTTCGATCAGATAGCGGAACCACCGTCTCAGCGAGGCGTGCGGGATAGCCTTGCTCTCGAGCGGCCGCAAGGGGATTCGCGGCGGCTGACCGCTGGTGTTCGACGCCACGTGCAAGACCCCTTGGTACAATGGCGCGATGCGCTCGTCGCCTTCGAGGTGGTCGCTGACGTTGGCCATTGCCGAGAGGATCGTCATGCCATCTGCCCAACCCGAACGCCGCCGCCGCACTCCGTACAGGCCGCTTACCCGCACGATGTCATTCGGGTTCGCCCCGGCGCGGATGAGCGCGACGACGGCTTTGGCGACTACCAGCCTAATGTTCTGGTCCATGCCCTCTTCGAGTCGGCGCAGTCCGCGCTCGACCGGGTCGCGCGGGGTTGCGGAAACATCGATGTACACGCGACCGTCCACGACTTCGACCGGATAGACCGTCGCGTCGTCGGCAAACAGATCAAAGGTGCAACCGCTGTTGAGATCGAATCGAGCGTGATGCCAGTGACAGGTCAGAATGCCGTCCTCGATGGTGCCACGATGCAAGGGAAACCCCATGTGTGGGCAGCGGTTGTCCACGGCGTGTAGGTCGCCCTCCGAGTAGAATACGACAATCGGCACAGGGCCGTTCGAGACTACAGCCCTCCCCTTGAGCTTGATCTCATCGAGAGATCCCGCGTCCAGCAGTTTCGTCGCTGAGTTTGCCATGACTTTTCCTTTCGCTTGGCATTCGTCTCGCAGGCCATTCCCGGTCGAGAAAGCCGATGAGATAGAGGCTCTCCAATGAGCTATGGACTGAACTTACAACTTCAAGTATACTTGAGGTCAAGGAGAATCTTATGACCGAACTCTCACACTTTCTAACCATCGGCGAGGTAGCGGCGCGAAGCGGAGTCGCGACCTCTGCGCTGCGCTTCTATGAGGAGCAGGGACTGATCTCATCCGAGCGGACCAGTGGCAACCAGCGACGGTATCGACGGGCCGTATTGCGTCGCGTCGCCGTCATTCGGGCCGCCCAAGCGATCGGCGTATCTCTGCGGGAAATCCGCTCCGCGCTGGATGCGCTTCCCGACGGGCACACGCCGAACAAAGCGGACTGGGCCAGCCTGTCGCGAAGCTGGAGGGATCAGCTCGAAGAGCGGATTGAAGTGCTGGAGAAGTTGAAAGAGAACCTGACCGGCTGCATAGGCTGTGGCTGCCTGTCCCTGCGGCAGTGCTCGCTGTTCAACCGGAATGACGCGATAGTATCTCGCGTCGATGGCAGCTTGCTGATGGGAAGATGCTCAAAGCCGTGATCGGGTGAAGTATGCGGGCACCGGATACCTTACTGCGGATCAAAACAAATGCCCTACTGGAATTACCTCATTGCGTTTAGCTGTTTTCTTGCCCGTGGCTATTTCGTGCACTACGTGAAGGATATCGGCGGAATAATACCGATTGCCGCACGAATCGCAGACGCCTATCGCGACATCTTCCAGAATCACAAACCTATCTTTGTGCTTGAACGCCTCATGCGCGACAATACGTGGTTTAACCGTTCCGTCACAGTATTCGCAATTGTATCCGTACATGGCCCTTATCCCTCGAGTTCGGTGACTTCGTAGACCGTAATAATCAGGAAGCGGTCGTTTCCAGTAAAACGCCCGACAACACCGACTGGCGTCTTCTGATCGACAGCCGTGCCTTCTATGATGTACTTCGTTCCTCTCGGATCGTCCCTTTCCGTGCGGACAATTTCTCCATTCCATACCGCTGTCTCGACATCGACAATATCCAGTAAATCCTCGGCCATCTCCTCCATAGCGTGAGCGGACATATCGTATTGGCGCGCCCGGATCTTGTCTCTTATGCGCTCTATGAGGCTTGGCGACAAGTAGGTCCTCCCCTCTCTCCCTTCTGAAATATAACTTAGATTATTATTGACCTGTCTCCAAGCAGAGATCAGTAACACCTACTTGAGGAGGAACAATGAAAAATTTGACTAAACGCACCTTGGGCCGCACGGGCCTTGAGGTCACGCAACTCGGCTTTGGCGCGGCCGAGCGCGGCTTGCCGGATGCGGCGGAGTACGACGATCAGGCCGGCAGCGTATTAAGTGCGGCCCTCGATGCGGGGATCAACCTCGTTGACACGGCCCCGGATTACGGCGCGAGCGAGGGGCGGGTCGGCAAGTATCTCGGCCATCGCCGCGACGAGTTTTTCCTCGCTACCAAGTGTGGCTGCAACATCGACGAGGAGGGCAACAGACTAGACCCAGACCACCTGTGGACGGCCGAGCGCCTGCGCACCAACATCGACCAGAGCCTGCGCCGCCTGAAGACCGACTGCGTAGATCTACTACAGATGCACAATCCCACCGTGGAAGACGTTGAGTTGGGAGGGCTGATCGAAGTGCTTGAGGATATTCGCCAGGCGGGAAAGACCCGTTTCATCGGTGTGTCTTCGACGCTGCCGCATTTGGCCGCGTTCGTGGAGTCGGGTGCATTTGACGTGTTTCAAATTCCCTACTCCGCCCTTGAGCGCCAGCACGAAAGGATTATTCAGCAAGCGGCCGACGCTGGAGCCGGCATTCTCATTCGCGGTGGCATTAGCTTGGGCCACCGAGCCAATGAGGAACGCCAGTCGAAGTGGGAGCGGTCCGGTCTGGACGAACTCATCGGTGGGATGAGTCGCCACGAGTTTATCCTGCGCTTCACCCTCGCGCACCCAGCGTGTCACACGACGATTGTCGGGACGACGAACCTCGAACACATGAAGTCCAATGTTGCTGCGGCCTTGGCGGGTCCATTGCCCGCGGAGCTCTACGCGGAGGCGAAGGCTCGGCTGGCGAGTGTTGGCGAGGAGCCGGAGTAGGTCTAGACGATGTTATCGAAAAAGAGGATTGAAGCGATTGGGGCCCTAACTGAGCATGGCGCGTTCTTCGTCGCTCATGTCGAGGATGTAATCGGGGATTTGCGTCTGATGATAGCCGGGCGCGTGGGCTTGGAAGGATGGACTGTACTTGTAGATCAGCGAGCGGCGCTGGTGTTCGCCCTGCCATACTAGCGTGCCGTGGGTCAGTGCTTCGGTGAAGATAATGGCGTCGCCGGCTTGGCTGTGGACCTCCTTGACGTACTCGCGGTGTTCTTCGTACAGGGACAGCTTCTCGGGCAGGGGAAAATTGGCTTTGTGGGATCCGGATATAACCGCTAGGCCACCATCGCCGGGGCCTTCGTCGGCTAGCTGGAATTCGACTGCGGTCAAGCCGCAGAACATCTGGCCGTATTTGAAAGTGTAGGTCTGCGAAAAGTCCTGGCGCTCAACGCCGCCGCCGTGGAGGTAGTGGCCGCCGTCGCCTTTGTCCATGGCAATGAGCAAGGGGCCGTGATCTAGGCGGTAGCCGCCGCCGAGCAATTCGTTGAGATAGGGTTGGATTTTGGCGTGGACGAGTAGGTCGCGAAAAGGCTCGCAGTGCGGGCGTTCCCACTCCAACATGCCCTCCATCCACTTTTGCTTGTTCGCGCCGCCGAGGACCTTGGAGTCTCCTTCGAGGGTGCGCTCGGTCTGGAAAAAGCGGTCGGCGTGCGCGTCGATGGCGGCGTTGCAGCGGTCCACTTCCTCTTGGCTCAGCACCCCCTTGAGGTGGACGAAGCCTTTGAGGTCGAAGAAAAATTTATCGTCGTCGTTCATAGGGATCTGGGTTCGCTTTTAGCGCGGCGGTCGGAGGAGGGCTTGTTGCTCTGGCGTCATGTCTTGGACGTAGGGCGGATACGATACTTCGGAGATAGGGGGGACGCGGGTTTGGTAGCGCGGGCAGTAGGAATAGAGCAGGGTGCGGCGCTGATGGTCCGCGCGCCAGACTAAGGTGCCGTGAATGGTGGTTTCGGCGAAGAGCACCACATCGCCGGCGCGCACGTTGACCTCGACGACTTCGTCTTGGAAAGCCTCGCAATCGCGCAGCGCTTCGGGGATCGGATAGTTGGCTTTATGGCCGCCGGGGACTACGACCAAGCCGCCGTCGCCGGGGCCTTCATCGGCCAGTGGGAATTCCACTAGGGTCAGGCTGTTGTAGATCTTGCCGAATTTCCAGTGATAGGTCAGCGAATAGGACAGCCGATCGAGTTGGCCGCCGTGGAGGTAGTGACCGGCGCAGCCTTTGTCCATCACAATGAGTCGCGGCCGCGTGGCCATGTGATAGTCGCCGATTATTTCGCGCAAGTAGGGTTTGAGGCGAGGGTGGACCATCAATTGGCGAAAGGGTTCGCAGTAGGGTCGCTCCCAAGCAACCATCTCATCGCTCCAGCGCTGCCGGATGTCGCTGGTCAGGGCCTTGGACTCGCCTTCGAAGCGGCGCTCGTGGACTTCGATTTGGTCGTCGTAGTGATCGATGGCCTCGTTGCAGCGGCGGATGGTGTCTGGATCGACGACATCTCTGAGGACGAGGTAGCCGTTGAGGTCGAAGAAATACTTTTCGTCGTCTGTCATGCTCTACCTCTTAGAATAGGACAGGCGTGGTGAAGTGCCCGGCGCTACCCGAGTTGCGCCCTTGACGGATGCACCAAGGTAGTACATCCTGAGATATATCATTTTTCTGAGAAGTGAAAACGATGAGTAAAATACCGGATTACAAAGGCATAGCCAAGAACCAGCTCACCCTGCGTCCGCGTAAAAAGAACTGGTGCGCGTACTTCAACTCTGATTCGCGCGGCTCCTTACCGGCACGACACCAGCCGCCGCTCGATGCGCGGGACGACATTCGCTGATGTACATGCTGGATACCAATATCTGCATATGTGTCATCAACGAGCGGGATGATCGAGTGGATCACTTCGGCGCTGGCTTTGAGTTGTCCAGCGCCTCTTCGAGAGCAGCGATTAGGACCTCGGGTTCGTCCGTGCCGATGCGACAGGTCTTGCCGCTCTTCATCTTCAGTTCCACCGCCTCCTGTCCCGAAACATTGTAGAGCCAGCCGTGGGGTGTCAGGCGGATGCCCCAGCCGTAGATCCAAGGATTGTTTACTGGTCGGCAGGTGTCGATCTGATCGAGAGGGAAGCGCTTGCGGATCAGGCCGATGCCAAAGCGGATGCGGAGGTCATCGGCGTCGATTTCGACCATCAGGCTGAAAAACAGGGCCAAGGCTACGGCTAGGACTACCACTATGCTGCCCAGCAGTGCGATGGTGGCTGTTTCGAGCACCCACGCGGACGCGGGCAAGACAGCCAGCGGTATGGCGGCCGAAGCGATGAGGATGACGATGCCTGTGCCGATGGCGACGACGATGACCTTGCCGAACTGGGTGTGGCGGTAGGTGTTCACAGCATCTGATCCTGCCAGGGCTTGATCCACAGGCCCGCCAGCTTGCCGTCCCGGTCGAGGACGACGCGCACTTCGGGTGATGCAGCCCCGTACCGGCCCTTGAAGCGGTGGGCCAGCAGGTGCGGTTGGCTCTCCATGAACCGGGTTTCGACGAAATCCAGACCCTCAAAGGTGCCGAAGAGCTGCCGGTTTTCCTGGTGGAGGTCGCGTTGGATCTCCGCGGTGAAACCCTTGCGAACGCTCTCGGTAGCCTCCTCTGGTCCCAAGGCTTCAAAGCGACCCTGCTCGTGGGCTTGGAGGAGTTGGGTGGCCAGTTGTGCGGCCAGATGGCGTTGTTCAGACTGACCGGGTGCGAGTTGCTCGACGAGGGCATTGAGGCGGTTGCGCAGGGTGGGGTAGGAGACACCATAGAGTTTGGCCATGTCCTTGAGATTGCCGCCGATCTGGAGAAAGCGGAGCACAAAGGTCTGATCCTCTGGGGCAAGGCGGGCCAACGGCGGCAGGGCAAAGTCGCCTAGCACGGCTGTATCGCACTTGGTACAGGCAAGGCGGGCGACTTGTAGGGCCGCGGAACAACTCGGGCAATGGGTGGGTAAGCGTGCATTAGTCATTAGTTAGTCTCCTAATTGACGGGAAGGCCGCGGCACAAGCCGGACAATGGGTGGGCAAGCGTGCATTTTGTATTGGGTCAATGCGATTCATTTTTATTCAATTAATTTTTAAATAAGTTAAAGTATAATTATCTTTTACGCAATATATATTTTGAAATATAGATTTAAATATAGGTCCACAGAGATGAGATGCTTCGACTCCGCTTCGCTACGCTCAGCATGACAGCGGCAGGTGCTTGATTTCCTTGTCATGCTGAGCGCAGCGAAGCATCTTGTATTTTGGATATTGGCGTATGCCCACTACCCCTCTCTTAAGGCTATCATGTCATGCTTCTAATAAATTCCTTGAATCAAGGCTTTGTAGCTATGAGGAAGCTGGCGCTCGTTTTCGTTGCGGTGTTCATGTACGCGCCTTCTCTCCAGGCCCAAGATCAACGGCTCGAACTTCCAACCTATCACCTGACCGTTGATCCCGCCGACCTAAGTGCCCTCTACCAGTCCCCCCACAGCAATGTCCGCTATCCCGCCCAATTTTCCTTTGAGGGAGAGGTTCTCGAGTGCGAGGTGCGATTCCGGGGCGGGGAGGCGTCCCGCGGGTACCCAAAGAAAAGCTGGAAGGTTTGGTTTGAGGATTCATCCAATCCGGTTGGAGTCAGGGAGCTCAACCTCAAGGCGGAATACTCAGATCTCTCGTTGATGCGCAACGCGCTGGCCATGAGGTTGTATCAGTTCATCGGCCATCCAGCGCCGAATACCGAGCACATCAGCCTGATGGTCAACGATGACTTCATGGGCGTCTTCGTCCAGGTAGAGGAGCCTGATCAGGATCTTCTGCGGCGATACGACTACGAGCTTGGAAGTCTCTACAAATCCGAGGATCACGGTGGGAGTACAGCGCCATTGCTGGATTACGACACCTACCTTTCTTCGTGGAACAAGAAGGTGGGAGGTGAATCCGACTATATCGATGGGCAGCGGCTATTCAATCAGCTTCTCTATCTGACGTATGAGGATTTTGCAGAGCGGATTTCCCTGCTGGTGGATGTGGAGAATGTGCTGCAATACTTCGCGACCGCCTATGCGATCTCCAGTCTAGACGCCGTGACGAAGAATATGCTGCTCTATTTCGATCCGAGTGGGCGCTTGCAGCAAATCTTCCCCTGGGACCACGACGCTTCTTTTGGCAATCACTGGACCGGAGAATACTGGCCCTACTTTGAAACGGTCTCCGCACACACCCATCTGAACCACCATCTTCTATTTCAGAGGTTGATGGAATACGACGCCTATCGCGAGTCGTTCTGGAGCAAGGTCCGCTTCGTCATCGAGCACGGATTCGCCGCGGTGGAGGCCGAGATCGATTCAACGTACGAGTTGATCAAGTCGGACGTTTATCTGGACAGAGCCAAGATTGGCACCAAAGCCGAATTTGACGATGAGATCTCGCGTCTGAAAGGCTTTCTGGCGGCGAGGAGATCGTTCCTGACGGATTTCTCCTTTGGCGAAAAGAATCTGCTAGCGGACTTGTACTGCTCCGATCCGTTTCCCTCGCCCGATGCTGATGATCGCGGCGTGGTGTTTCGAGCCACTTCGCGCAACCCCCAGGCCGTCGCGGTCGAATACATCACGGATTTGTCATCCTACGAGACACGGGGAGAAGAGATCACGGTCAAGCAACTCGCGCTGTTCGACGATGGGCGACACGATGATCTGCAGGCGGGAGACCTCGTGTACGGCAATCGTCTCGTGCTGCCCAAAAACTACACGGGCCTCGTGCCCTATTCTTTCAGGGCCGGAGGCTACGCCTATCCCTCCAACGGGCTATACTACATCAATTATAGGGCCACGAAGACGTTCGCTTTGAATGTGAATCACGCCGGTATCGAGGAGTATCGACACTTGCAGGTCGGAGACGTTCAGCGGATACGCGATGAATATTTCGTCGAGATCATCAATGCCGGTGAGTTGAATCTGGACCTTTCCTACTGCAGCTTTGAAGCCGGGGAGTATTTCAACCGCTTCATGTTCCCGCCCGGGACGAACATCGAGGCGGGCACCAGCCTGATCCTTTCCTCGAACAGAGATGCCGCCGGGGACCTGTTTCCAGACTCGCCCGTCTTCGGCAACCTTTTTTTTGCTGTCTCGCTGGGCGATATGATGAAGCTGCTGACGCCCACACTGACGGTGATGACGGCTCGCGTCAACGAGACCTACAGCACTGTCGATCTTCCGATACCATCCATTGTCATCAACGAAATCAACTATCATTCAGCGGATGATCTGGATACGGGAGATTGGGTCGAGTTGTACAATCCCAACGATGCTTCCGTCGATCTTTCCGGTTGGAACTTTCAAGACGACGATGACGACCATTCCTTTGTGCTGCCCGGTGGGACGTTCATTGAGCCGCGCGGATTTCTGGTGTTGTGCCGAGATGGTGCGGCTCTCGAATCCCTCCTCGGGGTCTCTTGTGTCGGAGACTTCGATTTCGGATTGAGGAACAGTGGAGAGCTGATTCGCCTCTTCGACAGCGATGGACTACTGGTCGATTCTTTCACCTACCTAGACGAAAGTCCGTGGCCGGTGGAGGCGGACGGCGACGGTCCTACGCTGGAGTTGCTTCACTATAGCCTGGACAATGCGGACCCCATGCACTGGCGGGCTTCCATCCCGATGGGGGGCACTCCGGGTCGGGCCAACAGCGTGTTCGCTCCACCTACATCTGTCGCGAGCGAGACGGACGAGGGCACACCGCGGTCGTTCAACCTCTTGCAGAACTATCCCAATCCCTTCAATAGCGAAACCCACATCGCCTTTCACCTACCGCGAACAGAGCATCTTTCTCTAAAAATCTTCAGCTTGACCGGCCAATTGGTGACCACCCTGATGGAGGGCGTTTATCGAGCGGGCATACACCGGATACCCTGGGACGGCCTGAACGATCGCGGAGAGTCCGCTGGTTCCGGGATATTCTTCTATCGGTTGACGACGGAAACCTCGCAGTCAACGCGAACCATGGTCCTCGTCAAGTGATGGGGAAGTGAATGTAGCTAAGTCCTGCTGCTGGCTCGCTCACTGGGGCAACAGTCTGGAGAGGAGTAATTATGAACGAACTCGCATTGGCGGAGGATTTCCAGTTCGACGCGCAGGGTTTTCTCATGCTGCGGAACGTCTTTGACGCCGAGCGCTGTCGGCGCTACCTCGAAGAGCTTGAGCGGCTGTTTGAGCGCAAATACGATGACCCTTGGCTATGCGACGGGGTTCGCGGGCAGACGACGGTGCAGCTCACCGAAGGCCAGCGGCGGATCAATGGTTTGCCGCTGTGGACGGACGTGTTCGATGAGGTCATCAGCTTTGCGCCGGTGGTGGAGCGCTTGCGGCGCTGGATGCAGCACCCCCAGCTCGTCAACACGTGGGCTATTGAGAAGACAGAGGGCACGCCTTGGGGTGGATGGCATCGAGGGTTAAACCCGGATGATTACACGGTGCGCCGAGGGCAGATCCGCACGCGCATGTTGAACTGTGTGTACTTCCTGACGGACAACGATGAAGATGACGGCTGCCTAACGGTGGTGCCCGGGGCGCACAAGTCGGAGATTGACCTGCCTATGGCCGAGTTCCGGGGCCGCGATTTGCCCGGGGCCGTGCGGGTCACTGGGAAGGCGGGGGACATGGTCATGTTTTCGGAGACGCTGCTCCACACTGGCGCGACAAAGAGTTCATCCCGCCAGCGCACGAACCTCTATTTCAATTACATCGACGCCACCTACAACCCGGCGATGCGGGAACTGCTGGCGGGGAATCAAGGCAATGTGAATCACTACGTGTTCCCACCGGCGGTACGCGCTCGCTTCGACGAGACTCAGCGCGAGCTTACCGAGTGGATGGAGTGGCAGCGCACGGCACCGGCGTCGAGCGGCTCTCAACGACCATCATCCGGCGGACTTGGGCCGCAGACGAAGACGAGGTGTTCTATCTCTATTTGACCGATCAAGAGGGGCTACTGAGGGGCTTGGTGCCGCTCAAGCGGTTGTTGTTAGCCGCGGCCGACACCCCGGTTGGCATCTTGGCCAATCGCAGTCCGATCGCGGTGCGGAGCGATATGGATCAGGAGGAGATCGCCTATATCTTCGCCGAGTACGATTTGTTGGTATTGCCGGTGGTCGATGATTACGACGCTCAACGATGAGTTGTCGCTGCTGCTGTATTTTGGGATCGCTGCGTTTTTCTTGTAAATTCAGCGCGGAGGGCAAGTACCAATGAACGAAAATTCTACTGGCAAAAGGCGCGGCCGGACGAATCTGAAGAGGCTGGATAGCCTCACCGACGAAGAGATTGAACAGGCGGCTCGGTCCGATGCCGATACCTTGCTGTTGGAAGAGTGCGATATGGCGTCCCTAGAAGTCGTGATGCCTGAGAGGAAACAGTCGATTTCTCTGCGCGTTGACTCGGATGTATTGGCCTATTTCAAGTCCTTTGGTAAAGGCTACCAAACGCGGATGAATGCTGTATTGCGCACCTATATGCAAGCCCAACAACGCCAAAAAGAGATCTGAGTATCAAGGCTGGGGCACATATTCCTCGCTTGTTTGCCTACGCCACCGTCGATAGCCGCTCAACCTTGATTTGGTCGGCCTGTTTCATCGCTTGGGCTAAGTCGTAGGCCACCTGTAACCGGTACCACGTGTTCGCTCCGCCGCCGAATGCCTTGTCTAGGCGGATCGCCATCTGCGGCGAGATCCTCGAATGACCATTCACGACATCGGATAGCTGCTTCCGGCTGACTCCAAGTTTTTTTGCCGCTTCTGTTACGGTTAGTCCCAACGGCTCTAAGCAGTCATGGCGGATGGACAGGCCCGGATGGGGTGGATTCTTCATCTGGAGATCGTTGTGTCGAAAGCGAATAATCATTTATAGAATTTAAGCTGGCCCAGCCTTCGGTGGTAGTGCTGACGATTGATAGTTTTTACTCGAATCAGGATTTTCACTGCTTGATGAAATCCCTATTTTAGTGAAATTTCTTGATTTTTTCACTAAAACTCCTATCTTCGTCGAATGATGAAATCTACTGAAATAGTGAAAGATCTAGAGGTAGAGGCTGTAAACGCTATCCGCGACCTGCTTGGCCATGTGCCGAACTTGGAAATCGGCTCAGTCGAACGCGGCTACCAAATCGATTTACGGATCGCTTTGAGCCGTGGCAGTGCCAATTATGCGCTTATCATCGAGACGAAAATGAATGGAGCACCGAGCGTTGTCCGGCACGCGATCTATCACCTTAAAAACTATGTGGCGCATATGGGTCAATCCAATTACCCATATGCCAGCCAGCCTTTGATTCCGATGCTTGTCAGCCCCTACCTGTCCCCAGAGTCGCGGGCGACCTGTATCAACCAGAATGTAGCGTATCTCGATTTTTTCGGGAACGCCCATCTCGCTTTCGATGGTGTCTATATTGATCGAGCCGTCGCAGATAAGCCGAAAACCGAAAACCGCGCGCTGCGTTCGATCTTCAACCCGAAGGCGGCCGCTATCTTGCGTGCTATGCTGAGCGAGCTAGGCCGCGCATGGCGCGTCACCGACTTGGCCGAAAAAGCCAATGCGAGCCTTGGTCATGTGAGCAATGTTCGCAAAGCCTTGCTTGAACGGGAATGGATCGAAAAACAGACTGACGGCGTCGTCCTCATCCAGCCGGATGCACTCTTGAAAACATGGCGTGAGAACTATCGCCGTCCGTCTGGCCATCGCATCACCGGATACACGCATCTCCACGGTAAGCAACTCAACAATCGTTTGTCAACAAGAGCATTTAATCTGTACCCGCAGCGCCCGCACGTGATCTACTCATTGCATTCCGCCGCCCAATGGTTTGCGCCCTTTGGTCGGGACGGCATACATACTTTCTATGCCGACGAATCTGGTGCTCAATTTTTGCAAAAGACGTTGAAACTGACGCCTGTTACAAAAGGAGCGAACGTCGTCTTGCACATCCCCAATGATGAGAGTCTGTTCGACGACGCCATCGAGCCAGCGCCGGGCATATTCTGTACCAGTCCGATCATCACATATCTCGATCTGTGGAACGGCAATGACCGCGACCGTGAAGCTGCCGAATATGTAGCCAAGGAATGCTTTCCATGGCTACAGTACTTAAACCCGACGGGTTTTCTCTTTTAGGCGTCCTTTTTCAGTTTCAAGTGTAGGGTATGTTCGAGTTGTTGTTGGGCGGTCTGCCAAGCGAAGTTTCGCTTCAAGGTAAAGGCACTCCACGGTCCCTTGTGCGG